>CAXTIC010000035.1:0-42039 GCA_964244255.1 uncultured Lichenihabitans sp. | reverse complement strand
GCTTCGGCCTGCCGATCGCGCGCGACATGTGCCAGAAGGTCATCGTCGTCGGCTCGAACGACCTGCAATCGCTCTACGTCGCCAACAACGTCTGCTCGGCGGTCGAATACTTCCGCAAGATGGGCGGCAACGTCGGCGTCGCGGGTCTGGTGATCAACAAGGACGACGGGACGGGCGAGGCGCAGGCCTTCGCGGCCGCCGTCGGCATTCCGGTCCTGGCCGCCATCCCGGCCAACGAGGACATCCGCCGCAAGAGCGCGAACTACGAGATCATCGGCACCCCGGGCGGCGCCTGGGCGTCCGTCTTCGAAGCGCTGGGGCAGCAGGTGGCCGAGGCGCCGCCGATCCGCCCCGCGCCGCTGTCCCACGACGCGCTGCTCGGCCTGTTCAAGGGGGACGCGGTCGGCCGCGGCGTGGTCCTGGTGCCGGCGACGATCGAGGACATGTGCGGGAAGACCATCGTCGAGAAGCCGTCCCTCGAAGTCGTCTACGAAGACGCGTGAGGGCCGACGCCATGACGCCGCCCCGCGATCCCGACCTGCCGAACCCGACGCCCCGCTCCCTCGACGCCTCCGCGTCGGGTGGCGGCTGCCACGGCGGCGGGGAGACGATGCTCGCCGCCGCCAAGGCGGCCGGCAAGACCGACGCGATGGCCAAGCTCGCGGCCGACTACCCGCGCGGCCCGCACGATCAGCCGCAGTCGATGTGCCCGGCGTTCGGCGCGCTGCGCGTGGGCCTTCGCATGCGCCGCACCGCGACCATCCTGTCGGGCTCCGCCTGCTGCGTCTACGGCCTGACCTTCACGTCGCACTTCTACGGCGCGCGGCGGAGCGTCGGCTACGTGCCGTTCAATTCGGAATCGCTCGTCACCGGCCGGCTCTACGAGGACATCCGCGACGCCGTCGTCGCAACCGCCAAACCCGAACACTACGATGCCGTCGTGGTCATCAATCTTTGCGTGCCCACCGCCTCGGGCGTTCCGCTCGACAGGCTGCCGCGGGAGATCGACGGCGTCCGCGTCATCGGCATCGACGTCCCGGGCTTCGGCGTGCCGACCCATGCCGAGGCCAAGGACGTGCTGGCCGCCGCCATGCTGCGCTACGCGCGGCGCGAAGCCGAGCAGGGGCCGGTGCAGCGCCCCCGGCAGACGGTGGAGCGCGGCCGGACCGTGAGCCTGATCGGCGAACTGTTCCCGGCCGACCCGGTCGGCATCGGTGCCCTCCTGGCGCCGATGGGCCTCGCCGTCGGACCCCAGCTCCCGGCGCGCGAATGGCGCGACCTCTACGGCGCGCTCGATTGCACGGTCGCGGCCGCCCTCCACCCCTATTACGTGGCGACCGTCCGCGAATTCCGTGCCGCCGGCCGCCCGGTCGTGGGATCGGGGCCGGTCGGGCTCGAAGGCACGGCGGCCTGGCTCGACGCCGTCGGGGCGTCGGCCGGAGCCGGCGCGTCGGCGATCGACGCCGCGAAGGCGCAGGCTTCGAGGCAGATCCGTGCCGCGCTCGACGCCAACCCGATCAAGGCCCGCATAACGGTCGCCGGCTACGAGGGTTCCGAGCTTCTGGTCGCGCGCCTGCTGATCGAAGCGGGCGCCGAGGTTCCCTATGTGGGAACCGCCTGCCCGCGGACCGAGTGGAGCGACGCCGATCGCGAATGGCTCGGCGCGCGCGGCGCGCACGTCCAATTTCGCGCCTCGCTGGAGCACGACATGGCGGCCATGCGCGAGGTGCGGCCCGATCTCGCCATCGGCACGACCCCGCTGGTGCAGAAGGCGAAGGAGCTCGGCATCCCGGCGATCTACTTCACCAACATGGTCTCGGCCCGGCCGCTGTTCGGCCCCGCGGGCGTCGGCGCGATCGCCCGGATCGTGGCGACCCAGACGGCCGGTCGGGAGCGCTTCGCCCGCATGGTGTCGTTCTTCGACCGCGTCGGCGCGGGAGACGCCGCCGGCTACGGCTCGGCCGGCGTGCCGGAACCGCATCCCGGCGCCAAGGACCGGTTCCGCAAGATGCGCGAATCGAAGGCCCGCGCCGAGGCCCACATCCCGGTGGGGACCTGAGCCATGCTGGTTCTCGATCACGATCGCGCGGGGGGATACTGGGGCGCCGTCTACGCCTTCACGGCGATCCGCGGGCTGCGGGTGGTGATCGACGGTCCGGTCGGCTGCGAGAACCTGCCCGTGACGGCGGTCCTGCACTACACCGACGCCCTGCCGCCGCACGAACTCCCGATCGTCGTCACCGGACTCAGCGAGGACGAACTCTCGATGAGCGGAACCGAGGGCGCCCTGCGCCGCGCCAGCGCGACGCAGGACCCGGACCTGCCCGCGGTCGTGGTGACGGGCAGCATCGCCGAGATGATCGGGGGCGGCGTCACCCCCGAAGGCTCGAATTTGATGCGCTTCCTGCCGCGCACGATCGACGAGGACCAGTGGCAGAGCGCCGACCGGGCGATCTACTGGCTGTGGTCCGAGTTCGGCGCCAAGAAGGCCAAGGCCCGGCGAAAGGCGCCGCGGCCCGAGGGCGCGAAGCCCAGGGTCAACATCATCGGGCCGATCTTCGGCACCTTCAACATGCCGTCGGACGTGGCGGAGATCCGGCGCCTCGTCGAGGGCATCGGCTGTGCCGTCGAGCTCGTGTTCCCGCTCGGCGCCCACATCGAGGACGTGCCGCGCCTGGCCGACGCCGACGTCAACGTCTGCATGTATCGCGAGTTCGGCCGCAAGCTCTGCGAGGACCTCGACCGCCCCTACCTGCTGGCGCCGATCGGGATCTTCTCGACGACGGAGTTCCTGCGTGCCTTGGGGGCGCTCGCCGGCGTCGACCCCGAACCCTTCATCGAGAAGGAAAAGCACACGACCATCAAGCCGATCTGGGACCTGTGGCGCAGCGTGACCCAGGATTTCTTCGCGACCGCCTCGTTCGGCGTCGTCGCGACCGAGACCTACGCACGGGGCCTGCGGCGCTTCCTCGAAGGCGAGATGGGCATCCCCTGCACGTTCGCGGTCGCCCGCAAGCCGGGGGAGAAGCCCGACAACGGCGCCGTGCGCGAACTGCTCCGCACGAGCCCGCCCCTCGTCCTCTACGGGTCCTTCAACGAGCGGATGTACGCGGCCGAACTCGGGAGCCGCAACGTCTTCATCCCGGCCTCGTTCCCGGGCGCCGTCATCCGCCGCCACACGGGAACGCCCTTCATGGGCTACGCCGGGGCGACCTACATCGTCCAGGAATTCTGCAACGCGCTGTTCGACGCGCTGTTCCACATCCTCCCGCTCGGGACCGAACTCGACAAGATCGATGCCACGCCGGGTCGGCTGCGGCAGGCCGATGCCCTCGTGTGGCATCCCGACGCGCAAGCCATGCTCGACCGGCACCTCGAGACGGCTCCCTTCCTCACACGCATTTCCGAGGCGAAGCGGACCCGCGAAACCATCGAGGCGGACGCCCGCCTCGCCGGTCGCGGCACCGTTACGGCGGCGCAGGCCGCGTCCTCGCTTTCACGCTTGTCCAAAGCCCACGCGGCGTGACGCGCCGTCGGTTCGTCGATCACTGGGGAACAAGGCCATGACCCTGATTCAGAAGAGCAGCCGCGCTCTCGAAGCGCTGACCGACGAACAGGAATACCGCCTGCTTTACGCCGCGACCTTCGCGATCTTCCTCCCGGCGGCGCTCGTCATCGGGCTTTTCCGGTCGCTGTTCGGCGGGGAGCGGATCGCCGGAAGCATCTCGCTCTTCGCCGAGGCGAAAGCGACGGTCATCAGCAGCCTGGCCTTCGCCTTCATGGGATGAGCGGATGCGCGCTTTCGCCCGCTCGCGGCGGGCGAAGAGGAGGTCGCACGGGTCGCTTCGAACGGTGGCCCGGCGACGCAGTGTGAAGCCTGGAAGATCGAAGATCTTCCTTTCGGAGACCCTCAATGACTATGCAACCGCTACATTCCGATAGAATACCAGACGAGCCTGCCGGCCTTTCCGAGCCGGAAGCGAAAGAATTCCACAAGCTGTTCATGACGAGCTTCATCGTGTTCACGGTGATTGCGATCATCGCGCACATCCTGGCGTGGAACTGGCGGCCTTGGCTGCCCGGCCCGAACGGATATTCTTCGCTCATGGATGGCGTGCACGCCGTCGTTTCGCATCTGGCATAAAGGAGGTCACGATGTGGCGCATGTGGATGCTTTTCGACCCGCGCAGGACATTGATCGCCCTGGCGACGTTCCTGTTCGGTTTGGCGCTGCTGATCCATTTCATCCTGCTCAGCACCGACCGGTTCAACTGGCTCGAAGGGCCGCGGGCACACTATCCGGGGGCGCAGATGACGCCGATCCCGGCTCCGGCCCCGACGAAATAGCGCGGGTCGCACGCAACAGCGGACGGGGCTCCGCCCTCGGGCAGGCCTCGTCGGTCGCGCGGACCGGGCGGGACACGTTCCGCTTCGGCCCGAACCAATCGGGGACATGTCGATGGCTCTGCTCAGCTTTGAAAGAAAATACCGCGTTCGCGGCGGCACCCTGGTCGGGGGCGATCTTTTCGACTTCTGGATCGGTCCTTTCTACGTCGGCTTCTTCGGCGTGACGACGGCCTTCTTCGCCGCGCTCGGAACCGCGCTCATCGTTTGGGGCGCGGCGCTGGGGCCGACCTGGAACGTCTGGCAGATCAACATCGCGCCCCCGGATCTCCGCTACGGTTTGTCGTTCGCGCCGCTCAGGGAAGGCGGGCTGTGGCAGGTGATCACGGTTTGCGCGCTGGGATCCTTTGTGTCCTGGGGGCTGCGGGAGGTCGAAATCTGCCGGAAGCTCGCCATCGGCTACCACGTCCCCTTCGCGTTCGGCGTGGCGATCTTCGCCTATTTCTCGCTGGAAGTGATCCGCCCGGTGCTGCTCGGCGCCTGGGGCAACGGATTCCCCTACGGCATCATGAGCCACCTCGATTGGGTATCGAACACCGGCTATCAGTACCTGCACTTCCATTACAATCCGGCGCACATGCTGGCCGTGACGTTCTTCTTCACGACGACGTTCGCGCTCTCCCTGCATGGCGCGTTGGTGCTCTCGGCGGTCAATCCCGGCAAGGGCAAGACCGTAAAGACGGCGGAGCACGAGAATACCATCGCCCGCGACCTGATGGGATACTCGATCGGCACCCTCGGGATCCATCGGCTCGGCTTGTTCCTGGCCCTCTCGGCGGGGTTCTGGAGCGCGGTGTGCATCATCATCAGCGGCCCCTTCTGGGCGCGCGGCTGGCCGGAATGGTGGGGCTTCTGGCTCAACCTGCCGATCTGGAACTAGACCGTGGGGAGATGGTCATGGCCGAATATCAGAATATCTTCACGCAGGTCCAGGTCCGGGCGCCCGCCTACGCGGGGGTCCCCAGCGCCGGCACGGGGGCGCGGCAAGGCAAGCCCGGTTTCAGCCACTTTCTGGGCCTGATCGGCGACGCGCAGGTCGGCCCGATCTATCTCGGCTACACCGGCGTGCTTTCGCTCGTTTGCGGCTTCATCGCCATCGAGATCATCGGGCTCAACATGTGGGCCTCCGTGAACTGGAACCCCGTCCAGTTCATCCGGCTGCTGCCGTGGCTCGCGCTCGAGCCGCCGCCGCCGATCTACGGGCTCAGGATCTTGCCGCCGCTTCGCGAAGGCGGCTGGTGGCTGATGGCCGGCTTCTTCCTCACCACGTCGATCATCCTGTGGTGGGTGCGGACCTATCAGCGGGCCAGGGCACTCGGTATGGGCACCCACATCGCCTGGGCGTTCGCGGCGGCCATCTGGCTCTACCTCGTGCTCGGCTTCATCCGGCCGATCCTGATGGGGAGTTGGGGCGAGGCGGTTCCCTTCGGTATTTTTCCGCACCTCGATTGGACGGCGGCGTTCTCGATCCGCTACGGCAACCTGTTCTACAACCCGTTCCATATGCTTTCCATCGTCTTCCTGTATGGGTCGACGCTGCTGTTCGCCATGCACGGGGCGACGATCCTGGCGGTGAGCCGGTTCGGCGGCGACCGCGAGGTCGAGCAGATCGTCGATCGCGGCACCGCGGCCGAGCGCGCGGCCCTTTTCTGGCGCTGGACCATGGGCTTCAACGCCACCATGGAATCCGTTCATCGCTGGGCCTGGTGGTTCGCCGTCCTATGTCCCCTCGCGGGCGGCATCGGCATCCTGCTGACCGGCACCGTCGTCGACAATTGGTACCTTTGGGCCGTGAAGCACGGCGTGGCGCCCGGCTACCCGCAGGTTTTCCCGATCGTCGTGGACCCATCGCTTTCGCCGGGGGCTCACCCATGAAACTCAAATACGGGATGCCGGCGGCGGCCGCGGCCGTCGTCGGGGTGGGGCTCATGTTCACGCTGGAGCGTCCACCGTCGGCCATGGTCCAGCGGGGCTATCGCGGCACCGGCATGGACCAGGTCTTCAACACGCGCGAACTGGCGCTGAAGGCTTACGCGAACCAGATCCCGCCGGTCGTCCCGGCGGAAGAGCCGAGCGGCACGCCCGCGTCCGCGGTCTATCAGAACGTGCAGGTGCTGGGCGACGTCGACGCCCTGGAGTTCGGCCGCCTGATGACCGCCATGACCAATTGGGTGTCGCCGCAACAAGGATGCAACTACTGCCACAACCCCGAGAACATGGCCTCCGATGAACTCTACACCAAGGTCGTGGCACGGCGCATGATCCAGATGGTTCGCCATATCAACGGCGATTGGAAGAGCCACGTCGCCGGCACCGGCGTCACCTGCTATACCTGCCATCGCGGCAACCCGGTTCCCCTGAACGTGTGGTTCACCAACCCGGGGCCGGCGCAGAGCCTCGGCGCGCTCGGCAACCGGGCGGGCCAGTACGCGCCCACGATGTCGCCCGGCATGGCCGATCTGCCGTACGACCCGTTCACGCCCTTCCTCGAGCAGGACAAGGACATCCGGGTCGTTTCGACCACCGCCCTGCCGGACGCCGACCATGCGTCGATCAAGCAGACGAAATGGACCTATGCGCTGATGATGCATTTCTCCGAGGCGCTGGGCGTGAACTGCACGTTCTGCCACAACAGCCGCTCGTTCTACGACTGGAGCCAGAGCACGCCGCAGCGCAACAACGCCTGGTACGGCATCCGCATGGTGCGTGACCTGAACACGCACTACCTCGACCCGCTCAAGGCGACGCTGCCGGCGCTGCGCTGGGGTCCCGAGGGCGACGGGCCGAAGGTGAATTGCACCACCTGTCACCAGGGTGTCTACAAGCCGCTGTTCGGCGCCAGCATGGTCAAGGACTACCAATCGCTGGCCGGAACCGTCGCGTCCGCCGGGGCGGCCGACGTGCCGGCGGCAAACGCGCCGGGGCTCGATGTCCCCGGGCCTCTGCCGGCGCCGGTCGCCTCCCCGCAAGACTCGCAGGTGCCGCCCCCGGCGGGACCGCCGCCGATCAGGCAATGAGCCCGACGGGCAATCCGCTGCACGGTCTCCCAGGCACGCGGGATCGCCTTGCGTCGGCGCCGCCCACGACCGTATGTCGATTGATGGTTGCCACGCCTGACGTAGCCGCGAGCGTCCCCGCCGCCTCGGACCGCGTTCCGGGAGCGGGGCTTGCCGACGCTTTGCAGATCCGCACGGCGCCGTTGCACCTGCGGGCGGAACGCGCGGGCATCGTCCGTGCCCTGCTGCGGGGGGAGGCCGACCGCGCCGCCTACGCGCTCTTCCTGCGCAACCTGCTCCCCGCCTACGAGGCGATGGAGGGGGCGCTCGAGCGCTTCGCCGCGTCCCCGGCGACCCGCGCCGTCGTCAGGCCGGAGGTGTTTCGGGCGCGGGCGATCCGGTCGGATCTCGACGCGCTGTCCGGCCCCGGATGGGAGGCTTCGCTCGCCGTGGTGCCGGGCGCCGCCGCCTACGCGGGCCGGATCGCGGCCATCGCCCCGGGCGACGAGGCCCTGCTCGTAGCGCACGCTTACGTGCGCTACCTCGGCGACCTCAACGGCGGCCAAATCCTCAAGCGCGTCATCGGCCGGGCGCTGGGCCTCGGATCCGACAGCCTGGCGTTCTACGATTTCCCGCGCATCGCCGATCTCGCGGCTTTCAAGCGCCTGTACCGGGCGGCCTTCGACGAGGCGGGATCGCTGCTCGGCACCATCGACCCCCTGCTCGACGAGGCCGAAGCGGCCTTCCGGTTCAACATCGAGCTGTCCGAGGAGGTTTCGGGGCTGACGCGCCGGTGAGGGCTGGCCGGAACGCGCCTCACCGCGGCAGATTGGTTCGGCCCATCAGATGTCTGTCGACCGCGTGCGCGGCCTGCCGGCCTTCGCGGATGGCCCAGACAACGAGCGATTGTCCGCGCCGCATGTCGCCGCAGGCGAAAACCTTGTCGACCGAGGCCTTGTAGGCCGTCATGTCGGCTTGCACGTTGCCCCGCGCGTCGAGCACGACGCCGAGATCCGACAGGAGTCCGTCCGCCACGGGGCTCAGGAACCCCATGGCGAGCAGCACGAGGTCGGCCCTGAGGTCGAAGCCGCTGTCGGGGACCGTCTGCATCTTGCCGTCGACGCGCACGCATTCGACGCGCTCGACCGTGCCGCCGTCGCCGGAAAAGCGGCGGGTCATGACCGCGAAGTCGCGCAGCGCGCCTTCTTCCTGGCTCGACGATGTCCGCAGCTTGAGCGGCCAGTCGGGCCAGGTCAGCAGCTTGTTCTCCTTCTCGGGCGGCTCGGGCATGATTTCGAGCTGGGTGACCGAGAGCGCGCCCTGGCGGATCGAGGTGCCGATGCAGTCCGATCCCGTGTCGCCCCCCCCGATCACGAGCACGTGCTTGCCGGTGGCCAGGATGGGGTTGTTGGTGCGCAGCGGCTCGCGCCCGACCCGCTTGTTCTGCTGCGGCAGGAACTCCATCGCGAAGTAGACGCCGTTGAGGTCGCGCCCCGGCATGGGCAGGTCGCGCGGCTTCTCGGCCCCGCCCGCCAGCACGACGGCGTCGTGGCCCTCGACGAGGTCCTGCGCCGACACGTCGATGCCGACGTGGACATTGCAGCGGAAATCGACGCCCTCGGCCGTCATCTGCGCGACCCTGCGGTCGACGGCCGTCTTCTCGAGCTTGAAATCGGGGATGCCGTAGCGGAGCAGGCCGCCCGGCTTGCGGCCTTTCTCGAACACCGTCACGTCGTGCCCCGCCCGCGCGAGCTGCTGCGCGCAGGCGAGCCCGGCCGGCCCCGACCCCACCACCGCGACCCGCTTGCCCGTGCGATGCGCCGCGATCTCGGGCCTGACCCAGCCTTCCGCCCAGGCGCGATCCGCGATGGCGTTCTCGATCGTCTTGATGGTGACCGGGGCGTCGTAGAGGTTCAGCGTGCAGGACGCTTCGCACGGCGCCGGGCAGATCCGGCCGGTGAACTCGGGGAAATTGTTGGTGGAATGGAGGTTGCGCGCCGCCTCTTCCCAGTCGCCGCGGTAGACGAGGTCGTTCCAATCGGGGATCTGGTTGTTGACCGGGCAGCCGGTGTGACAGAACGGAATGCCGCAATCCATGCAGCGCGAGGCCTGGGCGCGCGTCGACTCCTCCGAAAGCGGAAGGACGAACTCCTTGTAGCCGCGGATGCGATCGGCGGCCGGCGCGTAGCGTCGGTCGACCCGGTCGATCTCCATGAAACCCGTGATCCTGCCCATCGGGCCGTCCCCCGTTACCCGTCGTGAAGGCTGCCGTCCGGCTCCGGGCGGCAGGATGACCTTACGCGCGCCGACGCCCGTTGGCAGGTCCCCCCGCCGCTCCGCGCTGCCGCGCTCGGCCTCTTCCCCACCTCGTCCGACCCGCTTGCCAAGCAAGCGGGCCGAAGGACGAGGGGACGCGGCCGCCGCTCGCGTTCGCCCTGGAGGCCAGGTGCCGGGCCGGCCTCTCCGAAGCCGTCCTCAGCGAACGACCGCCAACGACGGTTCCGGCGCGTCTTCGAAAGGCTCCTCATCCCCCTGCGTCAATTCGGCGAGCGCGCGACGATATTCGACCGGCATCACCTTGCGGAACTTGGGCAGATACGCGGCCCAGTCGTCGAGGATGGCCTGGGCGCGGCCGGAACCCGTCCAGAGCGCGTGATTGCCGATAAGCTGGCGCAGCCGTTCCGCGTCGAAACGGGTCATGTCGGCCATCACATCGACGGCGGGCGGCCCCGTCCAATTGTCGAGCTGGTGGAACAGGCGGCGGTTGCGCTCGTTCTCGTCCTTGACCATTTCGAGTTCGACCATGGCCATGTTGCAGCGGCGGTCGAAGTCCCCCTCCTCGTCGAGCACATAGGCGATGCCGCCCGACATGCCGGCCGCGAAGTTGCGGCCCGTGCGCCCGATGACGACGACGATGCCGCCCGTCATGTACTCGCAACCGTGGTCGCCCGTGCCCTCGACGACCGCGACGGCCCCGGAATTGCGCACGGCGAAGCGTTCGCCCGCGACGCCCCGGAAGTAACACTCGCCCGCGATGGCGCCGTAAAGCACGGTGTTGCCGACGATGATCGAGCGTTCGGGCACGATCCCCGTCGCGGTTGCCGACGGGTAGACGACGAGCCGGCCGCCCGACAGGCCCTTGCCCACGTAGTCGTTGGCCTCGCCTTCGAGTTCGAGGGTCACGCCCTGCGCGGCCCACGCCCCGAAGCTTTGGCCGGCGGTGCCCTCGAACTTGACGTGGATGGTGCCGTCCGGCAGCCCCTTGTGGCCGTACCGCTTGGCGATGGCGCCCGACAGCATGGCCCCGGTGGTCCGGTCCGTGTTGCGGATCGGCAGGGTGAACGCCACCGGACCCTTGCCGTCGAGGGCGTCGCGGCAACGCTCGATGAGGGCCACGTCGAGCACGCCCCCGAGCCCGTGATCCTGGTTCTCGGTCCTGCGGATGCCGACGCCATCGGGCGCGTCCGGCTTGAAGAACAGCCTCGAGAAGTCGAGGCCCTTGGCCTTCCAATGGCCGACCGCACGCTCGTGGTCGAGCATCTGCAACTGTCCGATCATGTCTTCGAGCTTGCGGTAGCCCATCGCCGCCATCCGCTCGCGCACTTCCTCGGCTACGAAGAAGAAGAAGTTGATGACGTGCTCGGGCAGCCCGACGAAACGCTTGCGCAGCACCGGATCCTGCGTCGCGACCCCCACCGGGCAGGTGTTCAGGTGGCACTTGCGCATCATGATGCAGCCCGCCGCGATCAAGGGCGCGGTGGCGAAGCCGAACTCGTCGGCGCCGAGCAGCGCGCCCACGATGACGTCGCGCCCCGTCCGCAGCCCGCCGTCGACCTGCACGGTGATGCGCGATCGCAGCCGGTTCAGCACGAGGGTCTGCTGGGTTTCGGCGAGGCCGATCTCCCACGGCGATCCCGCGTGCTTGATGGACGTCAAGGGCGAGGCCCCCGTACCGCCCTCGAACCCCGCGATGGTCACGTGGTCGGCGCGCCCCTTCGAAACGCCGGCCGCGACCGTGCCGACGCCGACCTCGGATACGAGCTTCACCGACACGAGACCGTCGGGGTTGACGTTCTTCAGGTCGAAGATGAGCTGTGCCAGATCCTCGATCGAGTAGATGTCGTGGTGCGGGGGCGGCGAGATCAGGCCCACGCCCGGCGTCGAATGCCGCACCTTGGCGATGACGGCGTCGACCTTGTGGCCGGGCAATTGGCCGCCCTCGCCGGGCTTCGCCCCCTGCGCCATCTTGATCTGCATCATGTCGGAATTGACGAGGTATTCCGTCGTCACGCCGAACCGCCCCGACGCCACCTGCTTGATGGCGGAGCGCATGGAATCCCCGTTGGGCATCCGCACGTAGCGCTCCGCCTCCTCGCCGCCCTCGCCCGTGTTCGAGCGGCCCCCGATGCGGTTCATCGCGATGGCGAGCGTGGTATGGGCCTCGCGCGAGATCGAGCCGAACGACATGGCTCCCGTCGCGAACCGCCGCACGATGGAGGCCGCGTCCTCGACCTCCGCGATCGGCACCGGCGCACGTCCGTCCTCGGCGGCGTCCTTGATGCGGAACAGTCCGCGGATCGTCAGCAGCTTCTCGTCCTGCTCGTTCAGCAGCCGGGCATAGGCGCGGTACTGGTCGCGGCTGTTGCCCCGCACGGCGTGCTGGAGCAGCGACACCGATTGCGGCGACCACGAGTGGGTTTCGCCCCGCACCCGGTAGGCGTAGTCGCCCCCGACGTCGAGCGCGTGGCGCAACACCGGCGCGTCGCCGAACGCGTCGGCGTGGCGGCGCGCTGTCTCCTGCGCGATCTCCTCGAGCCCGACGCCCTCGATCATGGTCGCGGTGCCGGTGAAGAAGCGCGTCACGAAGGCGGAGGACAGGCCCACGGCGTCGAAGATCTGCGCCCCGCAATATGACTGGTAGGTCGAGATGCCCATTTTCGACATGACCTTGAGCAGGCCCTTGTCGATCGACTTGATGTAGCTTTTCAGCGCCTTTTCGGCATCGACCTCTTCGGGGAAGGTCGCGGCCAGCGCCTCGAGGCTCTCGAAGGCGAGATACGGGTTGATGGCTTCGGCGCCGTAGCCCGCGAGACACGCGAAATGGTGCACTTCGCGCGCTTCGCCGGTTTCGACGACGAGTCCCACGGAGGTGCGCAGCCCCTTGCGGATGAGGTGGTGGTGCACGGCCGCGGTGGCGAGCAGCGCCGGCAGGGGAATGCGGTCGGGCCCCATCATCCGGTCCGACAGGATGATGATGTTGTAGCCGCCGTGCACCGCCTTCTCGGCGCGCTCGCACAGGCGGGTGAGGATCGCGTCCATGCCGGCCGCGCCGTGCTTTTCCGCGTAGGTGATGTCGAGCGTCTTGGTGTCGAACGCTTCCTCGAAGAAGGAGATGCAGCGGATCTTCTCGAGGTCGTCGTTGGTCAGGATCGGCTGGCGCACCTCGAGCCGCTTGCGGCGCGAGTTGCCCTCGAGGTCGAACATGTTCGGCCGCGGCCCGATGAAGCTCACGAGGCTCATGACGAGTTCCTCGCGGATCGGATCGATCGGCGGGTTCGTCACCTGGGCGAAGTTCTGTTTGAAGTAGGTGTAGAGCAGGTTCGACCGGTCGGACAGGGCGGAGATCGGCGTGTCGGTGCCCATGGAGCCGACGGCTTCCTGTCCGGTCGCCGCCATGGGGGCGAGCAGGATCGTCAGGTCCTCCTGCGTGTAGCCGAAGGCCTGCTGCTTATCGAGCAGCGACACGTCGGTCCGGGCCGCGCGCGCTTCCACCGGCCGCAGGGTCTCGAGCACGATCTGCGTGCGCTCGACCCACGAGCGGTAGGGATGGCGGGTGGCGAGCGCGGCCTTCATCTCGTCGTCCGAAACGATGCGTCCCTGTTCGAGGTCGACGAGCAGCATCTTGCCCGGCTGCAGGCGCCACTTGGTGACGATCTTCTCCTGCGGTATGGGCAGCACGCCCGCTTCCGACGCCAGCACCACGAGGTCGTCGTCGGTCACCAGGTAGCGCGCGGGCCGCAGGCCGTTGCGGTCGAGCGTCGCGCCGATCTGCCGACCGTCGGTGAAGGCGACCGCCGCCGGGCCGTCCCACGGCTCCATCAGCGACGCGTGGTATTCGTAGAAGGCGCGCCGGTCCTCGTCCATCAGCGGGTTGCCGGCCCAGGCCTCCGGAATCAGCATCATCATCGCGTGGGCGAGCGAATAGCCGCCCTGCACCAGGAATTCGAGGGCGTTGTCGAAACACGCGGTGTCCGATTGCCCTTCGTAGGAAATGGGCCAAAGCTTGGCGATGTCCGCGCCGTAGAGCGCCGAGGACACGGAGGCCTGCCGGGCCGCCATCCAGTTGACGTTGCCGCGCAGCGTATTGATCTCGCCGTTGTGCGCCACCATCCGGTAGGGATGGGACAACGACCACGTCGGGAAGGTGTTCGTCGAGAACCGCTGATGCACCAGCGCCAGCGCGGACTGGAAACGCTCGTCCGCGAGGTCGCGATAATACTGGCCGAGGCGCGTCGCGAGCAGCAGGCCCTTGTAGACGATGGTTCGGGCCGACATCGACACGGGATAGAACCCGGACGTGCGCGGATCGTCGAGCGCGTGAACCGAACCCGAGATCACCTTGCGCAGGATGAACAAGCGCCGCTCGAACAGGTCGCCGTCGGGCGCGCCCGCCGGATGGCCGACGAACACCTGCCGGTGCACGGGCGCATGCCCGACCACGCTTTCGCCGAGCATGGCGGGGTCGACCGGCACGTCGCGCCAGCCGAGCAGGACCTGGCCCTCGTCCGCCACCGCGTTCGCGATGAGCGTTTCGACGATCCGGCGTCCCTCGTCGTCGCGCGGCAGGAAGAAGAAGCCGACGCCGTAATGGCCCGGCTCGGGCAGGGCGAAGCCCAGCTTGGCGGCCTCCGCGGCGAAGAAGCCATGCGGAATCTGCACGAGCATGCCGCAGCCGTCGCCCACGTGCGGGTCGGCCCCGACCGCGCCCCGATGGTCGAGGTTGAGCAATATCTGCAGGCCCATCGTCACGATGGCGTGCGACGGCCGGTTCTTCATGTCGGCGACGAAGCCGACCCCGCAAGCGTCGCGCTCGCGCGACGGGTGATAGAGCCCCTGCGCGGGCGGCAGCGCCGGATCGAAGCGCGGCGCTGCGCCGGACCCGCGCGAGCCGGTGGGATGCACAGCCGGCGCGCACGCCCCTCGGTCGCTCATATTCCCAGCGCCCATGGACATCGGACGACGCTCCCCAGTGCACGGCCTCGGATCGGACCGCTCGCGAGCCCATCATGCGCCACCCGCCGACGCGGCGGAACGGCGCCGACTGACGCATATTCGGTCAGCAAGGCTGTCCTATCACGACGTGCGCGGCTTGCAAAATCTGCGACCCGGCACGCCGGAATATTCGCCTGTCGGTCCCGTCGCGCCGACCGCTCAGGGGATCGCCAAACAAGAACCGGGCTAACCAACCCGCCGTGGGTGCTCCTTCTACGTGCGATCGAGCAGCGGCAGGTGGAGCTCGAGCGGGTCGACCCGCTCGGGCGCGTGGCCGCGCGCTTCGAGGGCACGCGTAACGCAGCGCGCCACCCGCAGGCCGAGCCGGTCGCGGCGCACCGAACCGAGCAGGACGGCATATGTCAGCGACATCGCACCCCCGCATCCATCGCGTCACCAACGGCCGTCGCGCCCGCGAACCGGCTTGAGGCGGTAACCGACCTTCGGCGCCGCGAGCCTCGAGCAAGCGCGTCAGGCGCCTGGCGCTTCCGGCCCGAGCGCGAATGCCGGACGACGGCGCGCCAGGGTGGCGACCCGCAATTCGCGCAGGAGAAGGACGCTGTCGGCTTTGTCCGACGCGCTCCGGCCGCCGCCCGTATGCGATCGTGCGTCGTCCCGCACGCCAAGGCTGATGTCGTAGCGCATCGACCCCGCCGCGTCCCGAGCGTGCTCGAACAGCGGAACGGAGACGCTCTTCGCTCCGGACACGGGCACGTCGGACAGGACGGTCTCGCCGTTGACGAGGATGGTCAGGAGCTTCGATGTTCCCTTCGGCTCGCATTCCAGAACGGCCATGAGGTCCATCCGCCGTCCCGCCGCGACATCCGCGATCGTAAAGGCCAGCCCCGCTTCCTCTTGCCGGATCGGAACGGCATGTTTTCCGGGTTCGCCGAAGCCGCCCCCGATAAGGGCCAGGCCGTCCCCCCCCGCGCCGCAAAGGTACGTTCGGTCGGGGATCAGCCACGCCGCCTGATCCTCGTCCGCGTAGCCCGCGCGCGTCAACCCAAGGCTGACGACGTGGAGGCCGAGATGACGCGCGTCGATCACCCGACCGTCGGCGTCCCGAACCTGGTCGGCGTGCTGCGCCCGAAGTTCGAGCCGCACGATCCCGGTCGGCGGTTGTCCTTCGCGGTTCCGAAGGTCCTCCAGGGGGATGCGCACGCGGGTCGGCCCTTCACGGACCGGGACATTCTCGACCACGACCCGGTCGTCCATCGCCACCGTGCAGCGCTGGTCGGCACCCGTCCACTGCGACTTCCGCCCGCCGATCGTCAGGAGCAGTTCCTGTTCGGGCACGAGTTCGTCGGGCACTTCGAATTCGAGGAACCCTTGCTTGCCGCTCATCCACGTGAAGTGGGCTTCCGGGGGGAAGAACCCGGACCGGAGGAGACCGACGCCGTTGTCGCCCTTCCTGGTGTGTAGGATCTTATCGAGTTCCAGCCGCGGCGCGACCGCGTTCGCCGCCCGGGTCGCGGGCGCCGCGAGGACCGACGAGATGTGAAGCTCCGGCTTGCGGAGGAGCCAATCGACGCGTCCCTGGACGCTGTCGCGAACGAACGCGGCCTGCTCGTGCTCGGGAACGAGATCGTGCGATGGCCTCGCCGGCTGTGTTTCGACGTGAACGAAGGTCGCGTAGTTGGTCTGCGCCATGCGGCCGCCGAGATAGGCCCACAGGGCGAGCGCCCTGAACTCCAGCCCGTCCAGGCACGGCAGCAGAAACGGCGGAAGCCGCTCCAGCACGCCGGCCCGGTACATGAACCGGCCGGCCTCGTCGAGACCGGTGCCGTTCAGGATCGCGCTGAACTGTGTGAACGTCAGCGCGATCAACTCGCGGCGCGGCTTTTGGCCGGGCATCCGGGTCTCGGTGATCTTGCCGGCGCAACCGAGCATGTTGTCGGGGTCGGCGTCGATGCTTCGCACCAAGGACGAGAGATGATCCGAAAACCATCGCTCCCCGGGGTGCATCACGCAGACGTACCCTGCTTCGGTCGTCGCCAAGGCCCTGGCGACGGCGGGGCCGGTCGTCTTGACGCGACGCGGAGTGCCGCCGAAATCGGTGTCGGCCGAGTAGAAGGCGTCGCTCACGACGTTGAAACGCCTTGCCGAACCCGTCGAGGCTTCGATCAGGGTCCGGCTCGACCGGTAGAACGCCTCGTCGCAAACCAGCGTCAGGTCGCAGACGATGTCCGTCTGCGCCGCGACGTTGGCGAACATGTCCTTGAGTTCGCCGGTGTCGCGGCCGGCATACCTCATGACGACGTGGACGACGCCGGACCCCGCCGCGCTCGCATCCGGCCGCGAAGCCGACAGGCGCCCGGGGTGGCCTGCGAACAGGTTCTCCAGGCAGTGTTCGAGGGAGAAGCGGTCGCGCAAGCGCCGCTGTCCCAACCGCGCGCGCCGCAAAGCCTCCGTCGGATCGCGCTGGATGTCGCGCAGGATGGCGCGGACCTGCCGGGAAACGTCCGCGGCGTCCGTCCCGTCGTCCACGACGTAGACGCAATCCGCGAAATGCTCGGCGACGAACGGATGCGGGTTGGCGATGATGGCGGCCCCGGCCGCCAGTCCCTCGAACAAGCGGCTGCTCATCACGCCGGACTTCTGGTGGGCGGCCGACGAGAACGCGAGACACACACCCGCCCGGTTGATTTCCGCGACGATGCTGCGGCCGTCGAAGGGGATGGATCCGCGGTAGTTCTTGAAGCCCTCCCAGGGTCTCACCCCCTGGAACTCCTCCGGTCCGAAGATGTCGACGGCATCCTCGGCGTCGAGGCTTTTCAGGAGGCCGTGATGGCGTCCCTCCTCCCCGGTGATCCGTTCCCAGTTCATCCCGACATAGAAGAGGCGCGCGTTCCGGTCGATCCTCGGCTCGAGGAAAGGCTCCGGCAGGCTGACGAACAGTTCGGGCAGGGGCGTTCGCAAGGGCCGGCCGAGCCCGGCGAACAGGTTGAGCGCGTGGGCGTCGACCACATGCGACCGGCACGAAAGCGCGTCGTTGTGCGACGCGAGCTGCCGGGCCGAGTGATCGTAGCCGAAAGCGGCCAGGAATTCCGCCGGATTCCACAACGCGACGTAGGAATGGATGTCCGTCAAGCGCGGGGATTCGAAATGCAGCGAGATGACGAACTCACACTCGGCCCGCGTGATGCGCGCGTCCGACGGCGACACCATGCGATCGTTCGACCAGAGCGGATAACCGTCGTTGTCGACGACGTGGGCGGCGGCGCCGAGGTTGGTCGCGGCCGCGACGATCCTGGCGACGACTTCGTATTCCGCGTTCTTCAGGTTCGGCCACGTGAGCGTTACGGCGAACGATCTGCCGCTCAGAACGCCCTCGGCCCCTCCGCGCCGCCCACCAGCCTCGAACATGACGTGACCCCCGCTTCGTCAAACCAAACCGCCACGCCGAACGCCCGCCGATCGTTCCCGGTCCGACGGGAAACGTCGCTCGACCGGGTCGTCGCGGCGGGCGTGCATCGAAAAGCCATGGTGCCGACCATGGGCGCCGGCGGCCGGGGCCGTGGCGCGCGGGCGGGCGATCCCAAGCCGATGGCGCGCCCGCTTCCACGGCACCGGCGTGCCCCCACGCCAGCCATGCCGTCTGCCACGTTTCGGGCGGCCTGTCTCGCTCGGACCGGATCGAGGGTCGCCTTGATCTTGGTCTCCAAACACGGCACACATTGCCCGATAGCGGAAGCCTCATGTCTGGCGAGCAAGGCTGTCTTTTCGCTTCGGGAAGGGGTGTCGGGCGTGCGTTCTGAGTCGCGAAACCTCCAGAAACAGCGCGTTCTGGTCACGGGTTCCGGCGGCGTGCTCGGCACAGCGGTGGTGCAGGCGCTGCGTCGATGGGAGGTGCACGATGTCGCGGCGCTGCGCCGGTCCGACTGCAACCTCCTCGACCTCGCGGCGACGCTTCGGGTTTGGCATGGCTTCCGACCGACCGTCGTGATCCATCTGGCCGGCTGGGTGGCGGGGGTGCAAGGCAACCTCAGCCATGCGGGCCAGGCCTTCTACGAGAACACGCAGATCAACCTCAACGTGATCGAGGCCTCGCGCGTGCTCGGTGTCGGCAAGGTCGTGGCGGCGGGAACAACGGCGATCTACTCGGACCAAGTCGCGCTTCCGATGCAGGAAGCCGACATCTGGAGCGCCGCGCCGCATGGCAGCGAGGCGGCCTACGGGCATGCGAAGCGCGCCATGCTGGCGCAGCTCGACGCCTATTACAGCCAGTATGGCATGGGCTTCGGATACCTGATCTGCACCAACCTGTTCGGCCCGAACGATCGCTTCGACGAGAAATTCGGCCACGTCGTGCCCTCCCTCATCAGTCGGTTCCAGCGCGCCACCGCGCAGGGCCAGCCGGACATCGTGGTGTGGGGCGACGGATCGCCGACGCGAGATTTCCTCTACGCGGACGACGCCGCGGAAGCCTTCCTCATGGTGGCCGAACGGGGCGAGGGGGCCTACAACCTGGCGAGCGGCTCCGTCGTCACCATCGCCCAGTTGGTTGCGGCCTTGAAGCGGATCTCGGGGTTCGAGGGGGTGGTCGCCTGGGACACGACGAAGCCCAAAGGGCAGCAGCTGCGCAGCTACGACGTGTCCCGTTTGCGCGAGCTCGGCTGGGCCGCCTCGGTTCCGCTCGAGGTGGGGCTGGAGCGCACCTACGAATGGTTCTTGCGGAACGCCGCTGACGCGAGACGGTGAGGGGCTCGGGCAGGCTCGCGCCGGCCCCCGTGCCCTCCCGCCGCGGTGCCGCGGCGCCCGCCGGGGTGGCGGACGCATGCGGGGCGGTCACGCCCGAGTTTCGAGGGATCATCGAATGACCAAGACGACGGTTCGCCTCGGTACCGACGAAGCCGTGATCGTCGCACCCGCCGCGGGCCAATCGCTCGCCGAACTGCGCGCGAGCGCCAGGGATCTCGATCCCCTCGCCGGCGTCTTGAGGCAGGGGCGGTTTCCGACGAACGCGACGATGCTCGAGATCGCGCCTGACGCGGGGCTCTCGACCATGCTCCTGGCCCGTGCGGTTCCGGCCGGGCGTGTCGTGGTCTTCGGACTACAGCCCGGTGCCGAGCCCCACCTCCGGTCGAATCTCGAGGCCAACGCCATTTCCAACGTCCACATCGTGAAGGAGCCGGCGAAACCGAGCGCCCTGTCGCTCGCGACGGCCATCGATCGGCATGAACCCCGGTTGCGCGATGTGGCGCTCGTCAGGATCGCCTTCGAGGGTCTGGAACCGGACGTGCTTGACGGCGCGAGCGTGCTGATCGACCGGGAAAATCCCACGATCTTCCTCGCGTTCAACGCCTGGGCTTTGAACGCGATCGGCGATTACAGCCCGGCGGCTTTCGCCAAGGCCTTGTGGCAAGCCTTCGAGGTTTTCGAACTCGAGCAGAACGGCGCGCCGCGTGAGGCTCCGGGCGACCCGCTGAGGTTCCTTTATCGAAACCTCGTCGAGGATGGCTGCCTCTCGGATCTGGTACTGAGAAAGCGGCCCGGGGTGATGCTGGCGGACACCGGGCCTTTCGCCATCCCCGTGGGGGATGCGCGAAGGTTGCAAGCGGAAAACGCCGCGATGCGCCGTTCGACCTCGTGGCGGGTGACCAAGCCCATCCGCTGGGCGCGGCACAAACTCGCCCGCGATTGATCCCTGGAAGCGACGCCGGCCGGCGCCGGCGACGCGTGGCGCTTGCGGGCGCGGGTCCGCGATCCACTTTTCGCGCGGTGGGGACCGCCCGGGATCGCGTTCCGCCCTCGATTGCCTCCCGCGGGGTTCGCTTGTAAAGGCGACGTCGCGTTGTTGGGGCGCGGGCGACGATAGGGTGGCGGGCAGCGAGGGTGAAGGTTTGATCATACGCGGCAGACCATGAGAATCTTCGTCACGGGCGCGTCGGGGTTCATCGGATCGTTCGTCTGCCGGGCGCTCGCGGCCGCGGGCCACGAGGTCGCGGCCTTGTCGCGCGACCCGTCGCCCTGGCGGTTGCGCGACATCCCCGGCGCGCTCTCGATCGTGCGTGGCGACCTCGAAGGATCGGCGGCCTGGGTCGACGCCATCCGGACCTTCGCTCCCGACGCCGTCGCGCATGTCGCGTGGCGCGGCGTGGCGGGCGGCGACCGCAACGCCGTCGAACAGGTCGACAATATCGGCTGGACGGCGCAGCTCGTCGAGCGCGCCCACGGGGCGGGGGCGCGCGTCTTCCTCGGCCTCGGCTCCCAGGCCGAACATGGACCCAGGTCGGCGGTGATCGGTCCTTCCGACGCGACGGAGCCGACCACGCTCTACGGCGAAGCGAAGCTCGCGGCCGGTCGCATCGCCGCCAAGCTCGCCGCCGCTCATGGCATGCGCTTCGTGTGGATGCGCGTGTTCTCGACCTACGGCCCCACCGACCATCCCCATTGGATGATCCCGAGCTTGATCCGGAGCCTGCTGCGACGGCAACGACCCGCCCTGACGCCCGGCGATCAATCCTGGGACTTCCTCCACGTCGCCGATGCGGCCCGCGCGATCGGACTCGCGCTGGAATCGCCGCGGGCCGAAGGCGTCTACGCGCTGGGCTCAGGGCACGCCCCGAGCCTGCGGAGCACGATCGAGATGATTCGCGACGAGGTCGATCCGCGGCTTCCTCTCGGGTTCGGCGACGTGCCCTATCGCCCCGACCAGGTGATGCGGCTCCAGGCCGACGTCACACGTCTGCGCCGGGACCTCGATTGGGCGCCCGAAATCGGGTTGCGCGCGGGATTGGCTGAAACCGTGGCCTGGTACCGCGCCAATCCGTGGGTGTTCGAGGGAGCGGGGGCGTGACCACATGTGTTCCTCCCGCAGGGGTGTCGGCGGCGGAAAGCCCGGGCGCCGCGGGCCCCTCGTGCGTCCGGAGCGCGTCCCGGGCGCGCGCGACGGCGAATCTCGGCCGTTCCGACGAAAAATCCGCGGAGGGCCGGCCGTCGGATCGCGGCACAAGGCCGGCTGGTCGCGACCGTGCCGATCCCGACGGCTCCGTCCTGCTCCCCGGCGTCGCGCGGGGCCGAACATCGGCGGCGGCCGAGCCGGCGCAGCCAGGCGCGTCGCGGGGAAAATTCTTCGCGCGGCGGCAAGCTTTTCGTTGCAAAAGAACAAAACAAGAACGATAATCGGACCCTGATGAGCGGGGGACGTCATGCTGCGCACGATGGTCGAAAGCGCTTTGGAGTTGGCCTCGCTGGCCGCCTTTCTCCTGATGGTCGCGATGGTCGCCCACGGCTAGGCGCGATTGCTGTTGACGGCGCCGCGCGCCCTCTCGACCCCGGCCGATCCGGGTCGCAGATTGCGGTCCTCGGGCGGGGGTCGACGAACGTGCAGGCGACAGCTTCGGGACCCGGGTTCGTTCATCTTCACCTGCATACCTCGTTCTCCTTGCGCGAGGGCGCGCTGGCGATCCCCAGGTTGGCCAAGCTCGCGGCCGCCGACCGCATGCCGGCCCTGGCCATCACGGACACGAACAACCTGTTCGGAGCGCTCGAATTTTCCGAGAAGATGGCCGCCGCCGGCATCCAGCCCATCGTGGGCATCCAGTTGACGGTCGATTTCGGCGACGGCGCCGCCTTCGGGCGCGAAGGCGCGCGGGCGGCGCGCGGATCGCTCGTGCTCATCGCGGCGGACGCGGCCGGTTACACATCGCTGATGCGGATCGCCTCGGACGCCTTTCTCGAAGCCGGCGCGGGGGAGCCCCCGCACCTCGGCTTCGAGCGCCTGGAGACGCGGACCGAGGGTCTGATCGCGTTGACGGGCGGCCCGTGCGGCGCGCTCGATCGCCTGCTCGCGGCCTCGCGCCGGGAGATCGCCGCGGCTCGCCTCGACCGCCTCGCGCGCGCTTTCGGGGCCGGCCGGCTTTATGTCGAGGTCCAGCGCCACGACCTTCCCGAGGAGCGCCTCGTCGAGCCCCAACTCCTCGACCTGGCGTTCCGCGTCGGCCTGCCGCTCGTCGCCAGCAACGAGCCGTTCTTCGGCGGCGCCTCCGAATTCGAAGCCCATGACGCGCTGATCTGCATCGCCGAGGGAACCACGATCGGCGCGTCCGACCGGCGGCACTTGACGCCCGACCACCGGTTCAAGACGCGCGCCGAGATGCTGGCGCTCTTCGCCGACCTGCCGGAAGCAACCGCCAACACGGTCGAGATCGCGCGACGCTGCTCGTACCGGCCGACGACCCGCAAGCCGATCCTGCCGAACTTCACCGCCCGCGACGGCGCGCCGCTCGATGCCGAAGCGAGCTTGCGCGCCAAGGCCGCCGCCGGCCTGGACGTCCGGCTGGCGAGCGTCGGCACGGCGCCGGGCTTCGTCGCCGACGATTACGCCGAGCGCCTCGCCTTCGAGCTCGACGTGATCGTCAGGATGCGGTTTCCAGGCTATTTCCTGATCGTGGCCGATTTCATCGGCTGGGCCAAGGCGCGGGGCATCCCGGTCGGGCCGGGCCGCGGCTCCGGGGCGGGTTCGCTCGTCGCCTACGCGCTCGCGATCACCGACCTCGACCCCCTCCGCTTCGGCCTCCTGTTCGAGCGCTTCCTCAACCCCGAGCGGGTGTCGATGCCGGATTTCGACATCGATTTCTGTCAGAACCGGCGCGACGAGGTGATCAACTATGTCCGTGGGCGTTACGGCGCCGACCGGGTGGCGCAGATCATCACCTTCGGGTCGTTCCTGGCGCGCGGCGTGTTGCGCAACGTGGGGCGCGTGCTCGAAATGCCGCTGGGGCAGGTCGACAAGCTCGCCAAGCTGGTGCCGCAGAACCCGGCCAGTCCCGTCACGCTCGCGCAGGCGGTCGAGGGCGAGCCGCGCCTGCGGGAAGCCGCCGAGGGCGATCCGCGCGTCGCCCGGCTGCTCAAGATCGCCGGGACGCTCGAAGGGCTCTATTCGAACGCCTCCACCCACGCCGCCGGCATCGTCATCGGCGATCGCCCGCTGCACGACCTCGTGCCGCTCTACCGCGACCCGAAGTCCGACATGCCGGCGACCCAGTTCAACATGAAGTGGGTGGAGCCGGCCGGCCTCGTCAAGTTCGATTTCCTGGGGTTGAAGACCCTGACCGTGCTCGAAACCTGTGTCGCGCTGATCGCGCGGCGTGGCATCGCGCTCGATCTCGCGGCGATCCCGCTCGACGACGCCAAGACCTACGCCATGCTGGCCCGGGGCGAGACGGTCGGCGTGTTCCAGGTGGAAAGCGCCGGGATGCGCAAGGCGCTCGTCGACATGCGCCCGGATCGTCTCGAGGACATCATCGCGCTCGTGGCGCTCTACCGCCCCGGCCCCATGGCCAACATCCCGGTCTATTGCGCGCGCAAGCTCGGCGAGGAGGCGCCCGACTACATCCACCCGGAACTCGAGCCGGTGCTCAAGGAGACCTTCGGCGTCATCATCTACCAGGAGCAGGTGATGCAGGCCGCGCAGAAACTCAGCGGCTACTCGCTCGGCGAGGCCGACATGCTGCGTCGCGCCATGGGCAAGAAGATCAAGGCCGAGATGGACGCGCAACGCGCCCGCTTCGTCGACGGCGCGGTCAGGAACGCCATCCCGAAAGGCAAGGCCGACGAGATTTTCGACCTGCTGGCCAAGTTCGCCGATTACGGGTTCAACAAGAGCCACGCCGCCGCCTACGCGCTGATTTCCTACCAGACCGCGTACCTCAAGGCGAACTTCGCCGTGGAGTTCCTGGCGGCGTCGATGACCCTCGACAAGGCGAACACCGACAAGCTGAGCGAGTTCCGCAACGAGGCGCAACGTCTGGGCATCGCCGTCGAGCCGCCCTCGATCAACCGTTCGGGGGTCGATTTCGAGGTCGACGCCGGGAAGCGGGCGATCCGCTACGCCTTGTCGGCCGTCAAGGGGGCGGGGGAGGCGCAGGTCGCGTCGGTCCTGGCGGCGCGGGGGACGCGGCCGTTCGCGTCGCTGGCCGACCTCGGGGCGCGCCTCAACCCGCGGGAGGTCAACAAGAAGCTGCTGGAAAGCCTGGCCGCCGCCGGGGCGTTCGACGACCTCGAGGCCGACCGGGCGCGGGTGTTCGGCGGCATCGAGGCCATGCTGGCCTTGGCGAACCGCACCCACGGGGACCAAGAGGCCGGGCAGAGCGCGCTGTTCGGAGGCGGTGAGGCGGCGGCCCTGCACCTGCCCGCGCATCGGGCCTGGCCCGCGGCGCTGCGCCTGCGCAAGGAGTTCGAGGCGATCGGCTTCTTCCTTTCCGGCCACCCGCTCGACGATTACGCGGTCATCCTCGAACGGCTCCGCGTCGAGAAATGGGCCAATTTCGCCCGTGCCGTGAAGGGTGGCGCCTCCGGCGGCCGACTGGCCGCGACCGTGCTCGACCGTACGGAACGACGCACCAAGTCGGGCAACAAGATCGGCATCGTCGACCTGTCCGACCAGACGGGCCAGTACGAGGCCATCCTGTTCCAGGAAACGTTGAACCAGCACCGCGACCTGTTCGAGAAGGGCGCGGCGGTGCTCATCACGGTGCAGGCGAGCGCGGAAGGCGACGAGGTGCGGGTGCGCGTCGTCGGCGCGGAGGCGTTGGACGCGGCGGCGTCCCGGATCCGCAAGGGGCTGCGCATCCACCTGCGCGAGGAGGGGGCGCTCGCGGCCATCGCCGGCGCGCTCGACCGGCGCGGCGACGGCGAGGTGAGCATCCTGATGCCCTCCGAGGGCGGCGCCCGCGAGGTCGAGGTGAGGCTGCGCGAGCGCTACGAGATTTCACCCGAGGTCGCTGCCGCGTTGCGCGACGTCGCCGGTGTCGCGGCGGTCGAAAGCGTGTGAGAGCGAAGGTTCGAGGGCTGCCTGCCGCTCGTCCCCGGCGAGAGCCCGGATCCGGAACGCGCCCGCTTGGCCGCCGGCGAAAGGGTCGTGCCGGGCCCCGAACCTGGGTGGACGCGGTCTCGCCAGGGTCGGCTTGTCCCGGCCACCCACGTCATTCCGCCGCCGCGTCGTCGTCCAGGGCGCCATGCCCGCGCGTCCGGACGCGCGGGAAGGATGGACGGCCCGGGACAAGCCCGGGCATAACGGAGACGGCGATACCCGTCGGCGTGAGCGCGGGGACCTGGCCGTGAGTGCCGCTTCGAGCGCGATCCCGCGTGGTTCATCGAACCTGCGGTGTCGGGAGCTCACGACCCGGTGATCGCGTATCGACCCCTGGGTCCCGGCGTTCGCGCGGAAGGACCGGAGAGCTGAGCCGAATGACGGAGCCCGCCCTCGGCGAGGACGACCTGATCGCCCGCTGTTTCGCGCCCCTCGCGGGCGCGGGCGGGCTCGGGCTCATGGACGACGTGGCGCTGCTGCGGCCGGCGGCGGGGCAAGACCTCGTGGTCACGACGGACGCCCTCGTGGCCGGCGTGCATTTCTTCCCCGACGACCCTCCCGGCTCGATCGCGGCGAAGTGCCTCGCCGTGAACCTTTCCGACCTCGCCGCCAAGGCCGCCGAACCGCTCGGCTTCACCCTGGCGCTGGCGCTTCCGGGGGAGTGGACCGTCGGCTGGGTCGACGCCTTCGCGCGCGGCCTGGGCGATGCGGCGGCGGCGGGCGGGTGCCCGCTGCTCGGCGGCGATACCGTGAGGACGCCGGGTCCGCTGAGCGTGTCGATCACCGCCTTCGGCAGCGTGCCGCCGGGCGCGATGGTGCCGCGCACCGGCGTCCGGCCGGGCGACCTCCTATACGTGACGGGCACGATCGGCGACGCGGCCCTCGGCCTGCGCCTGCGGCTCGGCTCGGAGAGGGTCTTGGCCGGTCTCGACGAGGTCCATCGCCTGCACCTCGCCGACCGCTACCTTCACCCGCGACCACGGCTCGCGCTGCGGGCGGCGCTCCGCGCCGACGCGCACGGCGGCATGGACGTGTCCGACGGGCTCGTCGGCGACCTCCGCAAGATGCTGCGGGCTTCGGGTTGCACGGGGTCGGTCGACCTCGCCGCCGTGCCGTTGTCGCCCGCGGCGCGCGCCGCCACGGCCGCCGATCCGGCCCTGTTCGACGCGGCCGTCACCGGTGGCGACGATTACGAGGTGCTGTGCGCGGTGCCGTCCGACCGTCGCCTCGCCTTCGAGCGCGCGGCCGCGCGGGCTGGCGTCGCCGTCACGGCGATCGGGGCGGCGGAGCTTGGCCCCGGGTCACCCCGCTTTCTGGACGGAACCGGGCGGGAGCGCACCTACGAGCGGGGCTCGTTCAGCCATTTTTGAGCGACGCGCGCCGGGCGGCGTGGTAGCGGGAGCGTCGCGAAGGGCACGCGACCTGGCGTGCCCCTAAGGGCGGGTGCCGCGATGGTGCGCTTTCTGGTCATCGTTGCCGCGGCGCTGCTGGCGTCCGGCCCGGCTTTCGCCCAAGCGCCCGATACCGTGTTCCTCGAAGACCTGACGTGGACGGAACTGAAGGATCAGATCGCCGCCGGCAAGACCACGGCCCTCATCCCGGTCGGGGGCGTCGAGCAAAGCGGGCCCGACATGGCGCTCGGCAAGCACGACGTGCGCGTTCGCGCCCTGTCGGAACGCATCGCCCGCAAGCTCGGCAACGTCCTCGTGGCGCCCGTCGTGGCGTTCGTGCCGGAGGGCGCGATCGATCCGCCGACCTCCCACATGCGGTTTCCCGGCACGATCACGCTGCCGTCCGACGTGTTTCGCAAGACCCTCGAATCGGTGGCGTCGAGTCTGAAGAGCGCGGGCTTCCGCGATGTCGTGCTGATCGGCGATCACGGCGGCTACCAGTCCGATCTCGCGGCGGTGGCCGACCGGCTGAACAAATCGTGGTCCGCCACCCCGGTGCGCGCGCATTTCGTGGCCGAATACTACCGGACGGCGCAGACCGGCTACGTCGCGGCGCTGCGCAGCCACGGCCTGTCGGATGCCGAGATCGGCACGCACGCGGGGGTCGCCGACACGTCGCTGATGCTGGCCGTCGATCCGCGGCTCGTGCGGGCCGAGAAGCTGCCCGGCGGGGCGCAACTCGACGCGCAACACGGCGTCTACGGCGATCCGCGCCGTTCCAGCGCCGCGCTTGGCGGACTTGGCACGGAGGCGATCGTGGACGTGGCCTGCCGTGCCATCGCGGCTGCCGTCAGCCGCCGCTGAGGTGCCCCTTCGAAAGTTTTCACGAAGTTGCCCGATAACGGTGCGGCCCGTAGGGACGGCCGCGGTCTTGGCCTTTCGGGCGCTCGCGCCGCGGCGGCAGGCGCGTACCCGCCTGAGGTTCGGGAGCGAAACGTCGATGATGTGCAGCCGGTCGTCGATGGGGCGCGATCGATCCGGCGCGCGACCTTGCGAGAGCCCGCATCGATGAACGTGCCACGCACTTCGGCCTCAAGCGGAACGGCGCAACCCCGTCATGCCTTCAGGCACGTCATGGTGTTCGTGCTCGTAGCGACGGCGCTTTGGCTGCCGCGCATGTCGGCGCGCGCGCAGGCGCCCCCGGCCGGCATCCACGAAGCCACGGCGCCCCGCGACGATCGCCTCGTGCTGCTCCCCGCCGATATCTATCGCAACACGACGGCCGACCATCTCAGCGCCGCGGTGTCGGGCGCGCTTTACCGCGTTTACGTGCCGAACCTCAATTCCGACGATGTCGCCGTGATCGATCCGGTCACCATGAAGGTGGTCGACCGTTTCAAGGTCGGACGAAACCCGCAGCACGTCGTTCCGTCGTGGGACCTCAAGACGCTCTGGGTCACCGGGAGCGCCAAGGGCGCCACGGTTTCCGGCAGCCTCACGGCGATCGACCCCTGGACCGGCAAGCCCGTGGGAAGCTTCCCCATGGAGGACGCCTACAACATGTATTTCACGCCGGACGGCCGCTCCGCGATCGTCGTCGCGGAATCGCGCAAGCGCCTCGAATTCCGCGATCCGCATACGATGGCGCTCCAGGACATGCTCACCATCCCTCAGTGCGGGGGGATCAACCATGCCGATTTCGCGGCCGACGGCCGCTACGCGCTCTTCACCTGCGAGTTCGCCGGAGCCCTGGTGAAAGTGGATGTCGCCAACCGGCAGGTGCTCGGCTTCCTGAAGCTCGCCCAAGGCGGCATGCCGCAGGACGTGCGAAGCTCCCCGGACGGCACCGTCTTCTACGTTGCCAACATGATGACCGACGGTGTCAGCCTCGTCGACGGCGACACGCTGGCCGAGGTCGGCTTCATCCCGACGGGGATCGGTGCCCATGGCCTCTACCCGAGCCGCGACGGCAAGAAGCTTTACGTGTCGAACCGCGGATCGCACGCCATCGGGGGTCCGCCGCGGGGCGCCGGCAGCGTGTCGGTCATCGATTTCGCCACGCGAACGGTCGAGAAGACCTGGCCGATCCCGGGCGGCGGAAGCCCCGACATGGGCAACGTCAGCGCCGACGGGAAAACGCTGTGGGTTTCGGGGCGCTTCGACGACGTCGCCTACGCGTTCGATACGGCGACCGGGGCGGTCACGAAAATCCCGGTCGGGCGGACGCCGCACGGGCTGACCGTGTGGCCGCAGCCGGGGCACTACTCGCTCGGCCATACGGGGGTGATGCGGTAGCGCCGGCCGGCTGGGGAGCGCTCATCGCGGCGGCCGTTCCGGCCCGGCATCGCGCGGACGATGGCGTGCCTTTCTGGCCCGCCGCACGAACGAGCGCGCCAACCGCCAGAGCATCGACGCCGTCGCGTTCTCGCGCCGGAGCGCCGCGTTCTGCTCGGCGCGCGCGACGGCGTCGGCCTGCGCCTCGGCGAGGGCCTGCTTGAGCCGCTCGCGCTCGAACAGCAGATCCTCGACGTCAAGGCGCAATCGCCTGAGTGCGGCGGCCTCGTCGTGCCCTTCGCTCGCCGCCGCATCGGTCGGCGCCGGGACGCGACATCCCCCCTGATCCGTCGTACCGCCACGCATTCCGCGTTACTCCCGCGACATCCGGTGATTCGAGCGGGCTTCGCCGCGCCGCCAGGGCAGGCCCGGTCCGACGGGAACGCGCAACGGGTCATCGGCAGGCGAAACCGCCCGCTCTTTCAAGCTGAAGCGAAATCGCGGCCGCACCCGCACCGATCCTTGTCGGCGATCCGACGCGGTCACGCGTCGGATCGAGGCTCTCCCCACAGAGCGGCAGGCCAGTCGTTCCGACGTGCTTCCTCGGCGAACCATCGGACGAACGCGGACACCTGTCGAGGCCGGCCGAGGTCGAACCTGTGCCGGAGTTCGTCAGAGCGCGAATGCACGTAGCCCATGAAGTTGCTGACGACCTCTCCGGCATCGCCGGTGGCGGCATGCCGCCATGGCAGCGCGGCATAGGCCTCGTAATTCTCGAACGGATCGCCGGACCACGCGAGGTGCAGGTGCCGGAACATCCGCCGGACGGGGTCGGGGATGCCGTTGCCCGACGCGAAGGCGCCATAGGCGTAGGGCGATGCCGAGCCCGGATGTGCCGCGCGCGCGCGCATCCGCTCGGCGTACGAGCCGAGCAGGCCGGCGAGCGCGGCGCCCACCGGCGCGGCGGGCGCATGTTTCGACAAGACGTGCGCCTTCGCGGGATCGAAGCCGCTGAAATGGAAGAAGCCGAGCGGGCGTCCGTCGACGGACCAGCCGTCGGCCGTGTGCTCCAGAACGCGCTGTGCCACGTTCCAGTAGGCGACGTTCAACGTCGGGTCGCGAAGCACGCGCGCGTGGTCCGCGAAGCCCGGGACGAAATCCATGAACTTCTGGTCGACGAACACGCCCCCGGTCTGATCGTTCACGCAATCGTGGCGGAGCTTGCGCGCCCACCAGCGCAAAATCGGCTCGGTTTCGCGGTGCGGGGACACGCCGAGGAATCCCAGATTGTAGATTCCCGTGCGCATGACGTCGATCTCGGTCCGCGGCGCGCCCGGTCCGGGCGGCTTGCATAGGTGCGGGGTGAGCACGAAGGAGGCGCCGCGGTCGAGCGTGGCGAGGATGTCGCCCAGGCGGCGGAAGAGCATGATGTCGGGGTCGAAGTAGAGCACGCGGGCGAAACCGCGCTCGAGCAGGTTCAGAAAGATGAACGGCTTGATGGCCGTGTTGAATTCCATGATGTCGTAGCCGAAGGCCACGCTCGGGAAGTCGGGAATGGCCAAGTCGCGCGCCGGAAGCACGGCGACGCCGGGGGGGTAGGGGAGGTCGCCCGGCGCGTCGGCGAGCCCGAGCACGAACTCGGCGTCGGGATGGTGGTCGCGCGCCGTGGCGAAGAACACCTCCGCCTGCGGGAGGTAGTTGTTCGAGCAGATCGTGAAGATGGCCGTACGATCATTCATCGGGGCTTGACGGGTTCGCCCGTTGCCGGGACGGACACGGGTGACGCTGGGCTCGGCCCTGCCCTCACACGCGCCGTCCGCGGCGACAAGCCCTTGTTTTTCACGCGCGCTGCGACTACGACACGGCGACGCTCCTCCGACACCCCTGGAGGCGGGGGCGTTTCCATGAGCGGCCGCGTTCGGGCGGCCGTTTTTCTTTTCCGAGGACCAACACCCATGGCAGCGACGAAGACGCTCGCGGCCGCGGTGCGCAGCGGGACAGGCAAGGGGGCCGCCCGCAGCGTTCGCCGTGGAGGCCGCGTTCCGGGCGTGATCTACGGCGGCGGCGAACCCGCCGAGCCGATCTCGCTCGACTACCGCGAAACCCACAAGCTGATCTACGCCGGGCATTTCCTGACCACGATCTTCGAGCTCGACATCGAGGGTCGCAGGGAACGCGTGATCCCCCGCGATTATCAGCTCGACGTCGTCAAGGACATGCCCCTGCACGTCGACTTCCTGCGGCTGCGCGCCGGGTCGAAGCTCAAGCTCGACATTCCCGTGCGCCTCGTCAACGCCGACCAGGCGCCCGGCCTCAAGCGGGGCGGGACGCTGAACATCGTGCGCCACACGGTCGAGATGCTGGTTCCGGCCGACAACATCCCGGAGGCGATCACGGGCGACCTCGCCGGGCTCGACATCAACGGTTCGCTGCATATCTCCGCCTTCGCGCTGCCGGAAGGCTGCCGGCCCACGACCGGCGACCGCGACTTCACGGTCGCCACGATCGCGGCCCCGAGCGGTCTCGCCGAAGCCAATGCGGCCGACGCGGCGGCCGCCGAAGCCGCCGCCACCAAGGCCGCGGCCTCGGGCAAGGGCGGCGCGAAGGCCGCCAAGCCGGCTGCCGCCGCCGCCAAGCCCGCCGCCGCGAAGAAGTAGGGCGGATCGCGTCCGCGCCGAGCCGCCTCGGGCGGCGCGCGGGCAGACGCCCTCGAGCACCCGGGCGCGCCATGCTGTTGCTTGTCGGCCTGGGCAATCCCGGGTCCCAATACGCCGGGAACCGCCATAACGTCGGCTTCATGGCGCTCGACGCCGTAGCGCGTGCGTACGGCTTCGGACCTGTCCGCGCGCGGTTCGGCGGCCTGTCGGCCGAAGGCACGCTCGGCGGCGAGCGGACGGTCGCGCTCAAGCCCGCGACCTTCATGAACGAGAGTGGTCGGGCGGTCGGCGACGCCGCACGATTCTTCAAGATCGACCCCGGCGACATCGTCGTGCTGCACGACGAACTCGACCTCGCGCCGGGAAAGGTGCGGGTGAAGACCGGCGGCGGCAACGCCGGGCACAACGGTCTTCGCTCGATCACGGCGCACCTCGGCAACGAGTATCGCCGCGTCCGCCTCGGCATCGGTCACCCGGGCGACAGGGCCATGGTCCACACCTACGTGCTGAGCGATTTCGGCAAGGGGGAGCGGGCCTGGGTCGGATGCCTGTGCGGCGCCGTCGCCGACCACGCGCCGCTGCTCGCGACCCGCGAGGACGCGCGCTTCGCCAACAAGGTCCATCTCGCCATGGCGGCGGCGGGCTTCATCGATCCCGCGATACCGGGTTAGGTTTCGTCGGCCGGTCGACCCCTGGCCGGATGCCGGATGCCGGATCGCGACGGGGCGGATATCACGCCCACCGCCTCGTGCGCCCAAACCTCAACCGCGCGGCGCAGGTGTCCGTTCAGTGCGCCCTCAGCGCATCTTCAAGGAGCCGGGCGACATGCCGCAACGCCAAGGCGTAGCCGTGCGTGCCGAAGCCCGCCATCACGGCGGTCGCGGCGAGCGACACGTAGGAGAGGTGGCGGAAGCTTTCCCGCCGGTGCACGTTGGACAGATGCACCTCCACGATCGGGCAGGCACAGGCTTTCAGCGCGTCCATGAGCGCGATCGACGTGTGGGTGAGGCCGGCGGGATTGATGATGACGGCGTCCGCGTGCTGCCGGGCCTCGTGCACCCAATCGATCAGCTGGCCCTCGTGGCTCGTCTGCCGAAAAGTTACCTCCAGGCCGAGTTCGCGCGCGGTTTCCCCGAGGCCCGCTTCGACGTCGGCCAGGGTTTCGCTCCCGTAGACCTCCGGCTCGCGCACGCCCAAAAGGTTGAGGTTGGGGCCGTTGAGAACGAAGATGCGCGGCATGGTTCCGTCCCGTCCCGCCATCGCGCGGCGGTGGCGCGAGCGGTCGGCTAGCTTTGACCGCCGAATGGCGGCAGAACAAGCCCCCGCCGCGCGGCAGGCATGGAGAAACGGCCCATGGACAGGATCACCGTCGCGGGACTCGATGTCGCCGCGCCGCTCCACCGTTTCGTCGGAGCGGAAGCGCTGCCCGGCTCGGGCCTCGATGCCGAGGCGTTCTGGTCGGGCTTCGCCGCGGTCGTGCGCGATCTCGCGCCCCGGCTCCGCGACCTCCTCGCCGTCCGCGACGCCTTGCAGGCGCGCATCGATGCCTATCTCGCGAGCCGGAAGGGCCAGGCCTGGGACGAGCAGGCCTATCTGACGTTCCTGCGGGACATCGGCTACCTTCTGCCCGAGCCCGCGCCGGCGCGGATCGACACCGGGAATGTCGACGACGAGATCGCGGCGATCGCCGGCCCGCAGCTCGTCGTGCCCTTGTCGAACGCGCGCTACGCGCTGAACGCCGCCAACGCGCGCTGGGGCAGCCTTTACGACGCGCTCTATGGCACGGACGCGATCCCCGAAAGCGACGGGGCCGAACGCCGCGAGGGTTACAATCCCGTGCGGGGCGCCCGCGTGGTGGCGCGCGCCAAGGCGTTCCTCGACGCGTCCGTGCCGCTGGCGACGGGCTCCTGGAGCGATGTCGCGAGCGTCGCGATCGCGCAGGGAGGGGTGCGCTTCGGCGCGCGGGACGGCGCGAGCGTGGCGCTCGCCGACCCGTCGGTGTTCGCGGGGTACCGGGGCGAAGCGGCGTCGCCGGACGCGGTCTTGCTGCGGCATCACGGCCTCGGCGTCGAACTCGTGTTCGACCGCGCGAGCCCGGTCGGGCGCGACGACGCCGCCGGTCTCGCCGATGTCGTGCTCGAAGCGGCGCTCACGACCATCATGGACATGGAGGACAGCGTCGCGGCGGTCGACGCCGAGGACAAGGTCGCGATCTACCGCAACTGGCTCGGTCTCGTCGACGGCACGCTCAGCGCCGCCTTCCCCAAAGGTGGCACGAGCGTCGTGCGCACGCTGCATCCCGATCGGGCCTATACGGCCCCGGACGGCCGGCCGCTCCTCGTTGCCGGCCGCAGCCTGATGCTGCTGCGCAACGTCGGCCACCACATGTGGAGCGACGCGGTGCTGGCGGACGGCGAGCCCGTGCCGGAGGGCTTCCTCGACGCCGCCTTGAGCGCGCTGATCGGCAAGCGCGACCTCGGCCCCGGCCGCCCGCTCCGCAACAGCCGGTCGGGCTCGATCTACGTCGTCAAGCCCAAGATGCACGGCCCCGACGAAGTGGCGTTGACCGCCGACCTGTTCGCGCGGGTCGAGGACCTCGTCGGCCTTCCCCGCGACAGCCTCAAGATGGGCATCATGGACGAGGAACGGCGCACGTCGGCCAACCTCGCGCGCTGCATCGCCGCGGCCGGGCACCGGGTCGTGTTCATCAACACCGGCTTCCTCGATCGCACCGGCGACGAGATCCACACCTCGATCGAGGCCGGCCCGATGGTGCGCAAGAACGACATGAAGGCGACGCGCTGGATCGCCGCCTACGAGAACAGCAACGTCGACGTGGGGCTCGCCATGGGCCTGCCGGGCCGCGCCCAGATCGGCAAGGGGATGTGGGCCGCGCCCGACCGCATGGCCGCGATGATGACCGAGAAGGTCGCGCATCCCCGCGCGGGCGCGAATACCGCCTGGGTGCCCTCGCCGACCGCCGCGACCCTGCACGCGATCCATTATCACGAGGTCGACGTCGCGGCGCGACAGAGGGAGCTCGCGTCGCGGCCCCCGGCCGGGCTCGCGGACCTCCTCGCGATCCCGCTGGCGCGGTCGAACTGGGCGCCCGAGGCCGTGCGGGAGGAACTCGACAACAACATCCAGGGCATCCTCGGCTACGTGGTGCGCTGGATCGACGCCGGCATCGGCTGTTCCAAGGTGCCCGACATCCACGACGTGGGACTGATGGAGGACCGCGCCACCCTGCGCATTTCGAGCCAGCACGTCGCCAATTGGCTGCTGCACGGGGTCGTGACGGAGGCACAGGTCACCGCATCGCTGGCCCGCATGGCGGGGGTCGTCGACCGTCAGAACGCCGAGACGCCCGGCTACCGGCCGATGGCCCCGGCCTGTGACGGGGAGGCCTTCGCGGCGGCCCGCGACCTCGTCTTCGAGGGACGGGTGCAGCCCAACGGCTATACCGAGCCGATCCTGCACGCGCGCCGCCGCGCCGCGAAGGCCAGGGCCGCGCTGGACATCGATCGTCCGTCGCCGGCCTGAGATGTCTGCGCGGACATGGGCGCCGCGCCCGTGCCGGTCAGCTTTGGCGGAAGTGCTTGGACAGCCGGAGGCCTTGGGCCTGGTAGTTGGAGCCCGCCGTTTCGCCGTAAAGCAGGTGGGGGCGCTCCGACATGCGCTCGTAGACGAGGCGCCCGACGATCTGCCCGTCCTCGAGCACGAAAGGCACGTCGCGCGAGCGGACTTCGAGCACGGCCCGCGAGCCCGCGCCGCCCGCTTCCGCGGCACCGAAGCCGGGGTCGAAGAACCCTGCGTAATGGACGCGGAACTCGCCGACGAGCGGATCGAAGGGCGTCATCTCGGCCGCGTGGTCGGGCGGCACGCGCACCGCCTCCTTGGAGGCGAGCAGGTAGAACTCGCCGGGGTCGAGGATCAGGTCGCGGCGGCCGCGGGTGACGATCGGCTCCCAGAACTCCTCCGCATCGTAGGCGCCGAGCCTATCGACGTCGATGACGCCGGTGTGGCGCTTGGCGCGGTAGCCGACGCGTTTGCCATCGCCGAAGCCCGCGAGGTCGACCGAGACCGCGACGCCGCCGGCGATCGTGGGCTCCGCCCCCGTCACGAGCCGTTCGCGACGGTGCAGCGCGCGGTGGCCTTCGTCGTCGAGCTTGGCGCCGCCGGCGCCGAAGCGCACCTGGGTCAGGCGCGACCCCGCCGCGACGCGCACCGGAAAGGTGCGCGGCGACACTTCCGCGTAAAGCGGGCCGTGGTAGCCGGGCTCCACGCTGTCGAAACGTCGCGCCCGGTCGGCGATCACGCGCGTGAACACGTCGATGCGGCCGGTCGAGCTTTTGGGGTTGGCCGCGGCCGAGATCGCCGGGGGCAGGGCGAGGCGTTCGTCGAGTGCGACGATCGTGACCGTGCCGGGTTCGAGGACGGCCCCGGCCGACAGGTCGATCGGATGCGCGCCTTGCGCCTCGATGCCGTCGCGGACGCTGCGGCCGCCACCGGGCAGGAAGCTCGCCCGCAGGCGCCACGCGCGGGCGCCGAGGCGCAGGTCGAGGCTCGCGGGCTGGGTCAGCGGCGGCGCGGCGGCGGCCTGCGGGCTGCCGAGGATGTGTCCCCGCGCGCGAAGCTCCTCGATCTGCCGCGCGGCGAGCAGACCCGGCGCGAAGGCCGAGGCGGTGGACATGGCGGAAGCCTCGGGCGGGACAGAGGTATCGTGACGATTGCGTAACGGATCGGCCGCGCCGCGCCAAGCCGCGGCATCGACCGCGCGCGTTTCACCGGCTATCCACTGGACCGATTTGCCCAGCCGGCGTTTGTCTTCCATGGATGCAGCCGCGCGTCGATATCTTCACGCTTGGGGAAAATCCGACCGAGTGGAGGGCGGGCTCTGGCATCCCGCCGTCTTCCACATGTTGGATGTCGCGGCCTGCGCCGAGCGTCTGATCGCCGCGGGTCCCGGTCGCCATGCCGTTCTGGCCGGGCGGCTCGGCGTGGCGCCCGACGTCCTCGCCCGGGCCCTCGTCGCGCTCGTCGGAGTCCACGACCTCGGCAAGCTGTCGGTCGCGTTCCAGTGCAAGGTGTCCTGGCTGTGGCGGGAGGAGCTTCTCGGGCCGCCGCCGCGCGACGCCGCGCGGCCGAACCGGCGGCACGACGAACTCCTGTTCGCCTGGATGCGGAGGGGGTTCGGCGAACGGCGCGGCATGGCCGACATGACGGCGTGGCCGATGTTCGCCGGCTGGGGTCGGTCGGTCCGGGCGTGGTGCTCCGTGTGGCCGATCCTCGGCGGCGTGGCCGGGCATCACGGCGAGCCCGTCGATGCCGAGGGGCTCGATGACCGAGGTCTCGCGCTTCTCGTCGGCGACCGGGCCGAGGCCGCCGCGTCGCGGTTCCTGGAGGACTGGTTCGCCCTCGTGGGCGCCCCGGCGCTGCCGACGCTCGATCAAGGGGCTGCCCGCGCGCTCGGCTGGACTTTGTCGGGCCTGACGGTCGCGGCCGACTGGCTCGGCTCGAACGCGGCCTTTTTCCCGCTCACCTTCGCCACGGGCGCCGCCGTCGACGTGCCGCTCGACCGCTACTGGGTCGAACGTGCCCGCCCGCAGGCGCGCGACGCGGTCGTGGCGGCCGGGCTCGAGCCCGTCCCGCCGTCCCGAAACTCCACCGTCCTCGCGCTGGCGGGTGTCGCGGACCCGCGGCCCTTGCAGTCCGTGGCCGAGACGATCGACCTGCCCGAGGGACCGATCCTTGTCATTGTCGAGGACGTCACGGGGGCGGGCAAGACGGAAGCCGCGCTCGTGCTGGCGCACCGGCTGATGCGCCGGGGCGACGCCGGCGGCTTGTATATGGCGATGCCCACCATGGCGACCGCCAACGCCATGTTCGAGCGGCTCGGCACGCATCTCGGACGGCTGTTCGAGCCCGTCGGCGAAAAACCCTCGCTCGCGCTGGCGCATGGCAAGGCCGCGCTGAACCCGGCGTTCCGGCGACCGACGCTGCCGGCGGTTGCGGAACCCGGCTTCGGCGGCGACGAGCCCGCGCCGGTCGGCGCGGTCTGCGCGGATTGGATCGCCGACGACCGGCGCAAGGCGTTTCTGGCCCACGTCGGCGCGGGAACGATCGACCAGGCGCTACTGGCCGTATTGCCGGCGCGCTACCAGTCGCTGCGCCTTTTCGGGCTCGGGGACCGCGTGCTGATCCTCGACGAGGCCCATGCCTACGATGCCTACACCGGCACCCTCATGGAGAACCTGGTGCGCTTCCAGGCGGCGATGGGCGGATCGACGATCGTGATGTCGGCGACGCTGCCGGCCGGAACGCGCCGCAGGCTCGGCTCCGCCTACCGGCAAGGCCGCGGCCTCGGAGGCGACGCACCGGAGCGCGGCGACCCGGCAGAGGCCTATCCGCTGATCTCGGTCGCCTCGGGGAGCGGGCTCGACCGCGTGAGAGTGGCCCCGGTCGAGAGCCTGCGCCGCCGTGTGGCGGTCGAGCGGCTCGCCGGCGTCGCCGCGGCGGAAGCACGGCTCGCCGCCGCCCACCGGGCCGGGGCCGCGGTGGCCTATGTCCGCAACTCCGTGGGGGACGCGATCGACACCGCGGCGCGGCTGCGCGCGGCGGGCCTCGATCCGCTCCTGTTCCATGCCCGCTTCGCCATGGGCGACCGGCTCGCGATCGAGAGCGAAGTCCTCGAACGTTACGGGCGCAGCGCCGACCCGGCGAAGCGCAAGGCGCGTCCGCTGGTGGCCACGCAGGTCGTGGAACAGAGCTTGGATTTGGACTTCGACCTCCTCCTCACCGACCTCGCGCCGATCGACCTCCTGCTCCAGCGCGCCGGCCGCGTATGGCGCCACATGGCCGAGCGCCCGGCGGCATCGCGCCCCTTCCCCGCGCCGACGCTCGGCGTCGTGTCGCCCGACCCCTACGGCCCGGTCGGAACGAACTGGCTCGCCGGCGCCCTGCCGATGACGGCCCTGGTCTACGACGACCACGGCCTGCTGTGGCGCTCGGCCCGCGTCCTGTTCGGGGCCGGGGCCATCGAGGCGCCGGGCGACCTCCGCGCCTTTATCGAGGCGGTCTACGCGGACGAGCCCGGCCCCTCCCTCGTGACGCCCGCGTCTTTGGCGCGCAACGAGGACAAGGCGCAGGGCGAGTCCTATGGCGAGCGCTCCCTCGCCCGCCAGGTGTCGCTCGACTACGGGGAAGGTTATGCGAAAAGCACTGCCTGGCTCGACGAGGCCAAAGTGATGACCCGGTTGGGCGAGCCGCGCCTGACCCTGCGGCTCGCACGCGAGCAGGGGAGCGCCGTGGTGCCGTTGTGCCCCGACCCGGAAGCTGAGCGCGCCTGGGCGTTGTCCGAGGTCGAGGTGCCGGCACGGCGCTTGAAGGAGGTGATCGTGCCGGAACGGTGCCGCGCCGCCGTGGAGCGCGTGCGGGCCGGGTTCGGCCGGTTCGACAGGGAGATCCCCGTCGCCGTGCTCGAGCCCGACGGCGAGTATCGCGCGGCCGGCCTCGATCAGCAGGATCGGCCGGTGACGCTGCGTTACAGCCGGACGCTGGGGCTACGGGTGGGATAATTGCCTTCGGGGTACTTCCTGCGGCTGGTATGCTGGGTCATCCCCGCAGTCGCGGGGATGACCCAGTGGTCGTGCGAAGGCGGAGTCCCTCCTTTGTAAGTTCCCCGCAGGCGCGGGGACTGATCTCAGACGCACGAAGAAGGTGGGACGACTCAAGAAGGTGGTGGTCCGAAGGCGAATATCTCTGTTGACATCGGTTCCACAGCCTAGTAAATGCAGAAAGGCCAGACCGCTAGGTCTGGCCTCAAGACTGCAGAACCGACCGCGCGTTGCAGCGCTCGGTCGGAGGAAGGAACTGAGCGATGTGGCACATCGCCTGGACGTTATGAGCGAAAGCTTCGCCCGGAGGTAACGCTTCGGGCGAATCGAACAGCGTGCAAATCCTATTCCGTCGCGCCCCGCGTGTCGAGCTTTTTCCTGCTCCGATCACGGCCGTTCGGACGAGCGTTTTATCGCACATACAACCGTGGATAAGTCCGCAGCGGCGTTGCGTGCAGAGCATGCGATCTTGCACGCTGCTGTCGAACGGTTTGTCGCCGCGAGTCTCCGGCGATGGCTTTGAAGACGTCCTCATGCCCCTGAACCTCATCACCGACCCCTGGTTGCCGATCCGCCGGACGCGCGGTGAACGCGACCGGGTGCGCATAGCGGACCTCTGCGCCGACCACCCCGACCGCCCGGCGGCCCGCTTCGACTGGGGCCGCCCCGATCTCGACGTGGCTTGCCTGGAACTCGTCATCGGCATCCTCACCGTAGCCTTCGCGCCCGCCACGGAGGAGGCGCTTTTCGATCTGATGGATGCGGCCGACCCCGCGGCCGTGCAGCGCCGCCTCGACCCGCTCGCGCCGGCCTTCGCGCTCGACGGCGCCAAGCCGCGCTTTCTGCAAGACCAGGCCGACCTCGGCGGCGAGATCCTGCCCGTCGACGCGCTGCTGATCGACGGCACGGCCGAATACTTCGCCAAGCCCGGGCGATTCGGCACCGCGCCGGTGCTGTCGCGCGCCGCGGCGGCGGTCGCGCTCTACGCCTTGCAGGCCTTCGCGCCTTCGGGCGGACGGGGGCACCGCACCTCGCTGCGCGGCGGCGGCCCGATGACGACGCTGGTGGTGCCGAACGAGACCGAATCGGCGCGTCCACTGTGGGACCTGCTGACCTCCAACGTACCCAAGATGCGCGACGACGAGGCGCCCCCTGCCACGCCCGGCGCTTCGCCACGGCTGTTCCCCTGGCTCGGGCCCACGCTCACCTCGGAGGAGAAGGGCGCGCCGCAGGTCCACGATTCGGATCGGCGCGTGCACCCGCTTCAGGTGTTCTTCGGCATGCCGCGGCGCCTGGTGCTGGTGTTCGCGCCCAACCCGGAGGGTACGCGCTGCGCCGTCACGGGCGACGTGGACGAGGTGGTCGCGACGGGGTTCGGCGCCCGCCACGGCGGCACGAACTACGGCGCCTGGCTTCACCCGCTGACGCCCTATCGGGCGGACAAGACGGGCAAGTTGCCGATGCATCCGCGCGAAGGGCGGCAATCCTATGCCGACTGGATCGGACTCGTCGTCGGCCGCACCGACAACGGCACGGAGCCGGCGCGGGTAGTACGGGACGCTAACAGGCGACTTTCGGGCAACCGGACGGAGCATCGCCTGCTCGTCGCCGGCTACGCCATGGACAACGCCAAGGTGCTCGACTTCAAGATCGAGACCGTGCCGCTGGTGCTGGCGGGCACGGACGAGGGGCGGGAGTCCGTGGAGGGCGGGGCGCGCCGGATGGTGGCCGCGGCCGAGGCCGCCGCGCGCGCGCTGCGCCGCGCCGTCGGCGGCGCGCTCTTTCGCCGGATCGAGGACGTGCCGCGCGATGCATCCATCCTGGCGCCGCTGCGCGACCGCCTGTTCGCCCGCACCGAGGCGGCCTTCACGGAGCGGCTCAAGCGGGCGCGCGACATCGGCACGACCGCATCCGCCGTCGCGGACGATCCGGCGAAGGCCGAGTTGGCCGATTGGCTGGCCGTGCTCAAGGGGCAGGCCCTCCGCATCTACGACGAGGCCGTGCCGCTCGGCGAACTCGACGCGCTCGACGAAAAGGACGTCGAGCGGATGGTGGACGCGCGCCGCGTGCTGGCCAGCGGGTTCGCCGGCTACGGCGCCCTGGGCAAGAACCTGTTCGGCGCTTTCGGCGTCACGCCCCCCGACGCCAAGGCTAAAAAGACCACCCGCAAGCCGAAGGAGAACGCCTGATGGCCGAGTTTAACGAAGGGGCGCGCAAACCGTCCCGCGCCGAACGCGCCCGGAACTGGTGGGCGGAACTCGTCGGCGTCGACAAGGCCGACAAACGGCGAGGGGGAGACCGCGCCGCCGCCGCCCGATTGCGCCGCGCCCCGACGCTCGATGCCGCCATGCTGGTGCCCGCGACCGCCGACCTGCACCGTCGTCTCGGCGGCCGTCGCCCCGGCGAGGGCGATCCCGAAGCCTACGTACGCTCCGCCCTCGTGGCGGCCGTGCTCGCGGCGGTGCGGGAAAACGACCCCCGAAAGCGGTTCGCGGCAGCGCTGGGGACTAACCGCGAGGGCGGCGACCAGCCTCTGTTCAGCCATGTCCGCGCCATGCGGCTGCGCCGGTCGCGGACGCCCGACGAGGCGCTCGACCCGTTCCGCCGCGCCGT
>CAXTIC010000034.1:0-42962 GCA_964244255.1 uncultured Lichenihabitans sp. | reverse complement strand
TGGCCGACATGGAGCGGGCGATGTCGTCGGCCAAGCCGATGACGCGCGAGGACTTCGTGCCGGGCGCGGGTTCGAGCTCGTAGAGCGTCACCACCGGCCCCGGGCGGACGTCGATGATCTCGCCGCGGACGCCGAATTCCTCGAGCACGCCCTCGAGCAGGCGGGCGTTCTGTTCGAGCGCGCCGCTCGACAGCACTTCGACGCTGGCCGGCGGCGGTTCGACCAGGAGTTCGATCGGCGGATCTTCCCACGGCACCTCGACGTGCGGCACCCGCCGCGCCTCGGCGCCGCGCGAACCGACCGGCTCGCGCCGCCCGCCGCCCGACCGCGCGGGACCCAGGAAGGCGCGGGCGTCGTCGGGCGACGCGATGCCGATCGGCTGGGTGGCCGCGGCCGGCACGGGCTCCCCCGCCCCTCCGGACCCCTCGCCGCTCGGGACCGAGGCCTCGTCCGGCTCTGGCGCCAGCGCGAACCAGCCATTGGGCGCCGCCCGGCCCGCGGGCTCGCCGGCCACCCCCGCGCCATCCCCCGCCGAGGCCGGGGCGCGATCGGGGATGGCGGGGCCGGCCTCGGGACCGGTCGAACGTTCGGCGGCGCGCGCCGCCGGGGCGGCCGTCCCGATGGCCACCGCCGGGTGAAGGGCGACACGGCCCCCGGCCTCGACGGGTACCTCCGACACATCCACCACGGAAAACCAACCGTAAGGCGTCAGCGTCCGGATGTCGGCGACGCCGGTTCCGCCCGCGACCCGCTCCGCCGGGTAGGCCGCGGCCAAAAGGGTCACGGGCGCGGCGGCGACGGCCGAGGCGCCGACGGTCCCGAACAGCGCCTCGATCGCGGGACCCGGCGCGTCACGGTTCGCGCCGAGGTCGGCCCATCCCCCGGGCAGGCGCATCCAGGCATCCGCCAGGTGGTCGTCGGCGTCCGACGTTTCGAGGGTCGCGATCCCGGCGAGGTCCGCCGCGCCGTTGTCCTGTTCGTCGGCCGGGTGAACGTCGGTCGGGTGCGGCGGGCTGATGAAGCCGAACCACGGCGGCATCTCGGACGCGGGCTCGACGGCCGAAGCGTCGCGCGGCGCGGCGGCGTCGGCCGGGACCGCCGCCTCGGCGGGCTTCGGGTAGGGCGTGCGGTTGATGCGCACGTTCGGGGGCAGCGAGAACGGTTTGCGCCACGGGGGGTCGTCGGCCTGCGCCGAGGCGTCGAAGGCCGGGGCGGCGTCGCGCGGTTCGGGGGCCGGCAGCGGTTCGGGCAGCGGCCTTTCCCCGCGCAGCAGGGCGTCCGGCGTCCGGGTGAAGCGGACCTGTTCGGGCAGCGTGAACGGCTGCAGCCATGGCGGCAGCACGGCGGTCGCGTGAAAGCCGCGTCCGGGTGTCCGGTACGCGTCGTGATCCGATTCGGTGGCGTGTGCCGCCGGGCGCGGCCACGCGTCGTCGAGGCCGCGGTCGATGAGCGCCTGCAGGATGGCGGCATCGACATAGGCGGTCAGTCGCGCGAGCAGGGCCTTGTACATCGCGTCCCAATGGGACGCGTCGACGTAGGCGTCGCGGGCGGACGCCGGGTGCTGGGCCGGGAAGGACGACGGGTCGCGTGAGGTCATGGGTCGGGGCTGGCTCGGGGTGCGCGGCGGTGCGCGGCGTCGGTCGACGCGGCCCCTCAACCTCCGTCGTTGACCTTAACGGAGCCTTGCTCGACCGGGCCGTCCCGCCGGCTCGGCCCCCCTTCACAGCCCCAAGGGAAGTTGCGCGACGGAGGGGGAACCGGCCGGACCGAGGTTCGACATCGACAGGCCGAGGAGCCGCACCGCGCCGCGCAGCGGGAACAGGCCCGCGACGAGGTCCCGCCCGACCTCTTCGAGGTGCCGGGCGTCCATCACGGGCGCGACGCACGTGCGCGACCGCGTGACGAGCTTGAAGTCGGCGTATTTGACCTTGAGGGTCACGGTCCGCCCCGTGACGTTCACCGCGGCGCAATGCGCCCACACGCTTCCCGCCGGCGCCGCGATGGCGGCCATCACGGCGGCTTCGTCCGCCGCGTCCCGGGCGAATGTCGTCTCGGAGCCCACCGACTTGCGAACGCGGTCGGGCGTCACGGCACGGTGGTCGATGGCCCGGGCCGCGAGGTAATAATACCGGCCGGACTTGCCGAACCGCCCCTCGAGGAAGGCTGCCGTTTGCGCGCGAAGGTCGAAGCCGGTCGCGATGCCGAGGCGCCGCATCTTGTCGGCCGTCTTGGGTCCGACGCCGTGGAACCTGGCGATCGGCAGCGCCTCGACGAAGCCCGGACCCTGGCGGGGCGCGATGACCGTGAGCCCGTCGGGCTTGCGGTGATCGGAAGCGAGCTTGGCCAGGAACTTGTTGTAGGACACGCCGGCCGAGGCCGTGAGTCCGGTCTCGGCGGCGATGCGGGCGCGGATCGCTTGCGCGACCCGCGTCGCGGAGCCCGCCGGGCCGACGCGATCCGTCACGTCGAGGTAGGCTTCGTCGAGAGACAGCGGCTCGATCACGGGCGTGAACGCGGCGAAGATCGCCCGGATCTGCCGGGACACGGCCTTGTAGGCGTCGAAGCGCGGCTTCGCGAACACGAGGTCCGGGCACAGGCGCCGCGCCGTCACGGAGGGCATGGCGGAGCGCACGCCGAAGCGGCGCGCCTCGTAGCTCGCCGCCGCCACGACGCCACGTTCGCGCGAACCGCCGACCGCGACCGGACGACCGCGAAGCGCGGGGTCGTCGCGCTGCTCGACGGAAGCGAAGAACGCGTCCATGTCGATGTGGATGATCTTGCGGACGGGCCCGTCGTGGACGGCATCGACCTTCGGCACCGGATCCGACATCGCACCCTCCGGCCTCGCGTGAGAACGAATCGGCAACAGGGTAGCGGAACACGGCGCGAAGGGGAACCGGCGGACCGCCGCTACGCGGCCTCGACGCCCACAACGAGCCGGCGGCCGAGCGCCACGAGCGCCCCGCCAGGTTCGGTGGGTTCGTGGCGTGCTCCGGATCGGGACCGACCTGCCGGCTTGCAAGTGTCGCGCGTTTGTGGGTTCCGACCCAGACCATGGCGTGACCCCCTTTGCCCTGCCCTTTGGTGACCCGGAACACAGGCCCGCGCGCCGGCAAGATCGCGAAGCTCCCCAACGAACCGATCCCGCTTGTCCATGCCGCCCGTCCCGCTCGACAACACCGGACCTTGCCGTCGCGTCGACAACCCGCCCTGTCCGGCCCCCGAGCGTGCCTTGACGGCGCCGTGCGGCACGGGCCATCTCGCGCGCGATGCTCTTCGAGATCCCATACTTCACTATCGACCCCACCCTGGTGAACGTCGGGCCGTTCCCGATCCGCTGGTACGCGCTGGCCTATCTCGCCGGCATCGTGCTCGGCTGGCTCCTCGCCCGGCGGCTGGTGGCGAGCGACGCCCTGTGGGGACGCCGGACGCGGCCGACCCCGGCGGGCATCGACGACCTCGTCATCTACGTCGCGGTGGGCATCGTGGTGGGCGGGCGCGTCGGCTACGTGCTGTTCTACAACGGCGATTTCTTCCTCCATAATCCCCTCGAGGCGCTCACCCTGTGGAAGGGCGGCATGGCCTTCCACGGCGGCTTGATCGGCACCGCGTTGGGCCTGTGGCTGTTCGCCCGACGCCACGGCGTGCCCCTCTTGTCGGTCGCCGATCCCGTGGCGGCCGTGGTGCCCATCGGCCTGTTCCTGGGCAGGATCGCCAACTTCATCAAGCCCGAGCTCTGGGGCCGTGAAACCGACGTGCCCTGGGCCATGGTGTTCCCGGGTGCCGGCGGCCTTCCCCGTCATCCGAGCCAGCTCTACGAGGCCGGCCTCGAAGGCATCGCTCTGTTTGTCGTCCTGGCCGTGGCGATACGGCTCGGCGCCTTGCGGCGCCCGGGCCTCGTCACGGGCGTGTTCGCGACGGGCTACGCGATGGCCCGCATCACGGCGGAGTTCTTCCGTCAGCCGGACCCGCAGTTGGGCTTCTTGTTCGGCGGCGCGACGATGGGCATGCTGCTGTCGCTCCCCGTCCTCGTGCTGGGTGTCGGGTTCCTGGCCGTCGCGCTGCGGCGGCCCGCCTTCGCGCCCACGATCCGCGCCGCGTCGTGAGCGGCACACCCGCGCCCTCGCTCGCGAACGCGCTGAAGGCCATCATCGCGCTGGATGGGCCGATCGCGGTGGACCGCTTCATGGCGCTGGCGCTCGGCCACCCGACGCTCGGCTATTACGCGACGCGCGACCCGTTCGGCCCCGCCGGCGACTTCGTCACCGCACCCGAAACGAGCCAGATGTTCGGCGAACTGATCGGCGCCTGGGCCGCGACGGTCTGGACCCTGCTGGGGCGCCCCCGCCCGGTCCGGTTGATCGAGCTCGGCCCCGGACGCGGCACGCTGATGGTCGACGCGCTCAAGGCCGCGCGGGCGTGGCCGGCGTTTCGCGCCGCGCTCGACCCGCACCTCGTCGAGACGAGCCCCGTCCTGCGCGAGGCGCAGCGCGCCGCGCTCGCCGCGGGCGGCCACGCGGCCGGCGGCCACGCGGCCTCCTGGCACGCGACCTTCGAGGATGTGCCGCCCGGCCCGGCGATCGTCCTCGCCAACGAGTTCTTCGACGCGCTGCCCGTGCGCCATTACGTCCGCACGCGGGCGGACTGGCGCGAGCGGCAGGTCGGGCTCGCCGGCGACGCGCTGGTGTTCGGCCTGGCGCCGGCGCCCGAAGCCGCGCTGCGGCTTGCGGCGCCCGAAGGTGCCATGCTCGAAGTGGGGGTGGCGGCGCGCCGGCTCGCGGGCGTCGTCGCCCGGCGCCTCGTCGCCGAAGGGGGGGCCGCGCTCATCGTCGACTACGGCTACGAGGCGCCCCGCTTCGGGGAGACCTTGCAGGCCGTGCGGCGCCATCGCTTCGTCGACCCCCTGGCCGAGCCGGGGGAGGCGGATCTGACCGCCCACGTCGATTTCGCCGCCCTGGCGGGCACGGCGCGACACGCCGGGGCGGTCGTGCACGGTCCGACGCCGCAGGGCGCCTTCCTGCGCCGGCTCGGCATCGAGGCCCGCGCCGACGCGCTGCTGCGCCACGCCACCCCCGCGCAGGCAAGGGACATCGCGACCGCGCTGGCGCGGCTCGTCGGCGATGGGGACCCCGATCGGCCGGGCATGGGGCGGCTGTTCAAGGCCATGGCCTTCGCGGCACCCGGCCTGCCCGATCCGCCCGGCTTTTGCGACGCGGGCGCGATAGCCGGATGACGGCGGAGGCCGTGACCGCGCCCGCGCTCGACCATCCGCGTCTCGCGCACGCCTTTTTCACGCGGCGCGGCGGCGTTTCCGAGGGGGTCTACGCGTCGCTCAACGGCGGCTTCGGATCACGCGACGACCAGGAGGCCGTGTCCGAGAACCGCCGACGCATGGCGGCGGTTCTCGGCGTCGCGCCGGAGCGCCTGCTCGTGCCCCACCTGTGCCATTCGGCCGACGCGGTCGCGGTCGCGGCGCCCTTCGGCGACGGCGGGCGCCCGCGCTGCGACGGCCTCGCCTCGCGCACGCCCGGGCTCGCGCTCGGCGTCACCGGCGCCGACTGCGGCGTCATCCTGTTCGCCGACCCCGGCGCGGGGGTCGTGGGCGCCGCCCACGCGGGCTGGAAGGGCGCGCTCGGCGGCGTCCTCGAGGCGACCGTCGCGGCGATGGAGGGCCTCGGCGCGCGGCGGCGCGATATCGTCGCCGTGCTCGGCCCGACGATCGCCCAAGGCTCGTACGAGGTCGGCCCCGAGTTCCGCGACCGTTTCGTCGCGGCGGGTGGCGCCCATTCCCGCTTCTTCGCGGCGGCGCCGCGCGCCGGCCACGCGCTGTTCGACCTGCCGGGCTTCATCGGCGCCCGCCTCGGCGGCGCCGGGATCGGGCGGTTCGAAGACCTCGCCCTCGACACCTATGCCGACGCGGACCGGTTCTTCTCCTACCGCCGCGCCACCCACCGCGGCGAGCCCGATTACGGCCGGCTCGTCGCCGCGATCGCGCTGCGTTCTCCCGACGCGCCTGTTGCCGATTTCGAGGTCGGCACCCGAGCCCCGACGAAAAACTCGCCGCCGAGCGATTCGGCGAGCGAACCAAACCGACCGCGACCGCTATCGCAATAGCTTCGCGCGGCACCGCTACGAAGGACGGAAACTCGACCGCGCCTCGCATCGGAACGCGCCCGGCGAGCAGCCGGCTGCCGCCCGGCGACGGTGCACGTGCCTCGCGGACATGGGCCGGTGCGGCCGTCCGAGCGCCTGCCCGGCGTCACTCCGCGCCGCCGTCGCGATGCGGCCCGAGCCTTTTTTCCAGCGCCCGCAGCCTCCCCAGAACCACGGCGAGGAAGCACAGCACCAGCCCGCCGACGAAACTGGTGACCTCGATGCCGACCTGGGCGTCGGTCGGGACCCGCCGCGTCATGGCGAGCCCGAAGGCGATCATGAGGACGCCGCAGACCGCCGCGAGCGCCGCCATCAGGGGGTGCGGGCCACCGAGGCCGAAGCATCGTGGCCTTTCCCGAGGGCGACCTCGTGCGCCCGGTTCATGCGGGTGAAGGCGTCGGCCAAGTCGGGACGGTTCGCCATCGACCGGGCGTAGATCCGGCTCGTGGCGGCGACGAGCCGCCCGTCCCGCCCGAGCTTGGCGTCGGCGAAGCGGATCATGCGCGAGTTGGGCCAGGCGATGGGACGGATCGCGAGCACGTGGTCGACGATGGCGGCCTCGTCCGTATCCGCGTGGGCCTGCGCGAGCAGCATCGTCATCGCGGCGCTCGAGCGGGAAATGCCCATGTGGCAATGGATCAGAAGGTGCCCGTCCCGATCCACGTCGAGCGTGCGGCCGAAGGCCAGGATCGCGTCGACGTCCTCCTCGCGCGGCAGGACGACGTGAGGCTCGGGCTCGATGGCGTCATGGAAGCGCAGCACCGTGCGCCGATGCGGCGCGTAACGCCCGAACGCGGGCGGGTCGGGAAGGTCGGGGTCGATGATCGACAGCACGTGGGTGACGCCCCGCGCGCTGTGTGACTCGAGCTCTTCGAGCCCGCAGATGGTCAGGAGGGAAAAGGCCGGCTTCATGGTGGTCCGCTAGCACATCGGCTTGACGGTTGCGAGACGGGATCGGGGCCAGCACGCCTTGCCAAGCGAAGCTCGGAACGCGCGGACGCCGCACCATGGCGTTCAACGACCGGCGGCGCAGCGCTCGCGGCTATGCTGCAAAGAGCGGTCGGGGTCTGGGCGATCGGTCGAGGCGATTCCCTTGGGCTGCCCCGCGTTCGTCGGCGGCGAGGTCTTCGCGCTCCGCCTTTGTAAGGCGAACGGCATGACGGCCAAATCGTCGGAAGCGAAGCTCATGGCGCGAACGCGCTTGCGAATTTCCCGTGGCCGCGCAAAAGTCCCCACCCCCTTGCCGGCCCGCCCATGGGCTTCCCCGCGTTCAGCATGCCCCGTGCATGCGTCCGGCGCGCGCGTGCGCCCGCTTCGCCTCAGGATCGTCCGTCGCCATGAAAATCACCGTCGAACGTACGGCGCTCCTGAAGGCGCTCGGGCATATCCACCGGGTCGTGGAACGGCGCACCACGATCCCGATCCTGAGCAACGTCCTGGTCCGGGCGACGGGCGGCACGCTGAGCCTGAAGGCGACCGACCTCGACCTCGAGATCACAGAGGACGTGCCCGCCGACGTGGCCCAGCCGGGCGGCACGACGCTGCCCGCGCACGTGCTCCACGACATCGTGCGCAAGCTCCCCGACGGTTCGCAGGTGACGCTCGATATGAGCGGGGACATGAGCCAGCTCCTGCTGCGCTCGGGACGTTCGCGCTTCCAGCTGCAGTGCCTGCCGGAAAGCGATTTCCCCGACCTCACGGCGGGCGACCTGCCGCACCGCTTCACGCTTCCCGCGGGCGATTTGCGGCAGCTGATCGAGAAGACGCAGTTCGCGATCTCGACCGAGGAAACCCGCTATTACCTCAACGGGGTCTACCTGCACACGATGGCGGTCGACGGGCGCACGGTGCTGCGCGTCGTTTCCACCGACGGCCACCGCCTGGCCCGCGTGGAAATTCCGGCTCCGGAAGGCTCGGACGGCATGCCGGGCGTGATCGTGCCCCGCAAGGCCGTCTCGGAGATCCAGAAGCTGATCGAGGACCCGGGCGCCGTGGTCACGGTCGCGCTGTCGCCGACGAAGATCCGCTTCACCTTCGGCGATGTCATTCTGACGTCGAAGCTGATCGACGGCACCTTCCCGGACTACGGCCGCGTCATCCCTGCCGGCAACGACAAGCGGCTCGTGGTCGAGAAAAGCGCCTTCGCGGCCGCCGTGGACCGGGTGTCGACCATCTCGGCCGAGCGGGGACGGGCCGTCAAGCTCGCCATCGCCGACGGCAAGCTCACGTTGAGCGTCAACAACCCGGATTCGGGCTCGGCCAGCGAGGAGCTCGACGTCGACTACGATTCGGCTCCCCTCGACATCGGTTTCAACGCCCGCTACCTGCTCGACATCACGGCCCAGCTCGACAGCGACACCGCGCTCCTGAAGTTCGCCGATCCGGGCTCGCCGACGGTGGTCCAAGACAGCGACGACGCCCCGGCCCTTTACGTTCTGATGCCGATGCGGGTGTGAGCGGGGGCGCGCGCCGGCCGCGCGTCCGGCGCCTGGTGCTCACGGATTTCCGTTCCTACCCGGCGCTCGATCTGCGCGTGTCCGGCGCGACCGTCGCGTTCTCCGGCGACAACGGGGCCGGCAAGACCAATCTCCTCGAAGCCTTGTCGTTCCTGACCGCCGGGCGGGGCCTGCGCCGGGCGGAGCTCGCCGCCTGCGCCCGCACGGCGGGTTCCGGCGGGTGGGGCGCCTCGGTCGAGATCGCGGACGCGGACGACGGCTCTCCCGTCCAGCTCGGCACGGGGCTCGATCCGCCGAACGGCTCTTCGCCCGCCGGCCGCCGCTGTCGCGTCGACCGTGCGCCCGTCGCCTCCGCCCGCAGCTTCCACGACCACGTCCGCGTGGTGTGGCTGACGCCCGCCATGGATGGGCTGTTCGCCGGCCCGGCCGCCGAACGCCGCAGGTTCCTCGACCGTGCCGTGCTGACGATCGACGGCGAACACGCGGCCCGGGTTTCCGCGCTCGAACGCGCGCTGCGCAACCGCAACCGCGTCCTCGAGGACGGTCGCCAGCGCGGGCGGCTCGACGCCGCATGGGCGGACGCGGCCGAGCGCGAGGTGGCGGCGCTCGGCGTCGCGGTCGCGGCCGCGCGCCACGAGACGGTGGCGCGGCTCGCGTCCCTGATCGCGGCCGATCGGGATGATGGTTCCCCCTTCCCGTGGGCCGGCGTGACGCTCGACGGCGTGGTCGAGGGCATGGTGTCGGCCGCCCCGGCCCTGGAGGCCGAGGAACGCTACCGCGCCCTGCTGCGCGAAGACCGCGCGGCCGATGCCGCGGCCGGTCGGACCTCGGTCGGCCCGCACCTCGCCGACCTGCGCGTGCGGCACGGCCCCAAGGACGTCGACGCCGCGCGGTGCTCCACCGGGGAGCAGAAAGCGCTGCTCGTCGGCCTCGTGCTGGCCCAAGCGCGGCTCGTCGCCGCCATGAGCGGCCTCGCGCCCTTGCTGCTGCTGGACGAGGTGGCGGCGCACTTCGACCCCAAGCGGCGGGCGGCGCTGTTCGCGAGCCTCGGCGACATCGGCTGCCAGGCGTTCATGACGGGCGCCGACCCCGCGCTTTTCGCGGAAGCGGAGGCGGTCGAGCGCTTCGTCGTCACCCCGGGCGGCGTACGGCCGGCAAGCTGAAGGCGCGCGCGAGGCCGCGACGGCCGTCACCGTCCCTCCCGCGCGCGGCGTCCGCGGTTCTCGAGCACGCCGATCAGCCGGACGAGCGGCCACAGGAACGCGAGATAGAGGAGGGCCGCGCCGATGAGCGGCGTCGGGTTCGCCGTCATGGCCTGGGCGTCGGTCGCCTGCTTGAGCAGATCCGGCATGGCCACGACCGAGGCCAGCGAGGTTTCCTTGAAGATCGACACGCAGTTCGAGGTTTGCGGCGGGATGACGACCCGCACCGCCTGGGGCAGGACCACGAGCCGCAGCGTGTGGATGAAGGACAATCCCAGGGATGTCGCGGCCTCGAACTGCCCCCTGGGGATGCTCTCGATCCCGGCCCGGAAGACCTCGGCCGAGAACGCCGAAAGCACGAGCGACAAGGCCGCGGTCGCCGACAGGAAGGAACTGAGCCGCACGCCGACGAACGGTAGGGCGTAGTAGATGAGGATCAGGACGACGAGCGTCGGCACGGCGCGCAGGATGTCGATGTAGGCGATGGTCAGCCAGCGAACCGGGCGGGGCGCGTAAAGCCGCAGCAGGCAGACGACGCACCCCGCCGCGAGCCCGATGGCGGCGCTGACGAGCCCGAGGAGGAGCGTGTTCGCGAGCCCCCGGACCAGCAGCGACATCGACCGGGCGAGAACGTCGACGTTGAAGAAAGTATCGATGAGGGACATCGGCCCCGGCCCCTTGGACGGTGGAATTTCTGGTCCCCTTCCCGTCCTCCCGAGCCAGGCCCGAAGCGCCCGTGCGGGAGGACGAGGGAATGGCGCGCCCCGAGCGTCATCCCGCGCGATACGCCTGTTCCACGAGGGCCTCTCGGCCGGCTTCCCCGGCGGGCTTCGCCCGACGGCATCCCGAGCCGGCCTCGCTCAGCACGAAGTGTGAGGGAGCCTGTCGCTGCCGGAAGGCGGCCCTCTCGCGGCCCCTCGCCGTTTCCGCCGCGCCGCCTCCGGCGGACTCGGCGACGCGCAACGTCACTGCGCCTGCGGGATCGGCAGCACGGTGTTGACCGCGCTGTCGGGGGCGGCGGGGGAACCGAGCCAGCGTTCGTGCAGCTTGCCGAGGGTGCCGTCCTTCTTGATGGCGGAGATGGCGGCGTCGACCTTGGCGAGCAGCGGGGAGCCTTTGCGCATCATGATGCCGAACTTGTCGCCGGTCGGGATCTTCTCGACGATCTTCATGCCCTTCATGCTGTCGAAGGCGACCTGAAAGCCGGCGATGTCCCCGACCGCGCCGTCCACCCGGCCGGACTGCGTGTCGAGCAGGAGGTATTGCTGGGTCGTATAGCTGCGGTAGTCGCCGATGCCGTATTTGACGGTGTTGGCCTTGATCCAGGCCTCGCCGACGGAGGTCGCGATCGCCCCGACGGTCTTGCCCTTGAGCCCGCCGAGGTCCTTGATGGCGGTATCGTCCTTGGCGATCAGCGCCATGTCGCTGTCGTAATAGCCCTGCGTGAACGCCTGGTTCTTGAGCCGGTCGTTGGTGATCGAGATCGACGAGATCGCGAAGTCGATCCGCCCGGAGGCCGTCGCGGCGAACAAGGCCTGGAAGCCGAGATCCTGGAAATCGATGGGCATGCCGAGGCGTCTCCCGATCTCGTTGGCGAGATCGACTTCGAAGCCTTCGAACGCGCCCGACGGCGTCTTGTTCTCCCAGGGCGGATTGGCCGGATAGGCACCGACCGTGAGGGTTTCGGCGCCGGCCGCCGGCAAAGCGGGTGCGGCCAGCCCGAGCGCGACGGTCCATGCGAGGAGGCTGCGGCGTGCGATCGTCATGGCTCGTGCGTTCCTTTGCTGCCCCGTGGTCCCGATCGGCGTGCGCCCGCGTCCCGGGCCACCGGCTTCAGTTTCCGAGCGCTGCCGCCATCCGGTCGAGCGCGACGCGCAATTGGTCCTCCTCGCGGAACACGCACATGCGCAGGAAGGCGCGCGAAGCGTCGCCGAAGAGGTAGCCCGGCGCAAGCCCCACGCGCGCACGCTCCAGGACGCGCGCGCAGGCCGCCCGCGAATCCGGCTCGCCGCGGAGCGCGAAGAAGGCATACATGCCGCCCCGCGGCTTGTCCGGCAGGATCAACCCCGGCATGGCCGCCAAGGCGTCGTAGGCGAGGTCGAGCCCCGTTTTCAAGCGGGCGCGGATGTCGGCCACGAGGGGCTCGCCGTCGCGCAGCGCCGCCGCCGCGCCCGCCTGCAGGATGCCGGCCGTGCCGCTGTTGACGTACTGCGTCATGGCGGCGAGTTGGTCCGCGACGCCCGAGGGGTGAACCAACCAGCCGACCCGCCATCCGGTCATCGCCCAGGCTTTCGAGAAGCTGTTGACGGCCATGACGCGGTCGCCGTCCTCGGCGATTTGCAGGATCGAGGGTGCCACCGGACCGTCGAAATAAAGGCGGTTGTAGACCTCGTCGGAGATGATCCAGACGCCGGTGCGGCGGCTGAAATCGAGCAGCGCGCGCAATTCCTCACGCGTCGCGGTCCAACCGGTCGGGTTCGATGGGCTCGACAGGAAGATCGCCCGCGTGCGCGCGTCGCAACGGTCCAAGACCCGGTCGAGGTCGAGGTGCCAATCGGTGTCGAAGCGGAGCGGCACCGGCCGGGGCTCGCCGCCGACGAGGTGGATCGCGCTATGGGTGTTCGGCCACTGGGGCTCGATGTAGACGACGTTGGTGCCGAGATCCACCAGCAGCTGGAGCGCCAGGAAGAGCGCCTGCATGCCGCCGGGCGTGACAGTGCTGCGCTCGGGCGCGATCGTCCGCCCGTGGATGCGCGTCTGGTAATCCGCGAGCGCCGCGTTGAGCGAGCCCATGCCGCGCATGTTCGGGATGTAGAAGGTCGTCCCCGCGTCGAGCGCCGCCTTGGCGGCGTCGCGGATGAAGGCCGGAGTTACGAGGTCGCCTTCGCCATACCAGAGCGGGATGACGCCGCCGAGTTCGCGGGCACGGCCGGCGAGGTCGGCGATGTTGTCGGTCCGCAGATCCTGCACCTGCGGCCGCACGCCCTCGAGCACGGACCGCCCCGCCGTGTTGGTGCCGAAGGCCGGGCCGGCCAAGGCGCCGCCCGAAAGCGTGTCGCTGCCCAGTGTCAACGCTGTTCGATCTCCGCCGGTCCCCGTCAACCTCGCGTTCGAGCGGCGCGTCGGTCGTCCGCTCCCAAGTCCGAAACGACGACGGCACCCTCGCCCGACCCAATCGCCACGCGTTGAACTGTGGCCCAATCGACTCTACGTTTCAAGCTTGAAGCATCGACGGGCGCCCGGGGGTGGGATGATCGCGAACCATCCCCGGGGACGGCCGGAGGGACGAAGCCCTCCGCTGGCGTCGAAAGGCCGCGGACGGCGACGTCACCTTGGCGGCTGGGGGGCTCGGGGAGATCTATGAGCGCTGGGGGAAGCTTACGAACACGGTTACGGCGGCATCCCCCGCAACCGGACGGAGGCCCTCGCTTGGTACCGCAAGGGTGCGGCGGCCGGTGACGCGCTGGCGGCGGCGGACCTCCGGCGCTTGTCGAAGCTCGACGCCGCGCCCGCCACGCGCGATTCCCCGCGACGGCTCACGGACGGCCGCGTCAAGTAGCGCGCCACGGGATCGGCTCGGGCCGCGAGCGCCCACGCGTCGAAAACGAGGGGGTACGACCCCCGACGCATTGGCCTTGGATGCGGCGCCGGGCCGCCGCCTTGCCGGATGTCGGGCGCGTTCCTATACCTGAACAGGGTCGCGGCCGCCCGGTGGCGGGGCTCGGTTTCCCGGAACACCCATGCCGTCCACGTGTCGAACGAAAACGCTGATCATCGGGGCCGGTCCCGCCGGCTACACGGCCGCGGTCTATGCCGCGCGGGCCGACCTCGCGCCGATCGTCATCCAGGGCTTGCAGCCGGGCGGGCAACTCACCATCACGACCGATGTCGAGAATTGGCCTGGCGAAACCTCGATCCTCGGTCCCGACCTGACGGAGAAGATGCGCGCGCAGGCCGAGCACGCGGGCGCGCGCCTCGTCTTCGACATGGTGACGGACGTCGACTTCTCGCGCCGCCCCTTTGTCTGCAGAACCGACGGCGGCGACACCTACCTCGCGTCCTCGGTCATCATCGCCACCGGCGCGCAGGCCCGTTGGCTCGGCTTGCCGTCGGAACAGCGCTATCTCGGGGCGGGCGTCAGCGGTTGCGCGGTGTGCGACGGCGCCTTCTTCCGGGGCAAGGACGTGACGGTCGTGGGCGGCGGCAATACCGCGGTCGAGGACGCGCTGTTCCTCACCCGCCACGCGCGGCGCGTCACGATCGTGCATCGGCGCGACAGCTTTCGCGCCGAGAAGATCCTGCAAACGCGCTTGTTCGGCAACCCGAAGGTGCGTGTCGTCTGGAACAGCGTGGTCGACGAGATCGTCGGGGATGGGCAGCCCGCCCGGGTGACGGGCGTCCGCCTGCGCGACATCGGGACGGGGGCCGAAACGCTCCATCCGACCGACGGGGTGTTCGTGGCCATCGGCCACTCCCCGGCCACGGCGGTGTTCAAGGGGCACGTGCCGATGGATTCCGAGGGCTATCTCCTGACCCGCGCCGATTCGACCGCGACCGACATCCCCGGGCTGTTCGCCGCGGGCGACGTGAGGGACAAGGTGTATCGGCAGGCCGTCACGGCTGCCGGCATGGGCTGCATGGCGGCGCTCGAAGCGGAAAAGTTCCTGGCCGAGCACGACGCCGCCGACCCCGCCGCCCGCTCGGAGGAGCGGCGCGAGCCGCGGATGATCGGCGCCTGGGGGTAGCTTCGGGGCGACGCACCCTCGGCGAGCTTTACAAGTCGGCGCGAACCCAGCACGACCATCGGATCGCGACTGAGGTCAAGTCTCGCGCGGGGCCGACACCGGCGGGAGCGCGGCGACGCGCGGGCGCCACATCGGGCGCGGGGAGGCTGAATTGGACTGGGACAAGTTGCGGGTCTTCCAGGCCGCGGCCGAGGCGGGATCCTTCACCCATGCCGGCCAGGTCCTCAGCTTGAGCCAATCGGCGGTCAGCCGGCAGATCGGCGCGCTCGAGCAGGAACTCGAAACGCCGCTGTTCCATCGCCATGCCCGCGGGCTGATCCTCACCGAACAGGGCGACCTCCTGTTCCGGACGGTGCAGGACGTGATGCTGAAGCTCGACGCCGTGCGCTCCCGCCTGGCCGACAGCCGCGAGAAGCCCAACGGCGAACTCCGCATCACGACGACCTTCGCGCTCGGCACGAGCTGGCTCGCGCCGCGGCTCGGCGAGTTCCTCGAACTCTACCCGGACATCCGCCTGCACGTCATCCTGACGGACGAGGAACTCGACCTCGGCATGCGCGAAGCCGACATCGGCCTGCGGCTGCGCGAACCGACCCAGCCCGACCTCATTCGCCGCCGCCTGTTCACCGTGCACTACCACGCCTACGCGTCGCCGAACTACCTCAAGCGCCACGGCACGCCGCGCAGCGTCGACGACCTGTCGAAACACCGCCTGCTGGGCTACGCCGGCGGCCCCGCCAACTATCTCGTGGCGACGCTGAACTCGCTCCAGGCGGCCGGCCGCGATTCGAAATCCCCGCGCCCCTCCGACGTGACCTTCAACAACATGATCGCCATCAGCCAGGCGGTGCAGAACGGGGCGGGCATCGGCGTGCTGCCCGACTACCTCGCCGAAAGCGACAGCGGACTCGTGCAGGTGCTGCCGCACGTCGACATGCCGGAACTCGACTGTTACTTCGTCTATCCGGAAGAGCTGAAGAGCCTGGCGCGCGTGCAGGTGCTGCGGGACTTCCTCGTGGCCAACGCCCAGCGCTGGCGTTACTGAGCCGCCCGGCCGCCCGGCGGTTCAAGAGTACGCCTGGTCCCCATTTTTTCCGTCCACGCGCGGACGCCGGCGCTCGCCATCAGCCTCTCGACGAGAAACGCCGCCGTCGGCGCCCGATCGCGCACGGCATCGCGACGCCGGGCAGCAAGAACAGGGCCGAGCACGGGTACGTTCGCCCGTCGGGCTGGTCGGCCGCCCCGGCGAGACGCGTCGCGGAGACGTCGATCAGCGACGGTCGCGCCGGGTGCCCTTGGGCCCGCGCTTTCCCCATGGCCCAAATACCGCTAATGGACCACGTACTGCGGTTCCAGGCCTTTTCGCGACGGAAGCGGGCCTGCCGAAGGTCGGGTTGCGGTGGACACGGTTTCGAACGGCTTCAAGCGCGTCACCATCATCGTCCACGACATCGTCGCGACGGCGCTCGCCGTCGCGGGCAGCCTGTTCCTGCGCTACCACACCTACGAGATCGGGGCGCGGTGGAGCGAGATCGAGTGGGTCCTGCCGATCTTCGTCGTGTGCGCCGCGGTAACCTACCGCATCTTCCCGCTCTACGAGAGCAAATGGCGCTTCGCGTCGCTGCCCGACCTGTTCAACATCTTCCGCGCCTCGAGCGTGCTGGCGCTCCTCCTGCTCGCCGCCGACTACGCCTTCGTGGCGCGCGACCTCTACGACACCCTCCTGTTCGGCGAGAAGACGGTCACGATCTACTGGATCCTGCAGATGTTCCTGCTGGGCGGGCCGCGGCTCGCCTACCGCTATCTCAAATATGTGCAATCGCGCCGTCCGAGCGACGCCGTCGACGTGCAGTCCGTCCTGGTGCTCGGGCGGGCGACCGAGGCCGATGTCGTGCTGCGTGCGCTCGAAACGGGGCTGCGCCGCCGCTTCGCGGCGCGCGGCATCCTGTCGCCGCGCCGCACCGACCAGGGGCAATCGATCCGCGGCGTCCCGGTGTTCGGCGGCTACGGCGAACTCGAACGGATCGTGTCCGAGTTCAAGGACCGCGAGCAGCCGATTACGCGCCTCGTGATCGCGCCGAGCGAATTCGTGCCCGAAGCCGAGTCCGAACTCCTGGTCACGACCGCCGGGCGGCTCGGCATCGCGTTGTCGCGCATGCAGACCGTCGAGGACGGCGCGGCGGGCGTCGCCGCCCTGAAGCCCGTCGCCATCGAGGACCTTCTGTTCCGGGAGACGGTCGAGGTCGACCGCGCCCTGATCGGCGCCTTCCTTGCCGGCAAGCGCGTGATCGTGACCGGCGGGGGCGGCTCCATCGGCTCGGAAATCTGCGCGCGGCTGGCGGCGTTCGGCTCAGCCGAGATCCTCGTCGTGGAAAGCTCCGAGCCGGCCCTTTACGCCGTACTCGAAAGGCTCGGTGCGCCGCGCGTCGAACCCGCCCGCGTTTCGGGCAAGATCGCCGATGTCCGCGACCGGGCGCGGATTGCGGCCGTGTTCCGCGAGTTCGCGCCCGACCTCGTGTTCCACGCGGCTGCCTTGAAACAGGTGCCCTACCTCGAAGTCGACTGGGCCGAAGGCGTGAAGACCAACGTGTTCGGCAGCGTCAACGTCGCCGACGCCGCGGCCCAATGCGGGTGTTCCGCCGTGCTGATCTCGACCGACAAGGCGGTCGATCCCGTTTCGGTTCTCGGGGCCACCAAGCGGTTCTCCGAAATCTACGCGCAACTCGTCGACAGCGAGGCCGCCGTGGCGCGCCGCCGCCCCCGGCACCTTTCGGTCCGTTTCGGCAACGTGCTCGGCTCGGTCGGTTCCGTGGTGCCCCGCTTCAAGGCCCAGATCGAGCGCGGCGGCCCCGTGACCGTCACCCATCCCGACATGGTGCGCTATTTCATGACCGTGCGGGAGGCCTGCGACCTCGTGCTGACGGCCTCGGCCCACGCGGCGTCCGCGACGGCGCCCGGCAACCGGAGCGGGGGCGAACGCGTGTCCGTCTACGTGCTCAAGATGGGTCAACCGGCGCGCATCGTCGACCTCGCCACCCGCATGATCCGGCTCGCTGGGTTCGAGCCCGGCCGCGACATCGAGATCACGTTCACCGGCGTCCGCAAGGGGGAGCGGCTCAACGAATACACGTTCGCGGCGGACGAGCCCAACGTCGACATCGGCGTCGACGGCGTCATGGCGGCGCGCACCGCCACGGTCGACCGCGCGCGCATGCTGCGCTGGCTCGACGACCTCGCGGCCGCGGTCGACGCGAACGACCGGGCGGCGGCCGACCGCGTCTTCGCCGATGCCATCCCGTCGTTCCGGAGGCGCGCGCGGGACGCCTCCGCCAACGTCGTCGAACTCGCGGCGGCACGGTCGGGAACCTGAGGCGGGCGCGGGAGGCCGGACGCATGTTCGGTCTATCTTGGAAGCGGGGCAGCGCGCCGGAGTGTCGGCGCTCCTCGCCATCCTCGGCCCGCTGCCTTCGGGGGCGGCCGGACGCGTCGACCCGCCGCTCGTGCTGGCCGCCGACGTGTCGCTGTCGATCGACGAGGCCCCATACGAGCTGCAGCAAGGGTTACGCCGCCGCCCTGTCCGACCCGCCGGCGTTGCGCGCCATCGCCTCGAGCCCGACCGGGCACATCGCCGTCGCCTCCGTCGACGGGGCGGCGCGGGATCGCAAAGGCTCGTCGAGGCGACAGCGTAAACGCGCGATCCGATCCGAACGGCGGCCCCAAGGCTTGCGGCCGGTTCCGCCGACCTCTAGAAGGGTAAGGGTTGCGCGGGCGTAGTTCAATGGCAGAACGGCAGCTTCCCAAGCTGCATACGAGGGTTCGATTCCCTTCGCCCGCTCCATGTTCGCCGGCGACCGGGTCGATCCGCCGCCAAGCCGTGCCGCGATCGCTGGTCGGCGAGCGTTCGTGCCATCAAACCAAGCCCTCCACGGCCGCGACGAGGCGCGCGACGTCCTCGTCGCGCGACAGGCGGTGGTCCCCGTCCTTGATCAGCGTCACGGTCACGGGATCGAGCGGGAGGTGCTCGACGAGGCGCATGGCGTGCTGCCAGGGCACGTCGGGGTCGCTCATCCCCTGCAGGATGTGGACGGGTCCGTAGGCCCGGATGCTCGCGTCGAGCAGGAGATGCCGTTGCCCGTCGTCGAGGAGCGCGCGGGTGATGGGGATCGGTTCTCCGTGGGATGAAGGACGAAGCCACACGCCCTCGCGCTCGATCGCGCTGCGCGCTTCGGGCGGCAGCCGGGGCCGCATCAAGGCTTCCGTGAAGTCGACCGCCGGCGCGATCAGCACCATGCCGGCGATCCGGCTTTCCTCCCCCGCTTCGGCAAGGCGTCGCGCCGCGATGAGCGCGATCCAGGCCCCCATGGAGGAGCCGACGAGGATTTGCGGCCCCGCGCTCGCGTGCCGGATGGCCGCCAGCGCGTCGGCGGACCAGGTCCCGATCGTGCCGTCGACGAAGCGGCCGCCCGAGGCACCGTGTCCCGAATAATCGAAGCGCAACATGGCGCGCCCGGCCCGCTCCGCCCACCCGTCGAGCGCCACCGCCTTCCCGGATCGCATGTCCGAGCGGAAGCCCCCGAGCCAGACCACGCCGGGGCGCGACGCGTCGGCCCTGCCGGGGCGGGCGATGAAGGCGATCGTCCGCCGATCCCGCGCGCCGCCCTCGGCCGCGACGGTGAGGAATTGCCGTTCGGAAACGCTCGTCATAGGAAAGCCTCGAGCGCGCGGGCGGAAAGGCGGTCGGTCGTGGTCACGATGAAACACCGGGGGCCGTGATGGGGCAAGCGCGTCCGCCACCGCGGCCGTCGGCCCCCTCGCTCGCGGGGCGCACGATCCTCCAGATCATCCCCGCGCTCGATGCCGGCGGGGCGGAACGCACGACGATCGACATCGCGGGCGCCGTCGCGGAGGCGGGCGGCCGGGCGCTCGTCGCCACCTCCGGCGGCAGGCTCGTGAGCGAGTTGCAGGCGCGGGGAGGCATCTGGCTGCCGTTTGCCGCGGACGCCAAGAATCCGGCCGCGATGGCCTGGAACGTCCGCGTCCTCGCGCGGCTGATCCGCCTGGAGCGGCCCACGCTCGTCCACGCGCGCTCCCGCGCCCCGGCCTGGGTGGCGCTCGGCGCCGCGCGCCTCACCGGCACGCCGTTCGTGACGACGTTCCACGGCAGCTATGGGGGCCGCAGCAAGCCCAAGCTCTTCTACAATTCGGTGATGGCGCGGGGCGACCTCGTCATCGCCAATTCCGAATACACCGGCGCCCATATCGCGACGCTGTATCCGTGGTCGGTGCCGCGCATGCGCGTGATTCCGCGCGGGACGGACCTCGCCCAGTTTGCTCCCCGCGCGGTGAGCGCCGCCCGGGTCGAGAAGGTCCGGGCCGCGTGGGGGGTCGAGCCCGACGAACGCATCGTGCTCTTGGCCGCGCGCCTGACCGCTTGGAAGGGTCATGGCGTCCTGATCGAGGCGGCGCGCATCCTGCGGGGCCGGGGCTTGCCCGGCACGGTTTTCGTGCTCGCGGGCGATGCGCAAGGCCGCGACCGCTACGTCCGCTCGCTCGACGCGGCGATCGAGGCCGCGGGCCTGAGGGGCGTGGTCCGGCGTGTCGGACATTGCGCCGACATGCCGGCCGCGTTCCGCGCCGCGAGCGTCGTGACCGTGCCGTCGACGAAGCCCGAAGCCTTCGGGCGCTCGGCCGTCGAGGCGCAGGCGCTCGGCACGCCCGTGGTGGTGACGGACCTCGGCGCCGTGCCCGAAACCGTGCTGGCCCCGCCCCGGGTCGCGACCGAACAGCGGACGGGCTGGCTCGTGCCGCCGGGGGACGCCGGCGCGCTTGCCGACGCGCTCGGCGCGGCCCTGTCGTTGGGCGCCAGCGCGCGCGACGCCCTCGCGGTCCGCGCGCAGGCTCATGTCGCCGGCCATTTCTCGCTCGAAGGCATGCAGCGCGCGACCCTCGACGCCTACGCCGACCTGATCGCGGCGAAGCGGGCGGCCGACCCCGCCGGAGCCGGCACGGACCCATGAGGTCGCCGCCGCACACGCTCCGCCTCGCCGCCCCCGCGGACGGCGAGCGTATCGCGGCGCTGCACGCGCTGAGCTGGCGCGCCCATTACCGCGGGGCCTACCTGGACGGGCCGGTCGAGCACGAGCGTCGGCGGGTGTGGGGCGATAGGCTCGATCACCCGCGGCCCGGGCAGATCGTGGTGGTGGCGGAGGACCGGGGCGCGCTGACGGGCTTCGTCTGCGCCTACGCCGACCACGATGCGGTGCACGGCTCGCTGGTCGACAACCTCCATGTCGTCCCCGAGCGGAAGGGCGGCGGCCTCGGGCGCGCGCTGATGCGCGATGTCGCCGGCCGCCTGCTCCGCACCCTGCCGTTCCGCCCGGTCTATCTTCACGCGCTCGAGACGAACCATGCCGCGCAAGCGTTCTACGCGCGCCTCGGCGGGCAGGCGATCGAGCGTGGCCGCGAAACCCTTGCCGACGGCGGCACCCGCGGCGTCGTGGTCTACACCTGGGCGTCGCCCGCGGCGTTGCGCGCCGGCACGGACCGGTGAAGGCCGTTTCCTCCCGCGAACCGTCCGCCCCAAAGCGGAGAAGCCCCGCCCGCGCGGGTGGGGCAGATGGCGCCGCCTCAGAGCGCCGTGTAGCCGCCGTCGACGAAGATCGTCTCGCCGTTGATCATGTCGGACGCGCCGGAGGCCAGGAAGGCGATGAGGTCGCAAACCTCGATCGTCTTGGCGACGCGGCCGGCGGGGATCTTGGCCAGCATCGGCCCGAGCTTCGCCGGGTCGCTCCACACCTGCTCGCCCATGGGCGTCATGACCACGGTCGGGCACACGGCGTTGCTCTGTATGTTGTGCGCCGCCCATTCGGCCGTCATCACCTTGGTCAGGGCGTTGAGACCGTTCTTCGAGGCCGCGTAGGCGCCGTGTTCCGTGAGCGCCACGACCGAGGTTTGCGAGGATACGTTGACGATCTTGCCGCCCCCGCGCGCGATCATGAGGGGCGCGAGGGCGCGGGCGAACAGCCAAGGCGCGCGCAGGTTGACGGCCATGATGTAGTCCCAGTCGTCGACCGTCTGGTCGATCAGCGTATCCGGGCGCGACGTGCCGGCGTTGTTGACCAGCACGTCGAGCGGGCCCCAGGCCGCCAGGGCCTCGCGCGCCGTCGCCGTCACGGCGTCGGCGTCGGCGAGGTCGCACACGAGGGTCAGGCAGCGGCGGCCGGCGTGTTCGACGGCGGCCCTGGCCTCGGCGAGCCCGTCCCGGGCGCGGGCCACCGCGACGACGTCGGCCCCGAGCTCCGCCAGCACGCGGCACGTTTCGAGCCCGATGCCCTTCGACGCCCCCGTGACGAGGACCTTGCGTCCGTGCAAGGACAGGCGATCGGCGGTCGTCATCGGCTTGTCCTCCCGGTTTCGGCGTCGGTGCGCGACCGGCGCCGACCGCCGAATGTCCCCCTTCCGCCCTGCCGCGGCAACAGGAGTTTTCCCATGGTCCATCCCGCGATCGAGCCTGGCCGCGTCGCGGTCGTCACCGGCGCCGCGAGCGGCATCGGCTTGGCGGCGGCGAAGCGTTTCGCAACGCTCGGCCTCAAGGTCGTGCTCGCCGATCTCGCGGGCGAAAAACTCGCCGCCGCGGCGGCGGAGGTCGCGGCCGTCTCGATCCATGGCGCGGACGCCGTGCTGGCCCGGCCGACCGACGTGGCGCGCATGGACGAGGTCGCGGCCCTGAAGGCGGCGACGTTCGAGACCTTCGGCGACGCGGCCGTGCTGATGAACAACGCCGCGATCGATCCCGTGGGCCGGCCGTGGGAGGGCTACGACGCTTGGCGCAGGCTGATCGACGTCAACCTCTGGGGGGTCGTCAACGGCACCATGGCGTTCGCGCCCGCCATGACGGCGAGCGGACATCCGGGCCTGATCGTCAACACGGGTTCGAAGCAGGGCATCACCACGCCGCCCGGCAACGCGGCCTACAACGTCAGCAAGGCCGCCGTGAAGGCCTACACCGAGGCCACCGCGCACGAACTGCGCCAAACGCATGGCGGCAGGGTTTCGGCCCACCTGCTGATCCCGGGGTTCACCTTCACGGGGCTGACCAAGGCCGCGGAAAAGCCCGACGCCGCCTGGACCGCCGACGAGGTCGTGAGCTTCATGTTCGACAGCCTCGGACGCGGCGACTTCTACATCCTCTGCCCCGACAACGCCGTTTCGCGCGACGTCGACGAGAAGCGGATCGCCTGGGCATCGGGCGACATCATCGAGAACCGCCCGGCCTTGTCGCGCTGGCACCCGGATTACGAAGCGGCCTTCGCGCGCTTCATGCGAGGCTGAGCGTCGGCGAGGGTCGCGCACGGCGGCGGCGGAGACCCGTGTTCGCGCGCTCAGTGCAGCCAGATGTCGCCTTGATGCGCCTTCAGCATGTCGGCGCTCACACCCTGAAGCGTGATCGTGTTCTTCGGCGCAAGCGTGATGACGGCGTTGCCGCCGACGTCCTGCGTGTTCTGCAGCACGTGGGCGACATCCGCGAACTGCGACGCGGACAGGCCGATCCAATCATGATGCGGGCCGCCGAGCGCGAAATCCGTGATCGTCTCGTGGCCGGCCGAGGCCGCGACGTCGAAGGTGACGCCGCCGCCTCCCCCCGTCATCACGTCGTTGTGCTGGCTCTCGATGAGCGTACCGGGGCGCGGGTCCGTGAGCAGATGCGTGTTGCCGTTGGTCAGCGCCGCCTCGCGCAGGAACGTACCCGTCGGCGAATACAGGTCTTTCAGCCATTGCAGGTGTCCGTTCGCCAGGCGGGAGCCGGCCGTGCAATCGGCCAGCGTGTTGCCGTTCGCCCGCGTGCTGACGCTTCCCGAGAGGTAGATGCTGCCGTCGGCGTTGAACAGCGTTTCGCCGGTGACATGCCCGCCCGCGTCGAAGATCTGCTCGGTCACCGCGTAGGGCGCGCCGGGTGCCTGGGTTCGCAGGACGAAGGGCGCACCGCTCGACGCGGTCCTGCCGTCCGACGTGGTCGCGACCGCCGCGATCGCGGTCCCCGCCGCCGCCAGATCGGCCGCGAACGTCCAGGAACCGTCGGCGCCGACGCTCGCCGTGCCGAGCGCCCCGCCGGCGCCGACGATGTCGACGGTCGCGGTCGGGTCGGACACCTGTCCGGACAGTATGATGGCGGTCGCCCCGGGCGCGAGCGCCACCGTGGGGTCGATCGAGACGTTCGGGGCGGGCGGCGTCACCGTATAGCCGAGCGCGTCGAGGATTTGCATGTCCTCGCCCGACATCGTCGGTGTCACCCCCGCGAACGCGCCGCCGAACATGTCGCCCTGCACGGAGGGCGCCCAGTCGGCCGCGTCCCGTCCCGTGGTCGTGTCGTTCATCGGCTGCTGCAGGGTGCGTCCGTCGAGGGAGAAGCTGGCCGCGCCCGGCCCCATCTGGCGCTGCCCAGGGGCGGAATAGCGGAACAGGTCCATCGGGCCATAGAGGTTCGGATGACCCTGCGTCGCGATGCCGACGCGCCCCAGGAGTTCGGAGAACTCGTGGTTCAGCGTCGCGATCGGGTCATAGTGGGTGGCGTCGACCGGACCCGACGTCGTGAACTGCCAGGGAAGCGCGCTGCTGAGGCCCACGAAGCCGTCGACTTCGGTGCCGCCGGGGTTCGTCAAACCGAGCGCCTTCTGCATCGCCATCGGGACGTAGAAGGTGCCCCCGTTGGTGGGATCGGTCGGGCCGAGGGTCGCCACGAAGCTGTTGTCTGTCGCGGTCGTGGCACTGCGCGCCAGCGCGGCCTTCAGGTCCGCATAGCTCAAGCCGCTGGCGACCGGCGTATTCTGCGCCGCGGTATTAGCATAAATCGGCTTACTATTCTGCTCTCCCCAGCCAACCTGAAAGGTTATATTCACAGGATTGGCAATCAGTGCGTCGTACAGGTTGACCACGGACGCGACTGCACTTGTATACCACGCGGGCGCACTGGCGGCGCTGGCGTCGTAGACTACATTGATGTTCATCGTTCTGGTCCCCGCTCGGGACCGACAACGGGCCACCCTGATTTTTGTGTCTTAAATGCGGCAAACGAATGCTGATTAACGCTTCCGCGTACCTTAAATTTCGGCAGGGAATCGATTCAAATTGTGCTTCGGAGAAGTTGCTTGGGCTTCGCGCTCACAGGGGGGGGGGAACTGGAGCGACGCGGTTGCCTGCCGCGCGTCCCGGGTCGTACCGACCGTCCGGCAGGACCAGAGATCCCGGCGCGACTGGGGCCATGCCGCGCGACGCTGGCGGCCCCCTTCGTCAGGGCTGTGGCCGGCTCCCGAAGATCGCGCTGCCGACGCGCACGTGGGTCGCGCCGAGCTGCACCCCGAGCTCGAAATCGGCGCTCATCCCCATCGACAGGCCGGGCAGCCCGTTGCGCGCCGCGATGGCGTGGAGCAAGGCGAAATGCGGCGACGCCTGCTCGCCCGCCGGGGGGACGCACATGAGACCCTCGAGCGGCAGGGCGAGGTCGTCGCGGCAGCGGCGGATGAAGGCGTCGGCGTCGCCCGGCAGGATGCCGGCCTTCTGCGGCTCGGCCCCGGTGTTGACCTCGATGAAAAAGCGGAGACGCTTGCCGGCCCGGGCGGTTTCGGCGGCCAGCACCTCGGCGATCCGTGGCCGGTCGACCGTCTGGATCACGTCGAAGAGGGCCACCGCTTCCCGGGCCTTGTTCGACTGGAGGGGGCCGATGAGGTGCAGTTCGACGCCCGGCGCGTCGGCGCGGAGGCCGGGCCATTTCGCCTTGGCCTCCTGCACCCGGTTTTCGCCGAACACACGATGGCCGGCCATGACGGCGGGGGCGATGTCCTCGCCGGGGAACGTCTTCGACACCGCGACGAGCGTGATGGCGGCGGGGTCGCGGCCGAAGTCCCGCGCCGCCCGGGCGATCCGCGCCTTCACGGCGGCGAGACGGTCGGCGGCGCCTCCGGTGCCGGTCTGATTGAACACGCGCGACGATCTCCGTTAGGGGGCGCCGGGCGACGCCCGGCGCGGTTGCACCGCGTCCCTGCGCGGGGATGCCGCCCTGTTCATTTCCCGGCGCGGGCTATATGGCAAGGGCATCGGGAGGGGCCGGATGGCGTTCGAGATCACCGTCGGTCCGCCGTTGTTGACGCTGAACCGGGGCCATCTGGTGCTCGCGTCCGAACCGGACGGCCAGATCCACGACGGGACCGACAAGGGCCTCTACTTCCACGATACGCGCCTGATCAGCCTCTACCGGCTGCTGATCAACGGCGCCGCGCTCGACCTGCTGAACGGCGCCTCGGTGTTCTATTACGCTTCCCGCACCTACCTCACCAACGCCGATGTCGAGACCGAAGACGGCACCATCCCCGCCCGCACGCTGGGGTTCGTGCTCGGCCGCTCGGTCGGCGACGGCCTGCACGAGGATATCGATATCACCAATCACGGCACGCGCCCGGCCCGGTTCAATCTGGAACTGGTGATCCGCAGCGACTTCGCCGACCTGTTCGACGTCAAATCGAAACGCCTCGTCCGCCGCGGCCGCATCGTCACCGCGTGGGACGAGCGACACGCGACCCTCACGACATCCTACTCCAACGGACCGTTCCGTCGTGCGCTTGAGATCCAGTCGCTGCGGGGAGACAGCCCCTGCCGCTATGCCAACGGGCGGCTCACCTTCGACGTCGCGATCGCGCCGGGGCAAAGCTGGCACACCTGTCTGTGCCACGCCCTGATCGACGGGGATCGGCGGTACGAGGCTCCCGAGGCGTGTTTATCCCATGGCGACGCGACCGAGATCGGCGCCGGGCTGAAGCAATGGCGCGACGCCGTGCTCAAGGTTTCCACGAGCAACGAGGAGTTCTACCGCCTCTACCAGCAATCCATCGAGGACATGGCCTCGCTGCGCTTGCCGGTCGAGGGCACGGACCACCTCCGGTTCGTGCCGGCGGCGGGCGTGCCGTGGTTCGTCGCCCTGTTCGGGCGCGACTGCCTGATCGTTGCCATGCAAACGGTGCTCGTCTATCCCGATTTCGCGCGCGGTGCGCTCGAAGTTCTGGGCGAGCTGCAGGCCACCGCCGTCGACGATTACCGCGACGCCGAACCGGGCAAGATCCTGCACGAACTGCGCTTCGGCGAACTGGCCCGGTTGAGGAAGGTGCCGCACACGCCCTATTACGGAACGGCGGACGCGACGCCTCTCTACCTCGTCGCGCTGCATATGGCGTGGCGCTGTTCGGGGGACCGCGACCTGCTTGTTTCGCTCCTGCCCGTGGCCGAGCGCTGCCTGGCGTGGATCGACGATTTCGGCGACCGTGACGGCGACGGGTTCCAGGAATACCAGACGCGCTCGCCGGCCGGCTACGAGAACCAGGGATGGAAGGACGCGGGCGACGCGGTGATGCATCCGGACGGCTCGCCCGTCGCCGGCCCCAAGGCACTGTGCGAGCTCCAAGGCTACGTGTACGACGCGTGGTGCCGCATGGCGGAGATCTACGACCACCTCGAGCGCCCCGAGGACGCGCGGCGCCTGCGCGAAAAGGCGGTCGACCTCTACCGTCGCTTCGACGCGGCGTTCTGGGACGAGGGGACGGGCTTTTACGCTTACTGTCTCGACGGCGCGAAGAACAAGGTCATGTCCGTCGCGTCGAACCCGGGACATCTCCTGTGGAGCGGCATCGTACCTCCCGAAAAGGCGGGCCGCGTCGTCGAGCGGCTGATGCGCGCCGATATGTGGTCGGGCTGGGGCATCCGGACACTCTCGGCCGAGCACGAGGCGTTCAACCCTTATTCCTATCAGAACGGGTCGGTGTGGCCGCACGACAACGGCCTGATCGCGGTGGGGTTCAAGCGCTACGGCCTGCACGCGGAGGCCGCCCGGATCGCGCGCGACATCAGCGAGGCCGCGAGCTACTTCGCGCTGCACCGGATGCCCGAGCTTTACGCCGGCATCCAGCGCGACGGCACCAACTTCCCCGTGCAATATCTCGGCGCCAACGTTCCCCAGGCGTGGGCTGCCGGCACGTCCTTCGCGCTGCTCCAGGCCATTCTCGGATTCGTGCCGGACGCGGTCGCCTCCAGGCTTTATCTCGACCCCTGGCTGCCCGATTGGCTGCCCGACATCACGTTGCGCGACCTGCGCATCGGCGATCAGGTGTTCGACATCCATTTCGAGGGTTTGCGCGAGGACACGCGTTTCCAGGTCCGGCGCGGCGATCCCTCGCGGGTCGAGCGCCGCTCCATCGTGGACGGCTTCGACCGTCTCAGGGTGCGCCCGGAGCTCGCGCCCACGGCGCCGGGCGGCGCGACGGCACGAGCCAGGGGCTGAACGGAATGGCGGACGGCTGCGCTTGAGCGATCCATGCGCCTGACCCTCGTCGGCGGCGGCCTCGCCAATGGCCTCATCGCCTACCGCCTGGGCCGGCTTCGGCCGGAGGTCGACGTTACCATCGTCGAAGCCGACCAGGCGCTGGGGGGCAATCACACCTGGTCGTTTCACGCCAGCGATCTGACGCCCCGGCAGCAGGCCTGGGTCGAACCGTTCGTGGACGCGCGCTGGCCCGCCTACGACGTAGCCTTCCCGGCCTTCGCGCGCCAGGTCCCGCTTGGCTATCGATCGATCGCGTCGGCGCGCCTCGACCGGGTGCTGCGCGAGCAGGGCACGGCGACGCTGCGGCTCGGCGCCCGGGCGCTCGGCGTATCGCCCGCGCGCGTCGTGCTCGAAGACGGCGACATCCTCGAGGCCGACGCGGTGATCGACGGGCGCGGCTACCGGCCGAGCCCGCACCTCGCGATCGCCTATCAGAAGTTCCTCGGGCTGGAAGTGCGGACGCGCGAGCCGCACGGGCTGGCGCGTCCCCTCGTCATGGACGCGACCGTCGCGCAGCGCGACGGATACCGCTTCGTCTACGTCCTGCCCTTCGCGCCCGACCGCCTGCTCGTCGAGGACACCTATTATTCGGACACCCTGGAACTCGATGTCGCGGCGACGCGCGGGGCGATCGCGCGCTATGTGGCGGCGCGGGGATGGATCGTGGCCGAACGGCTGCGGGAGGAGCGCGGCGTGCTTCCGATCGCGCTCGGGGGCGATTTCGACGCCTTCTGGCCCCTCAGTGACGCACTGCCGCGCAGCGGGCTGCGCGCGGCCCTGTTCCACCCGACGACCGGTTATTCCTTTCCCGAGGCGGTGAGATTGGCGGACGAGATCGCGACCCTCCCCGACCTGTCCGCGCCGGCGCTCGCCCGGGCGACCCGCGCCCACGCCCGCGAGGCTTGGGAACGCGCCGGCTTCTACCGCCTGCTCGACCGGTTCCTGTTCCGCGCCGCCGAGGCCGACGGGCGCTACCTCCTGCTCGAACGCTTCTACCGGCTTTCTCCCGGGCTGATCGCCCGCTTCTACGCGGGGCGGAGCACGTGGTTCGACAAGGCGCGCGTGCTGTCGGGCAAGCCGCCGGTGCCGGTCTTGCGCGCGCTGCGCTGCCTGTCCGAACGGGCGGGCCCGCCGGCCGCGGTCGCATCGTGAGCGCGCGGCGCCGGGCGGTCGTCGTCGGCTCGGGCTTCGGCGGGCTCGCGCTGGCGATCCGGCTCCAGGCCGGCGGCTTCGACGTGACGGTGCTCGAAAAGCGGGACAAGCCCGGCGGGCGCGCCTATGTGTACGAGGACGGCGGCTTCGTGTTCGACGGCGGCCCGACCGTGATCACCGACCCGACCTGCCTCGATGAGCTGTGGACCCTCGCGGGCCGCCGCATGGCGGACGACGTGACCCTTCTGCCCGTCGACCCCTTCTACCGACTCTGCTGGGAGGACGGGTTCGCCTTCGACTACGCCAACGACCAGGCGTCGCTCGACCGGCAGATCGCCGCGGTCTCGCCGGGCGATGTCGCCGGCTACCGGCGCTTCCTCGCCTTCTCGCGAGCGGTGCTGGAGAAGGGCTACGTCGACCTCGGCGCGGTGCCGTTCCTGGATTTCCGCTCGATGGCGCGCGTCGCGCCAGCCCTCGTCAAGCTGCAGAGCTATCGCAGCGTCTACGCGCTGGTGTCGCGCTTCATCGCCGACGAGCACCTCCGCCAGGCGTTCTCCTTCCACACGCTGCTCGTCGGCGGCAATCCGTTCGCGACCTCGTCGATCTACGCGTTGATCCACGCGCTCGAGCGGCGCTGGGGCGTGTGGTTCCCGAAGGGCGGCACGGGCGCGCTCATCCGCGGCATGGTCAGGCTGTTCGAGGATCTCGGCGGCACGATCCGCCTCGACGCGCCGGTCGACGCGATCCTGACCGCCGGCGGGCGCGCGACGGGCGTGTCGAGCCGCGGCGCCGTGATCCCGGCCGACGTCGTGGCGTCGAACGCCGACATCATGCACACCTACCGCGACCTCCTGGGCCACGACCCGCGGGGCAAGGCCGAAGCGAAGCGGCTCGCGAAGAAGCGCTTCTCGATGTCGCTCTTCGTCGTGTATTTCGGCCTCAAGGGCGACCACCGCGGGCTCGCGCACCACACCGTCTGCTTCGGGCCGCGCTACCGCGCCCTGATCGCCGAGATCTTCGGGGCGCCGGCGCTGGCCCAGGATTTCTCGCTCTACCTGCACGCGCCGAACGCGACCGACCCGTCCCTCGCGCCGCCCGGCCACAGCGCCTATTACGTGCTCTCGCCCGTGCCCCATCTCGGCACGGCCGAGATCGACTGGGACGTCGAGGGGCCGCGCTACCGCGACCGCATCTTCGATTACCTGGAGCGGCGCTACCTGCGCAACCTGCGCCGCGACCTCGTCGTGTCGCGGATGCTCACCCCGTTCGGGTTCCGCGACGAGCTGAACAGCCACCTCGGCTCGGCGTTCTCCCTCGAGCCGATCCTGACGCAGAGCGCCTGGTTCCGCCCGCACAACCGCGACGCCCGCATCGCGGGGCTCTATTTCGTCGGCGCCGGCACCCATCCCGGCGCCGGCGTACCGGGCGTGGTCGGGTCCGCCAAGGCGACCGCCAAACTGATGCTCGACGACGCCGGGCTCGTGCGGGACGCGGCGGCGTGATGGGCGTCGGCGAGGCGGTCGCGGGGCGGGAGCCCAAGAGCGCCGACGACACGGCCGCGCGCGGCGCGCGGCCAAGCGATCGTTTGGCGCAGGCCAGCCGCGACAGCATCGAGGCCGGCTCGAAGAGTTTCGCCGTGGCGTCGCGGCTGTTCGATCCGCTCACGCGCGAGAGCGCGCGGCACTTCTACGCCTGGTGCCGCCAGTGCGACGACGTGATCGACGGACAGGTGTCGGGCTTTCTCGAAGCGCGGCGCAACCCGGTCGGGGTCGCCCCCTCGTCCGACCCGGGGCCTTCAGCGCCGCTCCCCGCCGGCTTCCCCAGCGCATTTCGCCCGCCGGCGCCCCGAGCCAGCCTCGCGCAGGATGAGGTCGTTCCGCTCGTGCCGAGGAGCCCGGAGGAGCCGGGCGTCTCGAAGCGCGAGGAGCCGCGCGCTCGCGCAAGCCTTCCCTCGAGCCCGACCGCCCGCCTCGCCGCGCTCGAAGCGGAAACTCGCGCCGCGCTGGCCGGCCAGCCCACCGACACGCCGGCCTTCGCGGCGCTGGCGCGCGTCGCGCATATGCATCGGTTGCCGGGCTTCGTCCCGCTCGACATCCTCGGCGGCTTCCGCATGGACGTGGAGGGCCGCAGGTACCGCACGCTCGATGACCTTTTCGGCTATTGCTACGGCGTCGCCGGCGCCGTCGGGGTCGGCATGGCGATCATCATGGGCGTCGATCCGGGGGACCGCGCGACGCTCGACCGGGCCTGCGACCTCGGGCTCGCCTTCCAGTTGACCAATATCGCGCGCGACGTGATCGACGACGCGCGGGCGGGCCGCGTTTACCTGCCGGCGGAGCTTTTCGGGCGCGACGCCGTCGACGCCGCCTTCATCCTCGACGACGCCAACCGCCCCGCGGTCGTGGCAGCCGCCCACGCCCTGGTCGAACTCGCCGAGCGCTATTACGCGTCCGCCCGCATCGGCATCGCCAAGCTGCCGTGGCGCTCGGCCTGGGCCGTCGCCACCGCGCTGCGCGTGTATCGCGAGATCGGCCGGCGCGTGCGGCGGGCGCCGAATCCCTGGGCCGAGCGGCAATCCGTGCCCGGCTGGCGCAAGCTGATGCACGTGGCGGGAGCGGGCGCCGCCCCGGCGCTGTTCCGACTGCGGCTCGACCCCGACACGCCCCGCGCGGGCTTGTGGACGCGGGCGGATCGGTAGCCGGCGGCGTCCCGCCATCCTCGGTCACGGCCTGCGTTTCGTGACCCCTCGCAAGGCATCGTCGGACACCCATCCGAGCACCGGCTCGCTCGCGTCGCCGCGCGGGGTGATGAAGAAATCGGAGGCCTTGGTGTGCTCGAGCGAGGTCAGCCCGTCGGCCAGGGAGGCGGACTCGCTCAGGAAACGGAAGTTGGTCGCATCGGCCTTGTTGCCGTCCTCGCGGAGATAGTCGTCGACGGTCGCGTTGGCCGGCTTCGCATCGAACCGCTTCTTGCGGATGACGAACAGCGGATGTCGTCCTTTGTCGAAGAAGATCAGCCGCGACGCCGTATCGGTGAAGCTCGCCGCCGTAACCGGCTGCTTCCTGGCATCCGCCTCGTCCACGACCCCGACCTTCGTGATTTTGTCATACGGGACCATGATGCCTTCGCGCTTGATCGGGATATCGTCGTCCCTGTCCCGGTTGAAGAGGCTGCGTGTGCTCTCGGTCGCCTGCCGGAAGCTTTCATTGCTGAAGTAGAACGCCAGCACCGTGCCGACCCAGGTGGAGAACACGGGGACGAGGGTGGTGAACATCGTCGGGCCGAACTCGCCCAGCTTGGTCCGGAGCGTATAATCGCGGGCGAAGACGATGACGATCGCGAGGGAAACGACCACGATGGCGGACGTGCCGACCGTCAGGATCGTGAGCGCGAGCCGGTCGCGCATATGATCGACGGGGGGCTCCGTCGAGGCTTTCGTCGGCGCGACGATCGCTTTCGCGGCGAAGCCGGCGGCGGCCGCCCAGGGCGAGCGCGGCAGGTATTTTTGCCAGCTCCGGCCAGGTCGCACCGGCTGCGGGCGGGTAAGCGTAAAGCAGAACGGCACCGGTCGCGACGGCGATCAGGAGGGGTCCCCTCCTGTTCAGGGCATCGGATGCAGATCGCAGATCACCCGCCATACTCTCCCCCGAGCCCGGAACGATACCCGGCAAGACACCAGGCAAGACACCATCTCAACGTGCAATTCCTCTGGACGCAACCTGTTTTTGGCGAACGCTCATCGTTGCGTTCAAATCTGCCGCTACTGGACGAAGCGTGCCGCCCGCCACACAATCGTCCCCGGTAACGGAGTCCCGCATGACCCTCCCCGACACCATGACCGCCATCGCCATCTCCGCGCCGGGAGGTCCGGACGTGCTCAAGCCGACCCCCCGTCCCGTGCCCAAACCCGGCCCCGCCCAGGTGCTGATCGCGGTCGCGGCCGCGGGGGTGAACGGCCCGGACATCATGCAGCGCGCCGGCGCCTACCCGCCGCCGCAGGGCGCATCCGATCTGCCGGGGCTCGAGGTCGCCGGCACGATCGCGGCATGCGGCGAGGGCGCGGCGCGCTATCGGGTCGGCGACAGGGTCTGCGCGCTGGTGAACGGGGGCGGCTACGCGCCCTTCGCCGTCGCGCCCGAAGCGCAGGTCCTGCCCATCCCTCAGGGCTTGTCGATGACGGAAGCCGGCGCGCTTCCCGAGACCTTCTTCACCGTGTGGGTCAACGTCTTCGTCCACGGCCGCCTGCAGTCCGGGGAAACGCTGCTCGTGCACGGCGGCTCGTCCGGCATCGGCACGACCGCGATCCAGCTGGGACGCGCCTTCGGCGCCACCGTCCTGGTCACGGCGGGTACGCCCGAAAAGTGCGACGCCTGCCGCAAGCTCGGCGCCGCCCGGGCCATCGACTACAAGCGGGAGGATTTCGTGGCCGCCGTGAAGGAGGCGACGGGGGGAAGGGGCGCCGACGTGATCCTCGACATGGTGGGCGGCAGCTACGTCGAGCGCAACTACCGCGCCGCCGCCGAGGGCGGCCGCATCGTGCAGATCGCCTTTCGCGACAAGCCGAAAGCCGAGGTGGACTTCACGCCGCTGATGATGAAGCGGCTGATCCACACCGGCTCGACCTTGCGCCCGCGCACGGCCGCCGAGAAGGGCACGATCGCCCGCGCGCTCGAGGCGCGGGTGTGGCCGCTGCTCACCGCGGGCGAGGTGCGGCCGCTGATCGACCGCACGTTCCCGCTCGAACGGGCGGCCGAAGCCCACCGGCGCATGGAAGCGGGCGAACACGTCGGCAAGATGGTGCTGACGATCGGGGCGCAGGCATGATCGGTCGTCGCGAGGAGGAGGGCGCCGAGCCGCGGCCGCGGCCGCACCACACCGTCGGGGAAGCGCTCGACACGTTGTCGGTGGACGACCTGCGCGAGCGCATCGCGGCGCTCAGGGCCGAGATCGTCCGGCTCGAAACCGCGATGGACGCCAAGCAGGCGTCGCGGCACGCGGCCGACGCCTTCTTCAAGCGCTGAACGCGGCCCGGGACATGCTCACCCCGCCGCGGCCTTCGCGACGGGGCCGTCGTCCGCCCAGGTGAGCCAGATCGCCCCCGGCCCGAGCGTCGCCACGAAGGCGGCGTGGGCGGCGCGCTCGGCCGCGGTCAGGCGTTCCGGGAGGGGCACCGGACGCTGGCGCGATTCGCACGTCGCGTCGCGCCGCAGTTCGACCACCCGGGCACCGAGTCCCAACGTCGTCTGCCGCCCGCCGAGAAGCTCGGCGTACACGTCGGCGAGGAGCCGGGCGTCGATCAGGGCGCCGTGCTTGTCGCGGCGGCTGTTGTCGATGCGGTAGCGCTGGCAGAGCGCGTCGAGCGAGTTGGGGGCGCCGGGGTGGCGTCGGCGCGCGAGCGCCAGCGTATCGAGCACCCGGCCCATGCCGATGGCGGGGCGGCCGGCGCGCGCGAGCTCCGCGTTGATGAAGCGCATGTCGAACTCGGCGTTGTGGATCACGAGCCTCGCGTCGCCGAGGAAACCAAGGAGCCCGTCGACGATCGTGTCGAAAGGGGGATGCCCGGAAAGGAACTCGGCCGATAGGCCGTGGACCCGGAAGGCGTCTTCCGGCATGTCGCGGAGCGGGTTGATGTAGACGTGGTAATGGCGGCCGGTCGCGATCGAATTGACGATCTCGATGCCGCCGATTTCGACGAGCCTGTGGCCGGTCGCGGGGTCGAGCCCGGTCGTTTCCGTATCGAGCACGATCTCGCGCATCGTTTCTCCGCTCACCGCCCCGTGGGGCGTCACCGCCCTGCCGACGTCAGCGCCGCGATCACGGCCCGCACCTCCGCGCGGGCGACCTCGAGGCCGCGGCTCGTGTCGATCACGAACCGCGCGCGCCGCCGCTTCTCGGCATCGGGCATCTGTTTCCCGAGTATGGCCGAAAACCGCGCTTCCGTCATGCCGGGGCGGGCCAGCACGCGTGCCTTTTGCACCGCTTCCGGCGCGCTGACGACCGCGACCGCGTCGAGCGCGGCATCGGCCCCGGTCTCGTAGAGGAGGGGGATGTCGAGGACCGCGAGGCGCGCGCCGCCCGACGCGGCCTCGCGCAGGAACAGATCGCGCTCGGCTTGCACGCGCGGGTGGACGACCGCCTCCAAGCGGCGCAGGGCGAAGGGGTCGTCGAGCACGCGGTTCGCGAGCGCCGCCCTGTCGACCACGCCGCCCCGCGCGACACCGGGAAAAGCCGCTTCGACGGCCTCGACCGCCGGTCCCCGGTAGAGCGCGTGCACCGTCGCGTCCGCGTCGAACACGGGGCAGTTCTCGGCGCGGAACAGGTCCGCCGTGGTGCTCTTGCCCATGCCGATCGATCCCGTCAGTCCCAACACAACCATGATGGTCGCCTCCGTGCCGGCCGCCCGGTTCGCGGCGGCCCGGACGAAGCGGCGTCGGGCCGAACCAGCGGCGGCGGCGGCGGCCGCGTGGTGCCGGGCGGTTCCTCAGGCCCGAACCCGGTCGGGCGCCCAAACCTCAAGCGCCGCCCTTCTCGTGGAAATGGTCGTAGATCCGCCTGGCCGTCGCGGCGTTGACGCCCGGCACCTTTTCGAGATCGGCCAGCGCGGCGCGGGACACCGCCTTGGCGGTGCCGAAGGCGTGCAGCAGCGCCCGCTTGCGCGCCGGCCCGACGCCCCCGACCTCGTCCAGGGGGTTCTTCGTGAACTCCTTCTTGCGCCGTGCCCGGTGGGTGCCGAGGGCGAAACGGTGCGCCTCGTCGCGCAGACGCTGGACGAAGTAGAGCGCCGGGTCGCGATCCGCGAGCTTGAAGGGTTCCCGCCCCGCCGCGAAGAAGGTCTCGCGGCCCGCGTTGCGATCCGGCCCCTTGGCGATGGCCACGACCGATACGCCGTTCGAAGGGCCGCCGGACGACATCGGCACCCCGAGTTCGCCAAGCACGGCCAGCACGGCGTCGAGCTGCCCCTTGCCGCCGTCGATCAAGATCAGGTCCGGCCACGCGGACGCCGCTTCGGCTTCGAGGTCCTCGGCGTCGGCTGCCGGCTCCGCCGCGTCGCTCGCGGCGAGCATGTCCAAGGCCTCGGGGGGAACGTCGGCCGCCGCTTCCCCTTCGGCGGGTGGCGCGACGGCCCCCGCGAGCGGCGCGTCCTTCAGCAGCCGACTGAACCGCCGGCGGAGCATGTCCCGCATCATGCCGTAGTCGTCGCCGGGCGTGACGTTCTTGATGTTGAAGGTGCGGTAGCTCGTCTTCATGAAGCCCGACGGTCCGGCGACGATCATGGCGCCGACCGCGTTGGTCCCCATGATGTGCGAGTTGTCGTAGACCTCGACGCGGCGCGGCGCGCGCCCGATGCCGAACGCCGACGCCAAGGCGGCGAGAAGCTTTTCCTGACTCGCGGTTTCGGCGAGCTTGCGGGCCAGCGCTTCCCGGCCGTTGCGGGCCGCGTGGACCACGAGGTCGCGCTTCTCGCCCCGGCGCGGGACCGCGATCTCGACCGCGCGGCCCGCGCGGGCCGAGAGCGCTTCGGCGAGGATCGTCCGGCTCTCGACCTCGTGGGACACGAGGACCAGGCGGGGCGCCGGCTTGTCGAGGTAGAACTGCGCCAGGAAGCTGTCGAGCACCTCTTCGGCGCCGAGGCTGCGGTCGGCGCGCGGGTAGTAGGTCCGGTTGCCCCAGTTCTGGTAGGTTCGGAAGAAGAACACCTCGACGGCGAACTGCCCGGCCTCTTCCACCGCCGCGAACACGTCGGCCTCCTCGACCCCGTGGGGATTGACGCCTTGCACCCCCTGGATGGCGGAAAGCGCGGCGATGCGGTCGCGCAGCCGCGCCGCGCTCTCGAAATCGGTCGCGTCCGCGGCGGCCATCATCTCGCCCGCGAGCCGCTCGCGCACGGCGCGGCTCCGCCCCGACAGGAAATCCCGCGCTTCCTCGACGAGGGCGGCATAGGTCCCCGGCGCGACCTCGCCCGTGCACGGGCCGGAACATCGCTTGATCTGCCACAACAGGCACGGCCGCGTGCGGTTGGCGTAATAGCTGTCGGAGCACGAGCGCAGCAGGAACGCGCGCTGCAGCGCGTTGAGCGTGCGATTGACGGCCCAGACGCTGGCGAAGGGCCCGAAATAGTCGCCGGCCCGGTTGCGCGCGCCGCGATGTTTGGTGATCTGCGGGGCGGCATGGTCGCCGGCGATGAAAATGTAGGGAAACGATTTGTCGTCGCGCATCACCACGTTGAAACGCGGGCGCATCTGCTTGATGTAATTGGCCTCGAGCAGCAGGGCTTCGGTCTCGGTCGCGGTCGAGACGAAGACCATGGAGGCCGTCAGCGCGATCATCTGGGCGATGCGGCGCGAATGTCCCGCGGCGCGCGTGTAGCTCGCGACCCGCTTTTTCAGGCTTCTGGCCTTGCCGACATAGAGCACGGCTCCATCCACCGCGATCATGCGGTAGACGCCCGGACCGTTCGGCAGCGCCGCCCAGTGCCTGCGGATGGCTGCGGCGCCCTGCCGCACGGACGCGGGGGCCGCGCTCTCGTCGTCGAGGCCGAGGTCGATATCCGACGAGGCTTCGTCGAGGAGTTCGAGCCCGCCGGCGTCGTCCTCGGGCGGTTCGGCGGCTTCGCCCGGCCCGTCGTAAACCCCCTCGGGGCGCGCACGCGTCATCCGCCCTACATAAACGTTTGGGCCTATCGGCACAAAGGCTGCGGACCGGCCGCGGCCGGACCTGGCGCCACGCCCCTGCCCGGTTTCCACTGGCGTCCGCGGACGTTTTCTCGCATGTCCCTTGCATGTCCCGCGGGCGATCTGGATCAAGGCATCGGACCTGTCCGTTGCGCCAGAACCCTTACGGCAAACCGGAGAACCGCATGCCATCCCTCGACCGTCGCGCGATCGTCGCCGGCCTCGCCGCGGGTTTCGCCGGGGCCTTCGCGCCCGTGGTCGGCGCGCAAAGCGGCGGGGAGCCGCCGCCTTTGAACCGGTTCGGCTTCGAGGATGTCCTGAAACGTGCGCGCGAACTCGCGACGGCGCCGTTCGAAACCGCCCCCCCGCCCCTTCCGGAGGCCCTGGCTAGGCTCGACTTCGACGCGTGGCGCGACATCCGGTTCCGCCGCGACAAGGCGCTGCTCGGCACCGACGGCGGGCCGTTCCGGCTCGAAACGTTCCACCTGGGTCACATCTATCCCCGCCCCGTCACGGTGAACGTCATCCGCGAGGGCCTCGCGGCGCCGATCCCCTATTCCAGCGGATTGTTCGACTTCGGGCGCACCAAGATCGACAAGCCGCTGCCCCTGAACCTCGGCTTCGCGGGATTCCGGCTCCTGTACCCGCTCAACCGTCCGGACGTGCTCGACGAGGCTTGCGCGTTCCTCGGCGCGAGCTACTTCCGCTTCCTCGGCCGCAAGCAGCGTTACGGCATCTCGGCGCGGGGGCTCGCCGTGAACTCCGGCACCCCCGAGGAGGAGTTCCCCTTCTTCCGCGAATTCTGGATCGAGACCCCCGGCGCCGGGGCGGCGCGGGCCACGATCTACGCCCTCCTCGACGGCGCCTCGGTGACGGGCGCCTACCGGTTCGAGCTCTACCCCGGCAGCGAAAGCGTCGTCGACGTTTCGGGCACGCTGTTTCCGCGGCACGCCGGGGCGAAACTCGGGTTCGCGCCACTCACGTCGATGTTCTTCACCAGCCAGAACGATCGGCGCCTCACGGACGATTTCCGCCCCGAGCTGCACGATTCGGATGGTTTGCTGCTGCATTCGGGCACCGGCGAATGGATCTGGCGCCCGCTGCGCAACCCCGCCGCGCCGGAAGTGTCGGCCTTCCTGGACAAGGACATCCAGGGCTTCGGCCTCCTGCAGCGCGACCGCGTCTTCGAGGACTACCAGGACCTCGACCTCGCTTACGAACTCCGCCCGAGCTACTGGATCGAGCCGAAGGGTTCCTGGGGAGAGGGCCGCGTGGAACTCGTGGAACTGCCGACGCTCGATGAAACCAACGACAACATCGTCGCCGCGTGGTCCTCGAACGAGCCGGTCGATCCCGGCAAGTCCATGACCTTCAACTATTCCATCACGGCGAGCCTCAACCTCGGGCGGCTGTCGCCAGGCGGACGCGTGCTGAAGACCTACCAGACCCAGGCACGCGCGCTGGGGTCGAACGAGGTGGTGGCGCCGGGATCGCGGCGCTTCATCATCGACTTTTCCGGCGGGGAGCTCTCCTATTTCGCGGCCGACCCTTCGCTCGTGTCGGTGGTGCCGACGTCGACCAACGGGCGCATCATCCGCTCCTTCCTCGTGCCGAACCCGCACATCAACGGATTTCGCGCCGGCGTCGACGTCGAACTGCCGTCCGGCCAGTCGACCGATCTGCGCGCCTTCCTGAAATCGGGCGATCGCGCCTTGACGGAGACCTGGACGTTTCCTTGGAAAGCGCCGTGACGGCGCTCGGCGCGAAGGCACCGCGATGACATTCCCGACGCATGCGGCGGCGACCTTCACCGCGGCCTTCCTGGCATCGCTCGTCGAATGCGTGGAGGCGCTGACCGTGGTGCTGGCGGTGGGCGTCACGCGCGGCTGGCGCGGGGCGCTCGCGGGCAGCGGCGTCGCGCTGGCCGTGCTGCTGATCCTCGTCGCGGCGCTGGGACCGGCGCTGACGCGGATCCCGATCGACTGGGTGCAGCTCACGGTGGGTCTGCTGCTGCTGCTCTTCGGCCTGCGCTGGCTGCGCAAGGCCGTGCTGCGGGCGGCGGGCCTGCTACCCTTGCACGACGAAGAGGCCGCCTTCGCGACCGAAACGGACCGGCTGCGCCGGGGCGGCGTCGCGTCGACGTGGGACGGGGTCGCGGTCGCCACGGCGTTCAAGATCGTCATGCTCGAAGGCGTCGAGGTCGTGTTCATCGTGGTGGCGATCGGGGCGAGCGGCGGCGCGCTCGGCCCCGCCTCGGGCGGCGCCGTGGCGGCGCTGCTGCTCGTCGTCCTGCTGGGCCTCGTGCTGCACCGCCCGTTGAGCGCCGTGCCCGAGAACAGCCTCAAGTTCGTGGTGGGCGTGCTGTTGTCGGCCTTCGGGACGTTCTGGGTCGGCGAAGGGATCGGGGTGGACTGGCCGGGCGCGGACTGGTCCCTCCTGCTTCTGGCGGCCGCCTACCTCGTCGCGGCGCTCGGCACCGTGCGGGCGGCCGGCGCGATGCGGTGGCGGACAGGCGCGGGGGGCGCGGCACGATGAGCCTCTTGCGGACCGTTTGGCGGGAAGCCTGGGGACTGTTCGTCGACGACGGCAGTCTGGCCATCGGCGCCATCGTGGCCGTCGCGATCTGCGCCGTCCTCGTTCGCCTGGGCCTCGATCCGCGATGGGCGGCGCTCGCGCTCGCGGCGGCGCTGCTCGCGGTCCTCGTCGAGAACGTCGGGCGATCGGCGCGCAAGCGAGGCGCCGGCCCGCCCTAAGGGGCCGACCCGTCCGGGGTGGGGGACGGATAGCGATGGAGGCCGCCCCACGGGTCTTCGACCGCATAGGCGTCGCCGCGCTCGGCCAGGAAATCGGGCCCGACCGGCACCTTCCCGAACCCGCCCGGGATGTCGAGCACATAGGTCGGCTGGCATAACCCCGACACGCGGCCGCGGAGCGCGCGGACGAGCTGCCGCCCTTCGGCGATCGTCAAGCGGAAGTGGGCGGTTCCCGGCGCGAGGTCGGGATGGTGGAGGTAATAGGGCTTGATCCGGGTCTCGACGAACGCCCGCATCAAGGCCGCGAGCGTCTCGACATCGTCGTTGACGCCGCGCAGCAGCACCGTCTGGCCGAGCATCGGCAGGCCGGCATCGACGATGCGCGCGCAGGCGGCGCGCGCGGCCCGCGTCAGTTCGCGCGGATGGTTGGCGTGCAGCGCCACGAACGTGGCCTTGCCCGACGCGCGCAGGGCGTCGACCAGGGCGGGCGTCACCGCCGCGGGATCGGCCACCGGCACGCGGGTATGGAAGCGCACGATGCGGACGTGCGCGATCGCGGCGAGCCGGCGCATGACCGCGTCGAGGCGGCGCGGCGACAGCGCGAGCGGGTCGCCGCCCGTCAGGATAACCTCCCAGATGGCCGGGTGCTCGACGATGTAGCGCAGCGCGCCCTCGACGCGCTCGGGGGGCAGCACGGCGCCCTCGCCCTGCCCCACGCGCTCGCGGCGGAAGCAGAAGCGGCAATACACCGGGCACACGTGGAGCAGCGTCAGCAGCACCCGGTCGGGGTAGCGGTGCACGATGCCGGGCACGGGACTGTGGGCCGCGTCGCCGATCGGGTCGGAGCGCTCGCCCGGCTCGGCGTCGAGCTCGGCCGCGTCCGGCACGAACTGGCGCGCGATCGGATCGGCGGGATCGTCGCGGTCGATCAGCGCGGCCAACGCCGGCGTCACCGCGACATCGTAGCGCGCCGCCACGCGTTCGAGCGCGCCTACGCGTCCGGGGGCGACGAGCCCGGCGGCGGCGAGGTCGACGGGGGTGCGGAGGGTCTGCAACGCCGGCGCCCGATCAGCGATAGCCGACGCGATCGAAGAAGGCGGCGATCTCGGCCGCCGCGCGGTCGGGGTCCTCGCGATGGGCGAAATGACCGACGCCGGGCAGCGGCGCCAGGTCGAGATCGGTGAAGACATCGCCCAGGCGATCGGTCCAGCCATAGGGGAAGATGGGGTCGTGCTCCGCCCAGCGGACGCCGGCGGGGGTCGCGATCGGCGGTTCGGGTCGCGCTTCGCCCCGCAGCATGGCGATCCGCCCGGCGTGCGCCGCCTTGTACCAGGCGAAGCCGCCGGCGAGGTTGCCGGGCTTGAGGAAATTGTCGGTGAAGGCCTCCAACACGTCGTCGAACGCGTCCTTGCGAAACGCCCAATGGCGGAGGAAATGGCCGATGTAGCGGCGGCAGCTGTCGCGCGTCGCACCCACCAGGGCCGGCGCCATCTCGGTCTGGTTGAACGACTGGTACCAGATCTCGTTCAGCCGGTCGGGCGCACCCATGCGCGGGCCGATGCCCGGATAGGCGAAGCCGAACAGGAACATCGCCGCGAGCCGCGCGGGCGCCGCGCGGGCCAAGGGCAGCATGGCACCGCCCCCGACGTCGTGGCCGACGACGCCGACGCGCCCGATGCCGAGGGCATCGAGCAAAGCCAGCAGGTCGGCGGCGTGGTCGGCCGCGCCCCACGGCCCGTCTGGCTTGTCGCTGTCGCCGAAGCCCCGGAGATCGGGGGCGATCAACAGATATCGATCGGCGAGCCGGGACATCACCGGCTCCCACGTCAGCCAGAATTCGGGCCAGCCGTGCAGCAGGAGGAGCGGCTGGCCGCGGCCCATGCGCGCCACGTGGAAGTCGGCGCCGTTCGCGCGGATCGTCGCGTGTTCCATCGTCACCTTCCCAGGGCCCGTTCCCGCGTCGGCGCGGCCGGCGCGCGTGCCGCCGCGCTACCGACGCGCCGGCTCGGTCACCGGCAGCCATAACACCTGTTCGATGCGCTCCGCACCGGCCGCCAGCATGACGAGGCGGTCGAACCCCAGCGCGACGCCGCTCGCGGCCGGCATGACGGCGAGCGCATCCAGGAAATCGTCGTCGATCGGGTAGGCTTCGGCGCCCCTGGCGCGCCGCCCCGCCATGGCGGTTTCGAAGCGGCGGCGCTGCTCCGCCGCGTCCGTGAGCTCGCCGAAGCCGTTGGCGAGTTCCACGCCGCAGGCGTAGAGCTCGAACCGTTCCGCCACGCGCGGGTCGTCGGGCGCGGGCCGCGCCAGCGCCGCCTCCGGCGCGGGATAGCGGTCGAGGATGGTGGGCCGACCGATGCCGAGGTGGCGCTCGACCCGGGCGCCGAGCACCCGGCTGAAGATGTCCGACCAAGTGTCGTCCTCCGCCACCGCGACGCCGGCGCGGCGCGCCGCGCCGGCAAAGCC
>CAXTIC010000033.1:0-43710 GCA_964244255.1 uncultured Lichenihabitans sp. | reverse complement strand
GCGAACCGAGGCCGAACAGGTGCGCGCAGGCGTCGGCGACGAAGAGCACGCCGCGATCACGCCACAGGAGCGCGACCTGGCCGGCGCAATGCCCGGGCACGTGGATCGCGGTCAGCCCTCCGGCGACGGGCAGGACCTCGCCATCGGCCAGCAGATTGTCGATCGTCACGGGGTCGACGGCCGGCCGCGACCGGGACAGGACGACGTACAAGAGCTTCATCAGCAGCTCGGGCGAGGGCTTGATGGGCCGGAACGCGACCCTGCCTTCGGCGATCGGCACGTCGAGGGGGTGCATCCAGGTCTGGGCGCCGGTGGCCCCGACCAGCGCGGCCGCCGAGCCGATGTGGTCGGGGTGCGCGTGGGTCAGGATGATGTGCTTGAGGTCGCCCGGCGCACGCCCGAGCGCCGCGATCGCGGCCAGGATGGCGTCGACGTTGCCGGGCAGGCCGGCGTCGATCAGCACCAGGTCGCGCCCGTCCTCCAGCAGGAACACATTGACCGGGCCGAGCGACAGGCCGTGTACGTGTTTCGCGATCGCGGTTGGTTTCACGTCTCTCCGCCTTCATCATCGGGCCTGTCGATCATCGATCGCGCCAGCTCAGGCGTCGCCGTCTCACGCGTTGCCGGCCACCTTGCGGCAATAGGCCTGCAGCCGCCCGGGATCGTCGGCCGGGCTCCGGAACGCGATGTGGCCGTCCGGGCGGATGAGGACGAGCGTCGGCGTCCCCTCCAGCCCGTAGGCGCCATGCGCGATTCCGTCCAAGTCGAACAGGCACGCCCTCGCGCCCGGTCGACCGTCCGTCGCGAGCGGATCGGCAAGCACGAGGTGCGGCCGCACCCACGACGAGCCGGCCACGCCCTCTATGGCTCGCGACAGGTCCTGGCGCGCGTCCCGCTCGCGGCCGTCGAAGGCGAGCAGGCACCAGCCCCAGCTCTGCCCGTCCGGGTTGTAGATCCGCTCGAAGAGACGGATGGCCTCGCCGGTCGCCGTCGTCACGGACGCGTCGGGGGCACGCTCGCCGGCCCTCGGCGCGCCGCGGCGCGCAGGGTTGAGCCACGAGACGTGATCCTCGCTCAATGCGCTCTTCGGGTAGGCGACCGTGAGCTGCTGCAGGTCGCTCCCGCCGAACACGCGCGAGGCAAGGTTCGGGATCAGCCCGGACACGGCCTTCACCGCCGCGTCGGTGACGCGGCCCCTGTACATCAGCTGCTTGAAGCCCGTCACCTGCTGCTCGCCGAGCGCCGCGTGCGCGCCCTGGCGCTCCGGGCTGTAACTGCCGAGCACCGCCGGCCCGCCTTCGCCGGCGAGCGTCATGGCCAGCCGCCACGCGAGGCCGACCGCGTCGTGCAGTCCGGCGTTCATGCCCTGGCCGCCGATCGGCAAGGTGTGGTGCCCGGCATCCCCGGCCAGGAACACGCGTCCCCTGGCATAAGCCGCCGCCACGCCATGGCTGAAGCGTCCGTAGCTGAACCACACGGGATCGGTGAGCGTGAAGGTCTCGTCGCCGGTGATCTCGCGGGCCCTGTCCACCATCTCGGCCAGGGTCGGCTCCCGATCGGGCATCTCCGCGTCGTCCTCCAGGAAGAACAGCCGGTATTGGCCTTCCCAGACCGGCATCACCCCCGCGAAACCGCCGCGGTAGAGGAAGAACCAGGCCTGATCGAAATCGGTCGAGCGACGCCAGGTGAGCTTCGCGTCGATCTGCCGCGTCGCCCGCCCCTCCATACGGGTGAGCGGGAAATCGAGGCCGACAGCCTTGCGCACGGTGCCCTTCACGCCATCCGCGCCCACGAGGTAGCGGCAGCGCAGGCGCTCGGGCTTCCGAGGGTCGCCCTCGTCTTCGCCGCCGACCCCGTCGTCGCCGGCATGGCCGACCACGACATCGACGCCGCCGTCGTCCTCCTCGACCCTCAGCACCGGCCGGCCGCGCTCGACGCGGCCGCCCCGCTCCTCGACGGCGTCGGCCAGCACGCCCTCGATCGTGCCTTGGCTCGAGAACAGCGCGACATCGTAGGGGCTTCCGGACCCCCGCGTCTCCAACCGGGCCAGCGGCTTCCGGTCGATCAGGATGTGCGCCTCCGGGGCCGGATGGGACTTGGCCGCGATCGCGTCGCGCACGCCGATGGCGTCGAGCAGCTCCTGCGAGCGGGCATTCAGGTTATGTCCCTTCGAGTCCCCGGACCGCCCTTCCCTGCGTTCGAAGATGCGGCAATGGACGCCGTGGTGGCGCAGCGCGCAGGCCAGCGCCAAGCCGATCGGCCCGGCGCCGACGATCGCCACGTCGGTGTCGTAGTCGGACCCGTCCGTCCGCTCGTCGATCGAAGATTTATCGGGGTTCAAGGTCCAACTCCGGCTTTCAGCAACCAGGGAAGCCGCTTCTTGAGACGGGCCATCCCACCGAGCCTATTCGGCAAACCCGACGACGTGCGGGAGGTGTCGGCTCGCCGTCCGGCTTCAACCCACCCCGCCCGATCGTTCGCCGACGGTCACCCCGTCTTGGCCCGTCCGCCTCGCGGGAGCCGGCATCGAGCCGCGTCAAAAGCGTCGCCAGCCGAGCGGCCGCATCCTCCATCCGTGCTCGATCCAGGTCGCGGCCGAGCCGGTGGGCCCCGAAAATATCTGTCATCATGACAGGGTATTGTCAACCTATCGGCTGGGAGCGTGTCGGAGGTGAACGATGGACCGAGGCAGGCCGGCCCTGTCGCGGGCATCGGACGCGCGACCTGACCCTCGCGACCGGCGACCGGAAGCGCCGCCAGCCCTTTCCCCGTCGACCGAAGGCCTTTCGAACGCGCTACGCCGTGGTGCGGGCCACATCGGCAGCTTGCTTCCTGTCCAAGCAAGTGCGGGCTGGCGGGCCGGTACCGACCGTCGGCGCCGACATGCGGGCGGCCTGACTGTTGATCTCACGACAGGTCCGGAAGCGGCGTTGGCCCGCGCCGCTCGATCGACGGACCGGCTGCCCGCGAACCCAGGCGATCCGGCCGGAAACCTCGGCCGGCGGAAGCACCGCTCGCGGGCGCCCGGCACCCGTACGGGCGGGTGAACGCCGGGCGCCGGGTGGCGCGGCTCCTAGACCTCACAAGGGGTCCGCGAGGGGTTCGACGGGGGCCATCGATACCTCGGCTCGCGAGGAGGCTTGGTCGGCGAGCCTCGATCGCGGAGCCGTGCCGGGTTCATCGGCGCGACGATAACGTTTCGTTTTGGCGGATACGCCTCGTCGACGGGCGGTCGGCGCTGACGGTGGGCGGGTTGCACGGGATCGGGGGTCCCGGGACGGGTCCGAGGGTCACCCGATCCCCGAAGGTCGGGTTGCCAGGTGCGGTGCCGTCGAGACCGATGCGGGGGATGCCCTGGACGGGCGCCTCCTTTGGCGACGTCGAGCGAAGACGTGCGGCATCAGGCGGCGGCGGTTTCGCGGAGCACCTCCTCCAAGACCCGCAGCGCGACGTCCACGTCGGCGCGGGAAACCCCGATGTGCGTCACGGCCCGCATCTTCGTCGGCCCGAAGGCGCCGAGGCCGACGCCCTTCCTCTTCGCAGCCGAGACGAGATCGGCGGCGGTTCGGCCGGTGTTCGCGACATCGAAGAACACGATGTTGGTCTCGACGGTTTCGCTCGCGACAGCGACGCCGGGAATCTGGGACAGCCCACGCTGCAGTCGGCGCGCGTGCTCGTGGTCCTCGGCCAAGCGTTCGACGTGGTGGTCGAGGGCGAACACGCCGGCCGCCGCCAGAATGCCCGACTGGCGCATCGCGCCGCCCCAACGTTGCTTGAGGCGCCACGCCTCATGGATGAACGCGCGGGAGCCCGCCAGGACGGCGCCGACGGGGCAGCCGAGACCCTTGGTGAGATCGAGCCAGGCCGTATCGAAAGGTTCGGCATAGGATCGGGACGGAATGCCGGAAGCCACGACCGCGTTGAGCAGGCGCGCGCCATCGAGGTGCATCGGAATTCGCGCCTCGCGCGCGACGGCGGCAACGTCCGTTATCGTCGAAAGGGGCCACACGGTGCCGCCTCCGAAGTTCGACGTTTGCTCGACGCAGATGAGGCGCGTCCGCTGGATGTAGCGGCTCTCCGGTCGAATCGCGTTGCGCACGTCGGCGGCCGTGAAGATGCCCTTGTCGCCGAAGACGGTACGAACCATCACGCCGGCCAGCGCGCCCGGGCCTCCGGCCTCGGAATTGACGATGTGAGCCGAGTGGTCGCAGATGACCTCGTCACCGGGCCGGCAGTGAACCGCGAGGGATATCTCGTTGCACATCGTGCCCGACGGCATCAGCACGGCCGCTTCCTTGCCGAGCAGGTCGGCCACCCGTTCGCACAGGCTGCGCACGGTCGGGTCCTCGTCCTTCTGCTCGTCCCCGACCTCGGCCCACATCATATAGCGACGCATCGCATCGGTCGGCTTGCTCTTCGTATCGCTGTAAAGGTCGATAAAAGCCGAAATCATCGGGGTCTTCTCAGCTGGTGACGGCGCCGCCGCGACTCGAGACAGGCAGGGCGCACGGGTGCTGGAGCGAGGCGTAAGCGCCTGCGCGGCAGCAAGCCAATACCAAGGGCGACCCTGGCTATGCGTCGTCGATATGCGTCGGCGCAAGCGACGCCTCTCCGCACTCACTTCCCCGGATCGGAAACGCCCGCGCTGAGAGCCGCCTGCGCGGCCGCGATATAGCTGTCCCGCGTTTCGGTCAGCTGCTCGATGAACAGGTCCACGAGCGGCGAACTCGGCCGATGCCTGGCCCGGAGCAGCGTCGTAGCGAACGGGAGCCTCGGCGAGAACCTCCGGATGACCAGGCCCCGATCGAGGAAATCGACCGCGCTGAACGGGTTGACGATGGTCACCCCCGCCCCCTTGACGACCATGGCGCACGCGGTCGCGGAATTCAGCGTTTCGACCACGAGACGTCGCCGTACCCCGGCGTCGTCGAAGACCTTGTCCAGGCGGAAGCGATAGGGATCGTTGCCGCCGACGTGGACGAAGCTGCTGCCGTCGAAATCCTCGGGATGAACGACGGCCTTGGCCGCGAGCGGATGTCGCGGCGGGAGCGCGCATACCTCGTCGGGCTCCGCGAACGTGCTCCACAGCGCTCCGGGGGGCGAGACCGCGTAACCCGTGAGGCCGAGGTCGGCCCGCTGCGTGCCGAGCCTGTCGACGACGGCCGGGGAGAGTTGTGTGTCGATGCTCAGGCTGACGTTTGAATAGCGCGCCAAGAACCGCGTCGACACCTCGGCGATGAAGCCTCCCGAGAACACCGGAGCGCACACGACGCTGATGCTTCCGCGCTGGAAGGTCCTCAGGCTCGTAGCCACGTGGGAGATGTGGTCGAGGCCGAGGAAGGTCTTCTGGACCTCGTCGAACAGGGCCGTCGCGTATGCGGTCGGTTGAAGCCGGCTCCTGACGCGCTCGAACAGTCGGAATCCGACGGCGGACTCGAGCTGCTGGATGGAGCGGGAAAGGGCCGGCTGCGAGGTACCGAGGGCTTGCGCCGCGGCCGTCACGGTGCCCAGGGTCATGACGGCCCTGAAGCCTTCGACCATTCTCAAGTTCATCTTCATCGGGAGCCGTTCGCGGTGGCTGAGGCATGAACCCGGCGCCGGAAGCTTCTCGTTCCGATCGCACACCTGCCGTCAGGCTAGCGCACGCCGGGGAGACCGGCCATCAGGCGATGTGCTGGGCATAAAGTGGGCGCCGAGACTGACTTGCGAGCAAGAACAGGTCGCTTTCAATGCTGGTGTTCCCCCATACCAGCAACGCATGAGCCACCGGCCAAATGGCATTGGCGCGCTCCCATCTCCTGGCTTCATATCGATGTTATCGGCCGCGAGGCGAGGCCGGGGGCGGTCGTCTTCCATCACCAAGCCAGGGGCTCGCGTCATGTACGGCAAAAGGCGTCTTTTCGGTCTCGTCGTTTCCATTGCGGCCATGGTCGCGGCAGCCGCGGCCGCGAAAGCCGGGACCTTGGAAGACGTGAAGAAGGCGGGCGTTCTCCGCGTCGCCGTCATGCAGGACTACGCTCCCTTCGGTTCCATCGGTCCCGACATGGCGCCTGTCGGGCTCGACATCGATCTTGCCAAGAGCATCGCTACCAAGCTTGGGGTGAAGGTGTCCCTCGTGCCCGTGACGGGAGCCAACCGTTTCCCCTACCTGCAAACCGGCAAGGTAGACCTCATCATCGCTTGCCTGGGCAAGACGGCGGAGCGGGAGAAGGTGGTCGGTTTCTCGGCGCCTTACGCGCTGACCTTCAATGGCGTCTATGGTGCCGCCGACAAGAAGGTCGAAAAGCCCGCCGATCTGGCGGGACTGACCATCGGGGCGAGCCGCGGCGGAACGGAGGACCTGCAGGTCACCGAAGTGGCCCCTCCGGCGGCGGTGATCAAGCGGTTTCAGGACAGTGCCGGCACCTTGTCGGCGTATGCCTCGGGGCAGGTGGACATGTTGGCGATGGGCAGTTCCACCGCCTTCGAATTCAACAAAAGCGCGTCCCGCAAGCTCGACATGAAGTTCCACCTGGTTGACGAACCCACCTTTGTCGGGACCATCAAGTCGGATACCGTCATGTTGAACGAGGTGAACGGCATCCTGAGCGGGATGAAACAGGACGGAACCCTGTCCGAACTGTCCAGCAAATGGCTCGGCTCACCGCTGCCGAAGGATTTCTGAGCGACTCTGGTCGGCCTGCAACATCGTGACGCCGGATGAAGGGCTACGCTTTCGAGTTTTCATGGGTGGCCGAATACCGGCAGATCATCCTGTGGGGCATCGTCACCACCGTGCGTCTCATCGTCGTCGGCGGGGCGATCGGGACCGGAATCGGTTTGACCTGCGCTTGGCTGAGACTGTTCGGCCCCCCGCTCCTGAAGCCGTTCGGGGCCGTCTACGTCGAGGTCATGCGCAACACGCCGCTCCTGGTGCAGCTCTTCTTCATCTTCTTCGGCCTCCCTTCGCTGGGCATCAGGTTGACGGCGATCACGGCCGCGACCGTGGCGATGTCGCTCAACCTCGGAGCCTACAGCAGCGAGATCATCCGGGCCGGCATCCAAGCCACGCCGCGGGGCCAGTTCGAGGCAGCCGCGACCCTCGCGATGACACCGTTCGAGACTTTCCGTTTCGTCGTGCTTCGCCCCGCGTTCGAGCGCATCTGGCCGGCCCTGTGTTCCCAGATCGTGCTCGTGATGTTGGGGTCCGCCGTGGTGTCCCAAATCTCCGTCGAGGACCTGACCTTCGCCGGAGATTTTATTCAATCCCGCAATTTTCGTTCTTTCGAAACGTATTTCTTCATAACGGCAGTGTATTTTGCCCTTGCGGTCATTATCCGATTTCTTCTCAATAAATCAGGAGAAGTTTGGTTCAGGCAAAAGACGCCGCGATGACTGCGTTCACGACGTGGGATATCGTGCGCAACCTCGTCCTGGCGTTCCGTTGGACGCTTGCCCTGTCCCTGGTGGCCTTGGTCGGAGGAGGGGTGCTGAGCCTGCCGCTGCTGGTCGCCCGGGTCGGCAGATCCGTGGTCGCCCGGCGCGCCGCCGAGCTCTACAGCACCGTTTTCCAGAGCACGCCCCTTTTGATGCAGCTTTTTCTCGTCTTCTTCGGCCTCGGCCTGTGGGGGCAGGATGTGCCGGCCTGGTTCGCCGCCACGCTGACGCTCATCGTTTGGACCGCGGCTTTTCTCAGCGACATCTGGCGGGGCTGCGTCGAGGCGGTCGGGCGCGGGCAGTGGGAAGCCTCGGCGAGCCTCGGGCTGCGCTACTTGCAGCAGCTTCGCTTCGTGATCCTTCCCCAGGCACTCAGGATAGCGATCCCGCCGACGGTCGGCTTCACCGTCCAGGTGATAAAAGGAACCGCGCTCACCTCGATCATCGGCTTCGTCGAAGTGTCGAGAGCCGGGGCCGTGATGGCCAATGCGAGCTACCGGCCATTTACCGTCTACGCCTGCGTCGCGCTGATCTACCTCGCCGTGTGCTGGCCGCTGTCGAGGAGCAGTCGATGGCTCGAAAGAAGACTCGATGCCGGTCATTGAGATTTCCGGCGTGCGCAAGTCCTATGGCGCCACCGAGGTGCTGAAAGGCGTCGATCTCTCGGTCGAGCCGGGCGAGGTGATCGCGATCATCGGGAAGAGCGGTTCCGGCAAGACGACCCTTCTCAGGTGTGTCAACGGTCTCGAGATGATCGACGCGGGGTCGATCACGGTAGCGGGCGCGCCGCTGGTCGCGAACCAAGCGGGACTGAAGGCGCTTCGCCTGAACGTCGGCATGATCTTTCAGAGCTTCAACCTGTTCCCGCACCTCACGGCCTGCGAGAACGTGATGCTGGCGCCCCGGATCGTCAAGAAGGTGCCGAAAGCCGCGGCCCGCAAAGCCGCGCTCGTGTTGATGGGGCGTGTCGGCTTGACCGAACAGATCGACCACTACCCAAGCCACCTGTCCGGCGGACAGCAGCAGCGTGTGGCGATCGCCCGGGCCTTGGCGATGGAACCCGTGGCCCTGCTCTGCGACGAGATCACCTCGGCGCTCGATCCGGAACTCGTGGGAGAGGTGCTGGCTGTCGTGAAGGAACTCGTGTTGGATGGCATGACGCTTCTCATGGTGACCCACGAGATGCGGTTCGCCCGCCAAGTCTGCAGCCGCGTCGTCTTCATGCATCAGGGGCGTGTCCACGAGACAGGAACGCCGAAAGATATCTTCACGGCACCCGCGACCGCAGAGCTGAAGCGGTTTCTGGGCTCGATTCCGGCAGCCCAGGCCGTTGTGCCCTAGGTGTTTAGTCCCGGCATTTGCTGGAGCGGATTGACCTTGAAGCGTTCGGGTTCGGTTGTCCAGCGTTTGCGGATGAACTCGTAAGGCGTGAGGCCTTTCAGCGTTTTCAGGCGGCGACCATAGTTGTAGGCGTCGGTGAATGGGGCCGATTTCCTTCTGCCGCTCAAAGGCAACCAGCCGACCCTTGAAGCCGATGTCGCGGACTACTTTCGAACCGCGCCGACGACCCATCCCGTGACCAAGACCACGGTCGAGAAGGGCCATGGCCGCATCGAGACCCGGGTCGTCACGGCCTCGGGTGAGGTCGACTGGATCTTGTCGGATCGGTCCTATCCGGGCCAGCCTCGCTTCGAGGCGATCAAATCGATCGTCAAGATCGCGTCGCGCACCGGGCATGCCGACCGATCGACCTTCGAGACGCGGCACTTCATCTCGTCATCCAAGCCCGACATCGACCGGCTCGCCCAGGGCGCCCGGTCTCATTGGGGGATCGAAAGCATGCACTGGCTGCTCGATGTCGCGTTCAAGGACGACCTGTCGCGCACCCGCACCGGCCATGGCGCCGAGAACATGGCCGTCATCCGCCGCTTCGCCCTCAACCTCGTGCGCGCAAACCCGCAGAAAGGTAGCGTCAAAACAAAACGAAAAACCGAAGGATGGAGTTCAGCATACATGCTCGAAATCCTCGGCCTCAGATGACCGTTAACCAGGATTCCCAGCCGTGCTCCGCACTCACTTCCCCAACTGAGGGGCCGCATTCGCCGGCCGGGTGGCGGCGGCAAAGCGAAGGTCGAGATCGAGCCAGGACCGCTGGGCGCACGGGAGGAACCGATCCAATCGGCCAGCCATAAGGTCTCGGACGCCGGAATGGCCGCCATCAACCTCGCCTGCGACGATTCCACGCCGAGTGAAACTACACGATCCCAACGCAACCAAAAGCTCAAGACGATCGACGACCCTGAGAAGACCGCTATGCTTATCGCAAGGCTCAAGGAGCTATTGCCTATCGATGCCCGGATCGCTGAATATCTTCAGCGTAGCCTAGCAGCAAAATCGCCCGAGATCCCAGTTCCCGCGCCGTGCCAAGTGGTCGATGTTACTGAATCTCGGCGACGAAGGCGGCGTTGCCTGTTGCCTCGACATCGGTGGCGCGGACACGGCCGCTGTCCATATCGTCTCCATCACCCACCTCCTCTTCGATCGCCGCTCTCCGCTGTTTCGCGACATCGACACGTATCAGCGCCGTCGCATCAAAAAACTCAAACGGCAGCCCCGCCACGGCTTCTGATGCCATGCAAAGCCGCGCCTCGATCCAAATACCGGCCGCCCACCGATCGGATGAAGCACTTGTTTCGCGTCAGGCCCTTATACCTCGAGCGCTCGAACGTGAAGCCGCGCGCCGCATGAAAGATCGACGACCGCGGCCGCAGGCGCTAAGTGTCGTACATGCGAAACCACCACACAGCCGAGCCTCCGGCGCGCTCCGGCGACCGGAAAGTCACCGCCCTTTCGAAGGCCGCGACGGCGGCGCGGGCATGAGTATGGCGCCGACCTTGCATTGGCTACCGGCGGACGAAGGCGTTCGCGCCAAGCTGAGGGCGCTCGCGGCCGGTCCCGCCGACATCGATGCGGCCGTCGCGATAGCGAACACGCGGCTCGACTTCAGCCTGACCAACGCGCTCGACGCGACCGTCGGAAGGCTCTGGACCGGCAGGCCCGCATCCCTGGGCGCGGAGCCGGTACGCTTGGCGATGCTGGGCTCGTCGACGCTCGCCCACCTTCACCCGGCGGTCCGGATGGCCGGCCTGCGCCGAGGCATGTGGGTCGAAACCTACGAGAACGACTACGGCCAATATGTGCAGGAACTGTCCGATCCCACCGGTGCGCTGCAGGCGTTCGCGCCGACCACCATCCTGTTCGCCTTCGACGCCCGCCACCTCGTGCAGGGGCTCGATGCCGGAGCGGACGCCGCGCAAGCGGCCGAGTGGCTGGACGCGACGCTGGCGCACATCCGCCGGTGCTGGTCGCTGGCGCGAACGGCCTGCGACGGTGCCGTGCTGCAGCAGACCGCGCTCGACGTGTTTCCCGCGCTGCTCGGCAGCAACGAGCACCGGCTGCCCGGCTCGCGCCGGGCCGCCATCGGTCGCCTGAACACGGCGCTGCGGGGTGCCGCCGACACCGATGGGGTCGGCCTCATCGCGCTCGACGACCGGGCGGCCCGCGATGGCCTCGGCGCGTGGCACGACCCGCTCCTGTGGTACCGCGCCAAGCAGGAGGTGACGCCGGCCGCCGCGCCCGTTTGGGGCGACCTGGTCGGGCGGGTGATCGCGGCCCACCAGGGCCGCACCCACAAGGCCCTGGTTCTTGACCTCGACGACACCCTCTGGGGCGGCGTGATCGGCGACGACGGCCTGGGCGGGATCGTTCTCGGGCAGGGCAGCGCGCTCGGCGAAGGTTTCGCCGCCGTGCAGGATTACGCCAAGGAGCTCAGCCGGCGCGGAATCATCCTCGCCGTCGCCTCCAAGAACGACGAGGCGAACGCGCGCACGCCCTTCGAACGGCACCCCGAAATGGTGCTTCGGCCAGGCGACATCGCGGCCTTCCGGGCCGACTGGAACGACAAGGCCGGCAACATCCGGGCGCTGGCGCAAGACCTCAACATCGGTCTCGACGCGATGGTGTTCCTCGACGACAATCCGTTCGAGCGCAGCCTCGTGCGGCAGGAATTGCCGATGGTGGCGGTGCCCGAGGTGCCGGACGATCCGGCGCTGGTGCCGCAGGCGCTGGCCGACGCCGGCTATTTCGAAACCCTGGCGGTGACGGCGGACGATCGCAACCGGACCCTGCAATACCGGGACAACCGCGAACGCGAGAAGCTGAAGGCGGACGCGACCGACCTCGGGACCTATTTGCGGACGCTCGCCATGCGGCTGCGGTGGAGCCGCTTCGACGACGTCGGCCTGCATCGCATCGTCCAGCTTATCAACAAGACGAACCAGTTCAACCTCACCACCCGCCGCTATTCGGAGACCGAGGTCACGGCCATCATGGCCGACCCGCGCAGCTTCGGCCTGCAGATGCGCCTCCTCGACCGGTTCGGCGACAACGGCATCGTGGCCATCGTCATCGGTCGGTTGGACGCCGAGGGCGGGGTGGCGTGGATCGACACGTGGCTGATGAGTTGCCGTGTCCTCGGCAGACAAGTCGAAGCCGCGACCCTCAACCTCGTCGCGGCACACGCGAAGCAACTCGGTGCCGGGAGGTTGATCGGCGAATATGTTCCGACCGGGAAAAACGGCATCGTGGCCGAGCACTACGTCCGGCTTGGGTTCAGCCGCGCCGAAACGCGCCCCGGCGGCGGCACTACGGCGGTGCTGGACCTCGCGACCTTCGCCCCGATCGACACGTTCATCGCCGTTGAAGAGGTGGCCTGATGACCGAGAACGAGATTTACGCCGGGCTGCGGGACATTTTCGCCGACGTGTTCCTGCGCGACGACATCGTTCTAGCGCCTGAAACCGCGGCACCCGACGTCCGGGGGTGGGACAGCTTCAAGCAGATCGAGATCGTCATGGCGGTCGAGGAGCGGTTCGGCATCAAACTGCGCACGCGGGAAATCGATGCGCTGCGCACGGTCGGCGATCTCGCCGCGGCGATCGCCGCCAAGGTTGCGCCGCAAGTGCGGCCGGACCGATCCGCGTGAACGTCACGGCGGCCCGGAAAGCCGTGTCCGGCCGGCGGCGGCACGACGGATCCGTCCGCTCGGGGCAAGCGTGATGTCGTCAAGCATCGAGCCGCTCCTCGAAGCCGCGAGGAAGACCGGCGCCGACCGGGATTGGGCCGCGGGCCTGGGCGCGTGGGAGGCCGTGCGCGACGCCTTCCCGGAACGCGTCGAGGGATATTGCGGCGTCGGGCTGGCCCTGCGGGAGCTCGGCCGTCTCGACGAGTCCGACGCCGTGCTGGCCGCCACGATCGCGCGATTTCCCGACGCGGCGGAGCCGGCGATGCAGTTCAGCTGGACGGCCGAGCGACGCCGCGACTGGGAAGAAGCCCGGCGGCGTTGGCAGGCGATGGGGGACCGCCTTCCGTCCCATTACGCACCGCCGCTCGGGGTCGGGGTCGCGCTGATCGAACTCGGACGGTTCGACGACGCGGACCAGGTATTGTCCGCGACGCTGGAACGCTCGCCCGGGCACAAGGGAGCGGCCCTGTTCCATGCCCGCTCGGCCATCCGCCGTCGCGACTGGGGGGAAGCGGAAGCTCGGGTTGCGACCTTCTTGAGCCGATTCCCGGACGCGCCCGAAAAGCCGGCGCTGGTGCGGGAGTTGGGCTTCCTCCGGCGGATGGACGACATGTCGTCGGATGCTGCGGGAGACGCCGCGCGCCCCGTCGCCGCGGTCCCGGAACCGGAAGCCGCCTTCTCGGTCATCCTCAAGGACTTCGATAGTATCGGCAGCAACTGCGAGTTCGCTTTCCTGCAACGCGAATGCGGCCTCGAACCGATCAGCCTGCTGCGCTTCGCGGGCATCGGCGTGGCCGATCTTCTGGACGCCTTGGACCAGGGTTTTGCCGGCGTCGACGACCCGGAGAATTTCAGGCTGAACGTGTCGCCCAGCGGCGAATATTTCACGTCGGACGTGCGCTGGAAAATGGTCGCGCACACATTCTACCAGGCCTCGGCCGTGGAGGAAAAAGCGTTCTACAAATCCCAGATCCGGCGGATAAAGTACCTGCGCGACAAGTTTCTCGAGGATCTGGCGTCGCCGGACAGGTGCCTCGTCTACCAGCGCTACGCGCGCCTCGACGACGACGAGATCCTGTCGCTGTTCGCGGCGCTGCGGCGGCACGGCCCGAACGCCCTTTTGTGCGTCAGGAAGGCCGAAGCGGGACGCCCGGCCGGGACGGTCGAGGCGGTGCGAGACGGCCTCATGGTCGGTTACATCAGCGAATTATGCCCGCCGGGCGTGACCCTGCCCTTGGTGCCGCGATGGAAGGAGCTTTGCGAGACCGCTCACCGGCTGTGGCTGGAAGGCGCGCGGAAGCCGGCCGGCGGCGATTATGCGGAAGCCGAAATCGATGCGCGGAACGCCGACGCGCTGGCCCGCGCCCAAAGCCTTCAAGGTCCCCTGACCACGCGGGCGGCCGCGCCCAAGTGGACTTACAATCATTTCATCGCCTACGGTCAGTCCCTTGCGGTCGGCGTGCAGGCGTGGCCGGCGAAATCCACGGCGGGTCGGCCCGACGTGCTGATGCTCGGCGAATCCGTCGTGTCTCCCGGCCGCGGCACGACCTTCGCGGTCGTCGGCGACCCGTCGCTGCGGCCGATGGTGGCGACGGTGCTCAGTATGGAGGACGGCACGGTGATGCCGGCGTCGGCCGTCGCCAAACTGCCCGCCGACGCCGCGAACCACGGCGAAACGCCGCTCGAGGGCGCTCTGCTGTTCGCGCGCGACCTGTTCCTGCGGGCCGAGCCCGACGCCGGCGACCGGGTGTTCGTGGGGTCCTCCGCCGGCGTCGGCGGCGCCCCGATCGAGCACCTGTCCAAGGGCGCCGATCCCGACCTTTTCAACCGCCTGCGGAGCGCCGCCTCCCGGGTCAAGACCATCGCCGCCGAACAAGGCAAGAGCTACGGCATCGTCGGCCTCTTTCTTTTCCAGGGCGAGGCGAACTACAGCCCGCGCTGGGGCTTCACGACCGACAAGGACGCCTATAGGCGCCTGCTCGACGATCTGTTCGAGGACTTCTGCGTCGATGTGGTCGAGGGCATCGTTGGGCAGGCGGAGCGGCCCGTCGTACTTACCTACCAGACATCGGGCTATTGGGCGGAAGACGGCCTCGGCGTCGCCCAGGCGCAATACGAACTCAGCCTCGAAAGCCCCGGCTGGTTCCTCGCCGCGCCGTGTTACCCCGTCACCGACAAGGGCACCCACCTCGATGCCAACGGGTCACGCTGGCTCGGGCTGCAATTCGGCAAGGTCTGGCACCGCGTCGTGGTGGAGAAGCGGGGATGGAGGCCGACCAGCCCGCTCCGCGCGACCTGGCGCGGCGCGACATTGTTGATCGACTTCCACGTCCCCGTGCCGCCCCTGCGCTTCGAGCCCGTTTGGGAGCGCAACGCGGCAAGGATGTTCGAGCATCTCGGCTTTTCGGTGCGCGACGCGGCCGGCGAGGTGCCGTTGTCGCGGGTGACCATCGTTGCCGACGCCGTGGTCGCCATCACCTGCGGGCGCGATCTCGCGGGTCCGGCCGAGGTCTTTTACGGCCGGAAGACGGGCAGCAACGGCGCCGGCAATTTGTGCGACAGCGACCGGACGCCGGCGCCGCTGAATTTCACCTACGAGCCGGGTTCCGGCGATTTCCAGTCCGTGGACATCCCGGATCTCGTGGGAAAACCCTATCCGCTGTGGAACTGGTGCGTGGCCTTCGCGCTCCCGGCCACGGCCGACTGAGCCACGCGCGGGCGACAGGGTTCGCGCCCGTGCGCACGGATCGTGGATCGTCGATGGAGGTCGACTGTCGCGGCTCGGGCGCCTATCTGTCGTCCCATGAAATTCCTCGATGAAGCCAAGGTGATGATCCGCTCCGGCGACGGCGGCGCCGGCTGTGTCTCGTTCCGCCGGGAAAAGTTCATCGAGTTCGGCGGCCCCGACGGGGGCGACGGCGGCAAGGGCGGCGACGTCATCGCGCAATGCGTCGGCGGCCTCAACACGCTGATCGATTTCCGCTACCAGCAGCACGCCAAGGCCAAGACCGGCATGCACGGCATGGGCAAGAACCGGGCGGGCGGCAAGGGCGCCGACGTGATCCTGCGCGTGCCGGCCGGGACTCAGGTCTTCGAGGAGGACGGGGAAACGCTGATCGGCGACCTGCTCGAAGTGGGCCAGGCGCTGTGCCTCGCGAAGGGCGGCAACGGCGGCTTCGGCAACGCCTATTTCACGACCTCGACCAATCGCGCCCCGCGCCGCGCCAATCCCGGGCAGGAGGGCATCGAGCGCACCGTGATCCTGCGGCTGAAGCTGATCGCCGACGCGGGACTCGTCGGCCTGCCCAACGCCGGCAAGTCGACCTTCCTCGCCGCCACGTCCGCCGCCAGGCCCAAGATCGCCGACTATCCCTTCACCACGCTGAAACCGGGCCTCGGCGTCGTGCGGGTCGGCGACCGCGAGTTCGTGCTGGCCGACATCCCCGGCCTGATCGAGGGTGCGCACGAGGGCCTGGGGCTCGGGGACCGCTTCCTCGGCCATCTCGAACGCTGCAACGTCCTGCTCCATCTCGTCGACGGCACCGGCGCGCACGCCGGGCGCGACTACAAGATCGTGCGCCGCGAACTCGACGCCTACGGCGCGGGGCTGACGGGCAAGCCCGAGATCGTCGCCCTGTCCAAGGTCGACGCGCTCGACCCCGAGACGCTGAAGGCGCAGGTGGCCCGGCTGAAGCGCGCCGCCGGCAGGACGCCGTTGCGCCTGTCGGCGGTCAGCGGCGCCGGCATGCCGGGGGCGCTCGGGGCGCTGCTCACCGAGGTCGATGCGCAGCGCGAGCGGACGACCGACGCGGTGGTGGTCCCGGCCTGGCAGCCGTGAGGGAACGCGAGTCCGGGCGCTCGTCGATCACCGTATTCCGGTCCAGAATTGATGGTGCGAGCCGCGGCCCGATCGCTTCGCGGATGATCGACTTGGAGCGTTCATGCTGTCGCACGTTCATCTCGGCATCGGCGATTTCGAGCGAGCGTTCGCGTTCTACAGCGGCGTAATGGACGAGCTCGGGTTCGTGCTGAAGTTCGGTGAGCCGGACAAGAGGTGGGCGGCCTGGATGCGGCCCGGCGCCGAGCGGCCCTTGTTCCTCATCGGCCGTCCGCACGAAGGCGGCGCGGCGGACCCGGGAAACGGGCAGATGGTTGCCCTGCTCGCGCCGAACCGGGAGGCCGTCGACCGGTGCTACGAACGCGCCATCCGCGACGGCGCCCGATGCGAGGGCAAGCCGGACCTCAGACCGCAGTACCACGCCGACTACTACGGGGCCTATTTTCGCGATCCCGACGGCAACAAGCTCTGCGTTTGTTGCCACGACGCCGTCCCGGCGTAGGCGCGACGGCCGTCACGGACATTCACGCGCACATCGCCAGCGTCCGAGCGTTCCTAGGCGGCGCGCACGTGGCCGCGACGAGCGCGGCCAAGACGGAAGACGCCGCGGCGCTGAGCGGCACCCATCGGCTTGTCCGCCGCCTTCCGCGGGCCTAGAACGGCGCCTCGGGAGGACGGCATGAACACGAACACCAACGGGGCGGCACCACAGGGCGGAGCCAGGCGCAAGCTGCGCTCGCAATTGTGGTTCGACAATCCCGAGAACCCGGGCATGACGGCGCTCTACATCGAGCGCTACCTGAACTTCGGCCTCACCCCCGGCGAGTTGCGCTCGGGCAAGCCGATCATCGGCATCGCCCAGACCGGCAACGACCTCAGCCCGTGCAACCGCCACCACCTCGAACTCGCCAAGCGCGTGCGCGACGGTATCTTGGCCATGGGCGGCGTGCCGATGGAATTCCCGGTGCATCCGATCCAGGAAACCGGCAAGCGGCCGACCGCCGCGCTCGACCGCAACCTCGCCTATCTGGGTCTCGTCGAGACGCTCTACGGCTACCCGCTCGACGGCGTCGTGCTCACCACCGGCTGCGACAAGACCACGCCGGCCTGCATCATGGCGGCCGCCACGGTGAACATCCCCGCCATCGTGCTGTGCGGCGGCCCCATGCTCAACGGCTGGCACAACGGCGAGCGCACGGGCTCCGGCACGATCGTGTGGAAGAGCCGCGACGAATTGGCGGCCGGCCACATCGATTACGAGGAGTTCATGGAACTCGTGACCTCGTCGGCGCCCTCCGTCGGCCATTGCAACACGATGGGCACGGCGTCCACCATGAACGCGCTCGCCGAGGCGCTCGGCATGACGCTGCCGGGCTGCGCCGCGATCCCGGCGCCCTACCGCGAACGCGGGCAGATCGCCTACGAGACCGGCCGGCGCGCCGTCGCCATGGTGTGGGAGGACCTGAAGCCGTCCGACATCCTCACCCGCGAGGCGCTGGAGAACGCCATCGTGGTCAACAGCGCCATCGGCGGCTCGACCAACGCGACGATCCACATCAACGCCATCGCGCGGCACGCGGGCGTGCCGCTCGCCATCGCGGAATGGGAAACGATCGGCCACACCATCCCGCTGCTCGTCAACATGCAGCCGGCCGGCAAGTATCTCGGCGAAGAGTTCCACCGCGCCGGCGGCGTGCCCGCGGTGATCAGCCAGCTGATGACCAAGGATCACATCCGCGAGGGCGCGCTGACCGTCAACGGCCGCACCATCGGGGACAACAACCGCGGACGGCGGACGCTCGACCACGACGTCATCACGCCCATCGGGACGCCGCTGCGCGCCGACGCCGGCTTCATCGTGCTCAGGGGCAATCTGTTCGACAACGCCGTCATGAAGACCAGCGTCATCTCCAAGGAGTTCGAGGACCGCTACTTGTCGAACCCGTCGGACCCCGGCGCCTTCGAGGGCAGCGCCATCGTGTTCGAAGGTCCGGAGGATTACCACCGCCGCATCGACGATCCCGCGCTCGACATCGACGAGCATTGCCTGCTGTTCATCCGGGGCACCGGGCCCATCGGCTATCCCGGGGGCGCCGAGGTCGTGAACATGCAGCCCCCCGCCCACCTCATCAAACGGGGCATCCACTCCCTGCCCTGCATCGGCGACGGACGGCAATCGGGCACCTCGGCCTCGCCCTCGATCCTCAACGCGTCCCCGGAAGCGGCCGCGGGCGGGGGGCTCGCGCTGCTCAGGACGGGCGACCGCGTGCGCATCGACCTGAACAAACGCACCGCCGACATCATGATTCCGGACGATGAACTGAACGAGCGCCGCGCCGCGCTGCAGGGCCACGGCGGCTTCGCCTACGCCAAGAACCAGACGCCCTGGCAGGAGATCCAGCGCGGCATGGTGGACCAGTTCGACGAGGGCATGGTGCTGAAGCCGGCGATCAAATACCAGCGCGTCGCCCAGACCATGGGGGTGCCGCGCGACAACCATTGAATACGACGGGACAACATCTCTGTTATGTATTCAAGATCAACTCTTAGTTGACAACAATATGCCCTTTCGATTTACGATGACGCTGTATAGGGCCGAAGGCTCATAGTTGCCCCCGTCAATCGCCTCGAAAGTAAGGCTGAAGGGCGGCACGTGTCACCGATCCAGCCCGTCATCGGAAACAAGGACGTATCGTGGAGGGAACCGCACCGATGGCACCCAGCGACGCGCGGCCGATCGGGCCTGAGGTCCTGACGCGTCCCGCCGCGCGCCCCGAGCCCGTCACGCTCGCGGGCCGCTTCGTGACGCTGGAGCCGCTCGACGCCCGGCGCCACGCAGCGGGCCTGTGGGCCGCGATCGAGCCCGGCCGCGCCGATGCCATCTGGGATTACATGCCCGACGGCCCTTTCGCGGCGGAAGCGGCGTTCCGCGACTTCGTCGACCGCAAGGCGGCCTCCGCCGACCCCATGTTCTGGGCGATCGTCGACAAAGCGTCGGGTCGTGTCCCCGGCTACGCCACGCTGATGCGCATCGAGCCGGCGCACCGCGTCATCGAGGTCGGCAACATCTTGATGGCGCCGGCACTGCAGCGGACGCCCGGGGCGACGGAAACCATGTACCTCATGGCCCGCCTGGTGTTCGATCTCGGCTACCGCCGCTACGAGTGGAAGTGCAACGCGCTGAACGCCCCCTCGCGGCGGGCGGCCGCCCGGCTCGGCTTCACCTTCGAGGGCGTGTTCCGCCAGCACATGATCGTCAAGGGCCGCAACCGCGACACCGCCTGGTTCTCGATGCTGGACACCGAATGGCCGGCGCGCGAAGCCGCTTTCGAGCGTTGGCTCGCACCGGGCAATTTCGATGCCGCCGGGAGGCAGCGCCTCGCGCTGTCCGCGCTCAACGGGAGCGGGCGCCAATGACGACCAAGACGGCCGACAAGCGGCGAACCTTCCGCGCCCTCCACGCCGACGGCACCTTCGTGATGCCGAACCCGTGGGATCGCGGCTCGGCGCTCTACCTCGCCGCGCTGGGTTTCCCGGCGCTCGCGACGACCAGCGCCGGCATGGCGTTTTCCGCCGGCCGCCCGGACGGCGGCGTTCCGCTCGACGACGTGCTGGCGCACCTCGCCCTCATGGCGGCCGCCGCCCCGCTGCCGGTCAGCGCCGATTTCGAGAACGGATTCGCCGACGCGCCCGAGGCGGTCGCGGCCAACGTGGCGCGCGCCGCGGGCACGGGCATCGCGGGCCTCTCGATCGAGGATTTCACGGGCGACGCGGCGCAACCCTTCTACGACCGCGCGCACGCGGTGGAGCGCATCCGCGCCGCCCGCGCGGCGCTCGACGCCGCCGCGCCCGACATGGTCCTCACAGCGCGCGCCGAAGCCTTCCTGCACCCCCACCCCGATCCCTTGCGCGAGGTGCTGGCGCGATTGCCGGCCTATGCCGAGGCCGGTCAACGTCCTGCGCGGCGGGCCGGGGCTTCCCGTCGCGGCGCTGGCCGACCTCGGCGTGCGGCGCGTCAGCCTCGGCGCGGGACTCGCGCGCGCGGCCTGGGGCGGACTCGTTCGCGCGGCACGCGAAATCGCCGAGCACGGGACGTTCGAGACGCTGCGCGACAACGCGCAGGGCGATTTCGGTGCGGTGTTCGCCCGCCTGGCGCGGTAGCCGCCGAGGGACAAGGTGTCGCACACCCCGCCGTCATCGCGAGGAGCGGGAGCGACGACGCGATCCAGCCGGGCCGAGCCGGACCGTGTGGGTCGCTTCGCTGCGCGCGCGGTAACGATGCAAACCGGGGGTCGGGCGTTTGACATGAGTCCTCGGCAGACCTAACCCCCGGGCGCGATCAAGCGGCGCGGAGGACCAGGTGGCCGGACGGTTGGCGGGCAAGACGGCGTTCCTGACGGCGGCGGCGCAGGGGATCGGCCGGGCGACGGCGGAAGCCTTCCTGGCCGAGGGTGCGCGGGTGATCGCGACCGACCTCGACGCCGGCAAGCTCCGAGGGCTCGACGGTGCCGAGGCGCACGCGCTCGATGTCCGCTCCACGGAGGCCGTGGACGCGCTCGCCCGGGCGGTCGGCGGCGTCGACGTGCTCTTCAACTGCGCGGGCTTCGTCCACCACGGCACGGTGCTCGACTGTTCCGAGGCCGACTGGGACTTTTCGTTCGACGTCAACGTCAAGTCGATGCACCGGACCATCCGCGCCTTCCTGCCCGGCATGCTGGCGAAGGGCGCGGGCTCGATCGTCAACGTCGCGTCCGGCGCGGGCTCGGTGCGCGGCCTCCCGAACCGCTACGTCTACGGCGCCAGCAAGGCCGCGGTCATCGGGCTCTCCAAGGCGGTCGCGGCCGACTTCATCAAGCGCGGCATCCGCTGCAACGCCATCTGCCCGGGCACGATCGAGAGCCCGTCGCTCGAAGCGCGCATCGACACGCTGGCGAAAAACACCGGCCAGGAGCGGCAGGCGGTGCAGCAAGCCTTCATCGACCGGCAGCCGATGGGGCGCCTCGGCACCGCCAAGGAAATCGCCATGCTGGCGGTCTATCTCGCGTCGGACGAATCGAGCTACACCACCGGCCAGATTCATCTCGCCGACGGCGGCTTCGCGCTGTGACGGGGACGGGCCGCCCCGCGGGGAACACGCGATGAGGATCGTCGACCTCAAGACCTTCGTCGTCGGCAACCCGCCGCCGCGCACCGGCGGACGCTATTTCCTGTTCCTGAAGCTGGTCACCGACGATGGCATCGAGGGCGTCGGCGAGGTCTATACCGCGAGCTTCGCGCCCGCCGTCGTGGTGGCCATGATCGGCGACGTGTTCGCGCGCCACGTCGAAGGCCGCGACCCGTTCGCGATCGAGACCGTTTGGCGCAACGTTTACGGGCGCGGCTACTCGCAACGTCCCGACATATCGCTCGTGGGCGTGCTGTCGGGCATCGAAATGGCGATGTGGGACATCATCGGCAAGGCGGTCGGCAAGCCGGTCCACGCGCTGCTCGGCGGCAAGGTGCACGAGCGGCTGCGGACCTACACCTACCTCTACCCGGACGAGGGGGAAGGCGACGCCCATTCCGACGCCGCCGTCTACCGCGACCCGGACGCGGCGGCCGAACGCGCCCTCGCCTGCGTCCGGCAGGGTTTCACGGCGGTCAAGTTCGACCCCGCCGGCCCCTATTCGACGTTCGACCCCCGCCAGCCGAGCCTCGAGCGGATGGAACTCGCGGAACGGTTCTGTCGCACGCTCCGCGGCGCCGTCGGCACCTCGTGCGACCTGCTGTTCGGCACGCACGGTCAGTTCACGGCGTCGGGCGCCATCCGCCTCGCGCGCAAGCTCGAACCCTACGACCCGCTGTGGTTCGAGGAGCCGACGCCCCCGGAAATGCCCGAGGAGATGGCCCGCGTCGCGCGCCAGACCACCATCCCGATCGCGGCAGGCGAGCGGCTGACGACGAAATACGAGTTCGCGCGGCTCCTCGCGCTCGGCGCGGCATCGATCCTGCAGATGGCCTTGGGCCGCGTCGGCGGCCTCCTCGAGGGAAAGAAGATCGCCGGCATGGCCGAAGCCCATTACGCGCAGATCGCGCCCCACCTGTATTGCGGGCCCGTCGAGGGCGCGGCCAACATCCAGTTGAGCGCCTGCACCCCGAACTTCCTGATCCTCGAAAGCATCGGGACCTGGAGCGGCTTTCACGCCGCGATCCTGAAAAAGCCGATCCGCTGGGAGGACGGCCACGTCGTCGTGCCCGACGACCCCGGTCTCGGCGTCGAACTCGACGAGGCGGTGGCCCTGGCGCACACCTACGACGGCACGGACCTGCATCTGATGCCGGTCGCGGGACCCGTCGGGGTGCGCGACTGACGGGTCGCCCGATGCTGCCGGAGCGGCTCGCGCGCGGCTATCGCGCCTTTCTCGACGGCCGCTTCGCGGCCGAGCGGGCGCGCTACGACACGCTGGCCGAGACCGGGCAGCGGCCGGACATCATGGTCGTCGGTTGCGTCGATTCCCGGGTGTCGCCGGAAGTCATCTTCGATGCCGCGCCCGGTGAGTTGCTGGTGGTGCGCAACGTCGCGAACCTCGTGCCGCGCTACGAGCCGGACCGGGACTCGCAGCACGGCACCAGCGCGGCGCTCGAATTCGGCGTCCAGGCGCTCGGCGTCAGGCATATCGTCGTTCTCGGCCACGCACACTGCGGCGGCATCCGCGCCTTCGCGGGCGAGCGGCAAATCCTGTCGCCGGGCGACTTCATCGGGCGCTGGATGGCGCAGATCGCCCCGGCCGCCGCGAGCCTCGGCCCGCGCCCCCCGGTGTTGGACGACGACTACCTGCGCCGGCTCGAATTCGCCTCGGTCGAACTCAGTCTCGGCAACCTGATGACGTTCCCCTGGGTGCGGGCGCGGGTCGAGCGCGGGGACCTGACGCTGCACGGCGCCTATTTCGGTATCGCGGCGGGCCGGCTCCTCGTGCGCGACCCCGCCACCGGGCGCTTCGAGCCGGCTGCGGAGGGCGCCGGCCGGCGCCACCCGGCGACGCGCTGCGACGAAGCTTGAGCGCCCTGCCTTGAGCGTCGAGCCAGACCTCTGGCCGTCAAGGACAACCAGCCCACCCTGTACGCCGAGATCGAGAGCTATTTCCATTCCGCGCCGCCGAGCGAAACCGCAACCGCCGAGACGCTCGACGGAGCGGCGCTCCTATATCTGCTCAGGTCAACTCTCGCCGGAAGGCTTGGCCCACGCGGTGCGCAGCCACTGGGCGAAGCCGGACAGGGGCCCCAACCGCGAAGCGGGATGGGGTTGACCGGCGGAGGGCATCGAGAACAGCCCGCACTGGGCGGAGCCTGCCAGGGGACCCCATGCCGCGAAGCGGTATGGGGTGGCGGGCGGAGGGGCTCGTCGTCATCTTCAAGGAGGACCTGTCACGCCTGCGAACCGGTCACGGAGCCAGGAACATGGCCGTCGTCCGCCATTTCGCCCTCAACATCGTCCGCCAGACCAACGACAAGCGGGCCATCAGACGAAGGTGAAAAGTCGCCTCCTGGAGCCCCCGATACCTCATGGAAATGCTACGATCCCACCCCGTTGACGCGGACTCGTTGCCCTGCCGGCCGCCGCCCGCGCCGTTCGAACGCGACGCGCGGCGGGCTGGCCGATAGCGTTGACATCGAATCCCCGGAGCGGGAGAGGGCAACCATCTTCGACGAGGTCGTGACCACGCGCGAACGGGTGCCGATTATCCGAGCGCTTCGCCGCCAAAGCACTGTTCCGAGGCAAGCGAGCGGCCCTATATGCCTCGCCATGCCCGATCCCGCCTTGAGCCTCCCCATCACCGTCGCGCCGGAAACGCCCGACGACGCCCCCGCGATCGAGCGGCTGGAAGGACGCGCCTTTGGTCCCGGCCGTTTCGCCCGCACGGTCTACCGCCTGCGGGACGCCGCCGCGCCCGATCCCGCCCTCTGTTTCGTCGCCCGCGTCGGCACGCTGCTCGTCGGCTCGAACCGCGTGACGCCGATCCTGGCCGGCCCTGCCCCGGCGCTGCTGCTCGGGCCGCTCGCGGTGGAGCCGGCGTTCCGGCGCCGAGGGATCGCGCGGGCGCTCGTGGAGGCCGCGCTCCGCGCCGCGATGGAGGCCGGCCACAAACTCGTGCTCCTCGTCGGCGACGCGGCCTATTACGAGCGCTTCGGGTTCGCCCGGGTCCCGCCGGGGCGCCTCGTCCTGCCGGGTCCGGTCGATCCGGCGCGGCTCCTCGTGCGTGAACTCGTCCCCGGCGCTTTCGAGGGCGCCGCGGGGGCGGTTTCCGCGCCGACCTGAGGGCGCTCCTGCCGCGTCGCGTCAGCCGTTGCCGTGCAGGAACGCGGCATCGAACGGCACCGCGAGACCCGCCCCGCCCCGCCCCGCGAGGGCGAGACCGTCGCCCGTCGCGCGCACGTCCTCGATCGGGGCAGCGTCCGCGGGCCACGGCACGCCACCCACGACGTTGCGCAGCTCGGCCCGGAGACCCGGCCCCAAGGACAGGCTCGTGGGTATGTTCTCGTCGGACAACCGGTTCGGTTCGATCGAGGCGCGGTGCCCGTAGCCGGCGAAGCTGCGGGCTTCCTCGATGCCGAGCACACCCACATGGCGACCGTTCCAGGGCGGGTAGTCCCGCCCGCCGTTCGAGAACCAGAGCAGCGTGAGGGGGAAGTCGACCGGTCGCTTGAGGCTGAGAACGGCATCGGCACGGTCCGCGCGATGGGCCGCGAACCAGCCGAGTTGGCTGCCCGGCGCTTCGGCCAGCACGACGAAGTCTTCGTGCCGTTCGGCGAACGGGTAACGGGTGATATCGGCGGTGCCGCCGCGCGCCAGCGGCATCCGGGCGGGGTCCGCGCGCCCGGATGGGTAGAGCAGCGCGGACCGCCCGCGCGACGGGTCGGGCTCGAGCGCCCGCGCGGGCGTTTCGGCCCAGCGTTTCGCCGAGAACGTCAGCCGTCCGCCGGCTGCGAACCGCGTCATGGCGTGGTTGGCGACCGGCACCGCACCCCCGCCTCCGTCGAACACGTGGCGCTGGTAGAGGAACGGGTGACCGTGGCGGAGCGTGAACACCTTGGCGACGCGCGCGCCCATCACGGTGCGGGCGAGACGGTAGGTCGCGGTGACGCCGTCCGCACCCTCCGCCGTCGCGGCGTGCTCCCAACGGGAATTGGCCGTCCAGCCGTGCGAGGGCGCGGGCTCGACGTCGGCCGCCCCGAATGGGGCGCAGAAGAAATCGCCCGAAAGCGAGCGAAGGTTGGGGAGAATGGCCGCGTCGGCCGTAACGGCGGGGTCGTCGACCCAGGGCGCGGTGTGAAGCGGCCTGAGCTTCCGCCCGTCGTGCGCGACGGCGAGGTCGCGCACGTGGCCGACGCGCAGATCGAGCGTCACGGAAATGCCTCGCGCCTCGATCGTGTGGAAATCCGCCGTCATGGTCCCCCCATCGCTCGCCCGAGCGGGGTCGACCCGCATCGCGCCCCGAGCGGTTGCACGGGGTTCGTAGGCTGTTACGGTTCCGCACGGCACCCTGGGAGACGATTCATGCCCCGCTTGTTCACGGGCCTCGAAATCCCCTCCGAGCTCGCCGCCGAACTCGCCATGATGCGCGGCGGCTTGTCGGGCGCGCGCTGGATCGATGTCGAGAACTACCACCTCACCCTCAGGTTCATCGGCGACATCGACGACGCCCTGGCGCTTGAGGTCGACGCCGTGCTGGGCCAGATCCGCCGCAAGCCGTTCACCGTGACGCTCGAAGGCCTCGATCATTTCGGGGGCGACAAGCCCCGCGCCATCATCGCCAAGGCCCAGGCCTCGGCCGCCCTCCTCGAGCTGCAGGCCGAGCAGGAGCGGCTGGTGCGCCGCATCGGCCTGCCGCCGGGGCCGCGCCGCTTCACCCCGCACGTCACGCTCGCACGCCTGCGCTCGCCATCGGTCCTGGCCGTCGCCGACTACCTCGGAACCCGCGGTTTCCTGTCGCGCCGGTTCCAGGCGGGGCGGTTCGTGCTGTTCTCGTCGCGCGATTCGATCGGCGGCGGACCCTACGTGGTCGAGGCGGCCTATCCCTTGACGTAGCGGGGGCGCCGCCCGCCGCGTGGGCGGCTACGCCCGCGCGGCGGCTCTCGCGTCGCCCCAGGCCACGAACGCGCCGTTGCGGTAGCCCGCCGCGGCCTTGCTGTAGCGGAGCGGCGCCCCGTCGGCCGCGAGCACGACGCCGCCGGCGGCCCGCAGTACCGCGTCCCCCGCGGCCGTGTCCCACTCCATCGTCGGCCCGAACCGGGGGTAGACGTCGGCATCGCCTTCAGCCACCACGCAGAACTTCAGCGACGAGCCCGCCGCCCGCCGCTCCGCCACGGGCAAGCGGCCGAGGAAGGCTTCCGTTTCGGGGTCCGCGTGCGACCTGCTGGCGAGCGCCGTCCATTGGTCGGCGGGGGCGCGACGGGTGTGCAGGCGTCGCCGCGCATGAACCTTCGCGAGTTCGGTACCGGGTGCGGCCTCGCACGCCGAAGCCGTGGCGCCGCCGTACCAGAGCCGGCCGAGCGCCGGCGCGTAGACGGCGCCCGCGAGCGGAACGCCGTCTTCGACAAGGCCGATGTTGACGGTGAACTCTCCGTTGCGGCCGATGAACTCGCGCGTGCCGTCGAGGGGATCGACGAAGATCTGCCGGCGCGCCCCCCCGGGGGCTCCCTTCCGAGCGCAGGCCTCCTCGGCCACCACCGGCCACCCCGGGAAGCTCAGCGCAAGCCCCGCCAGGATCACGGCTTCCGCGGCCTCGTCGGCCTCGGTCACCGGGCTCCGGTCGGCCTTCGCGCGGACGGCGCAGCCCCGCGCGTAGGCCGCCATGACGGTCGCGCCCGCCGCGACGCAGAGCGCCGCGAGGGTCTCGGCCGCATCGTCGCGGGCCGCGTCATCGAGCGGTGCCGTCGGTGAAAAGGCAGGCGACGCGGAACCCATTGCGGCCGACTTTCGTGAAAGGCGGTTTCCGCAAGGACCCCGCGCGACTGGAGATGGTGATTTTTTCCACAGATACGATCGGGTGCCGCCGTGCCGCTCCCGGTGCCCCGCGGCTTTCACCGGTCGCGGTGTTACGCTATCAACGGCGCGACAGGTCGGGAACCCCGTCACGACACCTCCGGTCCGCGGCGCGGGCCCGGCGCCGGCGTTCCGATCAGTCCTGGGAGTCCCGCATGACCCGATTCGCGCTCGAACCCCTCGACCTCGCGGCCCTTCTGTGTTCGCGGGTCTGCCACGACGTCATCAGCCCCGTCGGCGCCATCGTCAACGGCCTCGAAGTGCTCGACGAGGAGAAGGACCCTGAAACCCGCGCCCACGCGCTCGACCTCATCAAGAAGAGCGCCGGCATGGCGTCCGCCAAGTTGCAGTTCTGCCGGCTGGCCTTCGGGGCGGCCGGGTCGGCCGGCGCTTCCATCGACACGGGCGACGCGGAATCGGTGACGCGCGGGCTGTTCGGCGACGACAAGCTGAAGCTCCACTGGACGGTCCCGCGGGCCTTGATGCCGAAGAACAAGGTCAAATTGATCCTCAACCTGTGCGTGATCGCCGCCGCGACAGTGCCGCGCGGCGGCACGGTTCTCGTGGCCGTGGAAGGCGAAGGCGACGACATGGCGATCCGGCTCGAAGCCAAGGGGCCCTATTCCCGCGTGACGCACGGGCTCGCCGGGCTGCTGGCCGGGGCGCCGGACACGAACAGCGTCGACGCGCATGGCATCCAGGCGTATTTCACCGGTCTCGTCGCCGGTGCCGTCGGCATGGACGTGACCGTCGCGGCCGAGGTCGGGGGCGTGGTGATCGAGGCCCGCCCGCACGCGGCGGCGACGCTCGGCGACCCGGCGACGGCCGGCGCGGTCGTTTGACCGTCGGCGGCCTGGCCACTTGGCTTCAAGGCTCCTTAAGAGTTTTGTTCGACAGTCCGCGGTGCTGAACAAGTGCGTTTTCGCGTCCGCGGGTGATGTCATCCGAAAGGCCGGCCGCGCGCCCACGGGATGCCGCGGCTACCGCCATGGACGAACTTCTTCAGGACTTCCTTTCGGAAACCGGCGAGCACATCGAGGCCGCGGGCGCCCACCTCGTTCAGTTCGAGCGCGATCCCACCGACACGCGTGACATCGCGTCGATCTACCGCCTCGTCCACTCGATCAAGGGAACCTGCGGGTTCATCGGCCTTCCTCGCCTGGAACGCCTCGCCCACAGCGCGGAAACGCTCGTGGCGCAATTGCGTGACGGCGTGCCCTCGACCCGGGACACGGTGTCGTTGGTGCTGGCCACCGTCGACAGGATCAAGTTCATCCTGAGCGAACTGTCCGCCCAGGCGGCCGAGCCGGCCGGCGACGACGCGGACCTGATCGGCGCGATCGCGCTCGCCACGCGCGGAATGGAACCCGCCCCGGAAGCGGCACCTGGCGCCGCCGAAGCCGGCGACGATCCGCCCGTCCCGTTCGGATCGCCGCCGGCGGCGGCCCAGGAGGCCCCGCAGCTTCCCGCGGCCGAGCCGACGGGCCCCCGGGAAGGAAAGGTCGGCCCCCCCCGGCGGCACGACAGCATCCGCGTCGCCGTCACCTTGCTCGAAACCCTGATGAGGCTCGTGTCGGAGCTGGTGCTGACGCGAAACCAACTGGCGGAAACCACCGCCAGCAGCGACGACGGGGCGACGCAGCGCGCCTTGGGCGAATTTTCGACTCTCCTGTCCGACCTTCAGGACACGGTGATGCGCGCCCGGATGCAACCGCTGGAGCGCCTGTTCGGCAGCCTCGCACGCCTCAACCGCGAGCTTGGCCGCGAACTGAACAAGCCCATCGACCTCATCGTGTCGGGGGCCGACACGGAACTCGACCGTCAGCTGATCGAACTCGTTCGCGATCCGCTGATGCACCTGATCCGCAATTGCGCCGACCACGGCATCGAGCCCCCGGCCAAGCGCGTCGCCGCCGGAAAGACCGAGGCTGGCAGAATCGAGGTCGCGGCCGCCCACGAATCGGGCGCCGTCGTGATCCGCGTCGCGGACGACGGCCGCGGCATGGACATTCCCAGGATCCGCGCCAAGGCGACGGCCATGGGGCTTACGACGGCGGCCGAGCTCGAGAGCATGGGGGACAGCGAGGTTTGCCGGTTCATCTTCGCGCCGGGCTTCTCGACGGCCGCGGCCGTTACCACCGTTTCGGGCCGGGGCATGGGCATGGACATCGTCCGCCGCAGCCTCGAGGGCGTGGGCGGTTCGATCGAACTCGCGACGACGGCGGGACGCGGCACGACGTTCACCCTGAAGATCCCGCTGACGCTGGCCATCGCGCCGGCCCTGATCGTCGGCATCGGGACGGAACGGTTCGCGGTCCCCCAGAACGCCGTGACGGAAATCGTGGATTTGAGCTTTGGCGGTGCGGCCCGGCTCGAACGCGTGGGCGGCGCGCTCCTGCTCCGCCTCCGCAACGATATCCTGCCGGTTCGCGCGCTGTCTTCGATCCTGCGGCTCGACGACGCGGATCCGACCGATGCGCCGCGCTTCGCGGTGATGATGCGCGTCGGCCGCTTCCGTTTCGGCATCATCGTCGACGCCGTCTCGGGGACGCAGGAGATCGTCGTCAAACCGCTGATGTCCATTCTGCGCGCGGCGGATCTGTTTTCCGGCAACACGATCCTGGGGGACGGTTCGGTGGTCCTCATCCTCGACGCCGGCGCGATCGCGCGCAGCATCGACGCGCGCCGGAGCCAGGAGGGCAGCGTCGCCGCCGTGGCGCCGGACGACGTCGTGGTGGACCGGCATCTGACCTCGTTGCTCCTGTTCCGCGCCGGACCCGGCGCGATGAAGGCGCTGCCGCTCACCCTGGTGGCCCGCATCGTCGTGATCGCCGCGGAGGGGGTCTCGCGCGCGGAAGACGGCTTCGTCGCGATCCACGACGGCCGCATGATGCCGCTCGTCTACGCGGGTTCCCGCGACGACCTGCCGGACGTGCCGACTTGGCCCATCCTCGTGATCGAGGTGAACGGCGAGCCGATGGGCATCATGGTCACCGAGATCGTGGACATCGTCGCCGTACCGCTCGGCGTGGAACTGTCCAGCCGCGCGGCCGACCTCGTGGGCATGACGGAGGTACTCGGCCGGCCGGTGGAGATGCTCGACATCACCTGGTTCATGAGGACGGCGCGTCCCGAGGCCTTCGCCCGGGGCCGCTCGCGCCGCGCCCGGGTCCTGCTCGTCGAGGACAAGCCGTTCTTCCGGGACCTGCTGGCACCGGCCGTGATCGCGGCGGGTTACGACGTCACCATCACGTCGGGCGCCGTCGGTGCCCTCTCGGCCCTGCGCACCGGCGGCCCGTTCGATGCCGTGGCGACGGACATCGACATGCCCGGGATGAGCGGTTACGCGCTGGTCCGCACCTTGCGGGCCGACCCGGCCTTCGCCGGGGTGCCGGTGATCGGGCTCGCCTCGGTCGTGGCCCCGTCCGTCCATTCCGCGGCCGCGATGGCCGGGATGAACGACGTGGTCGGCAAGCTCGACCGGTCGGCGCTCGTCGAGACGCTGGCCAAGGCGCTGCACCCCGAGATCATGCAGAGCTTCGCGCTCGAGGCGGCGGTGCTGTCGGGGCAGGCCGCATGATGGCCACCGCCGAAGCGAGCGCGCGATCGCAACTGCTGACCGTCAAGGTCGCGGACGCGTGGTTCGGCCTGCCCATCGCGCGCGTCCGCACCATTTTCCGCATCGGCGCCATCGCGCGCGTGCCGCTCGCGCCGGCGGCCGTGCTCGGCCTCGTCAACCTGCGGGGCGCGATCGTGCCCGCCCTGAGCCTGAGGCGGCGCCTCCATCTGCCCGAAAGCGCGACGGCGCTGGGCGCCCTCGCGGTGAGCCTCGACCACGAAGCCGAAAGCTTCGCGCTCGTGGTGGACGACGTCGGCGACGTCGTCGCCATCGAGGCCTCGGATGCGTTGGCGCTGCCGCCCCACATGGCCGCGAGCCTCAGCGCCCTCACCCGGGCGGTGTACCGCCTCGCGGATAAACTCCTCCCGGTGCTCGACGTGTCGCTTCTCGTGTCCGGGGCGCCCCTTCAGGAAACACCGCCGTGAATGGCGTCCCACCCGGGCTTTTCCGCCGACGTTCTGCCGGAGTACCCTCATGACCCGTGTTCTTGTGGTCGACGATTCGAGCGTGATCCGCAAGGTCGCGTGCCGCATCTTCGAAGCCATGTCCCTGCAAACGGCGGAAGCCGACAACGGCCAGGCGGCGCTCGACGCCTGCGCGTCCGCGATGCCCGACGCGATCCTGCTCGATTGGAACATGCCGGTGATGGACGGCTTCGCCTTTCTCAAGGAGTTGCGGAGGATGCCGGGCGGCGCCGGCCCGAAGGTCGTGTTCTGCACCACGGAGAACGATGTGGCTCACATCGCCCGTGCCATGCACGCGGGGGCGGACGAATACATCATGAAGCCGTTCGACAAGGACATCGTCCGGTCGAAATTCGAAGAGATCGGCTTGGCGTGATGGGATCGGGGCGCGACGGGGCGAGGCCCGGACGCTTGGGGCTGATCGACCAGGCCGCTCCGAGGCTGCGCGATTTCTCCGCGCAACCGCCGCGCTTGATCGTCATCGGCGCGTCCGCGGGCGGGGTCGACGCGGTCGGCGCGGCGCTCGCGAGCCTCGGACACTTCAGCGACCTTCCGGCCGTGATCGCGTTGCACATCGGTTCCGCTTGGGCACCGATCATCGCCCGGCAGGCCGGGCGCGCGTCGACACGCGTCTGCGTCATCGCCAACGACGGGGACATTGTCAGGCCGGGGCTCGCCTATTTCGCCGCCGGGGGCCGCGACCTGCGCTTGCTCCGCCTGGCTGCCGGGATCGCGTGTCGCCATGGCGAAAGCCTGCCCGACGCGCCGTCGCCGTCCGTCGACGTCCTTTTCCGGTCCGCCGCCGATGCGCTCGGTTCGGCCGTGGTCGGGGTCGTGCTGTCGGGCATGGGCGAAGACGGGCTGCGCGGCGCCGAGGCCATCGTCGCCGCCGGCGGCAGCGTCGTCGTGCAGGACCAAAGGTCGAGCGCCGTGTGGGGCATGCCCGGCGCGGTCGCGACCGCGGGACTGGCGAGCGCGATCGTGCCGGCCGCCGCGATAGGCGCCACACTCCACCGGCACCTCTCCGGTTTGGCTCGCCCGGCGTCGCACGGCGCGACACCGGTCGCGGATACGTCGGAGTCCGACGCCCGCGGATGGGATGGCGCGGCGGACTCGTCGAACAGTGGAAGGGGCCGATCGTGACAGAGCCGATGCAAGTCCTGGGCGCGTTCCTTCAGCGCCAAGCGGGTATCGTTTGCGACGTCCGGCACCTGGAGTTCGCGCAGCATCGCCTGGCGCCGGTCGCGCGCGCCGCGGGGCTCGACGGGCTGCCCGCCCTCGCGAGCCGCGTGGAGGCCGGGGACCGCGCCATCCGCCGCTCGGTCATCGAGGCCATGGCCACGCACGAAACCTCATTTTTCCGCGACCGGGCCACCTTCGCGTTCATCGAGGGTACCGTCCTGCCGGCCCTCCGCGCGGCGCGGGCGCAGGGCCGGCGGCTCCGAATCTGGTCGGCCGCTTGTTCGACGGGCCAGGAGCCCTACGCAATCGCCATGCTGCTCGACGAGGCCTTGCGCGATTTCACCGGCTGGAGCATCGATCTCCAGGCGAGCGACCTGTCGGCCAGGGCCGTCGAGGCCGCGCGGCTCGGCCGCTACAACCAGTTCGAGGTTCAGCGGGGCCTCTCGACCGCCCGACTGCTGCGCTATTTCGCGCGGGACGGCGACGGATGGCGTATCGGCGAGCACCTGCGCGAGCGGATCAGCTTCAGCGTATTCAACCTGATGGACGACATGGCGGGGTTCGGCCCCTGCGCCCTCGTGCTCTGCCGCAACGTGTTCATCTATTTCGATGCCGCGACGACCCGTGCCGTCCTGTCCCGGCTGGCTTCGGCCGTGGTGCCCGGCGGTTTCCTTATCGTCGGCGCGTCGGAAACGCTGCTGGGCATGACGGGAGCGTTCAAGCCCCACCCCGCGCAGGCGGGCGCCCTCGTGCGATGTTGAGCGCCGCGCCGAGCACGCTACGGGACGCCTCGCGCCCGCGTCCTTCAGGCGGTGATGCGCTCGTCCACTTCCGAAGGCTCGCGCAAGACATAGCCGCGGCCCCAAACCGTTTCGATGAAATTGCGCCCCAGGCTGGCGTTGGCAAGCTTCTTACGAAGCTTGCAGATGAAGACGTCGATGATCTTCAGCTCCGGCTCGTCCATGCCGCCATACAGATGATTGAGGAACATTTCCTTGGTCAGTGTGGTCCCTTTCCGCAAGGAAAGGAGTTCGAGCATCTGGTATTCCTTGCCCGTGAGGTGGACGCGGGAGCCGGACACCTCGACCGTCTTCTGGTCGAGATTGACGATGAGATCGCCCGTCGCGATGACCGATTGCGCGTGACCCTTCGAGCGTCGGACGATGGCGTGGATGCGCGCCACGAGTTCGTCCTTGTGGAACGGCTTCGTCAGGTAGTCATCGGCCCCGAATCCGAGGCCTTTGACCTTGTCCTCGATACCCGCGAGCCCGGACAATATCAGGATCGGTGTCTTGACCTTGGCGACCCGCAGCGTCCTCAGTACCTCATACCCGGACATGTCCGGCAAATTAAGATCGAGGAGAATGATGTCGTAGTCGTACAGCTTGCCGAGGTCGATACCTTCCTCACCCAGGTCCGTCGCGTAAACATTGAAATTTTCCGACTTGAGCATCAGCTCGATGCTCTGTGCGGTGGCGCTGTCGTCTTCGACTAAAAGAACGCGCATGTGAGGTCCCCACCTTTGCCTCTGTTTGCTTGACAGATCCGCAACCTGCGCGTTCCGGCACCATGGTCGGTTCCCGGCGTCAACACCGGGCCATCGACCGACAATAGCGCGGAAAGGTTAATGGATTTTCCAGCGCCAAGGCTGGGGCCGAACGAAACGGACGCGCCCGCAGCGCCCTTCCCGGATGACATCACCGCAACCCCCATACCGAAGCACGACCCACCCATCGTCGGTTCCCGACGCGACAACGCAAGGCTCGCACATTCAGTCCGCGACCATCGCGCGTCGACCCGCCGGCAGCCGCGACCACCGAATGAACCGATGATTAAGGAAACAGGTAAACGCCCCGTTACGCATCGGCACCCATGCTCGACGCGCGCCGCAAAGTTGCGATCGAGCGGCGTAACCATGTCGCAACCTCCGTCAGTCATGTTGGCCCCGGTTCACGATTGCGGTCCGCTCGAACGCGGGCCGTCGGGCACGGCGAAGGTTCGGCGGCGCGCGGGAACGCCCGACGTTTCGACCGGCGCCGGAAGATCAGCGGGACCCTGACGGGTTGGAGTTCAAACGATGAAATCGCGGGACCACGCTATCCGCCTGAAAAGCTTCCAGCTCGACGAGCGCCGCCGCAGGGTGGCGCAGATCGAGGCCATGATCGCCGATTTCGGCCGCATGGCCGCCGACCTCGATCGGGAGATCGCCACCGAGGAAGCCCGCTCCGGCATCTCCGACCCGAACCATTTCGCCTATCCGACCTACGCCCGGGCGGCGCTCACGCGTCGCGACAACCTGAAACGATCGGCGGGCGAATTGAGGGAGCAGTTGGAGCACGCCAAGGTGCAGTTCGAGGCGGCGGCCGAGGAGTTGAGCAAGGCCGAAAGCCTCGACGGTCGCGAACGCGGCGGGGAGCGCGCGGCGGAACAGGCCCGCGACAAGCACGGCCTCGATCTCGCCGGGGTGGTGCGGTTCGCTTGAGGGCACGCACGCCGGCCCGCAAAGATCAAGGATGCAGCACGACCGTCTCGGTCAGCGTCGATGACGACCAGGGGCGCTGTCTTCCGTTCGTTTCCCGCCAAACGTCCTTGCGGATGTCGGCCATCAAGGCATCGAGCGGGATGCCGGGACGGTCGAGCGCCGCCAGGAGCGCGGCCGCGAACGGGCTGTGATCTCCCGGTCCGTCGAGCGCGATTCGTCCAGGCTCGGCAGAGTAGGCGATGTACACCCCATGCGGGCGACCGTCCGGCGCGAGCAGCGACACGGCCTCGTCAAGCACATGCGAAGCCGTACCCGGGCTCCCGCCCGGAGAGACTTGGAGGCCCCGCGTGTTCGCGGGATGCGCGCTGAACGGATCGTCCGTGCACGCGTCGATGATGAGCACCGTGTCCGACGCGTTCGCGGAGACGGATGCGGCGATGTCCCTCACGTCCAAGGATCCATCGATCACCGCTTTCGCGTCGCTCGTGGCGCTGTCGATTCCGACGAGGCGGCTGCGGCCGTCGATCTGAACGCCGGTTCCGGCGAAGAAGACGAGCGCCACGTCGGCGTGCCGCGCGGCTTCCGCAAAGTCGCTCACCATGGTGCGCATTCGCGCCGTGGATGCGTCGATCGCCGTCGACGCCGCGAACCCCAGCGCGTCGAGCTTCGCCGCCACCGCGCGGGCGTCGCTGGCCGGGTTCCTCAGGACGGGAGCCGAGCGATAGGCCCCGTTGCCGATGACGAGCGCGATCCGCCGCGCGGTGCTTTTGGGGTCGTCCGGAACGGCGAGCAACGCCAAGGCCGGTCGCGGCGCCAGAGTCGCGCCGAGCACGAGGGCGACGAGCAACGCCTGTCCGAAATGTCGCGCGTTCGCCGGCATCGGGCCGCCTCCTGGTTTCGGAGACTATGATGCACGTTTTTCGCGGACGACAAACCGACTTTCGCCGCGTCGCGCTGTTCGCGAGGAGCCGCCAGGCCCAAATTGTCCGATGATCGCGGGACGGGGCGCGGTCGGCCCCCAATGGGCGACCCGGGGCGCGCCGGCCGCGGCCGAAACGAGGGAAGCGGTTCCTCCCGGCGACGGTCGCCCATCGTGGCGGCGCGGGATCGGCGACGCCTCACTTCATGTATTTGCCTGCGGGCCGCACCGCCGGCGCCCTGTAATCGGGACCTTGCTTCATGACCGGCGCCATGGGTGCGGCTTCCCTCACGTGCAGGCGGATCGCCTTGTCGCCGTTGTCGCTGATCTTGTCGAGGAGCACCCCGTAGAGGCTCGCGAACTGGTCACGCGGCACGCTGTCCTGCTGCAGCCGCAGCTTGAGGTCGAAGGCTTCCCGGCCGGCCTGCCCCAGCCGGTCCATGAAGGCCTGCTCCGTCAAACCGAACGCCGCCGCCGCCAGCCGCGGGGTGACGTTGTCCTCGAAACGCCGCGACAGGGCGTTGACGACCTCGACGCCTTCGAGTTTCGCGTCGACGTCCACGCCGGCGGCCTCCAGCGCGCCGGCGTAGCGCTTGGCATCTCCCTCCATCGTTTTGCGCATTGCGTCGCCGGTGGGAAAAATCTGGTCGACGGCGTTCTTGACCTCGAACGGGAAGCTGCCGCTGCGGTCGACGAGGTCGCGAACCTGGTCGAGCGGCTGGCCGGGGCGACGCTCGTTCGACTTGATCCCCTTGTCGTGGCAGCCCATGCAGGAAATGCCCGCCGTCACGGCAAGGTCGCGCTGCGCCGGATCGACGACGACCCGCGTCGATTCGACGTCGATGCGGGTGCCCTGTGCGTCCGTGGCGTAATAGGCGTGGAAGCCGTTCGGCAGGCTGAAGACGACCTGCCCCTCGTCGTGCAGGAAGCCGTACCTGTCCGACATCGCGCCGAAGCCGCCCTTCGGCCCCAGCGGATAGGCGAACACGTTCCGACGGTCGCTGTTCGAGGCGAAGCTGTAGGTTTCCCAATAGGCGCCCGTGCCGATCGAATGGCGTTCGATCATGCGGTTGTTGCGGGACTCGCCCGAAAGCTGGAACCCGGCTCGCGCGACATGGCGGCTCTCGAAATCCCTGTAGGAATCGAGCCCCAACCTTCGCTCAAGCTCCGCCTTCGTCTTGGGCAGGTCGAGGATCGTATAGTAGAGCGGCGCGCGCGCGGCCGAGAACACGAACCAGTCGGCGTCGACGAACGGCACCGGGGTATAAAGCTCCCTCTGCAGCGACCGGAATTGCGCATTGTTGTAGGCGGTGGCGTAGGGATCGGCCGCCGCGACCGCGTCCCACGTCTCCCGGCTCCAGCCAAGCCGGCCGATGTCGACGCGGTAGACGGTCTGGCCGGGGTCGACGGCGACCGGCATCACGGCGTCGGATCGGGTGGACAATCCGTTCAGGAGCTTCGCAAGCCCCATGCGATAGGCTTGCAGGGCGCCGTCCGGCTCCCCCGAATTGTAAAGTCGAGTGAGGATGAAATAGCGCAGGCTTGAGCGGTCGGCGTCGGTGGCTTTGGCCGCGTCCTCGGCGATAAGCCGGATGATGTCGGCGTCGGTCACGAACGGGCGCCCCGCAACCTCCGGCAGCTTGACGATGTCGGGGGCCTCCGGCGCCTTGACGGTGTCAGGCGTCTCGGGCGCTTTGACGGTGTCTGGGGTCGCGGGAACGGCCGGCTGATCCGGCGGGGCGTCGCCCGGGCCGGGGTCGCCTTCCGCCAGGATCGGCGCGGCATGGCTTCCGCTGCCCGCCTGGGACGCGGTTGCGCGGTCGGCCTGGCCGGAGTCCGAGGCCCGCGCCGCGCCCCATGCGAGCGGGGCGAGCAATACGCTGAAACACACCGATCGGGTGAAAAGGCCGCGCCGCATCGCTCCGCTCCCCAAAATGCCCACGTAGCCTGCCCGTGGGACGTTGAATGCCGCATTAATGAACGATTGTTCCGGCCGCGCGCCCCTTTCCAGCCATTTTCGGTCCCTCGTATCGACCGATCCTCCGGACTCAACGGAAGGCGGCCAACCGCTCGTAGAGCGGCCGGGCGGCCTCGGCCAGCGGCTTCAAACCGTCGGGCAGCGCGTCGAAGGCCGGCTCAGGCCGCGGCGGGCCGAAGCCCGTCGAGCGTTCCACCGCGTCGTACCACGAGGGCGCCCAAACGCCGTCGGTGGCCCGTCGTCCGGCGGGCCACGACAGCATCGCGTCGTCGAAGGGAATGCCGCAACCTGCGCAGAGCCGCGTCAGCGCCGCGCGCGGGTTCTCGAGCACGTCGCGCGCGACGATCACGGGCGGGGGCGTCCCGAGGCGATCCGCGACCCGCTCGAACAGGTCGACCTGTTGCGGCAGGCCGATATCGTCGAGGCTTACCTCCGCGCGCTTCTCGACGTAGGACGCGAGCACCGCTTCAGGCGGACGGATCAGGAAAACGCTGGTCACGCCGGCGATCCAGTCGCGGCCGAAACCGGGCAGCATGTGGTGGGTCATATGCTTCTGGTAGAACACCGCCCTGCCCCCCGGCACCGGTCCGGTGACGGCCGTCACCACCTCCCGCCAGTCCCGCGGCTGGCTGCGAAGGATAGCGTCGCGTTGCGGATGGTCGAGACCGGTGGCCGCCAGATAGGCCGCGTAGAACGGCTCGTCGACGACCGCCGTGTCGGGCCGGTTCCCGAAGGCGCGCATCATCGCGGTGGAGATGTTGCGCGGGCCAGACCACAGCGCGATGCGCACGGGCGGGGTCATGACGGGACCGCCGGGCCTTCAGCGACGATCGGCACGTGCCGCCGCCCTTTTGCTTCTCCCGCAAGGTGTCGAACAGTTCGGGGCCACGGCGAAAGCTGGTGGACCAAGACGGGCAAGGGCGTCCGACAGATCGACGAGACCACGACGGGCGGCCGGCTCGAGAATGCCAATGTCCCAATCACCGCGAAGCCCTTCGTTCGCGCCCGGACACCGGCGCGCTCGTCCATGAGGATCAGCTCGGCTTCTAAAGCCATCGCCAGCGGAATCGGTTCGCGTTCATCGTCGTCCAGGGGCCGCGACACGACATCCCCGTTGTGCCACTCCGGCCTCGTCGGAGGCCAGCGCGGCGGAGATGATATCCAGCGCCGCGCCGCCGGTACCTCGGTATGTTCCATCGCGGCGCGGACCGCCTCCGGCGCGAACACGACCTCGAACATTTGCGCGCGAGGAGCGCGGCTGCACCGACAAGCACCGAATGCTTCAAAGGACCGGTATCGGCAACGACGGTCAGCAAGGCGTCGGAAGCCCAGACGGGTCGGATCGCGCCGCTCTGGCTCCGGGTCCGACCCCTATCGGCCTCGTACACTCCGCGCGCCTTCAAGCAGGCGTCGAGCGAGACCGGGTTCCACATCGCACGAGGCGGCGGAGCTCGGCGTTGGTCGGCCTTCCGACCCGGTACCCTTCCGGCGCGAACGCCTGGAGCGCAGCGCGCGCGAGGTCTGTTCCATCGACGCAGCCGTTGGACGGGATCGTCGGGAATGGCAACGGTCAGGTCCACGTGCCGCCCCTCACGCGGGCCGTCACGAATCCCGGAGCGGGTCACGGCGCGGTTCGCACGCCGCTTCACGCCCTCGCTCCCCCGCCCCGCGCTTCCTCGTCCCGCAACGCCACGTAAAGCTCCCGCAAGCGCCGCGTCAGCGGGCCGGACGCGTCGCCGGCGACCCCCGACATGGGCAGCGCGCGGCCGTCGACGGAGGCCACGGGCGTCAGCCCCGCGAACGTACCGGTCACGAAGGCTTCGTCGGCCGCGTAGACGTCGAACAGCGAGAAATCGCGCTCGTGGGCCGGGATGCCGGCGCGGCGCGCCGCGCGCAGCACCGCGCCGCGCGTGATCCCCGCGAGGCAGAAGCCGCCACCCGAGGTCCACAGTTCGCCGCCGCGCACGATGAAGAAGTGCGTCGAGTTGCAGGTCGCCACGAAGCCGCGGTCGTCGAGCATCAGGGCTTCGTCGGCACCGGCCCGCATGGCCTGGATGCAGGCCAAGATGTCATTCAGCTTGGAGTGGCTGTTGAGCTTGGGGTCCTGGTCGTAGGGCCCGGTGCGGCGGACGTGCACCGTGAACAGCGCGATGCCGCGCGCGAGCACATCGGGCTTGGGCTGCTTCCATTCGGGGATGACGACGATCGTCGCCGGGCCGATCGTGAGGCGCGGGTCCTGGTAGGGGGAGCGTTTCACCCCGCGCGTGACCATGAGCCGGATGTGGACGCCGTCCGTCATGGCGTTCCGCGCGAGGCAGTGGAACAGCCGGTCGGCGAGCGCGGCGCGGTCGAGCCCGATGTCGATCATCAACATCTTGGCGCCGTCGTAGAGCCGGTCGAGGTGCGCGTCGAGGAACGCGATGCGCCCGCCGATCAGCCGCAGCCCTTCCCATACGCCGTCGCCGAGTACGAAGCCCGAATCGAACACCGAGACGCTGGCCGCGGCGCGCGGCACGAGCGCGCCGTTGACCGACACGAGCACGTGGTCGTTGCGCGGGTCGCCGACGTAGTCCTGGGTGCCTGTCGCCATGGACCTTTCCGAAAAACCTTCGCCCGCTCACCCGGACGGCGTGGACGGCAAACCCGCGCTCAACCCAACCTGCCGACGAGCTTGGCGAGCCTGTTTCCGGTGAGCCGCGGCCGTTGCGCGACCGGGGCCTCGACGACCACGACGCCCCATGAGCCGCCCAGCGGAATGGGCCTGAACACTCCGCCGACGGGGTCGGTGCGCCCGCCTGGCGCGTCGGCATAGGCCATCGCGACCTGCCTGCGTCCCGCCCGGCAGTTCACGCGTGCGTTCGCGACGTCGACGCGATCGAGCGGCGCGTTCAGCGCGTCGGTCGCGCGCCCGATCGCAACCCGGAGCAATTCCATCCGCTCGTGTTCGGGTGCCTTCACGCCTTCGCGCCTCGATGTGAGCCGGTACCCGCCGTGCCGCCGTACACCGGCCTCGGCACCATCGCACGCGGCCGCCCCCTCGGCCAAACCGTTCTATGAACGCCGCCCCGCGCCGAGATCCCGACCAGGCGATTCGGTCAGGAGCCGCCGAGAACGGCGAGACAGGTCGAAACCAACATTCCTCGTCCGACGCACATCCTTGTCGCCTTGGCGTTCCGCACCGCTTTGCCGATCAATCGAACCTGGAGAGGCCCGAACCCGTGAGGTCACGGCAAAGCTTCGTCACTCCATCGTCGTTGTGGAATCGAGCGAACATGCTCGATGAGCCCTTGCGGTGCAGCGCAGCAGGGACTCGAACCCGTAGGCGATCAATGCGCGTCGAACGCCGTCGTGTTCGAAAGGCACGCGGACGTCTGTCCTCCAGCGTCGGCCAGCGCGGCGTCCCCCTTACGATCACGGCGTCAGCAAGGCCAAGCGGGCGTTCTCCCGGCCGCGCAGGGGAGCCATGCGGAAGCAATCGGTTAACGACTCGTTGAGCGTGGCGGGCTAGGTCGATACGACCCCCCTTCGCGTTCCGTTCAGAGTCTGCCGTGGCCCTCGCCCTTCGCACGCCGTATCCGTCCGCACCGGCCCTGGCCCTTCCCGGCCCCAAGCCTTCCGGCGGACCCAAGCGCGGCCACCTCGTCCTCCTATCGAAGGCTCCCCCCCGCCCGCCCGAGCGCAAGCTCCTGGGGATCGCCGCCATCCTGGCCTGCTGCGCCCTGTTCCCGGTGTCCGACACCGCCGCGAAGCTGCTGACGGCGACGCTGCCGCCGCTCGAAGTCGCCTGGCTCCGCTACCTCGTGTTCGTCATCGTGACCGCCCCGATGCTGCTTCGCGCGCGCGGCGCGATGCTGGCGACGCGCCGCCTCGCGCTGCACGCGGGCCGGGCCTGCGCGGCCACCCTCTCGACCGTGCTGGCGATCGTCTCCTTCAGTCTGCTGCCCGTGCCGGACGCGACCGCGATCGGCTTCGTGGCGCCGATCATCGTGACCGGCATGGCCGCGTTCCTGCTGAAGGAGCGGGTCGCGCCGCGCCGCTGGGCCGCGGCCGTCGTGGGCCTCGCGGGCGTGCTGGTCATCGTCCGCCCGGGCACGGGCGCCTTCGTGCTCGCGTCCCTGATCCCGCTCCTCGCGAGCTTCGCCTCGGCCACCTCCTCGATCGCGACCCGGCTCGTGCGGCACGAGCGCGCCGACACGACCTTGTTCTACGCGGCGGCGATCGGCTTCGCGCTTCTCTCCATCCCGGTCGCCTTCGTATGGCGGACCCCGACATGGGGCGACGCCGGGATCGGGGCCGTCGTCGGCATATTCGCAGCCTTGGCGAGCCTGGCCCAGGTGTTCGCCTACCGGCACGCGCCGGCGTCCCTGCTGCAGCCTTTCACCTATTCCCAACTGCTGTGGGCGAGCGGCCTCGGGTTCCTCGTCTTCGGCGCGCTGCCGGGCATCGCGACCGCGCTCGGCGCCGCGATCATCGCGGCGAGCGGGCTCGCGGCCGCATGGTCGGAAGCCCGCGAGACCCGCGACGCAAAAAACGCTCGCCACGCCCCGCGGGCTTGGCTACCACGACACGTCGTCCGTCCGGGGGCCGCATGAGAAAAGTCTACGCCGATGCCGCCTCGGCGCTCGCCGGGCAGGTCCGCGACGGCATGACGATCATGTCGGGCGGCTTCGGCCTCTGCGGCATCCCGTCGCGTTTGATCGCGGCGCTGCGCGACACGGGCGCCAAGGATCTCGTGTGCGTATCGAACAACGCCGGCATCGACGGGGTCGGGCTCGGCCTGCTGCTCGAAACGCGGCAGATCCGCAAGATGGTGTCGTCCTACGTGGGCGAGAACAAGCTGTTCGCGAGCCTGTTCCTTGCGGGTGAGCTATCGGTGGAGTTCGTGCCCCAGGGCACGCTCGCGGAGCGCATCCGGGCCGGCGGCGCCGGTATCCCGGCGTTCTACACGAAGACGGGCGTCGGCACCGAGGTCGCCGAAGGCAAGGAGGTGCGCGCGTTCGATGGCGCGCGCTACGTGATGGAACGCGGCATCGTCGCCGACATCGCGCTCGTCCACGCCTGGAAGGGCGACACCGAGGGCAACCTCGTCTATCGCAAGACCGCGCGCAACTTCAACCCGACGATGGCGAGCGCGGCGAAACTCACGATCGTCGAGGTCGAACACCTCGTCCAACCGGGCGACATCGACCCCGATGCCGTCGTGACGCCCGGCATCTTCGTGCAGCGCATCGTGCACGTGCCCGACCCCGACAAGCGCATCGAGCAACGCACCACCCGGACGCGCCGTGAGGCCGGGATTCCCGCGGCCGCGGGGGAGGAGGTCTGATGGCCTGGACGCGCGACGAGATGGCCGCCCGGGCCGCGCGCGAACTGCGCGACGGGTTCTACGTGAACCTCGGCATCGGCATCCCGACGCTCGTGTCGAACTTCATCCCCGAAGGCATGAGCGTGCAGCTGCAAAGCGAAAACGGCATGCTCGGCATGGGGCCGTTCCCGTTCGAAGGCGAGGAGGACGCCGACCTCATCAACGCCGGCAAGCAGACCGTGACGGCGCTGCCCTCGACGAGCTTCTTCTCGTCGGCCGACAGTTTCGCCATGATCCGGGGCGGCCATATCGACCTGTCGATCCTCGGCGCCATGCAGGTGGCCGGGAACGGCGACCTCGCCAACTGGATGATCCCCGGCAAGATGGTCAAGGGCATGGGC
>CAXTIC010000032.1:0-43959 GCA_964244255.1 uncultured Lichenihabitans sp. | reverse complement strand
TGGCACCGAGCCGTTTCTCGTCCACAGGCGGAATCGATCCGCGATGGTTTTTTAGCACGTCGCGCTCCATCCGCGTGCGATCCAGCTCACGCTTCAGCCGCGTAATCTCCGACGCCTGATCGGCCGGCGACGGCAGCGGCGACGATCCCGGTGACGACGATGTCCGCGGTCGCGCGATCCCGCCGCAAACCACCGCTCGCCAGTTCCGCAACATCGATGGTGATATCCCCACCTCGGTCGCCACCTGCATCAACGGTCGACCGCTGCCCTCCAGCAACGCGACCGCTTCTCGTTTGAACTCGGGAGAAAACTCCCTCCTCGTCTTCGGCATTGAACACCTCCATGCCCCTTAAGGGCTTAGCAAAGGTGTCCACTGAATCGGGGGACCATCAAGCGTCCGGACGATCTCCTTAATGGACCGCTGCCGATCGAAATACGCACGCCGGATCCGGCCGATCATGTCCACGGCAATCATCCCCCCGACATCCTTCCAGGCCGAAAGGGCCACGGAAGGGACGCTGCTACACAGCGATCGAGGGGCTCACGATCGGGCGCGAAAACCGCCCCTCAGGGGGCCACTATTGCGGGCGATTTCACAACCATGGAGATCCGGGGCTATGCGAGAGTCGCGCGGGCCTCCGCGGCGCGCGCGGCGAGGGGCGCGGCAGATCCATCGAGTCCGTGGAAGGCGAAGGGATTCAGAAACTGGCGCCCCCAGAACAGCGCCCTGTCGATCTGGCCCAACTTGGCCTCGTCGCAGAGCGACACCCAATGGGCCGCCATGGTCTCGACCTGATGGGAGACGATCGCGAGCGCGCGGTCGTCAGTCAGATGGAAATGGGGAGCGGCGGCGAGGCAGGTGGCGATCTGGCTCGATCGCCGCTGGCCGTCGATCAGCATCGCCTGACTTGCCTCCTCGCCGCTCCGTGTCTGGGGGCAGATGTCGTAGGCGGGCGTGAGCCGAAGGCGCGAACCATCCCAGAACGCCGCGTGATTGCGCGCGTGGTCGTCGACGTTGCCGACAAGGACGTTGAGCGTCAGCCGCGCGAACAGCTCGTGCAGGGTTCTCGTCGGTTCGTCGAACCGGAATCGGATCGTCTCGGCGAGGTCCTGGTAGCTCGCGTAGCGCGCCTGCATCTCGTCGAGTTCGAGGATTGTCAGCGCCGAGACCATCGCGAGGCGCTTCCAAGTCTCTCCCTGCTTGACCCGATCGAACCGCTCGACCAGCAGCACGTCCTTGCCGGCGGCGCGCACCAGTTCGACCGGTGCGGCCGACAGTCCCGCGAGGGCGGCGAGGCGCATGGCGATGTACTCGCCCTTCACCACCGAGTAGGTGTCGCTACTGCTCGAGAACTTGGCGATGAACTTCCGCGGCCCTTCGACGATCGACGCCTTCGGCCGGGCGCCGCCGATCGAGGTGCCGTGTTGGAGCGCTTGGTCGAGTTCCGGCGTGAGCGGCTCGTTCTCCTCGACCTTCTGGGCGACGGCCAGCAGTTGCTCAAGGGTCGCGTGGGCATCGCCGCGCGGAACGTACTTGCTCGCCGACGTCTGGAAATCGAGCGCGCCGATCCGGTCCGATCCCGACTCAAGCAGGAACACGAGTTCGTCCAAGTCGCGGTCGTCGAGCGCATCGCCCTTGGCGCCGAACGTTTTGTTGAGGATGACGCGGCGGCCCCAGGCGTCGGGAGCGCCGTCGCGGATCGAACTGGCCATCTTCATGGCGCCGGGCGGCGCGATCGGGCCGGATCGGAGGGGCAGCTCAGGTTCGTAGATGGGGATCGCGTCGCCGCGTTCTCGGTAGGAGCGGCCGTAGACGAACTCGTACAGGTTGCCGAAAGCGGTCAGGCGTCCGGCGACGACCGGCTCGGCGGCTCCCGGCAACCAGGTCCAGACGTAAGCCTCCCGCGGGCGCGCCGGTCTAGAAGTCATCGCTGGCGTCCCTCGACGCGCGCCGGATCCGAGCCGGGAGCAGGGCCGCGCGCTTGCCGACCTCGTCGAGCCGCGCCGTCAGCCCGTTCGCATCCTCGTCGAATAGAGGCAGGCCCAGGATCGCACACGCCTCGAAGGCGAGCCCGAGTTCGACCTTCGGTTCGCCCTGCTCGAGCCGCTGTAGCGTGCCCCGGTCGACGCCGAGACGATCGGAGAGGTTCAACCCGGTCATCTTCCGGGCCTTGCGCTCGGTCTGGATCAGCATCCCAAGCAGCTGGGCGGCGGCGATCGCGTAGCGCCCGTAACTGCGCTTCTTTGTTGCAGGCATAATGCGGTACTCATAGAGCGCTGCGCTGTCTAATGATGGATACATGCAACAATTTAAACGCGTCCTGGCACCATTGTCAAGGGATGCCGCATATTCTCATCGCGTGATTTCATCCAAAGTCCCCAATCGGCATCACCGCTCCCATGGACGAATTCATGGGTGCATCCAAGCGAGAGTATCGGGCCTGAACAGAGAAGCGGCCGCGGCTTGAAACGTTTACACCCGAGGAGTGCAGCAAAAGCTCGTTGAACAGCGACAAATCTCCGCGCGCCGTTTCGACATAACGGACCTCGCGATCGAAGATCGCTCTTGGGTAGTGGCGCTTTCCCAGCACCTCGCCGTCGTGCGGGATGGGCCCAAGCTTTTGCGAGCCAGGCATAACCAGCAAACAGCTCTCTCGAAAGGTTGTGTCCTGGACGGGAATCCAGGCGGTGACGATGTCGGTATTGCCTTTCACATAGAAATAATCCTGGTGCCAAACGGCCAGCTCTCTGACGACATTCGGGAGATCGATGCGAAATGGCATCTTTCCCATCAGCCCCGACAAGAAATGGGGTGTCGAGAAGACGGGCGGCGACAGCGGCAATGCTGCGCAGAGCCGCCCCAAGACGTCGTCGGCCAGGATGGGGCGGTCATCGGGAAACAGCATGCCGGCACGCGGGAAGCGGGCGAGATCGTCGACCGACATCGACCCGTCGGCTGCCCTGGTCGCGAGCAGCACACCTCGTCGCCGCCTTCGCCGGACGGATCATCGCTGACTCCAGCTTACTTGCATAGGAGCCGGCCATAAATTAAACTATTTGGTTTAAGAGGTGGCCTTCATTGGACCAGAACGATAACTCCGTGCCGCTGTCCCGCCGCGGGAGCAATTCGGTCCAGGTCCGGCGGTATAACGAGCGCGTCGTCCTCGAGTCACTGCAACGCCTCGGGCAAGCCTCAAAGGCGGAACTCGCGCACTCGGCTAATCTGACGCCCCAGGCCGTCGCGGCCATCGTCGACCACCTCACGGAGGTCGGCCTCGTCAAGGTGCGAGGCAAGCGAACCGGGCAAATCGGCCAACCCTCGATGCTCTACGCCCCGGCGCCCGAAGGGGCTTTCTCGATCGGCCTCCATGCCGGACGCCGGGCCTTCGAGGCTGTGCTCGTCGATTTCACGGGAGAGATTCTCGCGACCGAGACGAGCGAATACGAATACCCGGAACCGCTCGCCGTGGCGGCCCTCGCCACGAAGGCTGTGGGTAAGCTGCAGGCTACCCTCACGCCGGCGCAGCGAGAGCGGATCGTCGGCGCCGGCGTGGCGGTGCCCTATTTCATCGGCGGTTGGGCAAGCGAACTCGGCATACCCGCCTTGATCACCGCGGCCTGGGAACGACATGACCTGCCGGCGGCGCTGTCCCGCGAGATCGCGCTACCGCTTTTCTTCGAGAACGACGCGTCCAGTGCCGCGACGGCTGAGCTCGTCCACGGCCACGGGCGGGACACGCGGGACTTCATCTACCTCTTCATCTCGACCTTTATCGGTGGCGGGGTCATCATCGGCGGCAATTTGGAGACTGGGCCGCACGGCAACACCGGCGCCTTCGGGCCTTACCCGGTCGGCCCCTCGCTGCTGTCCACCGTCCCACCCCCGCGCGGGCCGTTCGAGATCTTGCTGCGGCGGGCCTCGATCTACGTGCTCACCAATCATCTGAGGGTCAATGACGTGCCGATCCGCCGCGCCCTCGAACTCGAGGGGCTAGGCGATAGGGCGGAGCCTTTCCTGACCGAATGGATCGACGACTGCGCGGACGCGCTGGCGCAAGCGATCGTCGGTACGGTGGCAGTCATCGACGTCGATGCCATCGTCATTGATGGAATCCTGCCGCCGGCGATCCTCGAGCGCACCGTCCTGGCCGTCTCGAATCGATTTACTTCGATCGTGCCGGAGGGCCTCGTCGCGCCCCGCATCGTGGCCGGCACCATCGGCCCCCGGGCTGCGGCGGTCGGCGCCGCGATCCTTCCCCTCTATGCCATGTTCGCGCCCGACAGCGCCGTCCTTGTCAAGACGCACGTCTCGGGCAGCGCGACCCGGCGCGCCAATCTGCAGGCGCATCTTAGGGACTGAACGCGTTGGGGGCGGCCCGGCTCTAATCCCAATCACCGACATATTGACGACCAAAGTCTCATAATATATCCACTTGGTTTAATTAGTCGGCAATTGGTGACGGGTGATGATCGGCGGCAGTGAGTTGCTTACCGTTGCCGAACCGGTCGTGCGATCCGGTCATTCATCCATCGGCGAGACGATCGCGGCGGCCGGTCTCCGGGGCGCCGTGAAGCGCTTCGGGGGCACCGTCGCTCTTGCGGACGGGACGTTCGACCTCCTTCCCGGGGAGGTGCTCGCCCTCCTGGGGGAGAACGGCGCAGGCAAGAGCACCTGCGTCAAGCTGCTCGCGGGCGTCTATAGGCCCGATAGCGGCTCGGTGCTCGTCGACAACGTCCCCGTCGAGGCCTGGTCGCCGCTCGAGGCGGCACGCCGTGGCATCGCCGTGATGCATCAGCACCCCGGTCTTTTCGGCGACCTCAGCGTCTTCGAGAACATCTTCATGGGCCACATGCCCCGAGGGCGGCTGGGTGGCATCGATGACGCCCGGATGCGGTCGAGGGCGAAGGAGCTGCTCGACGTCGTCGGCCTATCCCGCCGCCCCGAGCAGCTGCTCAAGGAGTTGCGCACCTCAGAACAGCAGCTCGTCGAGATCGCCCGGGCACTGTCTGTCGATGCCAAGGTGCTGATCATGGACGAGCCGACGGCGGCTCTGTCCCAGCGCGAGGTGGAGCGGCTGTTCACCGTCGTCGCCGAGTTGAAGACGCGGCGCGTGGCAATGATGTTCGTCGGCCATCGCATGGAGGAGATCTACCGGGTCGCCGATCGCATCGCGGTCCTGCGCGACGGGCATTTGATCGGCGTGCATCCGGCCGCGGATCTCGACCGGGACCGCGCCGTCCAGATGATGATCGGGCGGCCGCTGAGCGCGGTCTACCCGCAATGGCAATCGACGCCGGGCGACACGGTCCTCGAAGTCAGCGGCCTCGGCCGTGAGGGCGCATTCAAGGACATCTCCTTCGCGGTCCGCGCCGGGGAGATCCTCGGATTGGGCGGACTCGTGGGAAGCGGTCGCACGGAGGTCGCGCGCGTCCTGTTCGGCATCGACCAGCCGACGGAGGGTCGTATCGCCGTGATGGGGTCGGAGGTGACCTTCGCCGAGCCGTCGGCCGCGATGGCGGCCGGCATTGCCTACGTGTCGGAAGACCGGCTGGGGCAGAGCCTGGTCATGGATTTCCCTATCCTCGCCAACGCCTCGCTGCCGGTGATCGGCAATGCAACGATGGCAGGGCTCGTCATGCTGCGCAGCGAACTGGGGCTGGTCGAGCCTCACCTCATGCGCCTGCGCCTGAAGTTCCGCAGCTTCGACCAGCCCGTCAGGACGCTGTCCGGCGGCAACCAGCAGAAAGTCGTCCTGTCGAAATGGCTGGCAACCGATCCCCGCCTCTTCATCCTTGACGAGCCGACACAGGGCATCGACGTCCAAAGCAAGGCGGAAGTCCATGCAATGATCGCAGAACTCGCTCAGCAGGGGCTGGCCATCATCCTGATCTCTTCGGAACTGCCCGAACTCGTGGGCATGTGCGACCGGATCATCGTGTTGCGGGAGGGGCGACAGACCGCCCATTTCGATCGGGCCGAAGCCGATCAGGAACGCGTCATCCGGGCCGCCACCGATGCCGACCGCAATGCTCCCCGACCCGTCGCGACGGTCGCCGCGGAAGCCGCCGCGCTCGATGCACGGCACGATGCGTCGGACGGCTGGTTTCGTCGGATCACGTTACACCGCGAATTCGGCCTGGCCTGCGCCATCGCGGTGGTCGCGCTTCCGGTCACCTTTCTCAATCCTCGCATGATGAGCCCCGACAATCTCACGGCCGTCGCGATGGACGCCGCACTCCTGATGATCGTCGCCATGGCGCAGATGCTGGTCCTGCTGACGCGCAACATCGATCTATCCGTCGCCTCGGTGATCGGTCTCTCGGCCTATGGGGCGGCGAGCTACATGCATCTGCATCAAAGCAGTTCGGTTCTGGCCGGTGTCGCGGTCGCCGGCGCCATCGGGATCGGCTGCGGCCTGGTCAACGGCCTCGTCGTGACTTTCGGCGGCGTGCCCGCGATTGTGGTGACGCTCGGCACGCTCGCGGTTTTCCGCGGCATCAACAGCCTTTGGGCCGGCGGTCATCAGATCAGCGCCGATCAGGTTCCCCAATCGTGGCTCGACATGACAGGGGCGCGGGTCGCTGGCATCCCCGCCGTGATCCTGATCGCGATCGCGATCATGGCCGTCATCGGCCTCATCCTCAAGCGCCTGCCGTCGGGGCGCGAACTGTTCGCGATCGGCTCGAACCCGGAGGGCGCCGCGCTGATCGGCCTCCGCAAGACGGCGCTGGTGCTCGGTGCCTTCGTGATCGCCGGGCTTCTGGCGGGGTTCGATGGTGCGCTCTGGGCATCGCGCTATGCGACCGTCGATGCGCGGGTTGCCATAGGCTATGAGCTGACCGTCATCGCCTCCGTCGTCGTCGGTGGTGTCGCGATCCGGGGCGGGGCCGGAACCGTGCTTGGCGTGGCGCTCGGCGCCCTGACCCTGCTCGTCATCCAGAACGGCCTGACGTTGGTGCGCGTCGACCCGCTGTGGCTGCAGAGCGTCTACGGTCTCGTCATCCTCGTCGCGGTCGGCGTCGATACCATCGTCGGGCGCCGGGCGCTCCTGTCGCGGGGTCACCGATGAAAGCCGGCCTGATCGAACGGTTTGCGACCTGGGAGAACTTCCTCGCCCTGCTGACCGCGGCGATGCTCGCCTATGCGGTCCTGGCGGTTCCGAAGTTCGCGACCGCCTTCAACCTCTCGCAGGTCGTCGCCGGGGTCTCGGAGCGCGCGCTCATCGTGCTGCCGATGGTTCTGCTGATCATCGCGCGGGAGATCGACCTTTCGGTGGCCAGCATCCTGGCCCTGAGCAGCGTCGTCTTCGGCGTCATCGTGCAGGCCGGCGCGCCGCTGGGCGTCGCGATCGGGGCCGCCCTGATGACCGGCGCTCTGGCCGGCGCCTTCAACGGAACGCTCGTCACCCTCCTGGGCCTACCCTCCCTGGTGGTCACCCTTGGCACCCTCGCCCTGTTCCGGGGCATCGGCTACATCATCCTCGGCTCCGGGTCGGTCAACGAATTCCCCGATGCGTTCACCGACTTCGGGATCAATACGGTGGGAAGCACGCCGCTGCCCTGGACCATCGTGCCCTTCCTGGTCCTGGCACCCGTATTCGCGGTCATGCTGCAGCGGAGCGCCATCGGGCGGCGCATCTACGCCATCGGCGGCAACCCGGACACCGCGCACTACTCCGGGGTGAAGGTCGCCCGCATCCGTCTCGGTCTGTTTGTCACGAGCGGCCTCGTCTGCGCCGTCGCCGGGATCGTGTTCACGGCGCGCCTCGCCAATGCCAGGGCCGACAATGCGATCGGCCTCGAACTCGACGTCATCACGATCGCCCTGCTCGGTGGGGTGAGCGTCTTCGGCGGCCGGGGGAAGCTCACCGGCGTCTTCTACGCGCTGATCCTCATCGCGACGCTCCGCAACGTACTCGGCCTGCTGAAGGTCGGGGGCGACGCGCAAGGCACGGTGATCGGTCTGCTGCTCATCGTCTCGCTGCTCCTCAGCACGACGGCGCAGCGCCTTTACAGGATGATCCAAATCCGGACCGTCCTGTACAATCCTAGCGGCCCACGTTCGGGCGGTCCGCTGGCAAGATTATAGAAAAACCCGAACGCTTGGAAGCAACGCTCAACGGAGATATCGCATGCCCAACAAATATCTGACGATTGCGACCTTGGCGGTCGCAACGGCCCTTTTCGCAACACCGCTCCTGGCTGCGGATTGCGCAAAGGCACCAGTCACGGTGGGCTTCCTGCCCAAGCTCGATACCGATCCCTACTTTCAAGTCGCGGGCACCGGGGCGCAAGAGGCGCAAGGCGAGATCGGCGGCAGGTATGTGCAGCAGGCGCCCTCGCAGGCGACCGCCGAGGCCCAGATCGAGTTCATCAACAACCTCGTGTCCCAGCAGGTCGACGTCATCGCGATCTCGGGCAACGACGCCAACGCGGTCGCCCCGGCGCTCAAGCGCGCCGCCCAGCAGGGCCTCAAGGTCGTGTCCTACGACTCCGACGTGGCGGCTTCGGCCCGCTCGCTGTTCTTCAATCAGGCCAAGGGCGACAGCCTGGCCGAGATGATGATCGAGAGCATGGGCCAGATGATCGGCTACGAGGGCGAGTTCGCCATCCTCTCGGCAACCCCGACGGCGACCAACCAGAACGCCTGGATCGCCTTCATGAAGAGCAAGCTCACGGATCCGAAATACGCCAAGATGAAGCTCGTCCAGATCGCCTACGGGCAGGAGAGCGAGCAGATCAACCAGCAGCAGGCCCTGGCCCTCGTCCAGGCCTTCCCGAACCTCAAGGGCATCATCATCCCGGCCGGGATTGGCCTTCCCGCGGCGGCGCGTGCCCTCGAACAGGCGGGGAGCCTCGGCAAGGTGAAGCTGACCGGTCTCGCGCCGGCGACGCTGATCAAGAAATACATCCAGAACGGGTCGGTCCAGGACATCTGGTGGAACGTCAAGGACCTCGGATATCTGGCCTATTACGGCGCCCAGGCGATGGCCCAATGCAAGATCACCGGCAAGGAGGGTGACAAGTTCACCGCTGGCCGCCTCGGCGAATACACCGTTGGTGCCAAGGGCGAGGTTGTGCTCGGACCGGCTAAGATTGTTACGCCGGCCAATGTGGAAGAATTCAAGTTCTAGCCACAGGCGATCGTGCGCGGACGACACCCATTCTGCGACTTGAACGATCCTGCGGGGATCTAGGTAGCTGAGTCCTTGCTGGCAGAATGCCTATGTCCGCTTCTTGCCTTGCCGGGCCAGGAGCGGACAACCGCCTTTCGGCCAGTCTCACCTCTCCAGCCCGGACCTGATCCCTATGTGGCCACCCCGGCGACTGGAGAATGGTGATGGGACATTCAGAATTCGATCCAGGGGCCAAGCGGCAGCCTTGGAACGCAGGCCGGAAGCTCGGCGCAAAGCGTGCGCTCAAACCGCAGCAGGTCTGGGCCGTTCGGTTCCGGCTCGATCAGGATCGACGGTTTCGAGATCGGGCCATGTTCGATCGCGCGATCGACAGCAAGCTGCGCGGCTGTGACGTCGTCAAGATGAAGATCGGCGATCTCGTGACCGGGGATCGCATCAGGTCACGGACCATCGTCGTCCAGCAGCAGACTGGTCGGCCGGTTCAGTTCGAGCTGCTCGATTCGGCGCGGAGCAGCATCCTGGCCTGGCTGGAGCATCGAGGCGGTGCGCTCGACGACTTCGTCTTCCCAAGCCGGATCGACCACGACCGCCACATGAGCACCCGTCAATATGCTCGGCTCGTGGACGAGTGGGTGACCAGCATCGGCTTGCGACGCGAGGACCACGGCGCGCATCCCCTGCGCCGGACCAAGGTGGCGATCATCTACAAGCAAACGGGGCAACCGGCGCGCTGTGCAGATCCTGCTCGGTCACACCGAGATCGAGAGCACCGTTCCATATCTTGGCGGCGATGTTGAGGACGCTCTCACCCTCGCGGAACGGACCGAGAGCTGATCGTCAAATCGTCACGCGGCCCCTAAGTCGCGGGCCGTGTGATCGGTTTCACGCCCCTACTGGTCGTTCGACGGACCGACGGGCGCGCCGGAAAGCGGTCGTTCTTTCACGCATTCGGAAAAACGATCGGACAATTGTCTATCATGTCTCTAGACACGATAGCTCAGATGCGCTTTTATGGGGAGGTGCCGCAGTGCGGCGCGACCTGGAGATTGCCCGAGATGGCACGACAGCGCCGGAAGCCGGCATGACGCGTGAGATGCGATTCGACGACTGCGACTTGCGCTACGTCGGCAGTCGCTCGTGTCCAGGGCGCTCATGCGCGACCGTTCCCGGCAGGGCTGGCGCGCATGCTCGAACGCAGCATTCCCGATGCCACGTCGATTGCCGCACTCGACGCGCCGGGATCTTCCCTGTGACCCTCGCGAGATAGGTCACCGCACGATCAAGCTTCGAACAACAATGCGGGGCTCCGGACGACGCTGGTACTCGAGCACCGGCGCATTGTCCGGTGAGCTTCAAACACGGAGATCGAAATGAGCCACGGGCTTGCTGAATCCGTTGATGCGCGAGAACACCCCGACAACCTGTCCTCGCCAAACCTGTACCGAATTTGGACGGCCGTGGAACCTGCCGTGCGGCAGAGCGCGGCGATCATTGCGTTCCTGCTTTTGTGGGAACTTGCGCCGCGCCTGGGCCTGATCAACAGAACGTTTCTTCCGCCCTTTTCGGAAGTAATCGCCAAGGGTGCCGAATATGCCCTGGCCGGAAAGCTTCTGCCGCAGATCCTTGTCAGCCTGGGACGCGCAGCCGGTGGATTCGGCTTGGGAGTGGTGATCGCGATTCCGCTTGGGATTCTGCTGGGCTGGTATAAGCCGCTCGAATCCTATCTTAACCCGCTTTTGCAACTGTTGCGGCAGACCAATCCCGTTTCGCTGTTTCCCGTTTTCATCCTCCTCTTCGGAATCGGCTACACCACCAATATCGCGATCATTTTCTGGGTGGTCGTCTGGCCGATCCTGCTCGGCACCGTGAACGGCGTGCGACAGGTCGATCCATCGCTCGTCAAATATGCCCGCTCGGTCGATCTCCCGAGTTCGAAGCTCTTCCTGAAGGTCGTGCTACCCTCGGCCGTTCCCTCGATCATCACGGGGATGCGGCTTGCCGCCACGTATTCGTTCCTGATGCTGGTGGTGTCGGAAATGGTTGGTGCAAGTAGTGGCCTCGGCTACCTCATCGTCAATGCACAATACCTTATGAGCATACACTTGCTTTATGTCGGCGTAATCGTGCTAGCTTTACTCGGTATACTGAGCAATTGGGGACTTGTCACCTTGGAGCGGCGCTTGACCGCCTGGAAACAGGACATCAATCCCTAGCCGAAATTAGGCAGGGTTGTTTCAAGCCCGACACGACTTCTCAAACGCGGAGAACGCTCTTGTTTATTCACGCTTCCGTGCTGCCGCGGGCAGCACGAACCCTGGTGCTCGCCTCGGCCCTGCTCGTGGGCGGTCCTGCGGTCTTTCCGGCTCGGATCATCGCCGTGGCGGATGATCTCAAGTCGGTCAACATCTTTGTCCCGACACTCAACGCCAATTGGAAGACCGGCTACGAGCTGATCGAAGTGGCGGATGCCAACGGCTTTTTCGCCAAGCACGGCATCAAGCCAAATTACAATATAATGCCGTGGGATCAGTATACGGTAGCTCTCGACAGCGGCGCGCTCGATTTCGCGCCCTTCGCCGACTACGCCTATTTCATCAACGCTTATGACAAAGGCCTGAAGGCGAAGGAGGTCGTCTCGTCGACACTTCCGTTCGATCCGCAACTCGCCGGCGACGGGCTCGAAGTCCTGGCCGACGGTCCGATCAAGACGCCGGCCGACATGAAGGGCAAGCGGATCGGCACGACTTATCCAAGCTTTTCCGGCGTCTGGTTCGCGATGGACTGGCTGGCCAAGCACGGGGTCGGCAAAGACGACGTCAGCATCGTCCCGGTCCCCCAAGCGCAACTTGAACAGGTGCTGCAAAGCGGCGGAGTCGACGCCATCATTGCCTACGAGCCGCTCAACATCCAGTTGAACCGGAAAGGCGGCTATCGTCAGCTCTTCTCCGTATCGGACATCGCGGGCCGCTTCGTCCTGCGCGGCGGCACCATGGCGTCGGAAAAGTTCATCGCCGAACATCCCGATCTCGTGAAGGGCTATGTGGCGGCGATCGCCGAGGCCGCCGATTGGGCCAACGCCCACCCGGCCGAAGTCGTCAAACTCGGCCGGGATCGCGAGCGACTCGACCCGTCGTTCCTCCCCGACATCTACAATCGCGACGGTAGGGAAGACTACAGCAAGCTTCACTGGGCCGTGCACGCGCTCAATGACGACAAGGATCTCGCCTTCTGGCTGAAGGTCGTCGAAGACGCCGGAATCGTACCGAAGGACAAATACAAGCCGGGCGATTTCTACACCAATGCCTTCAATCCCTATGCCGAAAAAGCCGCGGCGAGATAAGCCCCGGCTTCACTGGAGACTTTCATGGGCAGCGCCATACAGATCCAGAATGTCACGAAGACATTTCCGGCCAAGACAGGTCCGGGCCGCAACGGCAGCACGGATGCCTTCACGGCCGTCCAGAACATCAACCTCGACGTCGAAGCCGGCGAGTTCATGGTGATCGTGGGCCCAAGCGGCTGCGGAAAATCGACGCTGCTCGACCTGCTCGGCGGGCTGACGCGGCCGACCTCGGGCCGCATCCTCATCGATGGCCGGCCGGTTGGCGGCCCGGCGCTCGACCGCGGACTGGTGTTCCAGCAATATGCGCTGTTCCCATGGAGGACGGCGCTCAAGAACATCGAGTTCGGGCTTGAAGCCAAGGGCATCGGCAAACGCGAACGCGCCGCGTGTGCCGAGCATTTCCTGGCCATGGTCGGGCTTGCGGGCTTCGGCGACCGCTACCCGCACGAGCTTTCCGGTGGCATGAAGCAGCGGGTCGCGATCGCCCGCAGCCTCGCCTATGATCCGGGCGTCCTCCTTATGGACGAGCCTTTCGCCGCGCTCGACGCGCACACGCGGGAAACGCTGCAGGGCGAACTCATTCGGATCTGGGAGCAGTCGGGGAAGACGATCGTCTTCATTACCCACGGGATCGACGAGGCCGTCTACCTCGGTCAACGCGTGGCGGTCATGACCTCGCGGCCCGGCGCCGTCAAGGCGGTGGTCGACATTCCGCTCGAGCGCGGCGCGCGCGAAGAGGACCTGCGGTCCGATCCCGCTTTCAGTCGGTTGAGGCACGAGATCTGGAGCCTGCTCAAGGATGAGTTTTCGCGCGCCGAAAGCCACGAGCGGGCGGCTGTCGCCGGAACGTCAGCCGCGATCCGGGCGGCTGGCTGAGGAGCAAGCGTGTGGCAAAGCAGATCCGTTTCAACGCGTTCGAGATGAATTGCGTCGGCCATCAGTCGCCGGGACTCTGGGCGCATCCTCACGACCGATCCTGGCAGTACAAGGACGTCGAGTACTGGACCGATCTTGCAGCGATATTGGAGAGGGGTGTCTTCGACGGCATCTTCATCGCCGATGTGATCGGCTATTACGATGTCTATAAAGGCAGCAACAGGCATGCGATTCGAGAAGGAGCACAAATTCCGGTCAATGATCCCCTGCAACTGGCTGTTCCGATCGCCATGGCGTCGACGCATCTCGGCATCGGCATCACGGCCTCGACCACATTCGAGCATCCGTACACCTTCGCCCGGCGCCTTTCGACGGCGGACCATCTCACCAAGGGCCGGGTCGGCTGGAACATCGTGACGTCCTACCTGAACAGCGGCGCCCGCAATGTCGGGCAGGACGCTTTACGGATGCACGACGACCGCTATGCGGTCGCCGAGGAGTATCTCGAAGTCCTCTACAAGCTCTTCGAGGGAAGTTGGGAAGAGGGCGCCGTGGTCCGCGACCGCGAAAAGCGCATCTTCGCGTCTCCCGACAAGGTCCATGAGATCGGCCACAAGGGACGGTTTTTCGATGTCCCGGGCTATCATCTCTGCGAGCCCTCGCCACAACGCACGCCGCTGCTCTACCAGGCCGGGGCGTCGGGGGCCGGCAAGCGCTTCGCGGGCCGAAACGCCGAGTGCGTCTTCGTCGGGTCGCTGTCGAAGACCGTCCTGAAATCCTATGTGGCGGATGTGCGGCGTCAGGCGGCAGAGGCCGGACGCGACCCGAAGAAGCTTCTCGTTTACAGCCTCGTGACCGTGATCGTGGACGAGACCGACGCAAAGGCCCGCGCGAAATTCGAAGACTATCTGAGCTACGCGTCCTACGACGGCTCGCTTGTCTTCATGTCGGGCTGGAGCGGCGTCGATCTCGGGCGCTTCGCGCCGAACGATGTCATCACGGACATACCGCCCAATGCCCTCACCTCCATGATCGAAAACGTCGTGGCCGACACCCGCTCGTGGACCGTCGAGGACCTGGCCCGGTGGGGTGGCATCGGTGGCATGGGGCAGGTTTTCGTGGGATCTCCGACGACGGTCGCGGACGCGCTGCAGCAGTGGGTCGAGGAGACCGACATCGATGGTTTCAACTTGGCCTACGCCGTTGCCCACGAAACGTTCGAGGATGTCGTGACCCATCTGGTTCCCGAACTGCAACGACGCGGGGTCTATCCGACCGCCTACCGGCCCGGCACCTTGCGCGAGAAGCTTTTCGGTGCGGGGCCGCTGCTGCCCGATGATCATCCCGGCGCGCGATACCGCGACATCGAAGCCGTGAAGCGTCGCGCCGCCCCGGCGGACACGGATGCAGACGAGGTCGAGACCGTCCAGTGAACCTTTCGAGCCTGCCCGATACGATCCGAGGCATGCTCTGGTCCGCCCGGGTGCGCGTCCCCGACGGTTGTCGCGTTCAGCTTGAAGCGCTCCCCTGACTCAGGGTCGTTGCAGCGGCTCAGGGTGAGGCAGGCGGCTGCAGCGATGATTTCAGATGTCTTTCCGGACCGCCGCGAGGCGTCGCCAACGATCGTCAGCGGGGCTGACCTAAGCAGGGATTCGTAGTTTGGCCAACGGATTGATCATGCGCTCGCGGTTGATGTCACGGACGGCTGCATGGATGGCGTGATCGAGGTCTTCGCTGTCGGTAAAGGTTTGATGGGCGAGGTGGTGCGCCTTGAGGTCGTGCCAGACCACCTCGATGTCGTTCAGTCCGGGGGCATATTTCGGCAGCCACTCGACGGTGAGCCAGTGTGCGCGGGCGGCCAGCGCCGCAAGCGAGAGCTTGCTCGCATTGATCGGCCGTTGTCCTCGACCAGAACGATCGGTTTGGCGGGTCTGCCGGTTTGGGGCCGTGAAGGTCGTCAAGCTGCTCGATGTGGGCCACGAAGTCGGCGCTCCGCTTGGTCGGGCTGGTATGGACGACAAGTTGGCGCGTGACGTGATCGAGCGAGCCCAGCATCGCCACCTTCTTGGCTTGCCCCGGCGCCGGCACGCGCAGGTCCGCGCCCGACCTCGCCCAGGCGCGGGCGAGATACGGATGCGTCAGCGCCTCGCTCTCGTCACCATGCAGAAGGACGATGTCGCCGGCTTCGGCTTGGCGCTTGCGCAGTTGCAGGCGCAGGCCGATCCGGTCCGCCTCGCCGGCGGCTTGCCGCCCTTTCAGCGTGTGCCGGGGCCGCCGCCAGCGGAAGTTTTTTTTCGCAACGCCTTGCTCAACTGCGACCGGCTGATGCGCACACCCGCGCTCGCCTCGATCTCGGTGCGCGGGCGGGCAATCGTCCAGTTCGGCCGATCCGCGACCGGCGCTTCGAGCAAGGGCGTGACCACGCGCAACGCCATCTCGCTCTTCACCGGCGAGGGACCAGGCGCGACCGTTGCCTTCAACGCCTCCACACCGCCCCGGCTAAAGTCGCCGCGCCACAGCCGAACCGTGTCCTCGCGCACGCCGAACGCTTCGGCGATCCGCGGGCCGGTCCAGCCAGACAGCGTCAGAAGCACAGCCCGCGCCCGATCCGCTTCGCCGCGATCGCGCGACCCCGCCAAGGCCGTCAAAGCGGCCTGCCGCTCGTCGCTCGCCGTAACCGGACACTTGCCACCCATGCCGCACCCACGCGGATCAGGGCCAGCGGCGAATCGCAGAAACCGTCCGTTGGTCAACCACCCGGAATCTGCTTAGCTGTTTGCTGAACGACCGCTATCGCACTGTTTCTGCCGGATCGGCCCGTCCCGATTCGGCCAAAAGCGGAAGCGGCAAAAGCAGCATTGTCCACCCGCGCTGCTTCCCCTCACGCCGCCGCCCTTTGATAGTCCTTGATGTCCGAGAACGTCACCTGCGGCCAGCGGTCGGCTTCGTATTTCAGCGTGAAGGCGGAGGAGGCCAGGAACACCGGGGCACCGTCGAGGTCGGAAGCGGTCGAGGACGGGTAGGCGGCCAGGAACTTGGCGAGGTCGGCGGGGGCCGCCGCCACCCAGCGCGCCAGTTCGAAGCGGCTCGATTCGAAGGTGACCGGCAGGCCGTATTCGCCCTGCAGCCGCTCGACCAGCACGTCGAGCTGGAGCGCGCCCACGACGCCGACGAGCGCCCCCGAGCCGTCGAAGGGCACGAAGGTCTGCACCACCCCCTCCTCGGCCATCTGCTGGAGCGCTTCGCGCAGCTTCTTGGCCTTCATGGCGTCGGTCAACTTCACGCGCCGCAGGATCTCGGGCGCGAAGCTCGGCACGCCGCGGAACACGAGGTCCTCGCCTTCCGTCAGCGTGTCGCCGATCCGCAGCGTGCCGTGGTTGGGGATGCCGACGACATCGCCCGGGAAGGCTTCCTCGGCCAGCGCCCGCTCCTGGGCGAAGAAGAACTGCGGCGCGCTGAGGCTCATGGGCTTGCCGGTGCGCACGAGCTTGGCCTTCATGCCCCGCGTCAGCCGGCCCGAGGACACGCGCAGGAAGGCGATGCGGTCGCGGTGGTTCGGGTCCATGTTGGCCTGGATCTTGAAGACGAAGCCGCTCATCTTGCCCTCGCGCGGGTCGACGAAGCGGCTTTCCGCGCGCAGTCCCCTGGGCTGGGGCGCGAAGGCCGCGAGGGCGGCGATCAGGTCGGCGACCCCGAAGGTCCGCAGCGCGCTGCCGAAGAACACGGGCGTGAGGTGGCCTTCGAGGAAGGGCGCCGGCTCGAAGGGCTTGCAGGCGCCCCGCGCGAGGTCGATCTCGTCCATCGCCGCCTCGGCCTCGTGTTCGGGCAGCAGCGCGCGCACGGCCGGGTCGCGCGGCCCCGACACCGGCACGGGCGGCGCGTCGACCGCCGAGTCGAGCGTGCGGATCACGTCGCGCCGCAGATCGTAGGTGCCCGCGAAGGCGCGGCCGCGCCCGATCGGCCAGGTCACGGGCGCGGTATCCAACGCCAGCACGCTCTCGATCTCGTCGAGCAGGTCGAACGGATCGCGGGTTTCGCGGTCCATCTTGTTGATGAAGGTGACGATGGGGATGTCGCGCAGGCGGCACACTTCGAAGAGCTTTCGCGTACGCGCCTCGATGCCGCGCGCTCCGTCGATCACCATCACGGCGGAATCGACCGCCGTCAGCGTGCGGTAGGTGTCCTCGGAAAAATCCTCGTGGCCCGGCGTGTCGAGCAGGTTGAAGACGCGATCGCCATACTCGAAGGTCATCACGGAGGTGACGACCGAGATGCCGCGCTCGCGCTCGATGCCCATCCAGTCCGAGCGGGTCTGCCGGCGGTTGGCCTTGGCCCGCACCTCGCCGGCGAGCTGGATGGCGCCGCCGAACAGCAGCAGCTTCTCGGTCAGCGTGGTTTTCCCCGCGTCCGGGTGGGAGATGATCGCGAAGGTGCGCCGGCGCGCGACCGGATCGGCGGGTGGGATGGACATGACCCTGAGATAGGCAATCGCACGGCGCGGCGCAAAGGCCGAGCGCCCGGCCGGCGGCCGGGCCGCCGTCAGGCGTGTTCCACCATCCCCGGCACGCGGCGGATCGCTTCGATCACCTGGTCGACGGTGATCAGCTTGGTGCGTTCGAACCGGCGCGGCGTGTTCTCCAAGCGAGGGCACCACAGGAAATCGGCATGGTCGAAGCGGTGGCGCGGGTCGTTCCGGCACGAATCGCAGGCGTGGTCGTCGATGACGCGGCCGGCCGTGTGGAACTCGTCGGTGGGGTGCGGGAATCCGGAAATCATCACCACCGGCGCGCCCGCCGCCCAGGCCGGCCGGGACAGGCCTACCGTCGCCGAGCCGCCGTTCGGCAAAGTGCCGATCACCGTCCCTCACGCCGCTTCGGCGTGTTCCCGCAGCAGGTCGTGGAACAGCCGCGCGGTCGGCACCTCGCCGCCTTCCGGCCGGCCCGGCTTCGCGGTCGGGTTCCAGCCGTAGAGGTCGACGTGGATCCACGGGACGCCGGGCGCGACGAAGCGGTCGAGGAACAGCGCCGCCGTGATCGAACCCGCGAAGGGGCCGCCCGGCGCGTTGGTGAGGTCCGCCGCCTTGCCGTCGAGCAGCGCCGCGTAGGGCCGCCAGAGCGGCATGCGCCACACGGGGTCGTGGCAGGCGGCGGCGTGCCGCGCGACGGCGTCGGCCAGGGCTTCGTCGTCGGTGTAGACGGCCGGGAGGTCGGGGCCGAGCGCCACCCGCGCGGCCCCCGTCAGGGTGGCGAAGTCGATCACGAGCCCCGGACGGTCCTCGCACGCGGCCGCGAGCGCGTCGGCCAGGATCAGGCGGCCTTCGGCGTCGGTGTTGCCGATCTCGACGCTCAGGCCCTTTCGGCTGCGGTAGATGTCGCCCGGGCGGAAGGCGGGGGCCGAGATGGCGTTCTCGACGATCGGCAGCAGCACGCGCAGGCGCAGGCGCAGGTTCGCGTCCATCACCATGTCGGCCACCGCCATGGCGGTGGCGGCGCCCGCCATGTCCTTCTTCATCAGGGCCATGCCGGCTTCGGGCTTGATGTCGAGCCCGCCCGTATCGAAGGTCACGCCCTTGCCGACGAGCGTCACCGCGGGCGCGTCGGCGGGACCCCAGGCGAGGTCGACGAGGCGCGGGGCCTCCGCGGCGGCCTTCCCGACGGCGTCGATCAGCGGGTAGTGGCGCGCCAGCGCGTCGCCGCGCACCGTTCGGGCCGTGGCCCCGTGGCGCACCGCGAGCGCGAGCGCGGCCGCTTCGAGCGCGTCCGGCCCGAGGTCGTTCGCCGGCGTGTTGATGAGGTCGCGCCCGAGCACCACCGCGCGTGCCACCCGGGCGATCCGCGCCGCGTCGACCTTGTCGGGCGCGGTTAGGCGGGGCGCGTCGGCCGCCGCGGCCTTGTAGCGCGTGAACCGGTAGCTCGACAGCAGCCAGGACAGCGCGGCGAGGTCGGCCCGCGCGGGAAGGGGCGCGGCGAACCGGAACGTCGCGGGCGGCAGCAGCGTCGCGAGCTTGCCGGGGAGCATGGGATCGTAACCCGGCGCGTCCTCCGGCTCGGTTCCGAACACGACCCCGGCGAGGCTGCCGTCGCGACCCGGCAGGAAGGCGTGCTGGCCCGGCTTGGCGTCGAAGCCGACCGCGTCGGCGAAGGCCGCGCCAGCGCCCAAGGTCCCCCGCGCCTCGGGCCAGGCGGCGCGGGTCACGACGTGGATCGGCACGGCGTCGGCGGTTGTTTCGGCGAACGACATCACGGGTTCCGGCGCCCCCTCGGGTCCGCGCACGTTAACGCTCCGTTAGCGTTAACGAAATACCAACGACCGACGGGGCGAAGCGACCCGGGCCCTTCGGACATGGTTGGCGCGATGCGACCCTACCCCCACGAGCCCGTCTGGGCCAAGCGCGCGGCGCGGGTCGCGGTCGTCGTCGCCCTGCTCGGCGGCGGGGTCGGGGGCTGCGTCACCAGCGACGCCACGGGGTCGATCGGCGCCACCGCCGCCCTGCCCGCCTCGCCCGTCGACCTGCGCGCCTACGCGGACGATTGGGGCCGGCGGCACGACGGCGACCCCGGCGACGTCGCCGCCGCGGTCAACTACGCGCGCGCGCTGCGCGCCCTCACGCAATTCGCCCAAGCCGCCGCCGTGCTCGAAACCACGGCCATCAAGCACCCCTACGACCGCGCCGTCCTGTCGGCCTACGGCAAGGCCCTGGCCGATTGCGGCCGCCTTCGGGAGGCCGCCGAGGTCCTGGAGCGCGCCCACACGCCCGAACATCCGGACTGGACGGTGCTGTCAGCGCAAGGCTCGGTGGCGGATCAGTTGGGCGACCACGCGACCGCGATCGGCTACTACCAGAGCGCCCTGAAGCTCGCGCCCAGCGAACCCGCCGTGATGTCGAACCTCGGCCTGAGCTACGCGCTCGCCAAGCAATTGCCGGAGGCGGAAGCCACCTTGCGGCAAGCGGCCGGCAACGCGCGCGCCGACGTCCGCGTCCGGCAAAACCTTGCCCTGGTGCTTGCCCTCGAAGGCAAGTTCGCCGAGGCTGAAACCGTCGCCGGGCGCGATCTCGCGCCCGGCGAGGCGGCCGCGAGCGTCGCCGCGATCCGCGCCATGATCGCCCAGTCCGACAGCTGGAACACGATCCGCAAACTCGGGTCGCGCCCACGCGCCTCCGACAAGCAGGCGGCGGCGCGCTGAGGCGGCAGCGGCTGCCGCCGACTCCGCCGCCCGATCGATGCCTGTGCGTACGGCGGAGGTCAGCTCAGGAGGTTCTCGCGAACCTGCCTACGATTCAAACCGCGAGCGGCATCGTTTTCGCTTGAAAAAGCGAAATCGATCGGCGGCGGTCACGCAACGCCGCCTAATGGTGCTGAACGCTGCCGACCTTGTCGAGCAGCTCGCTCATGGCCTCGATGCAGTTCTTCATCGGCTCGTCCGGGGCGCAGCTCACCCCGACCTCCATGTCGCCCGAGCGGATGTTGAAGCGCGCCGCCTTGCCGGGCGGCACCGGGCCGCCCATGTGGCCCCGCCCCCCGCGCGGGGGGCGGCCCATCATGCCATCCTCGCCGGGACGCTGCATCCCGCCGGGGGGCATCGGCCCCTCGGGACCCTCGTCCGGCTCGGTGACCATGTAGGCGCCCTGCGGCGTCTGCACGATCATGCCTTCGTACCCGTCGGGCGCCGCCGACGCGCCGGGGGTCCGCCCCGGCATCGGCTGCGCGCCTTCCTGCACGGACCCTTCCGGCAGGCCCGCCTTGTTCTGCCCCGCGTCGGGCAAGGCCGGCGGAGGATTGACCGCCGGGGGGTTGACGGCGCCTTGCGCCATCGCGACGCCCGCCAGCAAACTCAGGCCCAAACCCGCAAGAAGTGCTTTCATGATCGGTCGTCTCATCAAAGGGGACTTCGACCAGGTTGGTCCCGTCCCTGCCGCTTGACGCCCGATTCCCTGTCATGGTTCCCGACGCGAGACAAGACGGCCGTCATGCCGGCGCCGTGACCTTGTCCTGCAACGGGGTGGCTTCCGCTCCCAGCGTCTGCCCCTTGATGGACACCCGGCGGACCTGGAGGTCGCCTTTGGGCTCGAGGAGGTCCTCGGGCATCGCGATCTGGCCGTTTTCCATCCGTAGGCCCAGGATGGCGTAGGCGGCCGACAGCATTCGCGCGGCCGAGCCGGTGTACCAGCTCCAGCCGCCCCGCCCGCCGTAGCTTTCGCCGTCGTAGACGTCGGCTGGCTGCTGGTGGGGGGCGAGGCCGTAGGTGCCGAGTTCGTCGCCCTCCGTCTTGCCGAGCGGCGAGATTTCGCGCCAGCACGCGACAGCGCGCGCCGCCGCGCGCGCGGCAAGCGGGCCGTCGCCCTTTTCCTTGGCGAGCTCGGCGACGCGGACCCAGGCGTCGACCGTCCACGACGCGCCGTGGGAATACTGGCCGCCGTTCTCGCGCACCCCGGGCGGATAGTCGGCGATGCGGCCCGGGTAAGGATCCGAATGCTCGTCGAAAGGCGGCGTGACGAGCAGGATGCGGTTCGACCGTTCGAGCGCCTTCAGCCCGTGTTCGAGCGCTTCGAGCCCCTTGTCGAGGCCGGCGGCGCCCGACAGCACGGGCCAGGCCGCCATCATGATGCTCGGCGGGTCGAGCGGCCGGCCGTCGTCGACGAAGTCGAACACGAAATGGTCGCCCGTCCACACGCCGTCGATCGCCTCGGCGAGGCCCTCGGCGGCCCGGCGGTAGCGGAGGGCGGCGGCCTCGCCGGCGCGCCGGGCGGCGAGCGGCGCGAACCGGACCAGGATGTCGTAAAGGAAGCAGGCGAGCCACGTGCCCTCGCCCCTGCCGCCCGGGCCGGCCGCGTCGATGCCGTCGTTCCAGTCGCCGGTGCCGATCAGCGGCAGGCCATGGGCGCCCATGCGGGCCAACGTGTGGTCGAGGGCGCGGCGGCAATGGTCGTAGACGTCGCCCGTCTCGCGGGACGGGCGCGGCAATATGAGGAGGTCGACCGCATGGGGCGGCACGGGCGGTCCTTCGAGATAGGCCGCTTCCTCGCCGAGGACGGACCAGTCGCCGGTGGCTTCGATGTAGCGCGCGACCACATAGGGGAGCCACAGGTGGGGGTCGGAAGCGCGCGTGCGCTGGCCCATGGCGATGCCGCCCTCGGTCGAAACGTGCCACCACTTGAACACGTCGCCTTCGGGGAATTGCACGCCGGCGTGGATGACGATCTGCCGCCGCGCGAGACTGGGGTCGAGGAACAGGAAGGGGAGCACGTCCTGCAACTGATCCCGGAAGCCGGTCGCCCCGCCGCGCTGGTTCGGCCCCGTCCGGCCCCACAGGCGCGAGGCCAGCACCTGATAGGGCAGCCAGTGGTTGACGAGCCGGTCGAAGCCGGGATCGTTGGTCTCCACACGGATCGTGCCAAGCCGCTCGGCCCACCAGGCTTCCGTCGCTTTCAGCGCCGCGTGCGCCGCCGCGGGGTCGCGCAGGTGCGAGGCCGCCATCAAGGCCTCGCGCCGGGTCGCGGCCTGCCCCAGCACGACGGTGACCTCCCGCGTACCGCCCGCCGGGACCTCGACTTCGCCGGCGAAGGCCGCGACGCGACGCCCGTCGTCCTCGCGCGACCCGTCCGCCGCCCCCGTCTCGACCATCACCGGGTTCGTGAGGTCGCGCCCGGGCGAGCCCAGGAAACGGTTGCGTACCGTCTCGGTGAGGGCGGCGGTGAGACTCGTGACCGCGAACGCCCAACCGGTCTGGAAATCGTTGTGCGGGTTGCTGAACAGCAGGGCCTCGGTCGCCTCGTCGCGGACGACGTCGAGGATGCCCAGACTGTCGCCGGGGCTTTCGGCGAGCGCCAGTTCGAAATAGGGCACGACCCGGAAGCGTCTCGTTTCGGCGCCGCGGTTGCGGATCGTCAGCAGGCGTACGTCGGCGGGCGCGTCGCTGAACACGAAGATCGTGAGTTCGAGGTCGAGATCGTCCCGGCGGTTGCGGAAGGTCGCGGCGCCGAGCCGGTATTCGACCTCGTGGCGCGCGTCGGGCCGCCGGAACGGGACGAACCCCGCCGTGTCGGCCTCCCCGGTCGCGAGGTCGACGACGTAGATCAACTGGCCGGGGCTCGTGGCCGGACCCGATTCGAAGCGGAACGGGGTCAGCGCGTTCTGCCGCGCGTTGCCGTTGAAGGAATGGATCTCGCCCTCGTTCGACAGGACGGCGCCGTAGCCGATCGGGTTGGCGAGCACGTGCGCCCACGGCCGCGGCGTCGACGGTGTGAGCGTCAGCCGGGTCTCGGCCGCGAACGCGAACGGCCAGGTGGCGGCGGGCAGGCCCGGCCCGGGCGCGATCAAGCGCTTGCGCGCGAGGACCGTCCGCAACCCCGCCTCGTCGGGGGGCGCGGACCCGAAATGGCGCGTGATCGCCCGCGCCGCGTCGGCCTCGTTCCCGGCGCGCCCGGTCGCGTAGAGGATGTCGGATCGGCCGCCGGGGGGGAGCGCCAACGCGACCGTGAGGCTCGCGGCGGGATCGAAGGTGTAGAGCGAGCCTTCGTCGTCGGGCACGCGGCGGGTCGCGCCCACGATGCCGCTCGGCCGACGGAAACCGCCCGCCCCGAGGAAGCGGGTGCGCGAATCCTCGTAGCCGAGCAGGCGCATCCCGTCGCCGAGCTTCGCCGCGTGGAAGCAGGTTTCGTGACTCATCCGGTGGGTCGCGGGGTCGCGCAGCAGGCGGTTGCGGGTCAGCACGGCGTTCAGCGCGCGCACGAACGAGGTTTCCACGTGCATGCCGGCGAAGTCGGGGTCGCGGAGGTAGGCCACGTATTCGTGAACCGCGAGTTCGCGGAACGTCGTCACTTCGAGGCGCCGGGGCCGGTCGCTCCCGTTCGACAGCCTGAGACGGCACAGTTCGACCGGCTCGCGTGCCGCGAGCGTGGTCTCGGCCTCGGCACGGATGCCCGACACGGTGTTGCGCTGGCGGATGCGGGACGGGTCGGGCTGATCGATCGCGTAATCGTCGCCGGCGATGCCCATGGGATGGTAGCCGAGGCTCCATACGCTGCCGTCGTCCACGTCGCGCAGGATCACGAACGGCCCCCGCAGTTGCAGCCGGTCGTCGGGGCGCCGGGTGATGTCGATCGCCTGGCCGCCGCGGACCGCGCCCGACACGGCCCCGTACCCCCGCCCGTCGGCGAAAACCTCGACGCTCATGCACCCGTTCGACAGACCGAAGATGGCCGGACCCCTCACCATGGCGGGCGGGATGCCCGGCAGCACCGGTGCCGCGGACGCGCGCCGGCCGTTCCAACGTTTCGCCACGGCCCAGATCGCCAGGCCGGCGAGGGCCGCGGCCGCGGCGTAGACCGCGACGAGGCTCCAGATGGGTGCTTCCACGGGCGGGCTCGACTGCCGGATGCGCTCCGCACCGGTCCAGGCCTTGTCCCAATCGGGACCGCGCGGGATATAGAACGGGATCAGCAACGGCGCCCAGGTCGCGAAGCGGCGGATGCCTTCCGGGATGATGCGCGTCCGTCCGGCGTGGCCCGCGAAGCGCGCCAGGGATTCGTCGGCCCGGTCGCCGCCGATGAAGGTGAGGTTGACGAGCGTCGCGACCCGCAGCCCCATGTGGTCGAACCAGATGAGGACACGCAGCCAGTCGTAGGCGAGCAGGCCCGTGAAGACCGAGACGCTCCACTGGTTGAAGCTTCCCGAGGGCAGGAACACGTTGGCCAGCGTGGCGGCCCCGGTGCGGACGGCGCCGTCCTGGTTGTACCAGGACGGGTCGGGCGATTGCCGGAGGAAGGTGTTGATGACGGGCGCCATCCACAGGCCCCAGCGCAGCACGCGCACGGCCTGTTCCACGAGGCTCTCGAACCCCCGCGCGCTGAACAACTGCTTCAAAGGCGTCAGGCTGCGCTGGAACAGCGAGGCCAGCACGAAGAAGTTGATGCTGAACAGCGGCGCCGCGATGCCCCAGTTGATGACGCCCGACAGCGATTCGGTGAAGAACAGCCGCGTGCCGCCGCCGACCGGGCCGAGGTCGAGCGTGCCGTACTTGTTGAACAGCGGGTAGGTCGTGAAATCCGTGACGGGGCGGCCGGAAGCGCCGTAGCCGAGGTCGGCGTAGCTCCAGAACTTGGTGGTCACGACGCGGATCTGCTCGGCATCGAAGTACCACCCGAGCGCGCCCGCGACGAGGCCGCCGAGCAGGACGCCCAGGGCATAGACGCGCCAGCTTTCGAGCACGGTGCGCCGCCCCGCCGCCGCGTCGAGCCCGTCGCCCGCGAGATCGACCCCCGTAAAGGCCAGCGCGCCGATCGCGAACCCGGCGACGAAGCGCGACACGCCGCTTTGGTTCTGCAGACCCGTCGCGAAAGCGACCGCGATGCCGAAACCCAGCACGGCCCCGCGCGCGTAGAGGCGCGGACTGCGGTAGCTCCGTTGGAGCCGGCCGAAGAAGGGCGGTGTGCCGTCGGCGCTCGAGATCAGCGTCAGGGCAAGGGGGAACACGGCGGCCCCGCTCAGTGCCGCCGGTATCGCGGGATGGGCGAGGACGAACGGCACGAGCCCGGGGATGCGCAGCACGGCGGCGGCGGCGGCGACGATGGCCATGAACACGCCGCCGTAGATGGCGCCCTTGGTGGCGCCCGCGCGCCATTGCGCATGGGCCGCGGCCCAGATCGGCGGCGTGCCGTTCAGGGCGTCGATGGTGAGGCCGGTGACGATGAACACGATGGCCCACAGCCCCGCCTGCGCTGCCGCGGCCGCCGCGATGGCGACGATCCCCTGCAAGGGCCCGAGCCCGCCCGCGATCGACGGCAGGTCGGCGATGTGCGGCGCCATGGCGGCGTGGAGGGCACTGCCGAGCAGCAGCGCGTGTATCCGCGGGTCGCGCGACAGGTTGCCGGCGACGAGCAGGCGCATGGCGCCGACGAGCGCCTCGCAGAACACGAACAGCACGAGGCTGCGGCCGACGACGAGGTTCACGGGCTCCGGCAAGGGAACGCCGAGCGTCGCCCAGCCGCCGAGGTCGTGCATCATGCCGCCGTTGCCGAGGCTCAGCACCAGGTTGAACGCCAGCGGCATGACGAGGATCGACAGGCGCTCGCGCGACGACAGGACGCGGCCGCCCTGGACCGTCAGCGCCAAGGTGGCGGCGAAAAAGATGAGCACCATGGCGGTGACGCCGGCCGGCGTCAGGCGCAGCAGGTGTCCCCACTTGTACGGGAGCTGCCACACCGCGAACGACGGGTCGCGCGCGGCGACGAACAGGCCGAGGAGCACGGCATCGAGCGCGATGTCCGCCGGAGGCGCGGCGATCCGCGCCGCCCGCCGGGCGAGGTGCAGGCCGATGGCGCCGAGCGCCGCCACGAGGACGATTCCCCAGGCCCCCGGAACCTCCAGGCCCACCACCGCGGCCGTCAGCACGGCCGCGGGGAGCGCGGCTTCGGTCCGCGTATGGGTGAGCGATCGGGCCACGCGCGCGTCCATCGAACCTCCTACGGATCGCCGGTACGGCCGCCCGTACCGCGACCGCGCCGCGAACCATCGAACGCGCCCGCCCGGCGCGGACAGACCGGGCGACGATTCGGAATCCGAGAGGACTCTAGCGATCCGACGTGACGGTTGGCAAAACCTCGGGCTGAGGCGCAGGGAAACGAATTCAAGCTAATCCTTCTCGCACCGGCCTCGCCCGTACGCGTCCGGACGCCACCCGCGCTCGCCAACCGTCTTGGCTCAAATGAATGGCCGGACGAGCCCGCCGGGGCAATCGTTCGTCGATGTGGTTCGTCATGCCCGTGCTTGTCACGGGCACCCGCGCGGACACCGGCCTACGCCCGCGTCGCCAACCGTCGGCGTTCACGTGGATGGCCGGGACAAGCCCGGCCAGGACGAAAAACCTGAATGCGGAGCCCCGCTCCGAGACGGGCGGCCTCGCGCCGCCTCCCGCGCGCGTCAAGCGGAGGGACGCCGCTTGACGGAGCCCGCCTCGCTGAACCACGCGACGGCGTCGCCGAGCGCTTCCGCGTAGGGCCGCGCGCGGTAGCCGAGCGCGGCTTCGGCCTTGGCCGACGAGAAGAACATGCGGTACTTCGCCATCTTGAGCCCGTCGACGGTGGCGAAGGGTTCGACGCCCGTGAAGCGCGCCACGAGTTCGGCCGCGTAGGCCAGCGGGAGCAACGGCCCGCGCGGCACCTGCACGGTCGGCGGCTTGCGCCCGACGAGGCGGGCGATCACGCCGAGCATGGTGCCCAAGCTCACGTCCTGGCCGCCGAGGATGTAGCGTTCGCCGGCGACGCCCTTCTTCCAGGCCAGGACGTGGCCGCGCGCCACGTCGTCGACGTGGACGAGGTTCAGCCCGGTGTCGATGAAGGCCGGCATGCGGCCGTTGGCGGCTTCGACCACGATCCGCCCCGTCGGGGTCGGCTTCACGTCGCGCGGGCCGATGGGCGTCGAGGGCAGCACGATCGTGGCCGGCAGGCCCGCCTCGCGAACCATGTCTTCGACGAGCCGCTCGGCCATGACCTTCGACCGTTTGTAGGCCCCGATGGCGGTCTCGGGCGTGTTGGGCGACGTTTCGTCGACCGGCAGCCCGTCGCGGCGCAGGCGCAGGGTGGCGACGCTGCTCGTGTAGACGACGCGCTCGACCCCCGCGGCCCGCGCGGCTTCCATCACCGTCCGGGTGCCATCGACGTTCGAGCGGACGATCTCGCCGGGATCTCGCGCCCACAGCCGGTAGTCCGCCGCGACGTGGAACAGGTGGCGCACGCCCGCCATGGCGCGGGCCACGGACGCGGGATCGCGCAGGTCGCCTTCCATCGCCTCCACGTCGAGGCCCGTGAGGTTCGTGCGCGGGCTCGACGGGCGCACCAGCACGCGGAGCGCCTCGCCCTCGGCCAGGAGCGCGCGGGCGACCGCCGAGCCGACGAAACCCGAAGCGCCCGTGACCAGGATCGTGCCGTTCATGGGGTCCTCCCCGCGCCGGGCGCCATCGCGGCGCTCATTCCCCGGCCGCCAGCACCAGGGGCGAGGCCGCGCGCCGACGCGACCGCAGCCGCGAGAGCCGCGCCATGCCGAGGTAGATGATCGGCGTCGTGTAGAGCGTCAGCGCCTGGCTCAGGATCAGCCCGCCCATGATGGTGACGCCGAGCGGCCGCCGCAATTCGGCGCCGACCCCCGCCCCGAAGGCGATCGGCATGGCGCCGAACAGCGAGGCCAGCGTGGTCATCAGGATGGGGCGGAACCGTTCGAGGCACGCGGCGTAGATCGCGTCGCGCGGCGCGAGCCCGCCGCTCCGCTCGGCGTGGATCGCGAAATCGACCAGCATGATGCCGTTCTTCTTGACGATGCCGATGAGCAGGATGATGCCGATGAAGGCGATCACCGTCAGTTCCATGCCGGTTGCCCAGAGCGCGAGGAGCGCGCCGAGCCCCGCCGAGGGCAGCGTCGACAGGATGGTCAGCGGGTGGGTGAGGCTCTCGTAGAGCACGCCGAGGATGATGTAGATGGCGCCGAGCGCCGCCAGGATGAGGATCCCCTGCCCGCCAGCGCCCTGCTGGAAGACCAGCGCGTCGCCGGTGAAGCCCGCGTGCAGGCCGTCGGGCAGGCGCACGTCGTCCATGGCGACATCGACCGCCCGGCTCGTCGCTTCGAGCCCCGCCCCGGGCACGAGGTTGTAGGTGATCGTCGCCGACGGGAAGGCGCCCTGGTGGTTCACGGCCAACGGGGCGGCGCCGAGTTCGAGCGTCGCCACGGCCGAGAGCGGCACCTGGCGGCCGTCGAATCCCGGCACGTAGACGCGCAGGAGATCGGCGGGCTCGCGGCCGTTCTTCGGTGCCGCTTCCAGCACCACGCGGTATTGGTTGCGCTGCGCGAAGATGGTGGAGACCTGCCGCTCGCCGAAGGCGTCGTCGAGGGCGTTGTCGATGGCCTGGATGGCGACCCCGAGCCGGGCCGCTTCGGGACGGTTGATGACGATCCTGGCCTGCAGCCCGCCCTGTTCGCGGTCGGACGATACGTCCACGAGACCGGGCACCTTGCGCATCCGCGCGAGCACCTTCGGCAGGTAGCGCTGCAACTCGTCGAGATCGGCGTCCCAAAGCGTGTACTGGTACTGCCCCTTGCCGCTGCGCCCGCCCGCCCGGAGATCCTGGATCGGGATCATGAACAGCGTGATGCCCGGCGTCCCCGACAGTTTCCCCCTGAGCCGGGCGATGACCTCCGCCGCCGTCGGGCGCTGTCCCTCGGGCTTCAACCCGATGAACAGCCGCCCCTGGTTCACGGCACTGCCGCCGCCCCCGCCGACGAACGAGCCGACCCCCTCGACCGCCGGATCGTTCAGCACGCGGTCGGCAAGCACCTCCTGAAGCTTGCGCATGGCCGGGAACGACACGTCGGGTGCCGCCTCCGTCATGCCCATGACGAGGCCCGTGTCGTCCTCCGGAACGAAGCCCTTCGGAAGGTCCTTGAAGAGTTCGACCGTCGACGCGACGGTCGCGACCATCACCAGCATCATGACCCAAGGGTGGCGCAGGGCCACCCGCAGACTCGCGGCATAGCCGCCGACGGCGCCGGCGAGCGCCCGTTCCACGACGCGGTCGAGGAGGTTCGGCCGGCGTTCGCCCCGCGGGCGCATGAAGCGGGCGCACAGCATGGGCACGAGGCTCAGCGACACGACGGTCGACACCACGACGGAAAAAGTCAGCGTCAGCGAGAATTCCCGGAAGAAACTGCCGACGATGCCGCCCATGAAGAGCAGCGGCAGGAAGGCCGCGATCAGCGACAGGCTGATCGACACGACGGTGAAGCCGATCAGCCGGGCGCCCGCGAACGCGGCCGCGCGCGGGGCCATCCCGGCCTCGATCGCGCGCGTGATGGTCTCGATCATCACGATGGCGTCGTCGACCACGAAGCCGACCGAGATGGTGATGGCCATCAGCGACAGGTTGTCGAGGGAAAAGCCCGCGGCCCACATGGCCGCGACGGTACCGGCGAGCGACAGCGGCACGGTGAGGCCCGCCGCGAGCGTCGGCACGGGGCGGCGCAGGAACACGAACACGACGCCCATCACGAGCGCGACGGTGATCAGCAGGGTGATCTGGATGTCGCGCACCGCGGCGCGGATGGTGACGGTGCGGTCGCTGAAGATGTCGATATCGAGGCCGGCCGGCACCCAGCGCCGCAATTGCGGCAGCAAAGCCTTCACGCGATCGACGGTTTCGATGACGTTGGCGGTCGGCTGCTTGGTGACGATGAGCAGCACGGCCGGTTGCTTGTTGTAGGTGCCCGCGGCGCGCCGGCTGCGCACCCCGCGCGCGACGTCGGCGACATCGCCCAGCCGGACGACCGCCTCCCCCGACCGGCGCACCACGATCGAGGCGAAATCCTCGGGGCTCGCCAGCCGGTCGTTGGTGGCCAGCGATTCGGCCAGGTCGGGGCCTTCGAAGGAACCCACCGCCGCGCCCACGTTGGCGCCCACGATGGCGGCGCGCACGTCGTCGATCGACAGCCCCATGGCGGCCAGGCGCCCCGGGTCGATCCGCACCCGGACGGCGGGCTGTTCGGCGCCGTTGACGGTCACTTCGGCCACGCCGTCGACCTGGCTGATCTTCTGCGCCATGATCGTGTCGGCGGCGTCGTAGAGCGCGGTCGCGGGCAGCGAACGCGACGTGAGGGCGAGGATGAGGACCGGGAAGGCGGCCGAGTTCGCCTTGCGGTAGACCGGCAAGCTCGGCAGGTCGCCTGGCAGGTCGGTCGCGGCGGCGTTCAGCGCCGCCTGGACGTCGCGCGCGGCGTCGTCGACGTTGCGGCCGAGGTCGAACTGCAGGGTGATCGAGGACGAGCCGAGCGAACTCGTCGAGGTGAGCTCGTTGACGCCCGCGATCTCGCCGAGGCGCCGTTCGAGCGGCGCCGCGACGGTCGCCGCCATGGTGGCGGGATCGGCCCCCGGTCGCGACGCGCTGACCCGGATGGCGGGGAAGTCGACGGCGGGCAGGCTCGCCACGGGCAGCCGCCCGTAGGCGACCGCGCCCGCGAGGAACAAGCCGACGGCGAGCAGCGTGGTGCCGACCGGGCGGCGGATGAAGGGCGCCGAGAAGGTCACGGGGCGGGACCGGCGGCGCCCGAGAAGGGGCCGGGCGGGGGCACGCTTTCCCGTCTGGCGCCATCGGCGAGCCTTCGGTCGGCAGTCGCCGAGGGTGGGTCGCGCGCCATGGCGAGCGCGAGATGGACCGCTTCATAGGCGCTCGGCGCCTCGGCCCTGGCCGGCACCGACACGGATGTGCCGGTCTGCGGATCGGTTCCCTTGAAAGGCATTTCACGGAGTTGCCGCACGAGGGCTTCGGCCTCGCCCGTCGAACATCGACCGCGTCGCTCCGCCTTGAGAAGCAGGCCGCGAGCCTCGTGCCGAAATACCGGAGGAATGAACCCGGTTGTCGAATCGAGTTGTTCCCGCACCTTATCCGCAACCTCGCTGGGCTCGTCGGCAAGCATCCGTGACGCCAATGGGATCTCGTTGCGCGCGCTTCCGCCAGCCACACCATGCACCAACGGGATGCCGTCCGCGAGCCGTGCCCGCCGCAGCGGCGTCGCGATCCGGCGCGCGGCGACCAGGTAACGCCGGGCGGAGCTTGGCCGGCACCGAGGTTCGACCATCCCCGCGCCCTGTGGCGGGTTCAGGGCACGATCATGTCGCCGGATCGCTTCGCTTGTCGCCCGGCAGGACGGCGCTCAGCACCTGCCGGGCCGTGTTGGCGAGGATGCCGCCTTCGCGGCTGTCGCCCTTGAGCAGCGTCTGAACGAGGTTCTTGGCCTGCCGAACGCCGATGTGCGGCGGCAGGGGCGGCACCTCCGGGTCGGTCTTGACCTCGAGCACCACGGGTCGATCGCACGCCAGGGCCTCGTCCCAGGCCGCGCCGATGCGGGCGGGATCGTCGACGTAGATGCCCCTGAAGCCGAGCAATGCGCCGAACGCGTGGTAGGGGAAGTCCGGGATCGCCTGGGAGGCCACGAATTTGGGGTCCCCCTCCATGATGCGCTGTTCCCAGGTGACCTGATTGAGATCCTCGTTGTTGAACACGCACACGATCCAGCGCGGGTCGGCCCATTGCTTCCAGTATTTCTGCACGGTGATGAGTTCGGCCATGTTGTTCATCTGCATGGCGCCGTCGCCGACGAGCGCGATGACCGGTCGGTCGGGGTGGGCGAACTTGGCCGCGACGGCGTAGGGGACGGCGGCGCCCATGGAGGCGAGCCCGCCCGACAGCGACGCCTTCATGCCGCGTCGCATCTTGAGGTCGCGCGCGTACCAGTTGGCGCACGACCCCGAGTCGCTGGTCACGATGGCATGGTCGGGCAGCCGCCGCGACAGTTCCCACGCGACGCGCTGCGGATTGACCGGGCTCGCCGGCTGCATGGCGCGGTCCTCCAGCGTCTTCCAGGACGCGGCGACGCTTTTCTCGACATCTTCGCGCCAGGAGCGATCGGTCTTGTGTTCGAGCAGAGGCAGGAGGAGCCCCAGTGTTTCGGCGGCGTCGCCGACCAGGTTGACCTCCATCGGATAGCGGATCGACAGCATGTCCGCCTTGAGGTCGATCTGCACGCCGCGCGCGTCCCCCTCCCTGGGCAGGAACTCGGAATAGGGGAAGCCCGAGCCGACCATCAGAAGCGTGTCGCAGCCGGTCATGAGCGTCCAGCTCGCTTCCGTGCCGAGCAGGCCGATCGCGCCGGTGACCCAGGGCAGGTCGTCCGGCAGCGCCGCCTTGCCGAGCAGCGCCTTGGCGCAGCCCGCGCCGAGTTTCTCGGCCACCGCGATCACCGCGTCGGTGGCCTCGAGGGCACCGGCGCCGACCAGCATGGCGACCTTGTTGCCGGCGTTGAGCACGTCGGCGGCGCGGCGCAGGTCGGCGTCGTAGGGCACGACCTTGGGCTTGGCGTAGCCGACGCCCGAGAACACGTTGCCGTGCTTGCGCTCGGGCTCCTGGTAGGGAAGGTCCTGGAGGTCGCTGGGGAAGATCAGCGCCGCCACGGCGCGCTCGGCCAGGGCCGTGCGGATGCCGCGGTCGATCATGTGGCGCACCTGCGCGGGCGTGGCGGCCTGCTGGACATAGGTTCCGGCGACGTCCTTGAACATGCTGACGAGGTCGAGTTCCTGCTGGTAGTGCGCGCCGAGCGCGTTCCTCGCCTGCTGGCCGACCAGCGCCAGCACGGGCTGATGGTCGAGCCGGGCGTCGTACAAGCCGGTGAGCAGGTGCGAGGCGCCGGGGCCGGAGGTGGCGATGCACACGCCGAGTTCGCCCGTGAACTTGGCGTGGGCCGAGGCCATGAAGGCCGCCATCTCCTCGTGTCGAGCCTGGACGAACTCGATCATCCCATGGGCCCGCCGCAGCGCCCCGAACACACCGTTGATGCCGTCGCCGGGGTAGCCGAAGATGCGGCGCACGCCCCAGGCGTGGAGCCTCCCCACGATGAAGTCGCCGACCGTCTGGCTCATGGTGTACCCTTCGGCGTGGGCGATGCGGGGGCGGGGCGGGCCACGCGCGCCCATGTCGCAACGTCGAGACGACCGCGCGGGTTCACCCGCGCTCGGGCGCGACCGCCCCGGGTTCGACCCGGCTGACCCGGGTTCGACCCGGCTGACCGGGTTCAACCCCGGCTGAACACGTCGAGCAGGATCAGCGCGAACATCACGCACAGGAACAGGAGCCCGGCGCCCGCCGTCAACCGCAGCAGCGTCGTGCCCTTGCCGAGGCTCATGAAGAAGGCCACCACGAGCGCCGTCTTGGCCAGCGAAATAGCCAGTCCGACGGCGGTGTTCCAGGGCCCGAGCGGCATGTAGGCCAGGGCGAGCGAGGCGAACAGAAGCGCGATCAGCGCGAGCCAGACGAGGCCGTTGTCGCGCAGCGCCACGACGACGCCCCGCCGCGTGGCCCGGGGATGGGGGTCGCGGGCGCGGCTCACGCGCGCCCTGCGAGGTAGAGCAGCGGGTAGAGGAAGATCCAGACGATGTCGACGATGTGCCAATACAGCGCCGCGACCTCGAATTGGGGGCTCGGCAAGGCCAGGGCGCGCCGCTCGACCAGGAACGCCAGTCGCGTCACGGCGACGATGCCGATCGTGAGGTGGAGGGCGTGCAGCCCGGTGACGGCCCAATAGAGCGAGAAGAAGAGCTGCGCGGCCGCCGGGCGGAGTGCGAAACCCCGCCCCGGAACGAGGTGCTCGGCGATATCCTCACGGTATTCGAAGCCTTTGACGACGAGGAAGCCCAGGCCGAGCGCGGCCGTCAGCACGAGGCCGACGACCATCGCGCGCCTGAGGTCGAGTTCGGCGAGACGCGCCGCCAGCACCATGGTGAAACTGCTGGTCAGCAGCAGCGCGGTGTTCAGCGTCCCGTAGACGACATTCGTGTGGCGCGCGGCTTCGTCGAACGCGGCCGGGTGCAGCACGCGAAGCAGCGTGTAGGCCATGAACAGGCCGCCGAAGAACAGGATCTCGCTCGCCACGAACAGCCACATCCCGAACGTGGCGGCGCGGCGCTGGTCGGACAGGTGCTCCCACGGTTCGCGGATCGCGGTTCCGGCGGGGCTCACGGGACCTGGCCCCGCCGGCGTCGGGGCGACGCGGTGTCGGGGCCGGGCGCCCGGCCCGGCGCGTGGTAGTCGTAGGCCTTGTCCGGCACCCGCGGAGCCGTGCGGAAGTTCTTCGGCGGGGGCGGCGACGTGGTTTGCCATTCGAGCCCGCTCGCGCCCCACGGGTTGTCGCCCGCCCGTTCGCCCCTGAACAGCGACCACGACAGGTAGACCGGGGGCAGCAGGTAGGCGGCCGCGAGCACCGTCGCGCCCAGTGTCGACATCTCGTGGTAGACCTGGAATTCTGGCGGATACACGTGGTAGCGGCGCGGCATGCCGAGATAGCCCAGGATGAACTGCGGGAAGAAGGTGAAGTTGAACCCGAAGAACATCAGGATGGCGGCGAACCGCGCCCAGCCTTCCGAGTAAAGCCGGCCGGTGATCTTCGGCCACCAGAAGTGCAGGCCGCCGAACAAGGCGGAAACCGAGCCGCCGACCATGATGTAATGGAAGTGCGCGACGACGAAATAGGTGTCGTGGACGTGCACGTCGACGGTGATCGAGGCCAGGAACAGGCCGGTCAGGCCGCCCACGGTGAACAGCCCGACGAAGCCCAGCGCGTAGAGCATCGGCGCCTCGAAGCTGATCTGCCCCCGGTAGAGCGTCGCGGTCCAGTTGAAGACCTTGATGGCCGAGGGTACGGCGATGACGAAGGACAGGAACGAGAACACCAGGCTCGCGTAGGGGGACTGGCCCGACACGAACATGTGGTGGCCCCACACGAAGAAGCCGACGCCCGCGATGGCCACGAGCGCGTAGACCATGAACGTGTAGCCGAACACGCGCCGCCGCGAAAAACAGGTGATGAGTTCCGTCACCACCCCCATGCCCGGCAGTACCATGATGTAGACGGCGGGATGGCTGTAGAACCAGAACAGGTGCTGGAACAGCAGCGGATCGCCGCCGTGGGCGGGGTCGAAGATCGGCAGGCCGAACCAGCGTTCCGCGATGATCAGGAACAGCGTGGTCGCCAGCACCGGCGTCGCCAGCACGAGGACGATGCTGACCGCGTACATCGACCACACGAACATCGGCAGCTTGAACCACGTCATGCCCGCCACGCGCAGCATGTGGATGGTGGCGATGAAGTTGATGCCGGTGGCGATCGTGCCGAAGCCGGCGATGAAGATGCCCATCGCGGCGAGCAGCACCTGGCTGTTCGAGAACATCGTCGAGAACGGCGTGTAGAAGGTCCAGCCGGTGTCGACGCCGCCGGCGATCAGCGCCGCCAGGGTGAACAGGCCGCCGGCGAGGTTGATGTACCAGGACAGGAGGTTGAGCCTCGGGAAGGCCACGTCCGGCGCCCCGATCATGAGCGGGATCAGGAAGTTGCCGAGCGTGTTGGGGATCGACGGGATGAGGAAGAACCAGACCATCGTCACGCCGTGCAGCGTGAACAGCTTGTTGTAGGTGTCGTCGCTGAGGAGGTTGCCGTTGGGCGACACGAGTTCGTAGCGCACGAGCGTGATGGCGGCGCCGCCGATGAGGAAGAAGATCGTGATGGTGATGGCGTAGAGGATCGCGATCCGCTTGTGGTCCGTCGTGGCGAGCCAGGACCACACGGTGGTGCCGGCGCGGAGGTAGTCGCCGCCGCGGGACAGCCCGTGCGGGCGGTCGGCTGAGACGGCCTCCGTCATGGGGGGTCCCCCTGGTCCTTGAGCGAGCGGATGTAGGCGGTGAGCGCCATGATTTCCTCGTCCCCCACGAGCCCGCCGAAGCTCGGCATGAGGGGCTCGTAGCCGGCCGGCACGTTGGCCTTGGGCATCAGGATCACGTCGCGGATGAAGGCGTCGTCGGCCGTGGCGACACGGCCGTCGGCCAAGGTGACGGGCTTGCCGTAGAGCCCGGCCAGGCGGGGCGCGCGCACGCGCGAGCCCTCGTGGCACCCCGAACAGCCGAGCGTGCGGAACAGGCTCGCGCCGGTCGCCGCGATGTCGTCGCCCTGCGGCTGGGCGGCGCTCCACTTGGCGAAATCGTCGGGCTTCATGACCACGACCTCGCCGACCATGCGGGCGTGCTCGGTGCCGCAAAGCTGCGTGCACAGCAGGTGGAAGGTGCCGGCCTCGGTCGCCTGGAACCAGGCGCGCGTGTAGCGGCCCGGCAGCACGTCCTGCTTGATGCGGAACTGGGGCACGTAGAACGAGTGGATCACGTCCTGCGACGTCATTTCGAGCCGGACCGGTTCGCCCAGCGGTACGTGCAGCGCGTTGATCTCGCGGGCGCCGTTGGCGTGCTCGGTTTTCCACATCCATTGCTTGGCGACGACGTGGATTTCCATGGCGCCCCGCTGCGGCGCCAGGCTGCCGAGGCTGGCCGACACCGTCCACCAGGCGAGGAAGACCGCCAGAAACAGCGTTCCGGCGATCCAGCCGATCTCGAAATCGCGTTCGATCCATTGCGGCAGGTCGCCGCGCCTGGCCCGCGACCCGTTGCGGTAGAGGAACGCGAAGCCGACCACGAACCCGAACACGACCAGGATGATCGAACCCGACACGAGGACCAGCCCGAGCGCGATGCCGTCCGTCTGCGCCGCCTGGGTCGAGGCCTGACCCGGAAGGATGGGGAAGCCGCTCACGGGCGGAGCCCCGCGCGCCGCCGCTCCATGGCGGCAACCAACCCGGCCATCCCCAAAAGGGTGAGGAGCCCGCCGCCGGCCAGCGCCATGCGAACGGCGGCGTTGGCGGCGCCGCGGGCGGGGTCGAGCCCGTAGCACAGCAGATGAAACCGGTCGCGCAGCGTGCCGATCCTGCCCTGGCCGGCCTCGACGAGCGCCAAACGCAGGCCAGGGCCGTCGGCGTCCAGTGCGGGCAGGACGCGCGACACGATGCCTGTGGCCGTCAGCACGAAGATATCGGCCGGGTGCGCGTACCGCGCCGAGACCTCGTCGTACGCGGCACGGTAGCCCAGTGCGGTTTCGAGTGCCGCGACCGCCGGGGCGGAACCGACGAGGACGTGGGTCGCGGCGCCGAGGTCCCCGACATCGTCGAGTTCGGCGTGACGCATCCGGGCCGCGTCCGCGCCGCTGGCGCGGGGATCGATGCCGACGACCACGAGGTCGAAGTCGCGCCCGGCCGCCAAGCCCGACGACGCGAGCGCGTGCGCCGCGATCGCCAGAATCGGGCCGCAGATCTCGCGGCATCGGTAATCGGCGAGCACCAGCACGATCGGCCGCCGCCCGAACAGGGCGCGCAGTTCAAGCGGACGCCCGGCCGCGTCGACGAACACGAGACGGTCCGGCACGGCGGCGCCCGCCGCGGGCGAGGCCGCGACCGCGTCGAGTTGGGCTTGCGTCAAGGCGGCCTCGGCGGGGCCGGCCATCGCGGTGCCGAGCACGAGGCTCGAGACCAGGGCGGCGACGCGCGCCATCACGGCGCGGCCCCGTAGGGCTGCGCCGGCAAGGTGGCCCGGACCCGCGGCGCCCCGTCCGGCGGCCGGCCAACGGACACCGGTTCGGGCGGCGCGGGGTCGGGCGGGTCGTAGGCGGCGGCGCCCTTCGCGGCGACGATCGCCATGGCGCGCGCGATCGGGACGCGGATCAGTCCCTTGTCGCGGTCGACCCAGGCATAGCCCGCGAGGGTCCCGTCCTGCCGCTCGCGGAAGCTCAGGTAGTCGCGGGTCGGGTTCGGCTGGATCTCTGGAATCGGGAACGTCCGGATCGTCCGATCCACGGCGTGGGCAGGCAGCTTCGCCCGAAGCACGAACCCGAGACCGGCCACGATGACGATCACGAGCGCGACGAACCCGCCCGTGGCCGCCAAGACGGACCCCGCGGCCACGGCGGGGCTTTCGCGATCGCCCTCGACCTCAAGCGCCACGCGGGCCACCCTCCATGCGCGCCACCATAGGGGCCGCGAGCCCGATGATCGTCGCGCCGAGCCCGATGACCGCGAGCAGGGCCGCCACCGCCGCCAAGGATTCGGTGGCGGGCGCAACCAGCCAGACGTCCTCGCTCAAGCACCAGGCCAGCAGCAGGGCCGCGACGGGCCGGAGAAGGGCGGGTTCGGTGCGGACCCGTTCGAACAGCAGGGCCGCGATGGGCGCCACCGCTCCGGCCGCGACGCCGGCGGCGGCCAGCCAAGCCCAGCCCCCCCGGGTTCGTTCGAGGTACCATTCCGCCTGATCGGGCAGGTTGCCGTACCAGTGCACGATGAAGCTCATCAGCACGAGGTAGGCCTCCCCGAGCGCCACGGCGAGGATCAGCGCGCCGAGGTCGGGCCAGACGGGATCGTCCGCCGACGCCCGCAGGGTCAGCACGGCGAAGCACAGCGCGGACAGAAGCTGCGCGACGATGATCTGGGCGCCGAACGCCGACGACGTGAACCGCGGCGCGATCGACAGCAGCCAGTCGTAGGACGCGGCGTTCATGAACACGGCATAGGCGACGAGCCCGAGCCCGGCGCCCAGCGTTCCGAGACGGCCGCCGACGAGGCGCCACGCCGCGATGCCGAGCATGCCGATGCCGACGAGGCTGCGGCAGCCGACGAGGAGCGGATCGAGGTAGAGCGTCGCGACCCCCGGGCCGGCGCGGGCGGGGTCCTCGGCCCAGGGATAGACGACGCGCGACGCGAGGAGCAGCGGCAGCACGAAGGCGGCGAGCGAGGGCAGCACGGCGGCGGCGGCGGCGAGCGGCGGTCGCGCCGCCTCGCCCCAGCGCCCGCCCGTGAGGCGGTGGATCATGAGCAGGGCGACCGCTCCCAAGGGGACGCCGCCCACGAACGCGAAGGCGATCAGCCAGCCGTGCAGGACGGCCCGGGGTTCCGCGAAGCCCCAGACCGCGAGCGCCACGAGCGCGGCTGCGCCGACGCGCAGCGGGCGACGGCTCGCCGGCTTCGGCAGGGATACGGACTGGGGCGTCACGGCAGGTTCCCCTTCGCTTCGGGGACTTCGTCCAGCGACATCCGCCCGGCGGCCTGCAGGGCCCGGACGTAGGCCACGATCGCCCATCGGTCGGCGGGCTCGACGCGCGCCGCGTAGGGATACATGACGCCGTAGCCGTCGGTGATGACGTCGAAGATGTGCCGGGCATCGGCGGCGCGCAGGCGCGGGCTCTCGAACGAGGGGGGCGGCGGGAAGCCGCGTTGCACGATCATGCCGTCGCCCAGGCCGGCGCGGCCGTGGCAGGGGGAGCAGAAGATGTCGAACCGCTCCCGCCCGCGCCCCAACAGCGCCGCGTCCACGGGCGGCGGCACGGCGCCGGCCGCCTCGCGCGCGGCATCGCCCCGCGCGACTGCACCCTCGGGCAAGGGCCGGGCCGCCGTTCCATCGGCCCACAGGTCGGCGCGGGCATCGGCGACATATTTCGGCTGCGCCGTCATCGACTGGTCGCAGCCCGCGAGCAGCAGCGGCAGGAGCGCCAGCGCCACGCGCGTCATCGGCCCGCCTCCCCGACCGAAAGCGCGCCCGCCGCGAACAGCGCCCGACGCAGACGCCGGCCTTCCGCCTCGCTCGCGGGATCGTCCACGATCAGGAAGAACCGGTCCTGGGTGGCGCGCTCGATACCCGGCATCGCGAACAAGGGGTGATGCAGCCGCGGCAGCCCCGAGCGCCACAAGAACACGATGAAGCCCGCGACCGCCGCGGCCAGCGTGCCCACTTCGAACGGCACGAGCGGGTAGACGGGCCAGGAGTTCAGCGGACGCCCGCCCGCGTCCAGCGGGTAAGCGTAAACCTGGGAGTAGACCTCGAGCGCGAAGAACACGGCCGCCGTCCCGAACCCCGCCAGCGCCATGACGGGCCGGATCGGCGACCCCTCCGCACGCGGACGCGCGCAGAGCTCCGCCACGGGGAACGGCGTCAGCGCGTCCACGACGATGAAGCCGTCCCGCGTCAGGCGCTCCATCGCCGCGATGGCGGCGTCGGCCCGCCCGAAAGCCGCGAGCGTCGACCCGCTCATACGGCCCCCCGCCTGTGGCCGAGTTCGCGGACCTCGTACATCGAGATCATGGGGAACGCCCGCGCGAAGATCAGGAACAGGAAGGCGAACACCCCGACCGGCGCGAACACGAACAGCCAGTCGATCCACGACATCACGAAGACGTGCCGCATGCTCGGCAGGTAATCGTGCGACAGCGTGTTCCAGATGATGAGGATGCGTTCGAACCACATGCCGATCAGGATGCCGACCGACACGACGGCCGACACCCACATGCGGCGCCGCGCCGCCGGCAGCCAAAAAACCTGCGGCAGGACCACGTTGAAGAACAGCAGCAGCCAGTAGAGCGGGCCATAGAAGCCGGCGAACGCGTGCGCGACGAGGCCCCGTTCGGCCTGCCGCCCGCCATACCAGCCCATGAACCATTCGGTGGCGTAGCTGAGGCCCATCACGAGCGAGCACGTCAGGATGATGAGCGCCATGGCGTCGAAATGCCGGCGCGTGACGAAACGTTCGAGGCCGAGCCCCCAGCGGACGACGATGGCGAGCAACACCACGGTCGCGAAGCCCGAATACATCGCCCCGACGACGAAGTAGGGCGGGAAGATGGTTTCCTGCCAGCCCGGCATCAGGCTCGCGGCGAAATCGAGCCCGACGATGGAGTGGACCGAGCATACGAGCGGCACCGCCAGGGCCGCCATGGTCGTGTGCAGGGTCCCGTGCAGCTTCCACTGGCGCGCCGAGCCCCGCCAGCCGAGCGCCAGGGCACCGTAGAAAACCTGCGCGCGGCGCGTCGAGGCGCGATCGCGCAAGGTCGCGGCGTCGGGGATCAGACCCAGATAGAAGAACAGCAGCGAGAACACGAGGTAGCTGAGGATCGCCCAGAAGTCCCACACCAGCGCGCTGCGCCATTGCGGCCACAACGCCATGGTGTTCGGGTAAGGGGCCAGCCAATACGAATATTGCGGCCGCCCGAGGTGGATGATGGGGAAGATGCCGGCGATCGAGACCGCGAACAGGGTCATCGCCTCGGCGAAGCGGTTGATGGAGGCGCGCCAATCCTGGTGCGTCAGGGCGAGCAGCGAGGATATCAGCGTGCCGGCGTTGCCGACCCCGATCCACCACACATAGTCGGCGATGGCGACCCCCCACACGATGGTGGTGTTGATGCCCCAGGTGCCGACGCCGACGCCCAGCACCACCGCGAGGCCGACGATCGTGGCCGCGACGAACGGCAAGGTCGCGGCGAGCGCGATCCACCACACCGTCCACCTCCTGGCGACGAGCACCGGGTTCGCGACGGCGTCCGTGATGTCGGCATCGGTGAAGCCGGGCGGGAGCGGGCCGGCGGCCTCCCCGCCGTGACGCCCCAGGAGGGTGCTCATGGCTCCACCGTGCCGAACTCCGGATTGGGGTGGCGGACGCTGGCGAGGTAGGTGGTCCGCGGCTTGGTGCCGAGGTTGCCGAGCAGGGCGTAATGGTGCGGCTCAAGCCGCAGCTTCCCCACGGTGCTGTCCGGCGCGTCGAGGTTGCCGAAGCTGATGGCCAGCGTGGGACAGGCCGATTGGCACGCCGTCACCACGTCGCCCTCGCCGAGCGGGCGATCCTCTCGTTCCGCCGCCCGCCGCGCGCCGCTGATCCGCTGCACGCAGTAGGTGCACTTCTCCATCACGCCCCGCGCCCGGACGGTGACGTCGGGGTTGTAGCGGGCGCGCATCACCTCCCGGCCAAGGTCGCCATAGGCCTGGTCGTCGGCATAGCCGAAGAAGTTGAAGCGGCGCACCTTGTAGGGACAATTGGCCTCGCAGAACCGCGTGCCGATGCACCGGTTGTAGACCTGGACGTTGAGTCCCTCGCTGTCGTGGACGGAAGCCGACACCGGGCACACGGGCTCGCATGGCGCGGTTTCGCAATGCATGCACGGCACCGGTTGAAAGCCGCCCCCCCTGCCGGTCGCGGCCTCGCCCTCGTAGCGGTCGATGCGCAGCCAGTGCATGTCGCGGTGGCGGTCGATCTCCCCGGGGCCGACCACGGGGACGTTGTTCTCTGCCTGGCAGGCCACCACGCAGGCGTTGCAGCCGATGCAGGCGCCCGTGTCGATGACCATGGCCCAGCGGGCGGCGGCCGCGCGATGGTGGGACGGCAGCAAGCTGGGGACGGCCGCGTCCGGATCGTCGGGGCGCGCGGTCGCGAGGTCGGCCAGGGTCAGGGTGGGGAACAACTCGTTGTCCCCGCCGTCGAGCCTGAACTGTTCCTGGGTCGCATGGAGCGCGCCCGATCCGCCCGCCTTGGCGGCCTCGACCGCCATCACGCGCTGCCCTTCGTAGGCCACGAGCGCGAAGGCGTTGACCCCCACGTTGGACCCGATCGTCCCGGCGCGGGAGCGGCCGTAGCCGGTGGTGAGGCTCAGCGTGCCGGAACAATGACCGGACGCGATCCGCACCGGAAGCGTCAGGCCGCGGTTCCCGACCGTCAGGGTCACGAGGTCGCCTTGGGCGAGGCCGAGGGCATCGGCATCGGCCGCCCCGATGCCCAGGGCGTTGCCCCAGACCTCCTTGGTGAGGGGCTTCGGGCATTCCTGCAGCCAGGCGTTGTTGGCGGGGCCGCCATCCCACAGACTCGGGTCGGGCCGAAGCACGAGGGTCAGCGGGTTCCGCCCGTCCGCTTGCGGCGCGGGCTCGACCTCGGGCAAGGCGGGCGCCGGCACATCGAGCTTGGCGAACGCGCTGCCGGGCACCACCCCGTTTTCAAGCGCCCGGCGCCACCACGGCTCGAAATCGGGCGCGCCCGTCCGCCAGGTGTCGCGCACCATCGCCCGGTCGTCGGCCGTGAAATCCCCGCAGAGCGCCGCCAACATGCCGTGGATCGTGCGGGTGTCGTAGAGCGGGCGGATCAGCGGCTGCACGACGCTCGCGGTGCCGTCGACCCCGCGCAGGTCCGACCAGCTTTCGAGCGGGTGCGATTCAGGCACGTGCCATTGGCAGGCGGCGGCGGTCTCGTCGACATAGCCGCCGAGGTGGATCGACAGTCCGGCCTTGGCGATCCGTTCCCCGAACGCGAGCCCGGCGGGCGCGTCGTAGGCCGGGTTGCAGCCCGCCACCAGCAGGGTGTCGACTTGGCCGGCGTCGAGCGCGCGGGCGAG
>CAXTIC010000031.1:0-44298 GCA_964244255.1 uncultured Lichenihabitans sp. | reverse complement strand
GTGCCGGCGACGCCCGGCACCTGCGCCTGACCGCCGAGCTTGCCCTCGGTGCCGACCTCGCGCGCCACGCGCGTCACTTCCGAGGCGAAGCGGTTGAGCTGGTCGAGCATGGTGTTCAGCGTTTCCTTCAGCTGAAGGATTTCGCCGCGCACGTCGACGGTGATCTTGCGCGACAGGTCGCCGTTGGCGATGGCCGTCGCCACCTCGGCGATGTTGCGCACCTGGGCGGTCAGGTTGCCGGCCATCGAGTTCACCGAATCCGTCAAGTCCTTCCAGGTGCCGGCGACCCCCGGCACCTGGGCCTGACCGCCGAGCCGGCCCTCGGTGCCGACCTCCCGCGCCACGCGCGTCACCTCGCCGGCGAACGAGCGCAACTGGTCCACCATCGTGTTGATGGTCTCCTTCAGCTGCAGGATCTCGCCCGAGACGTTGACCGTGATCTTCTTGGACAAGTCGCCTTGTGCCACGGCGGTCGCGACCTCGGCGATGTTGCGCACCTGACCGGTCAGGTTCAGCGCCATCGAGTTCACCGAGTCGGTCAGGTCCTTCCAGGTGCCGGCCACGCCCTTCAGTTGCGCCTGGCCGCCGAGCTTGCCTTCCGTGCCGACCTCGCGGGCGACGCGCGTCACCTCGGACGCGAAGGCGTTCAACTGGTCGACCATCGTGTTGATGGTGGATTTCAGCTCGAGGATTTCGCCCTTCACGTCCACGGTGATCTTCTTCGACAGGTCGCCGTTGGCCACCGCCGTCGTCACCTCGGCGATGTTGCGGACCTGGGCCGTCAGGTTCGAGCCCATCAGGTTCACGTTGTCGGTCAGGTCCTTCCAGACGCCGCCGACGCCGAGCACGTTGGCCTGGCCGCCCAACCGTCCCTCCGTACCCACCTCGCGCGCCACGCGCGTCACCTCGGACGCGAAGGCGTTGAGCTGGTCCACCATCGTGTTGATGGTCTCCTTCAGCTCGAGGATCTCGCCCGACACGTTCACGGTGATCTTCTTGGACAGGTCGCCGTTGGCCACCGCGGTCGTCACTTCGGCGATGTTGCGGACCTGGCCGGTCAGGTTCGCCGCCATGGTGTTGACGTTGTCGGTCAGGTCCTTCCAGGTGCCGCCCACACCCTCCACGCGCGCCTGGCCACCGAGCTTGCCGTCGTTGCCGACTTCGCGCGCCACGCGGGTCACCTCGGAGGCGAACGAGTTCAGCTGGTCCACCATCGTGTTGATGGTCTCCTTCAGCTCCAGGATCTCGCCCGACACATCCACGGTGATCTTTCGCGACAGGTCGCCGCGGGCGACGGCGGTCGTCACCTGGGCGATGTTGCGCACCTGCGCGGTCAGGTTGCCGCACATGGCGTTGACCGAGTCCGTCAGGTCCTTCCACGTGCCCGCCACGCCGGGGACGATGGCCTGCCCGCCGAGCTTGCCCTCGGTGCCGACTTCCTTGGCGACGCGGGTCACCTCGGAGGCGAACGAGCGGAGCTGGTCCACCATCGTGTTGATGGCTTCCTTGAGCTGCAGGATCTCGCCGCGCACGTCCACGGTGATCTTCTTGGACAGGTCGCCGTTGGCGACCGCGATCGTCACGTCGGCGATGTTGCGGACCTGGGCCGTCAGGTTCGACGCCATGGAGTTGACCGATTCCGTGAGGTCCTTCCACACGCCGGTCACTTCGCTCACCTGCGCCTGGCCGCCGAGCTTGCCGTCGGTGCCGACTTCGCGCGCCACGCGGGTCACCTCGGAGGTGAACACGCTCAGCTGTTTGATCATGGTGTTGACGATGGAGGCCGAGCGCAGGAACTCGCCTTGCAGCGGCCGGCCGTCCACGTCGAGGGGCACGGTCTGCAGCAGGTCGCCCTTGGCGACGGCCGTGATGGTCCGGGTGACGGCCGACGTGGGCCAGAGCAGGTCGTCCATCAAGGTGTTGATGGACGTCTCCATCTCCGCCCAGGCGCCGGTCCCCACCCCCAGCTTCACGCGGGTCCGGGTCTTGCCCTCCCGGCCGACGACCTGCCCCACGTTTTCGAGCTGTTCGGCCATGCGTTCAGAGGCCGAAACGATGTCGTTGAACGTATCCGCCACCTTGCCGGCACGCCCGACGAGGTTGCCCGGGAGGCGGGCTGAAAAATCGCCCCTTTTCATCGCCTGCAGGGCGTCCAGCAGTTCGTCGAGGCTCAGTACCGAAAGGACCTCCGCCCCGTTCGCGTGGCCGTTGCGGCCCCGCTGGCTGGCGATGGCCTCGGACCCGGAGGCATCCGGGCCTTCGGACCCGGTGTCGCTGTTTTCGGCTTGCGGCTGCATGTCGGTCTCGCGCTGAGCTCACCGGGTGCGCCAACCTACCATGAGTCGTGCTCCCGGTCGGTGTTCAGTCCCGGTGTCGATTGACGGATTGACCCTGAAGCGATCGGGCTCGCTTGTCCAGGTTGCACGGGCCTACGCGTCGGCGCGAGGCTTTGAGCGGTTGCGGGCGGCGGCCCCCGTTGCTGGCGCCAATGACGTCGGCGACGCGCGTTTCGGATTGTCGATGGTTGTCGTCGCGATATCGCCGACAATTGCCTTCCCGACGGTTAGGTTCGACCGTTTCATCGGGCCGCTCGTCCCGGGGTGCTTCCCGCTCGCGAGTCTGTGCTCGACATCGTTCCCCCGCTATGCATGTCGAACATGTACGTCGTGTTAAGCGACGGTCGATCTACCGGCGGAGCGTACGGAAACCTCGACTGAGCTTCATTGCCGGTCGGTACCGCATGGCCATTGTGCGGGATCGTCGGGATCACGTCCCGGGAGGGCGAACGCCGATGACCGCCCGACATTCGACGCGCTTGCGTCCCGTCGTCGTGCGGGCCGGTGCGAGCCCTCGGCCGGTCACCTCGACACCGCCTGACCGGGACCCAAGGGGGGGGCCAGGGCTCCATGCCGCGACGCGGCGGCTCGGGCCTCGGTCCCGGTCCGGCGGACGAGAGGGGTCCCGGCCGCGACCACTCGGATCACAACCCTGCGGGTCGCGCGCTATTCTCGCGCGATGACGGCTTCCAGCCACGGACAATCGGGTCTGCTGTCGGGCGCTCGAACGCCACGCGCCGCGGCGTCCAGGCGCATTTCGCGCAGGCGCTTCCTCTGCTCCGGCTCCATGTAGAGCCGTTCATGCCCCCAGAGGCTCGGACCGTCGGTGGTTTCGTAAGGCTCCCAGGTCTTGGTGTCGATCACACGGGCACCCCAGCCGTATTCGACGAAAAAGCCGGAGGGCGTATTGGCGTAGAACGATGTCATATGATCGTTGGTGTGCCGACCCAGCGTATAGGCGACCCGCCGTTCCTCGAGGCCGGCCAGATCGTAGCCCTGGCCGACATCGTCCAAGCTGCCGAGTTCGACCATGAAATGATGGACGCTTTGCTTGCCGGACCCGACCATCGCGAAACTGTGATGGCGGCCGTTGAGGTGAAAGAAATAGAGCTTGTAGGGTGACAGGCCGTAGTCGGTCAGACGGAAGCCGAGGACATCGCGGTAGAAGGGCATCAGGGCGTCCACGTCCGCGACGTGGAAGACCACGTGGCCCATCCCCAGCGGACCCGTTTTGAAACCCGAGATCGGCCGGCCGGGCACGAACGGATCCGACGCGACGCTCGGCCCCCAGAAGATCTCGAGCGCGCTTCCGGCCGGATCGTCGAATGTGATCAGGTCCGCGACATGACGCTCCTCCGCCAGCCGTCGGGACCCGCGGACGACGCGGGTCCCGTGCGCTTCGAGCCGCGTCGCCATCGCGTCGAGCTCCGCGCCGCCCGCGACCTCCCATCCCAGGAACCCCCGCGCTCCACCCTCCCCGCGACCGACCACGAGACGCTGCTTGCGGTCGTCCATCCGGAACGCCCTGATCGGGCCGCCGGAATCCACCAACTGCATGCCGAGCAACCGCGTCGCGAACGTGCTCCAGTCGTCGATCCGGTCCGAATTGACGCCGATATACCCCAGCGACAGCAGGCTCATGAGAGGCTCCCGTCAAACGCGGTCGACGCGGGGACCGTCGTCGACGCGAGTCTCTTCGACGATGGTGTTGCGCAAGCAGCCGATCATCGAAATCTCGACCTCGACCGTGTCGCCGGCCCGCATCCACAAAGGCGGGGTGCGCTTGGCGCCCACGCCGCCTGGCGTACCGGTCACGATGACGTCGCCGGGAAGCAAAGGCAGGATCGTCGAGCAATATTCGACGAGTTTGGCGACGTTGTTGATCATCGCGCCTGTCGAGGCGTGCTGGACCACCTGCCCGTTGAGACGCGTTTCCAGCGTCAGGACGGAGGGGTCGGGAATCTCGTCGCTGGTCACCAGCCACGGGCCGAAGGCGCCGGTTCCGGCGAACGTCTTTCCGGCCAGGAACTGCGTGGTGTGCTGCTGCCAGTCGCGGATGCTGCCGTCGTTGTAACAGGCGTAGCCGCCGACGTAGCTCAGGGCGTCGGCGGAGGCGACGTGCCTTGCGGTCTTGCCGATGACCACCGCCAGTTCGCCCTCGTAATCGAACTTTTGCGATACGCCGGGCAGGATCATGGGTCGCAGATGTCCGACCTGACTGCCCGCGAAACGCGCGAACAAGGCGGGCTTCTCGGTCAAGGTCCGACCGGTCTCCGCCACATGGTCGGAATAATTCAGGCCGATGCAGATGATCTTGTCGGGATCCGGGACAACGGGCAGGAAGTCGACGCTCCCCAGCGGGACGTCGGGCCGTCGGCCGTCGGTCCACTCACGCAGTTCCCGCAGCAGACCGGCGGCCAGGACGCCGCGGACCGTCGACACGCCACGGTCCGACAGGGCACGGGTGAGATCGACGATGCCGCCGTCGACGACCGCGCCGAAGCCGTCGTGACCTTCGAAAGTGAACGAGCAAAGCTTCACCTGAAATCTCCGCCGCGCGTTATCGGGACCCGACCCGCGTCTTCGCGCGGCCCTTGCCCGGGTGCAACACGCCATCGCTCCGCGTCCGCGCGGTGGACAGCAGGCTTTGCCGTTCCGATCCCGCTCCAAGGCGGCGGACCTGGCGTGCCGCCCGCTCCTCGCAGGGATCCGGACCTGGGGCGACCCGCGCAAGCGATCCCCTCAATCCAAGGCGGCCGAGAGTTCCTTTTCGATGACGTCGCGGGCCTTGAGGAGCGGTCCGAGGCAGTCGGCGATGCCTTTTTGCTCGGTGAGCACGCGGGCCATCCAGATGACGCTGATGCACCCGAAAACCCGGCCGTCGCGTCGAAGCGGCAACGCGACGGACCCCGTATGGGGCCAAACGCGCCCTCCCTGCCGGACCGCGAAACCGCGCCGCCGCGTGTCGGCGACGAGGTCATCGATGCGCCGGCGCCAGGCCGCGGGCCTATCGTCCGGATCCTCGGACCGCGCCAGCATGTCGAGCAGCATCGCGCTCTCCTGCTCAGGCGCGAACGCCAGGTAGGCGAGGCCCGAAGCGCTGCCGAGAAGCGGAAGTGCCCGCCCGATCATGTTCTTGTCGATCGAGAACGGGGATGTCGGATGGGTGGTCTCGAGGACGACCATGTTCAGGTCCCTCAGCGCGAGCACGTCGCACGGCCAGGATATCTCCTTGGTCAGGGTCGCCATGGCGGGTCGAGCGACGTTGACGATCCATTGTTCGTTGTCGAACCCGTCCGAGAGCTGGCGGACTTTGAGTCTGAGGTGGAAGAGGTCCTGGGAGTCGCTTCGGCCGACATAACCCTCGCTCTGAAGCGTCGAGAGGAGGCGGTAGACGGTCGGGCGCGGGATCTTGGTCTCACGCGCGATCGTGAGGGCCGACGACGTGCCGAGCCGGTTCAGCGCTTCCAGAACGGCGATGCCGCGCGACAGGGACCGCACGGCTTTCGGTCGAGGCATGTCCACCCAGCAAACGCCCAGACCGCAGGCATTGCATTTGAACAGGCGAGAGGCAAGGCTCCCCTTGTCGTTCCTCGCGACGACGCATCGACCCGCTGGCTCCCCGGGAGCGCGCCGACGCGGCGTCCCCCCGTGCGGCCTTCGCGCCACAGATGACCACCCCGCGCCGCCACCACCGCGAGAGAACACGATGAGCCCACCGACGATCATCACCTGCGCGGTAACCGGCAGTCACACGACGCGCCAGCAGCATCCGCGGCTGCCCGTGACGCCGGAGGAGATCGCGACGGCTTGCCTCGCGGCGGGCGAGGCCGGCGCCGCGATCGTGCATGTTCACGTTCGCGACCCCTCCACCGGGGCGCCCTCCATGGAGATAGAGCTGTACCGCGAGGTCGTCGAACGCATTCGCGCCGGCGACGCCGGCCTCGTCATCAATCTCACGACCGGCCCGGGCGGCCGCTTTCAGCCATCCTCTCACGACCCGGTCGTTCCCGGACCGCGAACCAACCTGCTCGTTCCTGAACGGCGGGTCGCCCACATTCTCGACATCCGGCCGGACATCGCGACCCTCGACCTCAACACGATGATGTTCGGCAGGGAGGTTGTCATCAACACGCCGGAGAACGTCCGCCGCATGGCCGGCCTGATCCGCGGCGCGGGCGTCGTCCCGGAACTCGAACTGTTCGACTCCGGCGACATCGCATTGGCCCACGATCTGGTGGAGGACGCCACCCTGGCGCCTGAGCCGCTGTGCTCGATCGTGATGGGCATCAAATACGGGTTCCAGCCCTCGCCCGAGACGCTTCTCTACGCTCGGAACCTGCTTCCGAAAGGCGCGACATGGACCGGGTTCGGGATCGGCCGCGCCGCGTTCCAAATGGCGGCCATGTCCTGTCTCGCCGGCGGCAACGTTCGCGTCGGACTGGAGGACGCCGTCAACCTGTCCCGAGGCACGCTTGCCCGGGACAATGCCGAGATGGTCGCGAAAGCCCGCCGCATGATCGAGGACCTCGGCGCGACGGTCGCGACGAGCGCGGATGTCCGCGGATTGCTGAACCTGCGCGCCCCATCGGTCGGTCCCGCGCGAGCCGCGAGCCGAGCGGCAGCGAATCCCCCCTCTCCCCCATGATCCGGTCCGCACGCTCCCGTTCAGACGGCGTCGCAGCCTCCTGTTCGTTCCCGGCCAGGTTTGCGCGCCCTCGACGGGGCCGGCACACCCGACGTCGACCCGATCCTCTTCGAGCGCGACGATCGGGTCGCGCCGCGGCCGGACGCTCAGGCGTCGGATGGGCCGCGCGGCTTGCCCGGCGCCGGAGCGATCGTGGCCGCAGGGTCGGCGGCCCCGCGCCGATACGCCCTCGCGCGGGAGCGGTGCGCGACTCGGCCATCGATGGACTCCAGGTATTCGCGTGACAGATCCACGTAGGAGCGCGCAAGCTTCTCGATCAAGGCGAGATCGTCATCGGACAATTCGCGAAGCTTGCGTGCCGGCTGGCCCGCCCACAATTCTCCGCGCGGAACCCGTTTTCCAGGCGTCACGAGTGCGCCCGCCGCGACCATCGCCCCCCCTTCGACGATCGCATCGTCCATGACGACGGCTCGCATGCCGATCATGCAGCCGTCCTCGAGGCGGCAGCCGTGGATGAGCGCCATGTGGCCGACCGTGACGCGGTCCCCGATCGTCGTCGGACTGTCGCTGCCGATGCCGGAACAGTGGATCACGGTGGCGTCCTGGATGTTCGTGTCGGCTCCGATCCTGATCCGATTGACGTCGCCGCGAACGATGGCGCCGAACCACAGGCTCGACCGGGCGCCGACATGGACATCACCGACCACGAGGGCGTTCGCAGCCACGAACGCGTCGGCCGCGATCAGCGGCAGCCGACCGCGATGAGGCCTGAAGCGTGGAGACTCGGCCGCGAGATGCATCGGGGTCGCTCCACCGGCGTCGGCACGGGCGTCACCCGTTGGTTCGGGCGGTGGGGTGCCATTCGGGTCCATATTGTTGCTCCGGTGTCCACGGGCGTCGTCGCGCCCCACGAGCGCGCCCGCCGACAACGCCGGTCGCTCGGGCACGAATGATACGCGACGCCATCGGCGATGGTGCGCGGCATCGGATAGGTTCCACCGGCACATCACGCCCTCGCGCATCGGCACATCCATCGCAGGCCTGCGAGCCTTTCGGAAACAACGCACCCCAGCCCGAGTATTCCCAACGCCGCGGCGGCGGACGTCCGGCGCCCCGATAGGCCTGAGCTCGGTGATAAGCTCGACTCGAAGGAGGATCGCCGCTATCGTCGCCGCTCGGATCCCGGAGAGGGTCGAGATTTTCGAAGGGTGGAAGCGTGGCTTTCTTATATTCAAACGCCAACATTGGCGCGAATAAAGCGGCAGCGTGGGCCAAGATCGTAGGGGAGGTGTTCTCGCCGGTGGATCTCTCCCTTGGAGACGAGCATCGGTTCAATGGTACTTGGTTCGGCACCAAATTGGGTCAGCTCGGCCTCAATCACATTTCCACGACCTGCGAGCGCGCACAAAGGACCAAACGACACATCGCCGCCGACCGCTCGACGGATTTCGTTTTCGTTGCGGTCAAGAGCGGTACGCTGGCCATGCGCCAGTTCGACCGCGATTGTTCCATTCCGGCGGGAAGTTTTGCGTTGCATTATACCGGCGCGCCATTTTGCTACGCCCACGACGAACCTGCCAGCGTCTTGTGCGTGAATGTGCCCGCAACATACTTTGCGTCGTGGCTGTTCGATCCCACGCGCGTCTGCGCGGTCCCGCAGTCCGGAGGCGCCGGGCTCGGCAAGGTCACTCTGGATTTCCTTCGTTCGGTCGCCGACGAAGTCGAGCGGATCGCCGATGAGGCCGGCAGCCGATGCGCGGCGCAGTTGATCCAGTTGCTGGAAATCCTGTTCGAGACCCGCTATGCCGACAGGCCCGTCGGCGGTTCAGCCGTTCGAACCGCCTTGTTCCGGCGGGCCAAGGACGTGGTCGACACGCATCTGCGCGACCCGGACCTGTCGCCGACCAAGGTTGCCGAGTCGATGCAGATATCGGTGCGCTATCTCCACCGCATCTTCCAGGACGCTGAAACGACCGTCGGCGACATGATCCGCGAGCGACGCCTGAACACCTGCCGGGAGAGGCTCGAAGACCGCCGCTACGCCCATGTCTCGTTGAAGCAGATCGCGTCGAGCGCCGGTTTTCGGAACCAGGCCCATTTCGCTCATGCGTTCCGGAACCAGTTCGGAACGTCCCCAAGCGATCATCGGCAGCGCGCGATGCCGATGGGCGGCAACTAGCCGGTCGCCGCAAGCGGCCGGCTCGCCGGCGGGTCGCCTCTAAGCGGTGTCGTCGCGCTGGTGACGCCATCGCGTGCCGACATGCGCCTAGAGACCGCCTCGCCCGGCGTTCACGGGGGGATTGCCGGGCTCGACGCAAAGGCGACCGCCATACGCGGCCGGTCAGCCGAAAGCCCGCGACCGGCAGCTCCCGATGAGGGTTGGCGCGGCTCGACGGCCGGCGGGCGCGGACCAGGACATCGCCGATCAAGCCGGCGTCGCTTCCCGACCCGCCAAGATCCGGTCCGTCTCCCGTTCGGCCGTGCCCGATGCCACCGAGCCGTTCTCGGGCAGCTTGGGGACGATGCGGTTGCACAGGGCGTTCATCGCCCAGCGCCACTCGTCCATGTAGTCGAGATGATCGTACGACATGGCGAGCAGCACGCCGAAACCGCCCGCGGCCTCGTTGAGGTCCCCGATCTGATTGAGAACGGTTTCCTCCGAGCCGACCGACCAGGCGTGCCTCGCGAGGTACTCGACCGTGACATCGCTGTCGGCAACGTCCGGACTGTGTTTCAGCGCCTTGATGAGCCCCGCATCCTTGAGCATCGGGAGGAAGAAGGCGTTGTAATGCTGGCCCATGGGACCGTTGACGGCCAGGTCCATCGCCTTCTTGTCGGTCTCGGCGACCATGATCTCGCGGACCACACGCCACTCCTGGCGGGGCGGCGGTTCGCGACCGACTTCGTCGGCGCCCCGCGCGATCGAGTCCCAATGACTTCGCACATAGGCGTTCCCGAACGAGAAGGAGCAGGGGATCATCCCCTTCCGACCGGCCATGCGCAGGGTCGGAGAGCCGGCGCTGAAGCCCGTGATGGCGAGCGGCGTTCGCGGCTTTTGATAAGGCCTCATGTGGTAGGACAGCAGTCCGCCGACCATCGGCTTGGGATGTCGGATCGTCCAATACTTCCCCTTGATCTCCATGGGTTCGGTGCTTGCCCACAGCGCGTGGATCATGTCGACCGATTCCTCGAGCATCTCGCGGCTTTGATTGCCCTTGTAGTCGATACCGAACATGTCGAGGTCGGTCGGCACGCCGCTGGCCCCGACGCCGACGATGATGCGTCCCTTCGACATGTGGTCGAGCCAGGCGATCCGATGCGCCAGCTCGGCCGGATGAAAGAACGGGGCGATATAGGCCCCCGGGTTGAGCTTGATCCGCTTGGTCAACGGAATGGCCTGGGCCACGAGGAGATCGTTGGGCGACTGCGGCTCCAGCACCACCGTGTAGTGTGAGCCGATCCACGCTTCGTAAGCGCCGATCCGGTCGAGATATTGTAGGTAATCCAAATTGTGGAAATGGCCGGCGGCATAGTCGCGGCCCTTCGGATGGCTGGGGTTGTTGAACGTGCCAAAGCGCATCGCGTCCTCCGCAAGATCGTGCGAGTCGTACCCGCAAGCATGGATGTGACCCTCGGCGCTTAGGCGCGTGCCGGGAAGCGCCGCGAGCCCGGTGGCGCTCACATGCAAGTTTCTGTGCGTTGTTCGGCGGGTCCCGCGGCTTCGCGGGCGGAACGAGCCTCCGGCGCGGGGAGTGCCGGGCGGAACGCGTTCGACCTCGACGCGCGAGACCGTCCGCGGAGCGTTGCGGCAGAGGGGATGCGTACGCGGCCCGGGTACGGGAGACCGCCGCGGGGCCCGCGTGCGCGGTCGGCGCCGATAGACCTGCCGTCGGGGTCCCGACCGCCAGGGTGCTTCACCGCTCGCTCAGAGGCTTGTGTGCCGACGTGTCCCGATGCTCGCGGCCGCGAGCGCGAGGGCGCCGTTCAGCGCCGCCGCGTCAAGGCGAAATCAGCGACCTGCCTGCCGACCAGATCCAGTTGAAAGGCGCACTTCTCGTCCTTGCAGATTCCGTCCACGAATTTCGTGCTGCTCGTATCAGCGGTCACGCCGAGAGGGGTCGGCCACCCCCGAAGGGCGTGCACGATCGAGCGCAGAGAGATGAGCGTCGTGGCCGCACCTTGCAGACCGAACGCCGTGACCACACAGCCGACCGCGCGACCTTCGAGGTAAGGGCGTTCGTCGCCGGCGAGGTCTTCGAGAAGGTCGAGTGCGTTCTTGACGAGACCGGAGATGCCGCCGTGGTATGCGGGGGTCGCGACGATGATGCCATCCGCCGCCTTCACCGAGCCGATGAACTCTTGTTCCGTCGCCGTGCGTTCCAGGCGGCCGGGCATGTAGCTCGGCAGCGTCGCTAGAAACGCGCCATCGAACAGCTTGGTTCGGGTGCCGGACGCCTCGGCGGCTTGCAGCGCGAGCGTCAGGGCGTGATGCGTCGAGGACGGCACGTTCGGGGTGCCGCCGATGGCTACCACGAGCGGCTTCAAGCGGGCGCCTTCCAGATTTCGATGGCTTCGAGCATCGGTGCGGACCCCCTCCCGCTTCGCCGCCGTATCGCGGCATGCCATCGAAGCCCTCGCCGGCAAGCGAAGGCAAGGTGGCGATCATCGTGTGCGCGTATCGGCAACGTGTTGTGCGCGGTGGCCGGGTCTCCCGCCGTGCGGGCCCGCCGGTACGCGGAAAAGAGGCAGACCTCGGGCCACGCGGAGGAAGAAGCGGCAGGCGTCAGCGCGAATGAAGGCCGCGCCTCGGTCGGGACGAAACGCGCTGCCGCGGGCGGCCAGGCGGACCGCCCAAGCGCATCCCTTGGCGACCCGGCTCGACGCCTTGGCGTGGCCCGAGCCGCGCCGGGCAGCCGGGCGGCTTCATGGGGGCCCGGCCGGGACGTGAGGGGAAGGCGGCGCGACCGAATCGACCATGATGGCGAGGAGAAGCGCCGGGGCGGTGCCCCGGTTGACCCAGGCGTGACTTGTGCCGCGCTGCACGACGACAGTCCCGGGACGCAACGTTCGCGCCTCCGTTTCCAGCAGAAGCGAAAGCTCGCCGGCCAACACCACGACGTAGTCGATCGTTGTCGTCCGATGCGCGTGGGGGTGGTCGATGCCCTCGACGAGGACATCCTCCGCCCGCATGGATGCGAAGAAAGCCCGTGCGTCGGCGCGCCGCTGCTCCATGGACAGTCCACTCTCGATCGACTCCGGCGGGATCACGACATAGCGCGCCTTGGTACCCCCCGGAGGCGGCAACAAGCTCAAGGGTCCGTCAGCCGCGTCGCTGTCGCACGGACCGTCCGGTTCCCACCGAACGGTCGACCACACTTCGATGTTCCCGCCGCGATCCTGCCCTCCATCGTCGAAGCGGACGCAGGAGCGCCCGAGCGCATCGATTCCGGTGACCACGCGTCGGATGTTCGAGAATGCATCGCCCAATGTGCTGAACCTCTACCTCGCGGGGACCTGAACATCGTCCGCCATTCGACGCAATATTCACGCTATCGACAGCGTGCACCTTCGTTTAAGCGGCAGCGCACGATGGAGATCCGCGCTCCGCAACGGATGCGGCCGCGGGTGGCGCCCAGGTTTCGGCGACGAGGGCGCGACATCTTTGTGCGAACCCCGCGGCAGGCCCGGAGCGCAGCACACCCCCCACATAGCGGTCCGGCCGCACGATCATCAACACGGGTTCCCCGACGGGCAGGAAGGCCGCGAAAGCATCCTCGACATCCCTGACCGCATCGAGGCCGGGTGAGGAGCCGGGGTCGGGGTTGATGGTCCGCGGCGTCACCGCCAGGGCGGCCCCGAAGTCCATCCCGAAGTCGAGCCGGGCCGCTTCCCTGAGCAGTGCCTGGCCTTGAACCCCGTACGCAAGCAACGCGAAGCCGTTCCCGAGAAGATCGTCCAGTTTCATGCGAGTCCCGTCCTCGCGCTCGACGAGCGGCTGCGGCAGCATCCGCCCGACGATCGCCGCGCCGTTCGGCTCGGGCAGGAGGAAACCCCTGTCGTAAAAAGGCTTCGGCTTGTACTTCATCTGCCCGAAGTAGGCCTGAACGCCGGGTGCGAGGCGCGCCAGCCTGAACCCGGATTGCACCAACAAGGCTTGCGCTCGCGACTTCGGCATCATGATGCGCCCCATGTTCATGGCCATCTCGATCAAAGCCCAGGCGTGCGGCGCCCTCTCGGTCTCGTAGGTGTCCAACACCCCCGGCCCCAAACGCCCGGCCGTCACCTCGGCGAGTTTCCATCCGAGATTGTGCGCATCCCGGATGCCGCTGTTCATTCCCTGCCCGGCGAAGGGCGGTGAGAGGTGAGCGGCATCGCCGGCCAGGACGATCCTGCCCCTTCGCCAGCGGTCGGCGATGCGGGCATGGAAGGCATAGACCTGGCGGCGAACCACGGGCATGTCCGCATCGGGTCCGTGCGCGGCCAGCAATCGGCGCACGAATTCAGGCGATTCCGCTGTGTGTTCGTCTTCGCCCTCGTGCAGCATGAACTCATATCGGCGGATGCCGCCGGGGCCGGGCAGCGTAATGAGGGGACGGTCGGGACTGCACACGACCCGGGTTTGACGCAGGCGCTCGCGCGTCGCGGCCAGGTCGACGATCAACCACCGCTGCGTGTAGGTCGAGCCGGTCAGGACCGAGCCGATCGCCTTGCGGATGCCGCTTCGTGCTCCGTCGCACCCCGCCGCATAGGCGGCCCGCAAGGTCGTCGTTGCTCCGGCGGGCGGACGCACGGACACCGATACACCGTCCGGGTCTTCGACGACCTGCTCGCAGGCGTGATCGAACAGCGTCGTCACGTTGCCGAAGCGCCGCAAGCCGTCCCGCAACGTCGCTTCCAATTTCGGCTGCGTGCAGGCGTTACGTCTCGGATATCCGTAATCGCGAGCGGTAGGCTCCACTTTCATGAAGCAACGACCGGAAGACGTGAAGTAATGTGAGCCATAGTCGAGCGCGACATTTTTGATCACATCGTCCGCGAGTGCTATCGCCTGCATGGTCCGCAACGCCTCGTCGTCGATCGACACGGCACGCGGGTGCCGGACCGTTTCGGGGTTGCGCTCGACCAGGACGACACGGCGGCCGGCATTGCCGAGCAGGTTCGCAAGCGTCAAACCGGTCGGCCCGCCGCCGACGATGACGACATCACACGAAAGTTCCGTCATCGAGCCGCCCTGGCACGGCGCTCGGGCGTCGAGGCTTTCGGCTTCAGTTCCTCGGTGAGCAGGCTCGCGGAGGCGACCACGAGCAGAACCAGCCGTCGTTCCATGGCCGGGTCGAGGGCGGACGCCGGAACCACGAGGCTGAGACTCCCGATCAGCGCACGCTCCGGCGCCGAGACGGGCGCCGCGATGCCGACAAGGCCCTTGTCGACCTCGCCGCGGGTGATCGCGTATCCGCGCTCCCGGATGCGGAGAAGTTCCTCGCGTATTTCGGCGCCGCTTTGGGCGAAGGGTGCCGCCGGCCGCGAGTCCGCTTCCGGACCGAGCAGCTTGGTGAGACGGCGCGCAGGCAGTTGCGCCAGAATGACTTTCGAGGTTGCGCCTAGCGTCAGCGCGTGGGGCCGGCCCCGCTCGAAGCTGCTGAGGACGCTGCCCTCGCTCGATCGGCAATCGGCGACACACATGACCTTGTCGGCGTAGAGCCGTGCAAGGACCGCGGTGCAAGGCACGCGAGCCTGTGCGGCGACGTCCCTCAAAAGGGCGGTACCGACGCGATACAATGGGTCAGTCACCCGCACCAGACGATCGAACGCGATGAAACAGGCCCCCAGCCTGTATCGGGCCTCGGCCGCCGGCTCCAGGAACTCCTCGGCGACGAGTTCGCGGACCGTGCGGTATACGGTGCTGGCCGGAACGGAGGTTTGCGCGGCAAGGTCGAGCACCGTCCATTCGGGGCGCTCCTCGTCGAAGAGACGGAGGATGGAGCCGTAGCGTCGAAGTCCTCCCATCGATCCTCATTCCCCAGGCTGGCGCCACCCGATGAAGCCTCGTGGCCACGAACCGATCCAAGCCTTGCGATGTCGGCGTCCGCGGCGGCGACAACGAAACCGGCCGGTTCGGACCGGGGCCATGACGAGCCTCCCGGCGCGTGTCCTCAGGCTCTCATGATCGCCCGGCCCCAAAGATTGAGGGTTCGCTCCGCATGCGGCCAATGCTTGACCGGGCGGTCGTGCACGACCTCGAGTTCGGCCGAAATCTCGATCCAATTGCCGTCGGGATCCGTGACGAAGACAAATAGGTTGTTGCCCGGTCCGTGCCGGCCCGGACCCCACATGAGCTGGATGTCCCGGGCGGCGAGATGGTCGCACCAGTCTCGAATGGTGTCCCACTCGCCAGCCTCGTAGGAGTGATGATCGATGCCCTGTCGGTCCTGAAGGAAACAGGCGAGGTTGTGATGTTCATGGTTGCCGCGCATGAACAGCGTCATGACCCTGCCGTCGTGGTCCAGGACCCGGTCCGACACGCCAAACCCAAGTCTGCCGGCGTAGAAGTCCTCGATCGCCGTAACGTTTCGGGTCGCCAAGGTGAGATGCTGAAGCGGCCCCCGGATGGGCCGGCCCGACACCGCCTGCTCCTCCTGGGCCAAGCCGAACGCGATCCTGTTGCCGTCGGGGTCCGTGACGGTGAACGCACCGGGCTTGAAAAAGGGCGTCCCCGCGACGCCTGTCGCGAGCCCCTGCCGCTCGGCATGATGCTTCAGCCCGACGAGGGCGGGCTCGTCGCGCACCGCGAACCCGGCGGACAGGAGTGTCTTGGCGGGGCCTTTGCTGAATCGGAGGCGTCTCGATGGTCCGCGTGCGATCCATCCGTCGTCCGGCGCCTCGTTCGCGCTCATGTCCAGCGCGCCGGCGTAAAACGCCGCGAGAGCGGCCGGATCAGGGCTCGCGAGATGGAGATGATGGAGATAGGCGCTCGCCTCCAAAGCCGTCGTCATGGCCGCTCCGCATAACATGCTCTTCTTCATGACACGAATTATCATTTCATGAGAAATGTCAACCAATAGTCCCAAAAAGGTTCTCGCTGATTCGCTCGTGAGGTACCTTCGTCAGCTCCCGCGCGCCGTCGACGCGCTCCCCGCCCAGGGTCGCATAGGCCGCCTGACGCGCTTTCCGGTCGCGATGGAGAGGCAAGCGCGTGAAGGCCATCGGTGAGCATCGTCATCGCGCGTTGCCGCCGGCCTTGGCCGGCCCTCCCGGGTGAAACCTCTTCCCCTGGTCGAGCGTCCGCTCACGGGTTCGGCGCACCCGTGGATTCCGGCTCCGCCCGCGCCCGCTTGGCCAGCACCTCGTCGAGCCAGTCGGCGCGCATCTGCGGCACGGAGGACAGCAGCAGTTCCGTATAGGGGTGGTAGGGCGGCGAGAACACCTCCGCGGTCGGCCCCGAGGCGACGAGCTTGCCCTTGAGCATCACCGCCACCTTGTCGGCGATGCGCTTCACGGTGCCGAGGTCGTGCGTGATGAACAGGTAGGCGACGCCGAGTTCGTCCTGCAGGCGCTTCAGCAGGCGCAGGATCTCCTCGCCGACGAGCTGGTCGAGCGCGGACGTGACCTCGTCGCAGATGATGAGGTCGGGCTCGGCCGCCAGGGCGCGCGCGATCGAGACGCGCTGTTTCTGCCCCCCCGACAGTTCCGGCGGGTAGCGGTCGATGAAGCTTTCCGGCAGGTCGATCAGCCGCAATAGCTCCACGACCCGCTCGCGCACCTGGTCCGGCCGGCGGCCGAAGTAGAAGCGCACCGGCCGGCCGATCACGTCGAGCAGCGTTTGCCGCGGGTTCAGCGCCACGTCGGGAATCTGGTAGATCATCTGGATGCGCCGCAACTGCTCCTTCGAGCGGTCGGCCAGGCGCGGCGGCAGCGACTTCCCGTCGAAGCGGATATCGCCGCTCTTGCGCGGCAGGAGGCCGACGATGACGCGCGCCAACGTGCTCTTGCCCGAGCCCGATTCGCCCACCACCGCCAGCGTGTCGCCGCGCCACACGTCGATGTCGATGTCCTGCACGACGTTGGCGAACTTGGAATAGCTCGCCGACACGCGCGCGACGGAAAGGATCGGCAGTTCGTTCGCCTGGGAGGCCGCCGGCCGGGTGTGGCCGAACGTGCGCTCGGCCACCAGTCTGCGGGTGTAATCCTCCTTGGGGGCGTAGAGCACCTGCGCCGCGGTTCCGAGTTCCACCATGCGCCCGTAGCGCAGCACCATGATGCGGTCGGCGATCTGGGCCACCACCGCGAGGTCGTGGGTGATGTAGAGCGCGGCGGTGCCGAACTCCCTGATGAGCTTGCGGAAGGCGGCCAGGACCTCGACCTGGGTCGTCACGTCGAGCGCCGTCGTGGGCTCGTCGAAGACGAGGAGGTCGGGCTGGGCGGCCATCGCCATGGCGGCCATGGCGCGCTGCAGCTGCCCGCCCGAGACCTGGTGGGGATAGCGGCCGCCGAAGGTTTCGGGGTTCGGCAAATCGAGCTGCCTGAACAAGGACACCGCCGCGACCTTGGCTTCCGCCGGGCCCATGAGCCCCTGTCGGACCGCGACCTCGCAGACCTGGTCCATGATGGTCATCGACGGGTTGAACGACGCCGCCGCGCTCTGCGCGATATAGGCGACGCCATGGCCCCGCAGGTCGCGCCGCTCGTTGGCCGACATGGTGCGGATGTCGCGGCCCTCGAACACGAGTGAGCCGCCCGTGATGAGGCAGCCGGAGCGGGTGTAGCCCAGCGTCGACAAGCCGATGGTCGACTTGCCCGCCCCCGATTCGCCGATCAACCCCAGCACGTCGCCGCGCCTGAGCGTGAACGACACGTCGTCGACGAGCACCGCGACCCCCCGGTCCGAGCGCGCCTCGATCCGCAGGTTGCGGACATCGAGGATGTCCTCGTCCGCGCGGGAGCGCGCGGGAGCTTCGGCCGTCATGCCGCGTCTCCGTGCCCTTTGGAATGGACCGACAGCATCCAGTCGACCACGAAATTGATGCCGACCGTCAACAGCGCGATGGCGCCCGCGGGGAACAGCGGCGCGGGCGAGTTCAGCGCCAGCACGTCCCGGTAGTCCTTGACCATGCTGCCCCAGTCGGCCAGCGGCGGCTGGATGCCGAGGCCGAGGAAGCTCAGGGCGGCGATGAGCAGGAAGGTGAAGCAGAACCGCAGCCCGAACTCGGCCGCGAGCGGGGGCACCGCGTTGGGCAGGACCTCGCGGCTGATGATCCACCACAAGCCCTCGCCGCGCACCTTGGCGGCCTCGACGTATTCGAGCGCCGTGATGTTCATGGCCACCGCGCGGGCGAGGCGGAACACGAGCGTCGCGTTCAACACCGCGATCGTGAGGACGAGAACCGGGATGGCGGTTCCCAGCACCGACAGGATCATGAAGGCGAAGATAAGGATCGGCATGGACAGCAGCAGGTCGACGACCCGCGACAAGACGGTGTCGACCCAGCCGCCGAGGGTTGCGGCCGTGAAGCCCGTCACGATGCCGAGGCAAAAGGCCAGTATGGTGATCAAGGCCGAAAGCCCGATCGACAGCCGGGCGCCGTAGATCAGCCGGCTCAGGATGTCGCGGCCGAGGTTGTCGAGGCCGAGCCAGTGCGCCCCGTCGGGGTCCGCCCATGCGTCGCCGACGATGTCGGCCTGGTCGTAGGGCGCTATGAGCGGCGCGAACACGCCGACGGCGACCATCACCCCGATGATGCCGAAGCCGATCCAGGCGGTCGCGCTCGGCCGATGTCCGAATAGCTTCATGCCGCGCGCCCTACCGACATCGCCCTGCGCGCCCCCGTCCCTCGAACGGCGCTTTCAGCGCCGCTCTCCGCCGGCTCGCCCGACGGTGGATCCCCGCGGCCTCGAGCCGGCTTCGCTCGGCACGGGGGCGTGGCGGGTCGCGGGACACTGAGCTCTCCCTGTGGCCGAGGAGCCCGGCGAAAGCCGGGCGTGTCGAAGCACGGGCGGCCTCACCTCGGGTGACGCAGCCGCGGGTTGCTCATGATGGCCAGGATGTCGGCCGTCATGTTCAGCAGGATGAAGGCCGCCGCGAAGAGCAAGCCGCAGGCCTGCACCACGGGGACGTCGTGCTTGGACACGCCGTCGACCATCAGTTGCCCGAGACCGGGGTAGACGAACACCGCCTCCACGACCACGACGCCGGTGACGAGGTAGGCGAGGTTCAGCGCGATGACGTTGATGATCGGCGCGAGCGCGTTCGGGAAGGCGTGCTGCACGACGATCCGCCATTTGGGTATGCCCTTCAGCAGCGCCATTTCGATGTAGGGGCTCGCCATGACGGCGAGCACGGACGCGCGCGTCATCCGCATCATGTGGGCCACGATGACGAGAACGAGCGTCATCATCGGAAGGAAGGTCACGAACAATCGCTGGCCGAAGCTCATGCCCGGGCTCAGGCTCGCGAGCGACGGGAAGATCAGGTATTGGACCGCGAGATATTTGATCAGGATGTACGCCAGGAAGTATTCCGGCACGGAGATCGTGGTCAGCGTCACCACGTTGACCGCGCGGTCGAACAAACTGCCCTGTCTGATGGCGGCGAGGAGACCCAGGAGCACGGCGAGCGGCACCGCGATCACGGCGGCATAGGCCGCCAGGAACAGGGTGTTCTTGAGCCGCGGCGTGATCTCCTCGATCACGTCGCGGTTGTTGGCGAGCGAGCGGCCGAAATTGCCGTGCGCGGCGCCCCCGAGCCATTCGACGTAACGCGTCGCCGCGGGTCGGTCGAGGCCGAGTTCCTTGCGCATGGAAGCGAGCGATTCGGGCGTCGCGTTGTTCTGGAGGATGGCCGACGCCAAGTCGCCCGGCAGGACTTCCGTGCCCGCGAAGATGAGCAGGGACGCCGCCAGCAGGGTCATCAGGCCGAGCGCGAAGCGCTGTCCCACCAGCTTGAGCAACGTCTCAGGCCTTCATGAAAGCTTTTTCGGCGATGCGGCCGTTGCACATGTCGAAGCCGCTGTGGGGTGTGTGGCCGCCGACCTTCTTGTTGTGCGCGTCGAGCCAATCGCGGAAGCAGGGGATCAGCGTGCCGCCCTCGTCGCGGAGCAGTTCCTGCATGGCGTAGATGGCGGTCTTGCGCTTGCCCTCGTCGGTTTCCGCCTGGGCTTCGGACAGCAATGTCTCGAACTTCGCGTTGTTCCAGTGCGATTCGTTCCACGGTGCCGAGGCCTTGTAGGCGATCGACAACATTTGCGTGGCGGCCGGGCGCCCGCCCCAGTAGCTCGCCACGAAGGAGCCCTTCAACCAGATATTGTCGAAATAGCCGTCGGCCGGCTCCTTCTTGACCTCGACCGGGATGCCGTTCTTGGCGCCCGTCGCCTGCAGCAGGGTCGCCATGTCGACGGCGCCGTTGAAGGCCGCGTCGGACGATTGCAGGATGACTTTCGGGTTGCTCAAGCCCGCCTTCTTGAAGTGGAACTTGGCCTTCTCGGGGTCGTACTTGAGCTGTGCCAGATCCTTGTTGAAATAGGGATCGCTGCGCGGGATGGGATGATCGTTGCCGAGCGTGCCGTAACCGCTGAACAGCGTCTTGATCATCTGCTCGCGGTCGACCGCGTATTTCAAGGCCAACCGCAGGTCGAGGTTGGTGTAGGGGTCGCGGTCGACCATCATGGCCATGACGGGGTACCAGCCGCCGGCGGCGCGCACGATCTCGAGCGTCGGGCTCTTCTCGATGCGGGACACCGTCTTCGGGTCGGCGCGGTTGATGGCGTCGACCTGGCCCGAGATGAGGGCGTTCATGCGCGCGCTGGTGTCGTTCACGACCGTGTATTCGACGGCGTCGAGGTGGCCGCGGCCGCCCTTCCAATAGGCGCCGGCCTTCTTCAGCGCGATGCGGACGCCGGGGTCGAAACCATCGACCGTGAAGGCGCCGGTCCCGATGGGCTTGGCCCAATCGGTGTAGCCGTTCGGCACCATCATGATATGGTAATCGGTCAGGATGGTCGGGAAATCGGCGTCCCCCGAAGCGAGCGAGACCTGGATCTGGTACTTGTCGAGCTTCTTGACGCCGGTCACGGCCTTCATGGGCCCGGCGGCGCCCGACTTGCTGTCGCCGAGGTGCAGGTTCAGCGAATAGACCGCGTCGTCGGCGTCGAATTCCTTGCCGTTGTGGAACTGCACACCCTTGCGCAGGTCGAAGATCCATTCGGCGGCGCCGGGCTTCGGCTCGAACTTTTCCGCGAGTTCCGGCACCGGGCGATTGTCGGCCCCGTTCTCGACGAGCCCGTTGAACAGCGCGAAGCCGACATCGATCATGACGGAGTCGTTCCAGCTCAACGGGTTGAGGCTGTCCGTCGTGCTGCCGCCGCCGAGTCCCAGACGCAGGGTGCCGCCGCTCTTGGGTTCCTCCGCGGCCGACGCCGGCAGGCTTGCCGCCGCGCTCGACAGGGCCGCCAAGGACGCGCCGAGCGCCAGGCCGCGCCCGACGAACGCGCGGCGCGACAGCCTTCCGCAGGCGTGAAGGGCTTTGATGTCATCCAGTTCGCTCATCGACAAGTTCCCGCGTTCGCCACCGTGCATCATCGTGGCGAAATCGCGGTCGTGTCAAATCCGCACGCGCGGTCGCGGGACCTTCCGGCGGGCGGCGCCGTCTTCACACAGGCCCGCACCAGCCCGGCAGATGAGCCGCCGCGGGGCTCCGCGCGAGCTCGTAGGCATCCTTTTTCGCCGTTTCGAAATCCGCCGCGACGCGCTTGGGCTTGATGCGCCGGCGCAGGAAATCCGCCCACATGAACTCGCTGAACGGCGCCACGTCCTTGGCGTAGCCGCCCATGGTGCGCAGCTCGCCCGCGAGCGAACGGAACGGGTCGTCGGCGAGCGCCGCCACGGTCTTCGGCAAGGCCCCGTAAGCGTGCCGGACCCCCTCGGCGTCGTAAGGGTAGACCCAGCCGCGATGGTCGCACACGGTCCAGAACTCGTCCGGCTCGAGGTGCCGCAGATCCGCGACCGTCGTCAGCACCACGTCCGTGACCTTCTCTTCCAGGAGCGCGCGCGCCAGGTGATGGTGGTCGATGACGTAGTTCCGCGCCTTCGGTCCCAGCAGGACGGGGATCATGTGCGAGCCGAGGAACTCGCCCCGCTTGCCGCCTTCGAGCGCCCGCCAGGCCTTCCGCTTGGCCTCGACCTCGCGCAAGCCCACCGTCATCTGGGTCGGCCGAAGCTCCGCGACCGGGACGGACCGGAGGATGGGATCGCGCGCGTACATGGAACTCGCTCCTGTTCGCCGCAGGAAGGCGTCATCAGCCTGTCATGATCAAGGCGTTCCAGCGCGCGTTCGACCATCGCGGCGTCGAGCGCGTACCGCCCGAGCCGCACGCCCGCCCCCTCGTCGAACGGGGTCGCGCGCCGCGCGCCGTCGGCGTGAAGCACGGGCGTGACGCGCACGCCGAGCGGCAGGAACACCAGTTCGGCCGGGCGGCTCGACCAGGCGTTCCAGGCGCTGGCGGGCGGCGCCGTCGGGGATCGCGGCATCAATCCTCCAGCACGATCGTGTGCGCGGGCCACCATGCGAGCGTCACGGGCGCGCCGGGCGCGATGGGTGCGGCTTCGCGGTTCTGCGCGAACACCTGGACGGCGCCGAGCGGGCCGGCATCGAGCGCGTGGGTCGAGGCGGCGCCGGCGTAGACGGTGGCGAGGAGCCGCGCGTCGACGCGGTTGCGACCGTCGGCGACGTCGGCGCCCGCCGGGAGCAGGGCGATCTTCTCCGGCCGGACCGCGAGCGTCACCGCCGCGCCCGCCGCGGGCAGCGGATCGGTGGTGCGGATCACGCGATCCGCGACGGCGACGCCCTCGCCCCGGCAGTGGCCCGCGAAGAGGTTGGCGTCCCCGAGGAAACCCGCGGCGAAGCGCGTGCGTGGCCGCTCGTAGATGTCGGCCGGCGCGCCTTCCTGCACGATGCGGCCCCGGTCGAGGATCGCGACCCGGTCGGACAGCGCGAGGGCTTCCTCCTGGTCGTGCGTGACGAAGATCGTCGTGAGCCCGGTGTCGCGCTGGATGCGGCGGAGTTCGACCTGCATTTCGAGCCGCAGCCGGCGGTCGAGCGCCGATAGCGGCTCGTCGAGGAGCAGCACGGCCGGTTCCGTCACGATGGCGCGCGCCAGCGCCACGCGCTGCTGCTGGCCGCCGGACAATTGCCTGGGCCGCCGCGCTTCGAACCCGGGGAGCCGCACCGTTTCGAGCGCCGCGCCGACGCGCCGCCGCGCCTCCGCCCCGCGGATGCCGCGCCGGTTGAGCCCGAAGGCGACGTTCTCGGCCACGGTCATGTGCGGAAACAGCGCGTAGGATTGGAACACCATGCCGATGCGCCGGCGCCACACCGGCACGGCGGTGACGTCCTCCGCGCCGATCCGCACCGTGCCGGCGTCGGGCGCGACGAAGCCGGCCACGATGCGCAGCAGCGTCGTCTTGCCGGACCCCGAAGGGCCGAGGAGGCTCGTGAAGCGTCCCGCCTCGACGGCCGTGCTGACGCGCGCGAGCACGCGGGTCTCGCCGAAAGCCTTGCTGACCTCCCGCACCTCAACGCCGTCGGCCACGGATCCCCCTAAGGTCGGACAGCAGGGCGAAGCCCACCACGAGCACGGTGGACACCGCGAGGAGGATCGCCGAAACGGCGTTGATCTCCGGCGTGAAGCCTTTCCGGATGGCGGAATAGATTTCCACGGGCAGCGTCGTGACCCCCGGGGTCGCGAGGAAATAGGAAACCACGAACTGGTCGAGCGAGACCGCGAAGGCGAACAGCGCCGCCGCCACGATGCTCGGCGCGAGCAGCGGCAAGGTGATGGTCCGGAAGGCATGGACGGGCGTCGCCCCGAGGCTCATGGCGGCCTCCTCGAGGTCCTCCCGCAAGGTGTGCAAGCCCGTGCCGACCACGAGCACGACGTAGGGGATGGCGAGCGCCACGTGGCCGATGATCATCGCATGGAGCCCCCGGCCGATCCCGGTCCAGAAGAAGAAGATGAGCATCGCGGTCCCGGTGATCAGCCAGGGAATGGCGATCGGCGGGAACAGCAGGAGCTGGAGCAGGGCGCGGCCCCGGAAGCGCGCGCGCCCGAGCCCGAGGGCGGCGAGCGTGCCGAGGGTCGTGGCGAGGACGGCCGTCACCAGCGCCACGAGCACACTGTTGCGACTGGCGTCGATCAGCTTCGCGTTTCCGGCGAGGGCCACGAACCAGCGCGGCGTCGGGTCGAAGGGGAGCGTGTAGAGTTCCGACCGGTTGAAGCCCATCGCCACCATGATGGCGATCGGCAGGTAGAGGAAGCCGAGCACGAGTGCGAGATGCAGGCGGCCGATCCGTGCCATCGCCCGGTCAGGCCGCGGCCGTGGCGGCCGCCGGGTCGCGCAGCACGCGCGAAAACGCGCCGAAGATGAGCAGCGTGATCGCCAGCATGGTGAAGGACAGCGCCGCGCCGAGCGGCCAGTTGAAGCCCTGCGTGAACTGGTCCTCGATCACGGTGCCGACCGTCACGCCGACCCGCCCGCCGAGGATGCGCGGCTCCATGAAACTGCCGATCACGGGAACGAAGATGAGGATCGCGCCCGAAACCAGCCCGGGGCGGGCCATGGGCAGGATGATGGTCCAGAAGATCGGCAGGGCGCGCGCGCCGAGGCTTCGCGCCGCGTCGACGATCTCGTCCTCGACCGACGACAGGGCCAGGAAGCAGGTCAGGATCATGTAGGGCAGATACGCGTGGACCAGGCCGACCACGATCGCCGGATAGCTGTAGAGGATCGCGACGGACGGCGCCCCCGGCGCCAAAGCGTGGACGAGGCCGTCGACGATACCGCCCTCGCGCAGCACCATGGTCCAGGAAAACACGCGCACGAGCCCGTTCGTCCAGAACGGCAGGATGATCAGGATCATGAGCAAGCTGCGCGTCCTGCCGCGGGTCGCGCGGGCGAGCGCAAGCGCGGCCGGCAAGCCGATCAGCGCGCAAAGGCCCGTGGTCCAGAAGCCGAGGGTGAGCGCCGTCCAGGCGACCTGGACGAGGTAGGGCTTCGCGATGAAGGCCAGGTACTGGTCGAGCGTGAACACGATCGGCCGCCCGCCGAAGGGGGCCTGCTTCAGGAAGCTGAACACCAGCATGGCGCCGAGCGGCAGGAAGACCGCGAGCGTCAGCCATCCGTAGGCCGGCAGCAAGAGGGCCGCCCTCGCGGCGCCGAAGCGCGGCGCCGCCTCAGGCGGCATAGAAGGCCTTGGTTTCCTGCCAAAGGTCGAGGTAGGCGCTACGGCGCTCGTCGGGCAACGGGCCCATGAACTGCAGCTTCGACAGGTAGTCCGGCTTATGGATTTGCTTGTTGAGATCGTCGGCCGGCAGCTTGTCCATGGCGGTGGCGCTGGCCGAGGCGGGGGAGCCGAACTCGGTCGCCCATGTGTAGTAGAAGTCGGGGTCGATCATATAGTCGATGAAGGCCAGCGCCGCCTCCTTCTTCTTGGTCCCGGCGGCGACCGACAGGCCGTCGAGCCAGCCGATGGCGCCCTCCTTCGGGATGACGAAGCTCACCGGCAGCTTGTGGATGTGCTTCGAGCGCGCCACCGCCCCCGACCAGTAGATCGAGACGTCGAAGGCGTCCGCGGCGAAATCCTTGTTCCACTCGTCCTCGCTCGACCACAACAGCTTGACGTTGGGCTTGAAGCTCTTCAGCGTCGTGCCGATCGCCTTGATGTCCTTCGGGTCGTTGATGTTCTGTCCCGTCATCAGCGCGCCGACGCCGACGGCCGTGACGGCGTCGTCGAACAGCGCCACCCGGTTCTTGTAGGCGGGGTCGGCGAGGATCGCGAAACTGTCCGGCGGCGTGACCTTGCCGTCCCGGATGGCGAGCGCGTTGATGCCCCACAGCCACGCGGCGCCATAGGTGCCGCCTTTCTGCTGGAAATTGGCGTTGTCGCGCAGCGCCGGCGACAGGCCGGCGGCGTTGGCGAGCTTGGCGAGGTCGACCGGCTCGATGAGGTTCTCGGCGGACGCCTGGCTGGTGCGCGCGCTGTTGATCAGCACAACGTCGTAGGCGCCGGGGTTGGTGCGCAGCTTCGTCAGCATTTCTTCTTCGGCGTTGTAATATTCGTGCTTGACCCCTATGCCCGTCTTCTCCGTGAAGATCTTCAGGGCCCAGGCCTCGTCGGTGCCGTAGCCTTGCCAGTTCAGCACCGTGATGGTGTCCGCCGCGCGCGCGCGGGCCGGAAGGAGGGTGGATACGGCGCCGGCGGCGAGGCTCGAACCCAGCATCAGGCTGAAGCGCCGACGGTCGAGTTTCGAGGACATGGCATCCCTCCGGTTCGGTTGCTGCGGGTCATGCTGCTGACGGAACCCGGGGCGTGTCAATGGGCGGCGGCCCGCGCTTTCCGCCTGGCTGACGCCCGCCGGAGCCCGTCGCGGCTCAGGATCGCGGCACGACCCTGTCCCGGTTCGGCCCTTCGACGCCGCCGCAACCATCCTATGGGTTTGGGCCCACGTGTTTCCGAGCGCCGCGAGCAGGTCGGCGTCCCCGCGGTCGCCTTTGCCGGTGACTGTCACGCCATCGCTGAAATTGGCCTGATACGCCCTGCCGTCCTGAACGTGGTCGAGCGATACCGTTTGGTCGACCCGGTACCGTCGGCCAGCCGCTTGACCCGGTCGCACTCGATCGCCTCTCGCGGCGTCTGCTTGGTGCCGCAAGCGCGCGGCGGGAAGCACCGGCGACGCGAGAACCAAAACCGAACGCGAGCGCGACAAGGACCGAACCGTCTTATGTCCGGCGCAGGACGCGGCGGATGAGGATCGGGGCCGCGATCGAGGCGATCAGCAGCGCGCCGAGCACGTTGATGACGATGCCGGGCACGTTCATCAGCGACAGGCCGAACGTGGCGAGCCCCAGCACGAACACCGCGAGCACGACGCCCGGGATCGTGCCGACGCCTCCCGAGATGGCGACGCCCCCGAGCACCACCATCGTGACGACGTCGAGTTCCCAGCCGAGCGCGATGTTGGGCCGCATGACGCCGATCCGCGCCGTGGGCAGCACGGCGGCCAATCCCGACAGCAGGCCCGACAGCGTGAACAGGGCGAACCGCAGCCGGTCGACGCGGATGCCCGAAAACCGCGCGGCCGTCGGGTTGGCGCCGATCGCGAACAGGCGCCGGCCGGTCGCGGTGCCGTGCAGGACCAGCGCCGCGACGGCCGCGAGGACGAGGAAGATCAGGAACGACAAGGGTGTCGGCGGCATGTCGATGAAATAGGACTGGCCGAGCGCGAGGTAGGACGGCGGGAAACTCGTCAACGCCTGGTCGCCCAGCGACACCTGCGCGATGCCGCGGAACAGCGACATGGTCCCGATGGTGACGACGATCGAGGGCACGCCGGTCCGCGTCACCAGGAGCCCGTTGAAGGCCCCGCAGGCGAGCCCGACCGCGAGCCCCGCCGCGATCAGGACCGCCGGGCCGCAAGCTTGGGCCGCCAGGAAGCCGATGCAGAGCGAGGCCATGGCGACCGTGGCGGCGACGCTGAGGTCGATCTCGCGAACCAGGATCAGCAGCGCCATGCCGAGCGCGATGATGGCCTTTTCGGAGAAATTGTAAGTCGCGTCGGCGAGGTTGTAGAGGTCGAGGAAGTAGGGGGGAGACGACCGTGTTCGTCACCACCACGGCGGCGAGCAGGACCGCGAGGATCGTTTCCCAGCGCAGCAGGATGTCCGCCAAACGGCGGGGCGCCCGGTCGGCGACCGTGTAGCGGGATGCGGGTTGCGAGGGTGCCGCCCGGGTCGGGAGATCGAGGGAGGCCATGTCAACCTTTGGGAACGCCGATGCTTCGGCGCATCGATGCCGTTTCGTTCCGTCCGGAATGGGAATTCTGCGCGTACGTCGCCCAGGTCGGCGCGTAGGCGTCGTCGGCCTGGTCGCCCCACGTCGTCCAGCCTCGCCGCGTACCGCGGCCGAACAGCTCCAGATACGGCCCCGGCGAGCAGGCTTCGATGATGGCGTATTGCTCGTCGGGCTTGCGGGAATGTTCGCGCTTGCGGGTTTCGAGCATGTTGACCTGCCGGCGCCCAGGGGCGAGCGTGCGGGCGTTCTTGCCGCGCACCCCGAACAAGACGAGTTCGGTGACGTTGCGGAAGTAGAAGCCGACGCCGCGTCCGTCGGAGCCGCCGTCCTTGCGCACCTTGTGCCACACGAGGTTCGACTTGTAGGTGAAGCCCCAGGCCGCGAGCACGTCGAGCCCCAGCGGCAGCAGCGCGTTCGGCACCCAGAGGTAGAGGTGGGCGGGCTCGTCGGAGACCTCTCGGACGGGCAGCGCCTTGATGGCGTCGAGGGTCATGGTGCCGTAGCGGCTGAGCCGCTTGTGTTCGGGCGCCACCTTGCCGGTGCTGTTCTGGAACCGCCACGGCGGGTCGGCCAGGATCGTCCCGAAACGGCGTCCCCGCGCGAAACCGCCGAGGTCGGCGGAAGGGTCTTGCGGCTCGACCCGGGCCAGCATCCGTCGCGCTTCCTCCATCTTCGTCGACATCGTGACGCAGGACGTGTCGGGCCTCAAGGCCGGCGCGACATTTCGCGCGGGACAAACCCACACGCGTCACGGCCTCGGATCGAGGGGCGCCCGCACGGGCGCCGCAAGCCGCTTCGGCGCGACCAGACGGTAGCTGCGGCGCACGAGGCCTTCGACCTCGCCCCGATCCGGCCCGCGGTCGAGCCGCATGCCGATCCAGCCTTTCGGGCCGAGACGAGGCGGCACGAAGCGGTCCGGATCGGCGCCGACGAGGACCATCTGGCTCCCCCGCGGTGCCTTGCACCATAGCGACGGCCGCCCCGCGCAGGCGATGGATCGTCGGTTCGTGCATCGGGCGATAGTCCGCGCCGGTTCGAAGACGGAGTCCTGCCGCCTGTCGCCGAGCCTTTACTCGCCCGGTTCACTTGTCTAGCGTCCGCCGGTCCGGGCTTTCCGCTTCGCGCCGGGGTTCTTCTTTCGTCCGGTGAGCGCGCGATCCGATGGCCAACGTGGTGGTGGTCGGCGCCCAATGGGGCGACGAAGGCAAGGGCAAGATCGTGGACTGGCTGTCCACCGAGGCCGACGTGGTGGTCCGCTTCCAGGGCGGCCACAATGCCGGGCACACCCTGGTCATCGGCGACAAGGTCTTCAAGCTGGCGCTGCTGCCGTCGGGGATCGTTCGGCCCGGAAAGCTCGCGGTGATCGGCAACGGCGTGGTGCTCGATCCCTGGCACCTCGTCGCCGAGATCGGGACGTTGCGCCGGCAGGGCGTCGCCATCGGCCCGGACAACCTCAAGATCGCCGAGAACGCGACGCTGATCCTGCCGCTCCATCGCGAACTCGACGCCCATCGCGAGGCGCGGGCCGGGGGGGCCGGGGCCATCGGCACGACGATGCGCGGCATCGGCCCCGCCTACGAGGACAAGGTCGGACGGCGCGCCATCCGGGTCAGCGACCTCGCGGAACCGACGGCGCTCGACGGCAAGATCGAGCGGCTGATGTCCCATCACGAACCGCTGCGGCGCGGCTTGGGCCTGCCCGCGGTCGCACCCGCCGATGTCCGGCGCGATCTCGAAGGTGTCGCCGGGGACGTCCTGCCCTACATGGCGTCGGTCTCCGCCATCCTCGACGCGGCGCGGCGTTCCGGCAAGCGCATCCTGTTCGAGGGCGCGCAGGGAACGATGCTCGACGTCGACCAGGGCACCTACCCGTTCGTCACATCTTCGAACACGGTGGCCGGTGGGGCCGCCACCGGCTCCGGGCTCGGCCCCGGCGCGATCGGCTACGTGCTCGGCATCGTCAAGGCCTATACGACGCGGGTCGGCGGCGGGCCGTTCCCAACCGAGCTGCACGACGCCGTCGGGCAGCGGATCGGCGACAAGGGACGCGAATTCGGCGTCAACACGGGGCGGCGGCGGCGCTGTGGCTGGTTCGATGCGGTTCTCGTCCGCCACGCCGTGCGGACGAACGGCATCGACGGGCTGGCGCTGACCAAGCTCGACATCCTGGACGGTTTCGACGAGGTCAGGATCTGCACGGGATACCGGCTCGACGGCGATATGATCGACCGCTTTCCCGCGAGCCAGGCGGCACAAGCCCGGCTGGAACCCATCTACGAAACGTTCGAAGGCTGGGCCGGAACGACCGGGGGCGCGCGGTCGTGGGCCGCGCTCCCCGCCCAGGCGATCAAATACGTGCGCTACATCGAGGAACTCGTCGACGCCCCCGTCGCGCTGCTGTCGACGAGTCCGGAGCGCGACGACACCATCCTCGTGCACAATCCGTTTCGCGATTGACGCGGCGCCCGGACGCGCGCGTGATCGGTTGACGCCTCGGCTCGGGAATGATCTTAACGACCCATGGCCGAGTATTACCCGCTCCTCGAACGTGCAGTGGCGGCGCTGCCCGATCCGACCCCCGAAGCTCGGCGGTCGATCTATGATCGGGCCCGCTCCGCGCTGATCGGCCAGCTTCGTTCCATGCGGCCCCCGGTGCCCGAGCCCGACATCTTGCGCGAGAGCGCGGCCCTCGACGAGGCCGTGGCGCGCGTCGAGGCCAGGTTCACGACACCCCCGCGCGCCGCCTCCCTGGCGGGGCCCGCGGCGCGGCCCGCCGCGACGATGCCGCCGCCGCCGGGCGTACCCCCGGCCAGGCCGGCGCCCGCCGCGCCGCCCCCGCTTCGGCAGCGCCCCGTGTTCACGCCCCGCCCGCCGATGCCGCCGGCGACGAGGGCCACACCCGCCCCGCCGCCGCCCGCGCCGCCGCCGCCGGTGTCGGCTCCGGGCGGGTTTGTGAGGGTGCCCCCGTCCCCGCGGCTGCTCGGCTCGGCTCCCAAGATCGACATCGCAAGGACCGCGGACACGCCCGGCGCGGCGCCCCCCCCGCCGCTGCCGTCGGCGGCGACGTTGGCGGTCCCGCCGCTGCTTCCGGCGCCGCCGCCACCCTCGGGGGAGCTCGGCCCCGCCGAGGCGGAGCCCGCCCGCGGAGAGCCGTTACGCGACGCGGTGGCTGTCCGCCCCCGCGAGGAAGGCGTGCGGCCGGCGGCACCGGTGCGGACCATCCCGCCCCCCCGCCGGATTCGGCTTTGGATCGGCGTCGCGCTTGGCGCGGTTCTGGCGAGCGGTGTCGGCCTGGCGGCTTGGCGTTTGCGCGACCGGCCGGAGCAGGTCTTGGCGCCCCAGCGCGCGGCCGTCGCGGCCGACGCGCCCGGCAAGATCAGCGGTCGCGCCGACGGATCGCGCGGCGACGCGTCGACGACCGAGGGCGCCAACGCCGGCGGCGCGACAGTTCCGGCGCCGATCGCCCAAGGGGATCCGGGCGCGGGCACGCAGGCGCCGGTCGCCGACGGCGTCGTCGGCAGCGGTCCGCCGCCGGACGCCCCCGCGATCCCGGTGCAGCAGCGCGCCGCCTTTCTGGTCGACGCGCCCGACGAGCCGCAAAAGGTGAAGACCTACATCGGCAACGTCGTCTGGCGCAGCGAAAGCGTCAGCGCCGGTCAGGGCCAACCGCTGTCGAGCGCGGTGCGCGCCGAGATCGAGGTGCCCGAGGCCAAGCTCAAGATGACCATGATGCTGCAGAAGAACCCCGAGCCGCAGCTGCCGGCCTCCCACACGATGGAGCTGAAATTCGTGCTCGAGCCCGGCAACGTCCTTGGCGGTATCAAGCAGATCAACGTGCCCGAACTGCGCAAGGACGACGAACCCACCGGTGTGGCGCTGACCGGCGTTCCGGTGGCGATCACGGACAACAATTTCCTTGTCGGGCTGTCGAGGGGCCCGGCCGAACCGCAGAACCTGCGGCTGATCCAGGAGCGCAACTGGTTCGACGTCTCGGTTCTGCTCGTCTCGGGCAAGGTCGGCAAGATCACCTTCGAAAAAGGCACATCCGGTCAGCGGGTCATCGACGGTGCGGCCAAGTCCTGGCAGTGAAACTCGCGGTCGTGGGACGATGCCGTGCAAGGGCCGGCATTCCAGACGTTCCCGAAAGGTCATTCAATCAAAGACGCGAGGCAGTCCTGGTAAGATCAACTGCATGCATGCTTGAAAGGCCTAAAGGAAGTCAGAAAATATATGACATCTATGGTATATGATATTTTTATCTGCTTTGTTGCTATCTGTCTCAAATGTAATTACGATACGTGAATTCGGCTCTAAAGTTATTTTGTATTGAAGTAGATCGCGATAATTATAACTCTGATAGTAAAAGTAACGATGATTTGCGAAAATATAATCCAACTTCGTGAACGAGTTCAATTCGTGAAATGCCTTTTCCAGGTCTGGATTGGGATAAACAGTGTCAAATATTGAGGTGCAATCGATATCCGTCTTGTTCGATGTCGATGACAGCTGTGCGATCATGGCTAACAGGGCCAAAACCTGTGGCATTCGCCGCTATCCCTTCGGGTCATCCTGCGCCAGTCAGCCAGGCATCACGGCCGCGCCGTCGCCTCCCCGCGCGAAGTCACAGGCTTGGCATGAGTGCGGCGCGAAAACGGCATCTCTCGCGGAGACGAAGTGTTCGAGCCGCATCGGATCGAGCCGACATGGCCCCGCCCGGCGATCAGGCGAGATCACTGGCGTTCGAGCCCCTAATGCGCCGGCAGGGCCGCGCGCGACGCGCCCGCCGGCGGCAGGGCCTCGAGCCGCGCGATGCCGGCCTTGACGGCCGCCTGGACCTTCTCGAACGCCCGCACCTCGATCTGCCGCACGCGCTCGCGCGAGATGTTGAACTCCTCGGACAATTGCTCGAGCGTGATCGGGTCCTCGGCGAGCCGCCGCGCCTCGAAGATGCGGTGCTCCCTGGGGTTCAGCACCTTCAGCGCGTCCGACAGGGCGTCGTGGCGGTTGAGACGCTCCTGCTCGTCGGCGAGCACCGATTCCTGGCTCGTGCCCTCGTCGACGAGCCAGTCCTGCCATTCCCCCTCGCCGTCCTCGCGCATGGGGGCATTGAGCGAGGTGTCGCCGCTCAAGCGACGGTTCATGTCGACCACGTCCTGTTCGGACACGCCCAGGCGATGGGCGATGGTCGTGACGTGTTCTGGCCTGAGGTCGCCTTCCTCGAGCGCGGAAATCTGGCTCTTCGCCTTGCGAAGGTTGAAGAATAGTTTCTTCTGGCTGGCGGTGGTGCCCATCTTCACGAGCGACCATGACCGCAGGATGTATTCCTGGATCGAAGCCCTGATCCACCAGATCGCGTAGGTCGCGAGGCGGAACCCCTTGTCGGGCTCGAACCGCTTGACGGCCTGCATCAGCCCGACGTTCCCCTCGGATATCACTTCCCCGATGGGCAAGCCGTAGCCACGGTAGCCCATGGCGATCTTGGCGACGAGGCGCAGATGCGAAGTCACGAGTTCCTGGGCCGCGTTCCGGTCGCCATGTTCGCGCCAACGCTTGGCCAGCATATACTCCTGCTGCGGTTCCAGCATGGGGAACCGGCGTATCTCGTTGAGGTAGCGCGTAAGCCCGCTTTCGCCCGAAATGATCGGAAGCGCAGAGGCCATCATAATCTCCTTAAGGCAGCCCCCGGGACGGCAGGCTCCGACGGCTCTTCACTGAAGCCGGCCGTCAACCTCCCCAGATAGGATGTCGAACGTGCGGCCGAAAGAGGGAGTTCCGGCGAAAACGCGCGGCCGCGTCAACTCCGCGCGGGACCGGCCGGCGAGGCGAAAACGCCCGGCGCGGCCATGTTCCCTGATTCCCGCGCCATCGGCCGATCCGCTCAAGAGCCTCCGGGTCTGGACGCGGGTCAGGCCGGCAGTGGCCTCAATGGCGCAATTTGGAAATTTCGTCCTTGAGAATCAGCTTCTTGCGCTTCAGTTCCGTGATTTTCGTCGGGTCGGTGGCGGGTCGGGCTCGTTCCGTTTCGATCTGTTTCTCGATGGCCTGATGGCGGCGGGCGAGTTCGGCGAGATGGCCTTGCATCGACATCCTTGGGCTCCAGCGTTCGAGACACGAAACCAACGCACGTCACGACGGAATGATGACATGCTTGGGCGTCCGCGCGTAGCGTCGTAGAGCGCGGTTTCGATCACGTTTCCGCGACTTGCGACCCGAGCGGCAGCGGCGGGGACCCTCCGGACGCGCGAGGCGCTGCCGCTCGATCCCGGAAAACTGCTGCATTCTTCGCCGGACGTGGTCTAATGCCGGGCCGGGGCGGATCAACCGCGTCGAACGGGCAGCGTCATGGCCGAGGAACTGACCGACGACGAGCGGGCGTCGTTTAGGGCCGAGATCGACCGCTTGCGCGAGGAACATCGCGATCTCGACGCGGCCATCGAGGCCTTGACGCAACTCGGGCGCGTCGACCAGTTGCAGGTCCAGCGTTTCAAGAAGCGCAAGCTCGTGCTCCGGGACCGGCTCAGCTTCCTCGAGGATCAGGTCACACCCGACATCATCGCCTGACGTCCGTCGCGGCGCGGCGGACGGATGTCGCAGAGCTCGGTTGTTCCGCGCTGCGCCGAGGACCGTCGGCTCGGTTCCGACGCGGGCGCGTGCCCTCCGTCGGTCGCACGCAGGTCTGGGCCGCCTGAACGCCAGGCGCGCCCCGCCCGGGGGCCGGCGGCGCTTCGAGGAAACGGGCCAGCGTCCGTCCGCGTCGGACGCCGAGGTCACGCCACGCGGCTGAAGGCCGCTCGCTGCGCGTCCCCGCCTTGCGCGCGTTCCATCGTCCGCGCGTACCAGTCGACGAACTGCGCGACGCCGCCCTCGTGTTCGGGCGAATACGGCCCCGGCTCGTAGGCGGGCGAGAGGATGCCCCGCTGGTTCTCCTCCACCACGCGCCGGTCCTGGTCGTTGGTGGCGCGCCATACGTGCGTCAGTTCGTCGACGACGTAGTCCGCGCCTTCGACCGCGTCCCGGTGCACGAGCCACTTGGTCGTCACCTGCGTTTGCGTCGGGCCGAGCGGGAGCACGCGGAACGAGATCGCGTGGTCGCCGAGGATATGGTTCCACGTGCTCGGGTAATGGAACAGGAGCATGGAGCCGATCCGCGGCTCGGACACGTCGTCCGACAGCGGCCGTCGGACCGCCGGCCGCCCGCTCGTCGTGAAGCTTTCGACGCCTTCGATCAGCGGCATCCGGGCCGTCCGGTATTGCCCGCTGTCGGCGATGCGGAAGGCGCTCGGCAGGCCCGCCGCCTCGCATCGCGCCCAATGGGCCACGATGGCCGGGTCCTTGCCGGCACCGGAAACTCCCGAGACGGTGGGGGTTTCGGGAAACGCGCGGAGGAGCTCGGGATGGTTCGCGGCGCAATGCGAGCACTCGCGGTTGTTTTCCCACACGAGCTTCCAGTTGCCGTTCTCGACGATGGTGGTTTCGTGGGCGACCTTGGCTTCGGCGAGCCGATGCGGGGCGACGGAGGGCGCGACGGCGTCCGCGAAAGGCTGCCAGGACGGCGGCGCCGCGGCCACGCACACGAACACGTAGCCGGTGACCGAGCGGCAATGCACGGGCTTCAGCCCGAACGGCGCCTTGTCGAACCCCTCGCCCATGTGCCGGGCCTTCAGCAGCGCGCCGTCGAGTTCGTAGCTCCATTGGTGGTAGGGGCACACGAACCGCCGCACGCGCCCGTGCTCCGCCGTGCACACGCGCGAACCGCGGTGGCGGCAGGAATTGTGGAACGCGCGGACACCGCCGTCGTGGTCGCGCACCACGACCACCGGGTAGGCGCCGATCTGCAGCGTAAGGAACTGGCCGGCTTCGGCGAGTTCGCAATCGTGCCCCGCGAAAATCCACTCGCGATAGAAGACGTGGTCGAGATCGAGATCGTGGATCCCCGGATCGCCATAAAAGGCCTGCGGCAGGCTGAAACCCATGCGCCGGGATCGCAGCCGGCCCAGCATGTCCTGGTTCGCGTTCATCGTGCCTTCCCGCAGTATCGATGCGCTTCTATACGATCGCGGCGCGGCGCGCACGCTCGATCGCGTCCCGAGCCGCCTCAGCTCCACAGCCCCGCCACACCGGAATACAGCCCGAGCGCGACCGTGACGGCCATGACGACCGCCACCAGGATCGCCTTCGCGCCGGCGAGCCTGTGGGGCGAGGGCAGCCGCCGCGCCAGCAGGAACAGGAACTCCAGCACGAGGGGGAGCAGCATCGCGTTCATCACCTGGACGCCGACCGACAACGCGACGGGGTTGACGCCCGACAGTACGACGAGGGCGCCGCACAGGAGCACGGCCGCGTAGACGCCGTAGAACCACGGTGCGTCCTTGACCGGGTGTTCGAGCGTGTGCCGGTAGCCCAGCAATTCGCCCAGCGTGCGCGCCGCCGTCAGCGTGACCACGATCGCGGCCACGAGGGCCGCGCCCGATACGCCGAGCCCGAACACCAGGCGGCCGCCCCTGTCCCCGAGCAGGGGCGTCAGCGCGTCGGCGATCTGCGGCACGGTGTCGAGCGAGGTGTTCGATCCGCCATGGCTGAGGGCCGCGCCCGCCGACACCAGCACGGCGGCCATGATCAGCTGCGTGAGGATCGAACCGAAAGCCGTGTCGGCCCGGGCGGCCGCGAGGTCCGCGACCGTGAAGCCCTTCTCGACCACCGCCGACTGTTGGTAGAACACCATCCAGGGCATGATCACCGCGCCGATATTGGCCGAAACCAGCAGCAGGTATTTCGGATCGGCGATCGGCTGGTCGAGGCTTTGGCGCGCCAGTTCGCCAAAACCGGGTTTGGCCCACCAGGCGACGAGCAGGAACGCGAGTTCGAAGGAGCCGACCGCGAGCGCGATGCGTTCGACGGACAGATAGGACCCGGTCACCACCGTCGTGGTCAAGACCACGACGGTCAGCGCCAGGGTGACCCATGGCGCGACGCCGATCATTTCGCCGATGCCGGCGAGCCCGCTGAATTCCGTCAACAACGCCCCGAGGCAGGCGATCATGAGGGTCGCGACCGAGATCCAGGCCCAGGATCGGCCGAAATGCCGCTTGATCAGGGCCGCGTGACCCTGGCCCGTCACGGTGCCGAGCCGCACCGTGAGCTCCTGCACGATGTAGAGGATCGGGATCAGCACGAACTGCAGCGGCAGCAGGCGATAGCCCCATTGCGCGCCGCTCTGCGCCGCCGTGATGACGCTGCCCGCATCGCTGTCGGCCAGCATCACCACGATGCCGGGTCCGGCCAGCGCCGCCACCCGGCGCCAGCCCACCCCGCTCCGTTCCGTCGTGAGCCTCGGAGCTTCGGACATGCCGATCTCATTCACCCGATGACGCGCGACGCACGCTCACGGAACGCGGGCGATTTTTGTCTCGAGCGCGCCCTCGTCGTGATCGCGGTGGAGCTGTTGGCGGTGGAAGTCCGACAGCGAGCGGGCGTGCGCTTCGCTCAGGAGCTCGGCCAGCGTGGTGTGCGGCGCGACGCCCGAGGCGAAGCCCGGGCCGTAGATCGTCCGCAGGGTGGAGACGCGCGTGTTGCCATGCTTGCGGCTGATCTCGCCGTTCTTGTCGCGATGGCGGCCGTCGAGTCCGGGCTGTTCCATGGTGTCCTCGTTGATAGGGCTGCGGATGGTGAACGCCCCCGCGTCGGCGCCGGTTCGCCGGCTCGTCCCGTGCGCGCAAACTATCGCGCGGAAGCGGCCCCGCTCGCGATCTGTCCCGTTTCCGGCCCCCGAGGGAAGCCCGGAACCCGCTTGAGCAGGGTCGCGAGCGGGTCGCCGCCGAGCGCGTCGGTGACGAAATCGCCGTGCGCGACGGCGTCGCCCGCATCCACGAAGGTGACCGAGCCCGGCGCGATCCGCTCGCGCAGGCCCGTGTCGACGCCGACGCCGAGCCCCGCCAGACGGAGCTTGAGCCGTGCGTTGCCCTCGCGCGACGAACGCCCGTAAAGGCTGACCAGGAACCCGTCCCCGCGTCCCTCGGCGAAGCTTTGGAACGCGTCCTCCTCGCCGTAGAGCGCGTCGAGCAGCACGAGGCCGCGCAGGCGTCCGCCCGCGCCGCCATGGCGGATGATCGCGGCCGCCGCAAGGTACCCGCCGCTATAGGCCGCGAGGATGACGGGCGCGCGATCGAACACGGCGGCCGCCTCGGGCGCGCCGGAAAGCGCGGCCAACCGCGTTGCCGCTTCCCCCAGGAAGGCGTCGAACACGCCCGCTTCCCAGAACCGTCCCGCGCTCGAATCCTTGGCGTCCACGGCGAACTGGGGCGCGACCAGCACGGCGTTGAGGCCGGACGTCGCGAGCTGGGCCGGGACGCGCTGCCGGTCGCGCACGTCGCGCCCGAGCGTGGCGCCGTTGCCGTGCAGGAACACCACGATGGCGCACGGGCGGCGCGGGTCGAAGCCCCCGGGGATGGCGAGCAGCACGCGCCTGTCGTTGTAGGTCCGGTCTTCCCACAGCACGCCGTTGCGGAGGGACGAATGGCCGAGCCGGCCGTCCACGTCGACGTCCATGAAGGGCTTGGCGGCGCCGGGCGCGGTCCCGTGAAACGGGAAAGGCGTCGTGTCGAACGCCACCAGGGCGGTTTCGCCTGCCGCGGAGGCGCGCGGATCGGCGCCGCTTCGCGCGGTGCCCGGCGTCGGGAGGCCCGGCTCGTGCCCACAGCCCGCGAGGGCCGCGAGGAAGACGGCCACGGCCGCAACCCGTCTCGAACGCGATGGTGTCGCTGCCATCGGCGTGCCTCGCCCCGCGCGGATCAGGCCTGAACGGCGTCGCCCGCCGGGGCGCGGCGGAGGGCGTCGGCGGGTGAATGGGGGGCCGGACCGGGCAGCGGTCGCGCGGAAAGCGGGGCCGCGACGGCGAAGAACGCGGGAACCGCGAGCAGGTAGGCGAACCCGCCGGCCTCGATGACCCGCGACAGGCCGAAGCTCGTGGCGACCAGCGGGACGGCGGCCGCGCCGATGACCGAGAAACAGCCGTTGATCCCCCAGGCCCAAAGGAACAGGCCGTCCTTGCCGAGGCGCGCCAGGGTCGTCATGGCGGTCGGCATGGGGAAGCCCATCAGGAAGGCGGGCGGCGCCACGGCGAGGAAACAGATGGCGAGCCGCCACGCGTAGGGCAGGGCACCGATGGCCCCGAGTCCGCGGTCGAGGAACAGTCCGTAACCGAGCAGGATCGTGCCGATCGCGAGCAGGATCGGGGGCAGCGCCGCGCGCGCCCGGTCCAGGATGCGCTCGGCGCAGAGACTGCCCAGGCCGGAAAACACCAGCATGGCGGTGATGAGGATCGAGGCCGACACGGTGGCGTTGTTCAAAACTTGCGTGAACTGCGCGATCAGGCCGACTTCGACGACGATGTAGCCGATGCCGAGGCAGGCGAAGTAGAGGATCGTGCGCCCCTTCCCCGGCGCGCCGGCGAACACCGTACGCCAGCCGAACACGACCGGGATCGCGACCAGCGACGCCGCGCAGCCGACCGCCACGGCGAGCGTGGCCCACAACAGCAGGTAGCCCCACTCGTCCTGGACGATTTCGAGCCGGTCGAGCAGGTGGGGGAGGTCGCCCGGTTTCACGTAGGCTGCGAAATAGGGCCGGTCGTTGGTGAGGGGCCGCGCGTCGAACACGTAGCGGTCGGCGACCGCGGCCCAGCCGCCATAGACGAGGTGGTGCCAGGCGAGCCGACCCATGGCGGTCGCCGGGAGCACGCCGCCCGCCGCTGGGGCGCCCGCGTCGTCGTCGATCGCGTCCCCGGCGGCCGCACCGGCCTTGCCGGCCGCCGGCCCGGGCGCGTCGGCGAAGATGGCGTTCCGGTAGTTGGTCAGCACCCCGTCGGTCGCGGCGGCATCGAACGGCATGCCGGGATAGTAGATCTCGTCGAACGACATGGCGCGGGTATGGTCCCGCAGTTTGGCGATCTCGGCCTCCGTGAAGCCGCCGCGCTTGTAGAGGACGGTCGCCGTCGACAGGTAGGTCGAGGTCGCGAAGAAGTCCCGCGCGATGCCGGCGGCGTCGACGGCCTCCGCGGCCGAAGCCATCGTGCTGTAGAGCTTCAGCACCGACTTCGGTGGTTCCTCCTTGTTCCACAGCGTCACAGACAGGATGCCGCCGGGCTTCAGCGCCCGCATGTAGGTTTGCATCGCCTCGCGGGTGTAGGCGTATTTCTCGACGATGGGGAAGCCGCCGGGCGCCGACAGGCCGGCCGAGTCGGCGAGGCTGAGGTCGACCACGTCGTAGCGGTCCCGCTCCCCCGCGAGGAACAGCCGGCCGTCGTAGGCGACGATGTCGACGCGGGGATCGCGCAGCACGTCCCCGGTGAAGTCGCGCAGCGCCGGGCTGTCGCGGAACGCCGCCAGGACGGCGGGATTGGATTCCGCCACCGTCACGTGGCGGGAGCCGCTGCGCAGCGCGACCGCGGTCGAGATGCCGCCGCCGAACTGGCTGACGAACGTGTCGGCGTTCTCCTTCAGCACATAGGGGTAGACCATCGGCAGAAAGCGGAAATAGGCCGTGTCCCCCGGCGGCAGGTCGCGGATGATGCCGCTCGGCCCGTCGCCGTCGATGTAGAGCCCGAGATAGGCGTTGGCCGGAATGGCGGGCAGGTTGAAGGCCGCGTTGTCCGACAGACCCGGCGCGAAATGAAGATAGGAACTGCCGTAGACTTCGAGGTCGCCGAAGGGCGAAACGTTTTCGTAGACGAGCCGGCCGTCGGGGAACTTCCGCGCGTAACTCACGCCCTTGTAGTCCGACACCGCGAGCGTGCGGAGGCCCAGGACCGACGGCGCGAGGGCGTGCAGCGCGGTCGCGGCGATGCCGAGGGCGGCGAGGATCGCGACGTGGCGGGTGGCCCGCCCGCCCCCGATCGCCGCGAACCAGCAGGCCCCGCCGGCGAGTCCCAGCAGGATCGGCACCAAAACGAGATCGGCGGGCCGAAGGAGGAACATCGAGCCCAGGCAAACGAGCCCGCCGAGGCCCGCGCCGACGAGGTCGGCGAAGTAGACGCGCGCGAAGAAGCGGTCGGCCTTGAGGAACACGGTACCGAGGAAGGTCGCGCCGGCGAGGAACGGCAGCAGGTAGAGCAGGAAGTTCGCGAGGAGGCGCCACTTCTGGTTCGGGTCGGACAGCAGGAAGATGGCGTTGAACGGCACCTGCTGGGCCGCGAGGTTCGCCACGACGAGGAGCGGGGCGAAGCCCATGAGGGTCGCGGCGGCGACACCCCGCCAACGGCGCGCGAACCAGGGCCGTGCCGTGCACATGACGGCGCTGACGAGACCGAACGCCAGCATGGCCAGGCTGACGACGAGCGAGCCGAAGTGCGCCCAGGAGCCGACGGCGAAGATCCGCATGATGCAGATCTGCAGCGCGATCACGGCGCCCGCCACGAGCCCCACGCCGAAATAGAGCGGCAGGCTCGGGCGCGGCGACCCGCTCGCCGCCTCAGCGGGCATGGGCGCCGGAGGCATGGCTCACTTGTTGTGGGTGCCGCTGATCGTATCGCCCTCGAGCTTGGTGAAGGGCACGAACGGCACGACCTTGTTGAAGATGTCGGAGCGCGCGACCGTCACGGCCCCGTCGGGGCTTTGCGTCTTGTCGACCTTGAGCACACGCTGGGCGCCCGGCGGCCCGACCGGGATCACCATGATGCCGCCCACCTTGAGCTGCTGGAGGAGCGGGGGCGGGATATGGTCGATGCCGCAGGTGACGATGATCTTGTCGAACGGCCCGGCTTCTTCCCAGCCGTAATACCCGTCGGCGTTCTTGGACGCGATGGCCTTGAACTCGCCATAGCCCCGTCCGACCAGCGCATCGTAGGTCGTCCGCGTGCGCTCGGCCAAGGGCTTGATGATCTCGATCGACCACACCTTCTCGGTCAGGTTCGCGAGATAGGCGGACTGGTAGCCCGAGCCGGTGCCGATCTCGAGCACCTTCTCGCCCTGCTTCACGTCGATGGCGCTCGTCATCCGGGCCACGGCGTGCGGTCCCGAAATCGTCACGCCGAAGCCGATGTCGAGAAAGGCGTGGTCGTAGGCGCGCGACAGGTTCGACTCGCGCACGAACTCCTCGCGGGGGGTCAGCAGGAAGGCGCGCTCGTTGCGGGCGTTCCACACGTCCCTGTTGGCGACCACGACCTTGTAGCGGTCGAAATGCTCGCCGAGCAGTTTCGGGCTTTCGCCGCGGTTTTCCACCATCCATTTGATGTAGGCGTCGCGGCTGCCGGTCGGCGGCGAGGTGGCCCAATCGTAGGGTTTCGGCACGCTGGCGCGCCCGCGCGACGCGAAGCCGCAAAGCCCGCCGAGAAGGCCGGTCGCGCCGATGAGCACTGTCCGCCGGTCCAACCTCGCCTCCGGTCTCATCCGCCGCAATGGTCTGGGGCTTAGGATCTGCCGGCTCGTTTAGCAAGGTCGGGCTTAACGCCGGTTGAACGTCCGCGTAACCGGGCCGCGTGGCAAAACGATCTTCGGGGACTAGATATCGAACGGTGCGGGCCGCCGGCGACGATGCCGTCGGACCGGCCGAAGCCGCGGTGGCCGCGAGGGAGCGATGGGCGCCCGTGCCGCTCCGGGAAGGCTGGAAGGTCGGCGCCGCTTCATGGGCGCGTGCCGGACGGGAGGGTTTCATGTTGATCCGACGTCGCAGGGGTTGGGAGATCGCCGAACGCGAGGCGACCGCCGAACATGTGTTTTTCAGCCGGCGCGGCTTCGTGGCCGGCGCTGCCGCGCTCACGGGCGTGGCGGCCACCGGGGGCTCCGCCGGCGCGGGATGGTTCGGGTCGGACCCGCCGCCGCCCCCGGACCTGCCCGATCCTTCGGTCTCGCTCTACCCGGCCAAGCGCAACGCCGCTTATGCCATCGACGGCGCGGTGACGCCCGAAGCCGTCAACAAGGACTTCAACAATTTCTATGAATACGGCACGTCCAAGCACGTCGGCGCGGCCGCGCAGGCGCTGCGGGTGCGGCCCTGGACGGTGAAGTTCGGTGGCATGGTCGAAAACCCGCGGGAGGTCGCGATCGACGACCTGTTGAAGGCCATGCCGCTCGAGGAGCGGCTCTATCGCCACCGCTGCGTCGAGGCGTGGTCGATGACGGTGCCGTGGACCGGCTTCCCCCTGAAGGCGCTCATCGATTTCGCGCGACCGCTCGGCGCGGCGAAATACGTCGTCATGAAGACCTTCAAGGACCCCAAGATGGCGCCGGGCCAGCGCAGTTTCATCCTGGCGTGGCCCTACGTGGAAGGGTTGACGATGGCCGAAGCCACCCACGACCTCGCGTTCATCGCCACGGGCGCCTACGGCAAGCCGCTGCCGAAGGTGATGGGTGCGCCGCTTCGCCTCGCGACGCCGTGGAAATATGGCTTCAAGTCGGTCAAGTCGATCGTCGAAGTGTCGTTCACGGACAAGCGGCCCGATACGACCTGGGCGGCGCTGGCGCCCGACGAGTACGGGTTCTGGGCGAACGTCAACCCGCAGGTGCCCCATCCGCGCTGGAGCCAGGCGTCCGAGGAGGTGCTCGGCACGGGCGACCGGCGCCCGACGGTGATCTACAACGGCTATGGCGCGGAGGTCGCTTCCCTTTACGCCGGGATCGACGGGGAGAAGCTCTTCATGTGAGCGCGGGGACGCGCTCGCGGCGCGGCCCGCAACCATCGCGCTGTCCCGCCGTTGTCCCGCACGACCGCGAGACGGCGCGGGATCGGATCATCCATCACGGGGAGGGCGCCGATGGCGACGTTGAAGGTCCATCACGGCAGCTGGGTCCTGGTGGGCGATGGCAAGAAGGCGCTGTTGCTGCACAACGAGGGCGACGCGGAACTCCTCAACCTGCGGCGCGCGACCGTCCGGGAGCAGGCGAACCCGCCGACCCGTGACCAGGGCACGGACGCGCCGGGACGGGGCGTCGCGCACTCCGGGGCGCGCTTCGGTTCGATGGGGGAAACCGACTGGCATCAGATCGAGGAAGACCGTTTCGCCGCGACGATCACCGCCGAGCTGAACCGGGCGGCCCTGGCCCACGAGTTCAAGGAAATCGTCATCGTGGCGCCGCCGAAGACCCTGGCGGAGATCCGCCGCGACCTGTCCCACGAGACGCGCGGGAGGGTGGTCGCCGAGATCCCGAAGGATCTGGTCAACCACACGATCCCTCATATCGAGCAATTGTTGGCCTCCTACGAGGTGGGGTGAGGCGGACGTCCCGCCGAGCGTGGATCGGCGCGATCGCGTCGGGGCTCTTCGGGATCGTCGGCGGGAGCAGAAGGGACGTCGCGATCCGGGAGCGCCGCGCCGGCACGGTGGCCAGGTTCAGCCGATTGCGTTCCCGGTTCGGATGCGCACCCGAGCCGGGCGAGGGGCGTCATTCGGGGCAAGGCCGGGGCGTCGCCAATGTTTCATTGACCCTCGCCTAGTGTCCTGTCACTAACGAAGGGGTTCCCATTGGCTTGCTGGGATGCGGGTC
>CAXTIC010000030.1:0-48067 GCA_964244255.1 uncultured Lichenihabitans sp. | reverse complement strand
TCTCGCATCAATCAGAAGCGGACCTCCCGCGTCTCATATGTCCTGAACTCGGTCACAGGAACAGGTTCTCGCCCAGGGCGACCCGTTCGGCGACGTCACGAACTCGTCCGCGGCCCCGCGCAGGAGGCGGCCCCCCATGTGCCGGGCGCGGCGCCCGGCCTCGCGGGTGGAAGGTCACGTCTCGCGGGTGTCGAGCGAATATCCCGGGCGGGTGAAGAGACCCTTCATGGAATGCAAACGTCGCGGCAGGTCGCGCCCATCCAGGACCGCGACGGCAAGCAGCACGCACGCCGTTACGACGTTATGGACATAGGGGGGGACATCGATCGCCGTCAGTCCGGAGCGCAGCACGCAGATGATGAGAACGCCACCGGCGATGCCGAGCGGACGACCCGTGCCGCCGGACAGCGACACGCCTCCCATGATCGCGGCCGCGACGGCCGGAACCAGGATGTCCGCGAGGGCGACCGGGGAGGCCGCGGCCAGACCGTAACTGAGCAGGCTGCCCGAGAGCGCGGCCAAAAGCCCGGACGTGGCGAACACCCCGACGACGATCTTGTCGACCTGCACCCCGGCGATCCGGGCGGCCCGGCGATCGCTGCCGACCGCGATCATGTCGCGCCCGGTGCGCGTCCACGACACGAACAACGCGGCGGCACCGAACAGCACGATCGACACGATGCTGCGCGGCGAAAACATGCCGCCGAGCCGCATGTTGATCACGGCCGTCCAGTCCGCATGCTGGAAGCCGATCGTCTGGTTCCCTGTAAGGACGTAGGCCAAGCCCCCGAAGGTCAGCAGCCCACCGAGGGTGACGGCGACGGAACTCAAGCCGAGCCCGACCATCAGGCCGCCCTGTAGCGCCCCTCCCGCGGCACCCGCCGACAGGGCCAGGCCCAACCCGAGCAGGGGCGACGCGCCGCTTATCAGCACGGCCATGCAGGAGGTCAGACCGAAGATGCCCGCGATCGAGAGGTCGAATTCCCCGATCATCATCGACAAACCGATGCCGAGCGCTACCGGTCCCAGCGTCGCGAACTGCTGGAACGTGCTATAAACGGTCGAGCTGCTGAAGATGCGGCCTGAGTTTCCTTGTCCCGCCAACAAGAGAACCGACAGCAGGATGATGAGAACGACATAGGGACGCACCGACGGTGACCCCAACATTCGCCTGACGCCCGTCATCGAATTCTTTTCCATTGCAGGATAATGACCGAGAGCACCAGGACGCCGACGAGGAGTTGCTGCACTTGCGTGCTGAAGCCACGCAGGACCAAGACAGCCTGAACCACCGAGATCAGGACAACGCCCATAAAGGTCTGAAGGATCGAGCCTCTTCCCCCCTGGATCGCGGTTCCGCCGACCAGCACGGCGCTGATGGCCTGATACTCGTAGCCGGCGCCCAGTTGCATGTCACCCGAACTGCTCCGGGCGGCGATCAAGATCGCGGAAATCGCCGTGAACAGCCCGCACATCAGGTAGGCCGTGGCGATGGTCCGCCATGGCTCGAGTCCCGCGGCTTGTGCGGCCCGCCGGTTGCTGCCGACCAGATAGATGTTCCTGCCGAAGCGGGTGAACGAAAGAATGCATTGACCCACGACGACGCTCGCCGCGAAGGCGGCGCTGACCCCGGGGATCGGACCGATGTTGGCCGTCAAGACATCGGCATCGGCGCTCTCGGGATAGATCCCCTGGCCTCCGGTCAGCATCGTCGCGAGGCCGATGATCAAGGCCAGCACCGCCATGCTGACGATGATCGGGTTGGCGCGGAAGTAGCCGATGATCCAACCCTGCAAGGCGGTCACGAGGCCGCAAAACGCGAAGGCGATCGCGGCGCTCGGCACGAGCCCCAACGGCGCGCTACCGGCGAAGACGAGCGTGGTAGCCGACAACGTCGCCCCGAGGCTGAACGACATGATGTTGCCGCTGATCGTTATGAACGTCATCCCGACCGCGACACAGCCGATCAAGGAAACGCTGGTCAACAGCGACCTCAGGCTGATCAGGGACACAAATCCGGGAGTCGTCACGGCCAAGAACATCAGGACGACAACGGTGCCGAGCCGGAACACGTCGAACGCGTCGAGCTGTCGGCGCGATCTCGGCTTGTCGGAGCGACCCGCAAAGGTCTTCACCCGCACGAGCGCGGTACGCCGATCGTTAACTTGCGTCATGTCGATGCGCCGGATGCGTGATGTCGATCAGCACTTTTTGCATCGTTACCGACGCGTGGGTGTAGCTTCCGACCAGACGACCACGATACATCGTCAGGATGCGGTCACCTACGCCGATGAGTTCTTCGAGGTCGGTCGAAGTGACCAGCACGCCCCAGCCTCGACTGCAGAAATCCCGCATCAAACGATGGATTTCCGTGCGGGCTCCCACGTCGATGCCGCGCGTGGGTTCCAGCATGACGACGACGCCCTTGCTTCCACGATCGAGACACCGCCCGAACGCCAGTTTTTGCTGGTTGCCCCCGCTCAGTTGCGACGCGACCGACGCGAGCCGCTGCTCGCTCACCCCCACCATGGAGGCGAGACGTCTCGCTTCCGCCTTCAACGCCCCGAGCCTGAGGAAGCCGCCGCGCGAGAACGCCCCGAGGCGTGTGGCGACGAGGTTGTCTTCCACCTTGAGGTCCCGGAAGATGCCCTCCTCCGCCCGGTCGCCCGACACGAACAGGACGTTTCGGCCGAGGGCCAGCGCCGACGAACCCAGGCGCAACCGCTCGCCCCCCACGGACACCGCTCCGGTCGCATCGTAAATCAGACCCGCCACGGCCCTGACGAGCGCGTCGGTGCCCGACCCGATCTGCCCCGCAAGACAAACGATCTGACCCTGGGCCACGCTGAAGCTGACATCCTCGACGCAACCGGGAATGTTCAGCCCTTCGACGACGAGGATCGGTGGACCGCTCTCGGCGTGCGTTTCGGGGTAAGCCTCCACGAGCGGTCGACCGAGCATCATCTCGATCAGCGACCCGCGATCGAGGTCCGCCGTGCGCTCGGACGCGACCAGTTCCCCGCTGCGGAGAACGGTGACGCTGTCGCAGATCTCGAAGACCTCGGCCATCCTGTGCGTGATATAGATGACGGAGCGGCCCTGGGCCTTGATGGCCTTGAGCGCCTTGAAGATCTGCTCGATCTCCCGGTCGGAGAGGGTTGCCGTCGGCTCGTCCAGAATCACGACGCGCGCGTCGCGGGTCAGGACACGGGCGATCTCGACCAACTGGCGTTCGGCGATGCTCAGGCGCGACGCCGTCCTGTCGAGCCCGATATGTTCGGCGCCGATCTGTTCGAGCGCCTGGAGGGCGCGCCTGCGCAGGCCCTCCTTTCGATGCAGAAAGGGAACTTCCAGCGACCCCAGCCAGATGTTGTCCAGGACCGAGAGCTCTGGACAGATGCTGAGCTCCTGGGCGACCAGGCCGATCCCGTGACGCTGCGCATCGCGTGGCGAATGCAGAACACAGGGCTCGCCGGCGATGCTGATGGTTCCGGCGCTGGCTTTGAAGACGCCCGTCAGGAGGTTTACGAAGGTACTTTTCCCCGCGCCGTTCTCGCCGCACACCGCACGGATTTCGCCGGCGCCGAGGTCGAAGGACAGCGGCTTCAGAGCCACGAGCGCACCGAAGCTCTTTGACAGACCTCGTGTCGACAGCAAAGCTACGGCATCCGGTCGCTCGGATGCCGCGCCGAGCCGTGTACGCCCAGGATCGTCAGCAACGATCGCTTGCATGACAGGCGGGCGCCGTTAGTAGGAACATTGCGATGCGTATTTATCGATGTTGGTCTTGGTTATGACATCAAGCGGCGTGTAATTCGCGACGCCGATATCCTTCTGGTCCAGAAGTTCAATGGATTTGTTGACCGCCAGGGCGGCGTCGCTGGTGGGAAGCATAAGGATGCTGGCTGCCATCTTGCCGCTCTTGATGTCCTTGACGCCGACGCCTTGGCAATTTCCGCCAACGACGATCAGTTGATCGGCACCGGTGCCGACGGAGACGCCCGCGGAATTGGCCGCTTGCACGGCCGCGTTGGCGAGAGAGTCGTTCATGCCGTAAAGGCCATCGAGACCGCCCTGCGCGGCGAAACGCGCCAGGAGCTGGCCAGCGTCGCGCTCGGCCAGTTGAGGCTGCCACATGGTGTCGTCGACCTGCACGATTTCCACGTCGGGATATTTGGCCATCGCTTGTCGGAAGCCGGCTACGCGCATGGGCGCCACCCCTTCGTCCATGCTGCCGGCGAGGATCGCCACCCTGGCCTTCTTGCGCCCGGACGACGTCAACGCGCGCACGATCGCCTCGCCCGCCATCGCGCCCATCTGCTCCGACGGCGCGCCGACATAGGAGACATAGAGATCGGTGTTCTCCCCGGCCGGGAATTGCGAGATCACCAGGACGACCGGGATTTTCGCCGCCTTGGCCCGCGTCAGCGCCGGTATGATCGCTTTCTGGCTGATGGTTTGCAAAACCAGCAGGTCGAACTTCTGAGCGATGGCGTCGTCGACTTGTTGCGCCTGAAGGGCTGGATCAAAGGGAGACGAGAACGTCGTCACCTTGAGTCCCTTCGCGGTGCCCTCCTTGTCGAAGGTCCTCGCGAAGGCTCCGATGAATTTGTCTTCCGCCGGCCCGAGCAGCAGAGCCACTCGTTTTTCCGCCGTGGCCGCAACGGCACCGTGCTGAGCGAATAAAGCACTCAGCCCGATCGATGCGAGACACGCGACGATCAACTTCATGTTGCGGCCCATTGTCTTCCTCCCTGAGGACATCGGTTGTCGTCCCGACGTTTCGAACTCACCCGACGTGCGTCATGTCGACGTCGATCCCCATCGACATACGACACCTGGCCCCTGCGACAAATAGGCTGCCGGGGAGCGGGAAGCGGATCGGGCCAATGGGGTTCTCGGCTAAACGCTCGGGCCGCCCGCGCCGCTGCGTTTCTCCCGGCAGCCTTCGGCGTGGCGTCGCTCCGGCGACCGGACAGCCGAGGGCGCCGCCCGTACCCATGACGACCTCCGGCTGTCTCCCGACTTCGAAACATCATGAGGGGCGGGGATGCGGTCCATCTCTCTCTTTCTCCGTCTCGCGACGGATCGACGGCCGATCCCGAACGTGCGGCTTGCGAAACCGAGCAGCCCGCCGTTCCGAGGATGTCCCCCGCGCCCCTGCGCTTCCGGGCACTTAGCCGATCAGCGATCGACGGATAAAGCGCGACAAGGCTGATTGCACCGTGAAGCAACCGGTTATGCGCGGGGGCAACAAACCTGGGCAGCCTGCCGAGGCACGCGCTGGTCGCTCGGATTCGGTCGGCGTCGGGTGCCCGCTGGGCGGGTCCACCAACCCGGTGCCGGGTCGAACGTGCCCGCTCCGCTCGTGACGGCGGCAGTGGAGGAACCGGAGATTCGTGCAAGCTCCCCGTGTTCCCGGGGTCGCCTTCCCCTATGATCGGCCGCCATGGCCGTCCGCTTCCAGACGCAACGCCGACCCGCGCCGCCGCCAGCCGAGCCTCGCGGCGGGACCCAGCCGTCCGAGGCGCCCCCTTCCGCCGAGGCTGCGCCATCGCCCCAGGCCGCGACGCCCATGATGGCTCAATACCTCGCCATCAAGGCCGAGTACCCGGACGCACTGCTGTTCTACCGGATGGGCGACTTCTACGAACTGTTCCTGGGCGACGCCGCCATCGCGGCGCCCGCGCTCGGCATCGTGCTGACCAGGCGCGGCAAGCACGACGGCCAGGATATCGCCATGTGCGGCGTGCCGGTCGAGCGGTCGGACGAATACCTGCACGCGCTGATCGCGCAAGGCCACAAGGTAGCGGTGTGCGAACAGACCGAGGACCCGGCCGAAGCCAGGAAGCGGGGCGGCAAGTCGGTCGTCCGGCGCGCCGTCGTGCGGGTCGTCACCCCCGGCACGATCACCGAGGAGCGGCTGCTCGAGCCGCGTCGCGCGAACCTCCTCGTGGCCCTGGCCCGCGTCGGCGGGAGCGACGCGCGGGCCGTTTTCGGCCTCGCCGCCGCCGACATTTCGACCGGGGCCTTCACCCTCGCGGAGAGCCCGGAGGCTGGGCTGCCCGGGCTCCTCGCGCGGTTCGATCCACGCGAGATCGTGGTGCCCGACGGGCTCGCCGACGCGCCCGGCATCGGCGCCCTGATCGGGGGCATGGGCGCAGCCGTGACCCGGGTCGGGGGTGACGTCCTCGGCTCGGACACGGCTCAGCGCCGCCTGCGGGAGTGGTACGGGGTCGAAACGCTCGACGGGTTCGGCCGCTTCTCGCGGGCCGAGGTCGCGGCGGCCGGCATCGCGCTGGGCTACATCGCCCGCACGCAGGTGGGCGCGCGCCCCGCGCTGCGGCCGCCCGTCCGCGTCGAGCGCGGCAACGCGGTCGAGATCGACCCCGCGACGCGCTTGAACCTGGAACTGTTCCGCACGCTCGGCGGCGAGCGTACGGGCTCGCTGCTGCACGCCATCGACGCGACGGTGACGCCCGCCGGCGGCCGGGCGCTCGCCGAGCGGCTCGCCGCGCCGCTGACCGATCCCGCGGCCATCGACGTCAGGCTCGACGCCGTCGCGTTCGCGGCGCGGGAACGCGGCGTGCGCGCCGAGGTGCGCGAAGCCCTGCGGCGCGCGCCCGACATGACGCGGGCCTTGTCGCGGCTCGGCCTCGGGCGTGGCGGCCCGCGCGACCTCGCGGCGCTGCGCGACGGGCTCGCGGCGGCCCTCGGCCTGTCGGCGAACCTGTTGGCGCGGCCCGACCTTCCCGCTGAACTGGCGGGCGCCGCCTCGGCTCTCGGCCGCTTCGACGCGACGCTCGGCGCCGCGCTCGCCGACGCGCTCGCGGAGGACCTGCCTCTCGCGGCGCGGGACGGCAACTTCATCCGAGCCGGCCTCGACGGCCCGCTCGACGAGGCGCGCGACCTGCGCGACGACGCCCGCAAGGTGGTGGCCGGGCTGCAGGCGCGCTACGCCGCGTTGGCCGACACGCGCCTCAAAGTCAAGCACAACAATGTGCTCGGCTTCTTCATCGAGGTGCCGGCGGCGGTCGGGGAAGGCTGGCGGCTGCCGCCCCACAACGCGCTGTTCATCCACCGGCAGAGCATGGCCGGCGCGATGCGGTTCTCGACCGCGGAACTGGCCGAGCTCGAAAGCCGCATCGCCACCGCCGCCGACCGGGCGCTGGCGCGCGAGCGTCGATTGTTCGACGACCTCGTGGCGCGCGTCCTCGCCGCCGGCGCCCCCATCCGGGCGGCGGCCGACGCCCTCGCCACGCTGGATGTCGCCTTCGCGCTGGGCGAGATCGCCGACGCGCGCCTTTGGACGCGCCCCCGCGTCGACGCGTCGCTCGCGTTCCGGGTCGTGGGGGGCCGCCATCCGGTGGTCGAGGCCGCCCTGAAGAGCGCCGGCGCGGGCTTCGTCGCCAACGATTGCGACCTGTCCGGCGGGACAGGCGGTGGGCGCATCGCGGTCGTCACCGGCCCCAACATGGCCGGCAAGTCGACCTTCCTGCGCCAGAACGCGCTCGTCGCGCTGCTCGCCCAGACGGGCGCCTTCGTGCCGGCCGGGGAAGCCCACATCGGGGTCGTGGACCGGCTGTTTTCCCGCGTCGGCGCCGCCGACGACCTCGCCCGGGGCCGCTCCACCTTCATGGTCGAGATGGTCGAGACGGCGGCGATCCTGAACCAGGCGGGGCCGCGCACGCTGGTCATCCTCGACGAGATCGGGCGCGGCACCGCCACCTTCGACGGCCTGTCGATCGCCTGGGCGGCCATCGAACACCTGCACGACCGCAACCGCTCGCGCGGGCTCTTCGCCACGCATTTCCACGAACTCACGCGGTTGACGGCGCGGCTCCCACGCTTGTCGAACCTGACCATGCGGGTGACCGACTGGAACGGCGACGTCGTTTTCCTGCACGAGGTCGTGCCGGGCGCGGCCGATCGGTCCTACGGCATCCAGGTGGCGAAGCTGGCCGGCCTGCCGGCGGCGGCGGTGGCACGCGCGAAAACGATCCTCGCCGAACTCGAGGCGGGGGCGCGCGCGCCGCCCGCGCAGCGGCTGATCGACGACCTGCCCTTGTTCGCGGCAAGCGCGGCGCCGCTGGAAGCCCCGCCGGTGCGGGAAGCGGCGCCGGTGCGGGCCGACCCGCTGCGCGAAGCCCTCGCCGCCCTCGACCCCGACGACATGAGCCCGAAGGCCGCGCTCGACGCCATCTACGTGCTGAAGCGGACCGCGCGGGACGGCGACTGACGGCGGCATCGTCCGCGGCCGTTGCCGCCGCCGTCATTTCGGCGCAGCGATCCACGCGGCCGCGGCAAGGTCCCCATCGCGTCTCGGCGCTCGCAATGACCGGCCGAGACGGCTAGAAAGCGGCGATCCGCTCCGCCAAAGGCCCCGAACCGTGACCGACACGCCGCCCGACACCCTGCCCGACCGCCTCGCGACGAACCCCGACAGCCCGTTCTACGACGAGGCCCTGCTCGCGCTGAACGTCGGAATCCGCTTCAACGGCACCGAGAAGACCAACGTCGAGGAATATTGCGTGAGCGAGGGATGGATCCGCGTCGCCGCCGGTGCCGCCAAGGACCGCCGCGGCCAGCCGATGACGATCAAGCTGAAAGGCATGGTGGAGCCCTATCTCAAGGGCGCCGGCCCGGCATGAACGGGACCCGCTCGGGTCCGTCGCGGAGCGAGGCCGCGTGAAGCCTCCCGGAATGGAGAGAGGCGGGTCGCGGGGCTGGCGCGGCAAGGATGCACTATCGGGTGTTCTTACGAACGGTCACGCCGAACCCGGGCGACGTCTCCATGACGACTCCGACCTCATCACCGTGGCATTGCGGAGTGAGGCAGGGCAGCCCGGCCATACGGTCGGCGCCCCGGCCGGGGGCAAGCGCCGCGTTCCCTAGCTCGGAATAGGAGAAGGGGCGACCTACTGGCCAGCCCTTCCCTCATGCCTTGCCCGCGCTTCAGCGGCAATATTTCCGCTCGAGATGCGTGCGCCTTTCATAGGGACTGCACGAATAGATCCCGCGGCGATAGCCGTTGTAGGCGGTTCGCTGGTCGCCGCGATCGTAGCCGTTGCCCTCGCCGTTGCCGCCGGCGTAGCCATAGCCGCCGTACGGATAGCCGTAGCCGTACGGAGCCGACGCCAGCCCATAGCCGAGGCCAAACCCGATGCCGGGTCCAAAGCCGTAACCGAAGCGGCGGAAGCCGTAGCCGCCCCAACCGAAGCGACGGTAACCGAAGCCGCCGTATCCAAGGCGCCCGAACCCGCCGCGGAAGCCGCCGCCGAACGGCCGGTAGAACCCGCCGCGAAAGCCGCCGCCGCCGAACCCGCCGCGAAACGCCTGGGCGGGCTCGGCGGTGGCCAGCATGGTCCCGGCGAGCGCCACGGCCGCCACCGTCGCCACCGCCATCTTCTTCAATGCCGCCCTCGACGGCAAGATACTGACAAACATCGTTGCGATCCCTTTGACACGCGCCATAGCGTGAATGCACCACCTGCAGGCAGGGTTCCAACGCCCGTGCTGCGGTGCATCCACGCACGTGGACGTTTCATCTTGCGTTCATCTTGGGCGTTTCAACGAAGCGCAAGAATGGCGGCACCATAGAATGGAGGTGGGGCGCGCGGCGGCACCGCGAAACCGCGGCCGATGTTCCGTCAGGTGCCATCGACAAGGGCGAGCCAGTCGTCTTCGCTGATGATCGGCACGCCGAGCGCTTCCGCGCTCTTGAGCTTGGAACCGGCACCCGGCCCGGCGACGACCAGTGTCGTCTTCTTGGACACCGTGCCCGCCACCTTGGCGCCGAGTGCCTCGGCCCGGGCCTTCGCTTCGTCGCGCGTCATCTTTTCCAGCGCCCCGGTGAACACGATGGTTTTGCCCGCCACGGGGCTTTGCGCGGCAACGGCTTCCATGGGCTCGGGGGTCACTTCGGCAAGCAGGCGGTCGAGTTCCGTTTCGTTGTGGGTTTCGGCGAAGAAATCCGCCAGGGCCTCGGCGACGACCTCGCCCAGGCCGTCGATGGCGCGGAGTTCGGCGCGGCCCTCGGAGGTCGCGTCCCGCGCCTCGCGGGCGGCGGCCCGGAGCGCCTCGATGGTGCCGAAGTGGCGGGCCAGCCGTCGTGCGTTGGTTTCGCCGACGTGGCGGATGCCGAGCGCGAAGACGAAGCGGTTCAACGGCACGCGGCGGCGCGCCTCGATGGCGGCGAACAGGTTGCGGACGGAGGTTGCCCCATAGCCCTCCCGTTCCGCGAGCTTGAGTTCGCCTGCGGATTCTCGCCGAGGCAGGGCGAAGATGTCGGCGGGGGTGCGGATGAACGTTTCGCCGTAGAAAAGCTCGATCTGCTTGTCGCCGAGCCCCTCGATGTCGAGCGCGTTGCGCGAGCAGAAGTGTTTCAGCCGCTCGACCGCCTGCGCCGGGCACACCAGGCCGCCCGTGCAGCGCCGCACGACACCGGCCACCCCCTTGTCGTCGCTTTCCCGCACGGCCGCCGAACCGCAGGCGGGGCACACGTCGGGGAACCGATAGGGCGCGGCGTCGGCGGGACGCACCGACAGCACGGGGCCGAGCACCTGCGGAATGACGTCGCCGGCGCGCTGTATCTCGACCGTGTCGCCGACCCGCACGTCCTTGCGGGCGATCTCGTCCTCGTTGTGCAGCGTGGCGTGCACCACCACGACGCCCCCGACCGTGACCGGCCGGAGCCGCGCGACGGGTGTCAGCGAGCCCGTGCGCCCGACCTGGATGTCGATGCCGAGCAGCGTCGTCGTGGCCCGTTCGGCCGGGAACTTGTGGGCGACGGCCCAGCGCGGGGCGCGCGACACGAACCCGAGGCGACGTTGGTAGTCGAGGTCGTCGACCTTGTAGACGACCCCGTCGATGTCGTAGGCCAGGGTGGCGCGCCGGGCCTCGACCGCCCGGTACCGATCCAAAAGCTCCTCCGCCGTGGCGCAAAGCTCGGGCGGGTTCGTGGGCAGGCCCCAGCGCGCGAAAGCCGCCATCATGCCGGATTGGGTCGCGACCGGCAGGGCGCTCATCTCGCCCCACGCATAGGCGAGGAAGCGCAACGGGCGGCCGGCCGTGATCGCCGGATCGAGCTGGCGCAGCGAGCCCGCGGCCGAATTGCGGGGGTTGGCGAAGGTCGGGCGGCCCGCGGCCGCCTGCTGCGTGTTGAGCGCCGCGAAATCGTCCTTGTTCATGTGGATTTCGCCGCGCACCTCGCAGATGGAGGGCACGTCGTCGCCCTCGAGCGCGTGCGGGATGCCGGCCACCGTGCGCACGTTGGCGGTGACGTCCTCGCCCTCGTAGCCGTCGCCCCGCGTGGCGGCCTGGACCAATAGACCCGCCTCGTAGCGCAGCGCGCACGACAGGCCGTCGATCTTGGGTTCCGCCGTGACGAGCAACGGCGCCTCGGGCGCAAGCCCCAGGAAGCGGCGGACCCGCGCCACGAACTCGCCGACCTCGTTCCCCGCGAACACGTTGCCGAGGGAGAGCATCGGTACGCGGTGGCGGACGTGCGCGAACTTTTCCGACGGCGCCGCACCCACCGTGGCGGTGGGCGTGTCGGGCGCCGCCGCCAGGGCGGGGAAGGCCGCCTCGAGGGCGCCGAGTTCGCGCCGCAGCGCGTCGTATTCGGCGTCGGTGACGGTGGGCGAGTCGTCGCGGTAATAGGCGGCGTCGTGGGCCTTGATGGCCGCCGCCAGCGCGGCGTGTTTCCCGCGCGCGTCGCGCTCGGCCGGGTCGGGAAGCTTCTTGCGGGACATGCGGGCTGACCGGATCGGCGGGAGCGTCGGCTCAGTATGCCCCGGCTTCGTGCAAAGCGCGTAAAGCCGCGACCGCCCCGCCGGGGCGGCGTCAGGGCGTCGCCTCCGGGGCCGACCGCGCGGGCGCGAAGGCGCGGAGCGCCGTCGGGTCATCGGCAACGAAGATGTGCTCGGCGATGACGAGCTTCGAGCCGTCGTCGAGGGCGCCGAGCGACACCGACAGGTGGCCGCCGTGGATCGGTTCCCGGAACAGCTGCGAGCCGCACCGGCCGCGAAAGCCCCCGCGCGCATGGGCGAGGAGCGATACCAGCGCAGGTCCTCCCCGGTGATCGCGATCGCGTCGGACGCACAGGCCGTGTAGGCGCCCACGCTTGTCGACACCCTGCGGCACATGCCGCAATGGCAGACGCTCACCGCGCGCAGCGGCCCGGTTACGCGAAAGCGCACCGCCCCGCAAAGACAGCCGCCGCCCGCCTCCCCTGCGCGTTTGCGACCCTGGTTACATGCCCGTCCTCCAAGCGCCCGCCGCATCCGTCGGCCGAGGTCCTCGACACCCCGGCGGGACCCCGGGCCGTCCCAACTCACGTGGGCGACAGGACGCTACCGTGCGGAAGGCTCCGGCCGACGCGACCGCAGCCGGCGCATTCGACACGACAAGGAACCATTTGGCGACCGTTGGCGCATCGAGGCCGCGTTTCGCTCTCGAGTCCTTCCGCCGTTGCGCACGGCCCGACAAGCTGGTTCGCCGTGACGCATCAGCCGCGGCGTTGCCGTCGCGATGGCCTCGGCGCCTGGCGGCTGAGCTCAGGCGTCACGTACCGGGCGCGTCGGGCGGTACGCCGAGCCGCCCCCGGATGCCGTCCCAAAGGCCCGCGAGCAATGGCGCCACGGCGGCGCGCGATCCCCGATGATGGAACGCATAGGCGGCGGCCTGCACGCCCATGTAGGCCGCCTGCCTCGCCTTCCAGCGAAGGGGGATGTGCGGCAGGCGGAAGCCGTAGAGCGTGTTGCGCAGGTGACAATACATCCGGAACGGCCGCTGCCCGGGCATGCGGAAACCGAACGGCAGCGGGATCGAGCCCGTTCCCACGGTGTGCTCCAGGGTGTCGGCGCCCGCGAGCCAGCAGGAACCGCCGCGCGCCCAGGCGCGGAAACACCATTCGACATCCACGGCATCGATGAAATAGTCGGCGCGGAAGAAGCCCGTCCGCCGCAGGGTGGCGAGATCGAACAGGGTGCCGGAGGTGGGCAGGAAATCGACCGCCACGAGCGCGCCCTCAGCCGCGCCACCGGGACGGAGCCTGTAGCGGGGCGGCTTCGTGCCCGCGTCGCCCGCCGGCGCGACGAGGCGCGGGCCCACCGCTGACGGGTCGCGTCCCAGCGCGACCAGGCGATCGAAGGCCCCGGCGATCCGACCGACGAGGTCGGGGTCGGCGCGCGAGTCCTGGTCGAATACGATCAGGCGCGCGCAACCGCCGAGGAGGGCCGCGAGCGCGATGAGGTTCAGCGCCGCCCCGATGCCGAGGTTCGCGTCGGCCTCGATCAGGCGCAGGTTCGCGCGACCGACGAGCGCGGCCCGCAGGTCGGGATCGAGGGTCCCGTTGGCGAACACGTAGAGCCGCGAAACGGGCGGGGCGGCGGCGTCGACGAGCCGGAGCAGCGCCTCCGCGTCGGGCCGGAACGCGACGATCCCGGCCGCGACGCGGGCCGGCCCCGCCCCGGTGGCGGGACCGTTCAGGCGGCCTCGCTCGCCGCGCCCACGAGCCGCCGCGCTTCCGCCGCGCTGATGGGCTGGCCGAAGGCGAAACCTTGCGCGTATTCGCAGCCGAGCTGGGACAGTTCGATCACGTCGCTTTCCGATTCCGCCCCTTCCGCCACGACCTCCATGCCGAGGTCGTGGGCCAGCGCCACGATCGAGCGCAGGATGATCGGCCGGCTCCCCTTGCCGTTCTGGCGGACGAAGGACTGATCGATCTTGATCGTGTCGAAGGGGAAACGCTGCAGGTAGGACAGGGACGAATAGCCCGTGCCGAAATCGTCGAGCGAGAGCCCGGCGCCGAGGTCGCGGATGCGCTGCAGCATCTGCGCGGCGAATTCCGGGTTTTCCATCACCAGGCTCTCGGTCAGCTCCAGTTTCAACGAGTTCCGCAATACGCCGGACCGGGTCAACACGGCTTTCACATCGGCGAGGAGGTCGTGACGAAGCAACTGCCGAGACGAAATGTTGACGCTCGCGTAGATCGGCGGGAACACGTCCAGGGATTGCTGCCACGCCGCGAGTTCGCGCGCGGTGACTTCGAGCGCGAAGGCGCCGAGCTCGACGATGAGCCCGGTGGCTTCCGCGATCGGCACGAATTCGGTCGGCGGCACGACCCCGAGCTTCGGGTGCGTCCACCGCAGAAGAGCCTCGAAGCCGGCGATCGTCCGGTCCTGCAGGCGGACGATCGGCTGGAAGTGGACCTTGACCTCGTTCCGGTCGATGGCCCGGCGAAGGTCGCCCTCGAGGTTGACCCGTTCCGACCGGTTGGCCCGCATCGTGCCGCGGAACATTTCGACTCGGTCCCCGCCATTGCGCTTGGCGTAGGCCATCGCGAGTTCGGCGTCCTGCAGCAGGGTTTCGCGCTTGGCGTGGAGCGCGGGGTCGAACACCGCGACGCCGGCCGAACACGTCAGGGCGACTTCCTGGTCGCCGAAGCTGATGGGCGTGCTCAGGGTGCGCCGGAAGGTGTCGGCAAGGGTCATCGACGCGTCGGGGTCCTGTTCCGAAAACAGGATGAAGGCGAACTGGTCCCCGCGGATGCGGGCCATGGTGTCGCCTTGCCGCAGGAGGCGGCTCAGGCGGCGCGCGATGGTGAGCAGGATCGAGTCGCCGACCGAGGGGCCGACCTGGTCGTTGACCTGCCTGAAACGGTCGATATCGACCGTTATCACGGCCGGGCGCACGTCGACGCCCGACCGGCCGGCGGCCAGCGCGGCGTCGAGCCGGTCGAAGAACAGTTCCCGGTTGGGCAGGCCCGTCAGGTTGTCGTGCACCGCATCGTGCAGCAGGCGCTCTTCGGCCACCTTCGCGTCGGTCACGTCCGCCAACGTGCCCACGACGCGAACGACCTCTCCGTCCCCGCCCACCACGGGACGCGCCTTGAGCATGTACCAGAAATGGTGCCCGTCGGCGGCGCGCAGGCGGAAGAACTGGGAGATGCGGCCGCAGCGCTGCTCCAGAACCGTGTCGAGGCAGGCGCGGTAGCGTTCGCGATCGAAATCGTGCAGCAGGTCGAGCCAGCTCGACGCGGCTCCTTCGAGACTGCCCCGGCGCAGGCCCAACTGGCCCTCGATCTCGGGGCTGACGTAGATGCGGTCGGCGCCGACGTTCCAGTCGAAGATGATGTCGCCCGAACCCGTGAGCGCCAGCGCCTTGCGCTCGGCGTCCGACACCACGCCGGCCCCGAGGCTCCCCCCCGCGAACGCGGTCTGCATGATGGTGAAGCCGATCAGCATCACGATCAGCACGAGCCCGCCCATGAGGGCCGGCGAAACCACATCGTTGCTGAGCGTTCCGGTCACCGTCAGGCCGGCCGCGACCACCCACATCAGCAACAGGAACCAGGTCGGGATCAGCATCACGGCGCGGTCGTAGCCGTGGGTGGACAGGTAGATGACGAGGATGAGGCCGACCGCCGCGACGGTGCCGAGCATGATCCGGGCGACCCCCGCGGCCACGGGCGCGTCGAACAGGGCGAAAGCCACCAGGGCCGCGAGGAACACGAGCCACGCGGCCCCGATGTGGCCGTAGCGCACGTGCCAGCGGTTGAGGTGGAGATAGGCGAACAGGAACACGAACAAGGTCGCGGCGAGCACCGCCTCGGCGACCGCCCGCGACACCTGGTCGGCTTCGCCCCCGACCGTGAAGAGCTTGTGCCAGAAGCCGAAATCGATGCACACGTAGGCCAGCACCGCCCACGCGAGCGCGGCCGCGGCGGGGAAGATCACGGCGCCCCTCACCACGAAGACGATGGTCAGGAACAGGGCGAGGAGCCCGGCGATGCCGATGACGATGCCCTTGTAGAGCGTCAGGCTGGTGATCTGGTCCTTATAGGCGTCGGGCGACCACAGGTAGAGCTGGGGCAGGTTGGCGGCCCTCAATTCGGCCACGTAGGTGACGGTGGCGCCCGGATCGAGCGTCAATCGGAACACGTCCGCGTCCGGGCTGTCCTGCGCTTCGGGCGGGAAACCCTGGCTCGCCGTGATGGCCGAGATGCGCACCGCGCCGAGATCGGGCCACACCACGCCGGAGCCGACCAGGCGGAAATGCGGGGCGACGAGCAGGCGCTCGATCTGCTCGTCGGTGTCGTTGGTCAGCGCGAACGCGATCCAGTTCGGCTTCGTGCCGGGCTGCTTGGCACCGACCTCGATCCGCCGGACGATGCCGTCCGTCCCCGGCGCGGTCGAAATCTGGATGCGATCGCCTTCGCCGGAAAAACGTTCCACGACGCCCGTGAGGTCGATGGCCGTGCTGTCGGGCAACACGCGGACGGCCTCGACGGCGCGTGCGTGATCCTGCGGGAACGCGCAACCCAGGAGAACGACGAACAGGGCGAAAAGAAAACGCACGGCACCGAAAGGTGAGGGGAACCCGGGACGTCCCCGCGGTCGCGAGGTCCACGCCCAGCCTTGTCTTCGCCGGCACGAGACGGCTCGGGAACCCGAATCGGCGCACCGGAGCGGTCCTGCCGGGAATCCCGGCCCCGCCGTCCGCGGACTGGTGACTCGGACCGCGCCGGCGTCGAGCCCGTGCCGATATCACGGAATTGGTAAAGGCTCCCTTCGGGGAGCGCAAGGCGAAGCTCGCGGCGGCCGGGCGTCCCTTCCCGTCAGGCGGCGGCGTTTTCCCGGCGCCATGACAGGATGCCGGTCACGGTGGCATCCTCGGAACCGTTTCGCGGCAAACGGGTCGGCGCGCTGACGACGTCGGGTCAGTCGCCCTCGCGCTTGAATGTCCGCGCCTGTTCGTTTCCGACCCGGAACTCGAACCAGGCGCTGTCGACCGACGTGACGAACCGGTCCGGCGGCTCCAGCCGATACCGACCCGAATAGCGATCAGCTCCTGGAAGGTCGCGGCCCGAAGGGCTCGGAGCGTTGTTTCGTGGTCGCGTCTTCAAGCAGGAACGACCGGAGCGTCCAGACACCCACCAGACCATTGGCTTGCGTGACGCCGTCTCACGCTTTCCGGGGACCCGCGCCGCTTCGCAGGATCGCCGCACCCTCCGCGTGCGTCGATATCCGCAAGGCGCGGATGGCGAGCCGAACACGCGACGGCGATCGCCGGACGGACCGGGCGGCCCGTGCCTCACGCGGCGTCGCCGCCGTCGAGCGCCCGTCGCGGCGGCAGCACGCGGTCGCTGTCGAGCAGCGCGAACAGGACGTGGTCCTGCCAGCGCCCGTTGATGCGCAGGTAGGCGCGCGCGTAGCCTTCCCGTTTGAACCCGACGCTTTCCAGCAGGCGCATGGACGCCGTGTTGCTGGGCAGGCAAGCCGCCTCGACGCGGTGCAGGCGCAGGTTCGAGAACACGAAGACGGCGGCGGCCCGAACCGCCCGGCTCATGAGGCCCTGCCCGGCGTAGGCCCGCCCCATCCAGTAGCCCAGGGTGGCGGTTTGCGCGACGCCGCGCCGGATCTGGCCGATCGTCAGACCGCCGACCAGCGTGTCGTCGTCGCGGAACACGAGCAGCGGGCAGGCCTCGTCGCGGCTCATCTCCTCCGCGTGCAGCCTGATGCGGCGGCGGAAGGACGCGCGCGTCAGGTCGTCGGCGGGCCAGGTCGGCTCCCAAGGCACCAGGAAGGTCCGGCTGCCGTCGCGCAACGCGAACCATTGCTCGAAATCGCGCATCTCGGCGGGGCGGAGGTAGACACGGTCCCCGCGCACGAGGGGCGCGGCTCCGGGCGTGGCTCCGATGCGGAACAGCGCCATGCGTCAAGCGCTCCGCCGCGCGCCCAACCGTCGCGCGACCTGGTCGGGCGTGAGAACGCGCGACACGGGACCCAGGGCGGACACGGTCGGCGGCGAGCCGAGCAGGGCGACACCGGCAGCCCGCGCATCCGCGACCGTGATCGCGTCGACCCTTCGCATCACCTCGTCCGCCGCGAGCACGCGGCCGAAGGCCATGTGCTGGCGCGCGATCTGTTCGGCGCGCGCGGACGACGATTCGAGCGCCACGAGCAGCGACACCTTGAGTTGGGCCTTGGCGCGCGCGACTTCCGCCTCGCTCAGGTCGTGGGTCGCCTCGGCCATGCAGTCGAGCGCCGCCGGCATGAGCTCGGCCACGCTGCGCGCGGAGGTCGCGGCGTAGAACCCGAACAGGCCGGTATCGGCATAGGCCCAATCGAAGCTGTGGATCGCATAGGCCAGCCCGCGCTCCTCGCGCACGGTCTGGAACAGCCGGGACGACATGCCGCCCCCGACCGCGTGGGAAAAGACGTGCGCCGCGTAATGGCGCGGATCGTGAAAGGAAACGCCCTCGAAGCCGACCACGATGTGGGCCTGTTCGAAGCGCCGTTTCAGCCGGATCTCGCCGCCTTCGTAGCGGGCGGGCGCGGCGGGGCCGGAGGCCGCGACGCCGAGGTCGCCGAAGCGCGCCGCCGCGTCCGCCACGAAGCTGTCGTGATCGACGGCGCCGGCGGCGGCGATGACGCTCGTGTCCGCCCGATAGCGGTCGCGGAGGAAGCCCATCACCCGCTCCCGGCTGAACTTCCTGACGACGTCGGGGGTGCCGAGGATCGGGCGGCCGATCGCCTGGTCGGGAAAGGCCGTGGCCGTGAACAGTTCGAACACCAGGTCGTCGGGCACGTCCTCGACGCTGGCGATCTCCTGGAGAACCACCTCCTTCTCGCGTTCGACCTCGGCCGGGTCGAACACGCTGTCGGTGAGGATGTCGCCCAGGATGTCGAGCGCGAGGCCGGCATCGGCGGCGAGCACGCGGGCCTGATAGGTGGTCTGCTCGGTCGAGGTCGCGGCGTTGAGGTCGCCGCCGGCGCCCTCGATGTCCTCCGCGATCCGCCGCGCCGAGCGGCGCCGCGTCCCCTTGAACGCCATGTGCTCCAGGAAATGCGACAGCCCGTGCTCGGACGCGCTCTCGTGGCGCGAGCCTATGCCCACCCAGATGCCGAGCGACGTGGTCTCGAGGTGGGGCATGGCGTCGGTTGCGACGCGCAAACCCGAGGGCAGGGTCGTGATGGAAACGGTCACGCCACGGCCTCCGCGCCCGCGCCGACGCGCGCCCGCATGAAACGTTCGACCGCGGCGAGATCGGCCGGGAGAACGCTCACCCGCTCCGGCCGGCGCATCAAATCGGCGAGGTGGGGCGGCAGGACCGGGCGCGTGCCGGTCGCGCGTTCGACGGCATCCGGGAACTTGGCCGGATGGGCCGTGCCGAGCACGATCGTGGGAATGCCGCCAGCCGTCGCGGCGTGACGCCGCGCCGCCGCGACGCCCACGGCCGTGTGCGGGTCGACGATCATTCCGGTGTCGCGCCAGGTACGGGCCATCTCGTCGCGTGTCTCGGTCTCGTCGACGCGGACGGCGTCGAAATCGTTCCCCACGCGGGCGAGCGGCCCGGCCGCGACGGTGAAGCGGCCGGATTGCGCCAGCCCCCCCATGAGGCCCCGGATCGCCTCCGCGTCGCGGTCGTAGGCTTCGAACAGCAGGCGCTCGAAATTGGAGGACACCTGAATGTCCATGGACGGCGACTGCGTCGGGACGACGCCCCGCACCGCGTAGGTTCCCGACGCGAGGCAGCGCGCGAGAATGTCGTTCTCGTTGGTGGCGACGACGAGCCGTCCCACCGGCAGGCCCATGCGCTTGGCGACGAGGCCCGCGAGCACGTCGCCGAAATTGCCCGTCGGCACCGCGAAGGATACGGCCCGGTGCGGGGCCCCCAACGCCGTCGCGGCGACGAAATAATACACGACCTGCGCCAGCACCCGCCCCCAGTTGATCGAGTTCACGCCGCCGAGGTTCACCTCGTCCCGGAACGCGTGGTGGTTGAAGAGCGCCTTCACGAGCGCCTGGCAGTCGTCGAAAGTCCCTTCGATCGCGACCGCGTGGACGTTCGGGGCGTCGACGCCCGTCATCTGCCGGCGCTGGACCTCGGACACGCGCCCGTGCGGGTAGAGCACGAAAACGTCCGCCGCCGGCAGTCCCTTGAACGCTTCGATCGCGGCCGCGCCCGTATCGCCCGAGGTGGCGCCGACGATCGCCGTGCGCTGCCCGCGCCTCGACATCACCTCGCCCATCATACGACCGAGCAGCTGCATCGCGACGTCCTTGAAGGCGAGCGTCGGGCCGTGGAACAGTTCGAGCAGGAACAGGTTCGCGTCGAGTTGCGCCAGCGGCGTCACGGCCGGGTGGCGAAAGGCCGCGTAGGCCTCGGCGATCATCCGGCCGAGCACGCCGGGCGCGAAGCAATCGGCCGTGAAGGGCGCGATGACGCGCTCCGCGACCGCCCCGTAGGACCGGCCGGCGAAGCCCTCGATCGTCGCGCGATCGAGGGCGGGGATCGTCTCGGGCACGTAGAGACCGCCGTCGCGCGCGAGACCGCTGAGCAGCGCGCCCTCGAACCCAAGCACCGGCGCCATGCCGCGCGTCGAAAGATAGTTCACGTCGACATCCAGGAGACGGGAGGTGGGCGAAGCTACAAGCAGGTTCTTACGAACCTGCTCGCCATTCAAGCTGCAGGCAGCATTGATTTCGCTCGAAAAACGAAATCGATCGGGACGTCAGCCACGCAAGGCCGCGTAGGCCGGCCATCGCGGCGGCGATGGGCGCGGGCCGGTGTCGAGGCCGGATCATGACCGCGGCGCGCGAAAAGCGTAGGCCCCGAACACGCCGAGGAGGCCCAGCGCCAGCCCGAACCAGGTCAGCGCGTAGGACAGGTGGTTGTTCGGGATGTTCAGGACCGTTTCGCCGCCCTGCGGCAACCCGCCGGGCAGGTCTTGAGCGTCGGCGTCGACGGAGAAGGGTGCCGCACGGTCGAGGTGGAACGCCGCCGCGATGGCGCCCGGGTCGCGCGTGAACCAGGCGGCGCGGTCGGGCGCGTCGGCGGGCGTGAACCAGTTCCGGGGCTCCGGTTCCCGCATCAGCCCCGTGAGCGTGACGGCGCCCGCCAAGGCGCCGCCGGGCCGCGTCGCGGCATCGACCCGCTCGGCAGGCACGAAGCCGCGGTTGACGATGACGTGGGCGCCGGACGCGAGCCGCAGGGGCGTGAGCACGAGGTAGCCGACGCCGTGCGCCGGTCCGCGGGCCTCGCCGAGCGTGCGGAACACGTGGACTTCCTTGTCGTGTTCGAAGGTGCCGCTCAGCGACACGCGGCGATAGGCGTAATCCCCGGGCCGCAGCCCGGGCCATTCCGTCTCCGCCGGGAGGGGCACCGGGACGGCGGTGGCGCGGCTCGCGATCGTGGCGATGAGGTCATCCTTCCAGGCGAGCCGCTGGATTTGCCAGAGGCCGAGCCCCACGAGCAGCGCGGTGGCGAGCGCCGTGGCCAGGCCGGGGACGAGGAGCGCGTGCCACCGCCCACGGACGCGGGGCGCGAGCGCGGGCGCCGCTGTCACGACATTACCGCCGCGCGACGCGACCGGTCGGGCGCCGCGCCGTCACGGCGCGGCCGCCTCGCCCGCCGAGCCCCAGGAGCCCCACACGTAGATGCAGACGAACAGGAAGAGCCAGACGACGTCGACGAAGTGCCAATACCAGGCCGCGAATTCGAAGCCGAGGTGACGGCGCGGCGTGAACTGCCCGGAATACGCCCGTATCAGGCAGATCAGCAGGAAGATCGTGCCGATGATGACGTGGAAGCCATGGAAGCCCGTCGCCATGAAGAAGGTCGAGCCGAAGATGTGGCCCGAGAAGGCGAACCGCGCCGTCGCGTATTCGTAGGCCTGCACGGAGGTGAACAGGAGGCCGAGGGCGACCGTGAGCATCAGCCCCTTCTTGAGGCCGTCGCGGTCGTTGTTCAGCAGGGCGTGGTGCGCCCAGGTGATCGTCGTTCCGGACGTGAGCAGGATCAGCGTGTTGAACAGCGGGAAATGGAACGCGTCGAGCGCCGCGATGCCCTTCGGCGGCCATTGCCCGCCCAAGAACGCCGTACGCATATACTCGACCGATTCCTTCGGGAACAAACTGACGTTGAAATAGGCCCAGAACCAGGCGACGAAGAACATCACCTCGGAGGCGATGAACAGGATCATGCCGTAGCGCAGGCTGATCTGCACGACGCGGGTGTGGGCACCCTCGTGCGTCGCTTCCCGGATCACGTCCGTCCACCACGAAACCGCGGCGTAGACGATGCCGAGCATGCCGACGCCGAACAGGTACGGGCCGAGGTGAAGCCCGCCGATCGACAGGTGCTTCATCCAATTGATGGCGCCGACCGCGCTGACGAAGGCCGCGACCGACGCGAACAAGGGCCACGGGCTCGGCGCGACGAGGTGGTAATCGTGATTGGGCTTCGCGTGCGCATCAGCCATGGCCTAGATCCTTCCTCCGTCCTTCCAGGGCAACCCGCTTGGCCGATCGGTGTCGCTCGACCCTCGTCCTGAGCCGGGTCCGCAGGACCCGAGTGAAGGAACGTAAGGCGAAAGAACACGACCCCATCCGTCCCTGTTTCGCGGCTTGCCCCTTTCGCGACCTTCCGTCAAGGCGACATCCCCTTCGCCCGGGGGGAATCGGGTGAAGCCCCTCAAGGCTCCTCATCTCGAGCGATGCTCCCTTGCGTCCCGGGCCGGGGAAGCCGGTTCCGAGGGGAGAGCCGTTGCGGGGCAACGGAGTCGGAGGGCGGGCCGCTCCACCCGATGCCCTACCATTCGCCCTGGGTGGCGGGGAGGAAGCAGGTGTCACAGCTTCGGCGCCGAACCGACGCTTTCCACCTTGCGCGCCGCGAGCGCGCCGGACGGCGGCTTCACGGCCGCGAACGTGTAGGACAGCGTCAGGGTGTCGACGTTGCGCATGGTCGGATCCTTGTCGAGCGCCGGGTCGAGGAAGAAGACGACCGGCAGTTCCGCCTCGGCGTTCGGCCCCAGACGCTGCTCGTCGAAGCAGAAACAGCTGATCTTGTTGAAGTAGAAGCCGCCGATCTCCGGCGATATATTGTATTGCGCGCGGGCCGCCGTGGCGTCGCCGGACCGGTTGCGCACGCTGAAGTAGACGGTGGCGGTGGTGCCGGTGCGCATCGCGACCGACGGCGTTTCCGGCGCGAAGCTCCACGGCAACCCCGGCAACACGTTCGCGTCGAAGCGGACCGTCAGCGTCCGGGTGCCGCGGGTCGCCGGGCCGGAGGCGGCGATCCGTGGCGTTCCGCCGTAGCCCGTCGCGCGACAGAACATCCCGTAGAGCGGCACCGCCGCGTAGGCGAGGCAGGTCATCAGCACCGCTATGGCGCAAGCCGCGGCCGCGGTCGCGCGTCGGCGCCGGGCGAACCCGGCGGCGACGCCTTGGGGCGGGGTGCCGACGCCCATCACAGCACCCGGTCGGCGACGTGCGAGCCGAGCTTGGCGATGGTGAGGACGTAGAACAGCACCACCAGCAGCCCGATGGCGACGCCGATGGCGATGTTCCTCGCGCGGCGGCTGCGCAGTTGCCCGGGGGTGAGGACGATGCCTTGGGAAGCGGGATCGTTCGTCATGGTGGTCCGATCGTCACCCACCGAAATGGGCGGTCAAGGCGAGGCCGTGTTCGGCGAGAAGCACCGCGAACAACAGCGACGCATAAAGGATGGAGAACGCGAACAGCTGTTTCGCCGCCGTGTCGGCGTCGGCGCCGCTCCGCAGGCGGTAAACCCGCAGGGCGAGATGGATCATCAAGGCCCCCGACAGGGCCGCCACGACGCCGTAAGCCGGGCCGCCGAGCCCCGTGATCCAGGGCGCCACGCCCACCGGCGCCAGCAGCAGCGTATAGGCGACGATCTCGATGCGCGTGCGCGTCGGGCCTTTCACGTTCGGCATCATCGGGATGCCGGCGCGCGCATAATCCTCGGATCGCAGCAGCGCCAGGGCCCAGAAGTGCGGCGGGGTCCACAGGAAAACGATCGCGAACAGGAGGAAGCTGTCGAGGGTCACGGTTCCGGTGACGGCCGCGTAGCCGATCAGCGGGGGCAAGGCGCCCGCCGCACCCCCGATCACGATGTTCTGGGGGGTCGATCGCTTCAGCCATACGGTGTAGACGACGGCGTAGAACAGGATCGTGCCGGCGAGGAGCGCGGCGCCGAGCGCGTTCGCGGTCAGCGCGAGAAGCATCACCGACAGGATCGAAAGCGTGACCCCGAAGGCGAGCGCCTCGCCTGGTGCCACGCGCCCGCTCGGGATCGGCCTGCCCTTCGTGCGGGCCATCACGGCATCGATGTCGGCGTCGTAGACCATGTTGAGCGCGCCCGATGCGCCGGCCCCGACCGCGATGGCCAGCAGCGAGGCGAAGCCGACCACCGGGTTGACGTGGCCCGGGGCGACGACCATCCCGCAGAGGGCCGTGAACACGACGAGCGACATCACCCGGGGCTTCATCAGCTCGAGATAGTCGGCCGGCGTCGCCGAGGACGCCTCGGAGAGGCCGGCAAGCTCGAGGGGGCGTTCCGTCACCAGGCTCATCGGGGGTCGGGTCCAGATCTCGGACGCGCTCCGGCCGAGCCGACGCGCGACGGGGCGCGGCTCGGCCGCCGCCGGAGGTGATCGCCCGGGCGGGCCGCAATGGCGGCGCCCCGGCGCGCGGTCAATGATCGGCACCCGTGATGCGGGGCAGGGTCTCGAACTGGTGGAAGGGCGGCGGGGACGGCAGGGTCCATTCGAGCGTCGTCGCGCCGGGACCCCACGGATTGTCGCCGGCCACGCGCTTGGCCGCGAACGCTTCGTAGATCACGTACAGGAACACGAGAACCCCGATGCCGGACACGACCGCCCCGACCGACGACACCTTGTTCCACAGCGAGAACGCGTCCGGATAATCGACGTAGCGTCGCGGCATCCCCGCCAGCCCGAGGAAGTGCTGCGGGAAGAAGGTCACGTTCACGCCGACGAACATCAGCCAGAAATGGATCTGCCCCAGCCGCTCGTTGTACATGTAGCCCGACATCTTCGGGAACCAGTAGTAGAAGCCGGCGAACAGCGCGAACACGGCGCCGAGCGACAGCACGTAGTGGAAATGGGCCACGACGTAGTAGGTTTCGTGCAGCGCGCGGTCGACGCCGGCGTTGGCCAGTACCACGCCGGTGACGCCCCCGACCGTGAACAGGAAGATGAAGCCGACGGCCCACAGCATGGGCGTCTTGAACGAGATCGACCCGCCCCACATGGTGGCGATCCAGGAGAAGATCTTGATGCCGGTCGGCACCGCGATGACCAGCGTGGCGAACACGAAGTAGCGCTGGGTGTCGAGCGACAGGCCGACCGTGTACATGTGGTGCGCCCACACGACGAAGCCGACGACGCCGATCGCCACCATGGCGTAGGCCATGCCGAGATAGCCGAAGATCGGCCGGCGCGAGAAGGTCGACACCACGTGGCTGATGATGCCGAAGCCGGGCAGGATCAGGATGTAGACTTCCGGGTGGCCGAAGAACCAGAACAGGTGCTGGAACAGCAGCGGATCGCCGCCGTTCGACGGGTCGAAGAAGGATGTGCCGAAATTGCGGTCGGTGAGCAGCATCGTGATGGCGCCGGCCAGGACCGGCAGCGACAGGACGAGCAAGAAGGCCGTCACCAGCACCGACCACGCGAACAAGGGCATCTTGTGCATGGTCATGCCCGGGGCGCGCATGTTGAAGATCGTGGTGATGAAGTTGATCGCGCCGAGGATCGACGAGGCGCCGGCGAGATGGATCGCCAGGATCACGAAATCCATCGCCGGGCCGGGATGGCCGGTGTTCGACGACAGCGGCGGGTACATGACCCAGCCGCCGCCGAAACCGTTCATGCCCGGCGCGCCCTCGACCTGCATGGAAATCATGAGCAGCAGGAAGGAGGCCGGCAGCAGCCAGAACGAGACGTTGTTCATGCGCGGGAAGGCCATGTCGGGCGCCCCGATCATGATCGGCACGAACCAGTTGCCGAACCCTCCGATCAGCGCCGGCATGACCATGAAGAAGATCATGATCAGGCCGTGCATCGTGATCTGCACGTTGTAGAGGTTCTTGCCCGCGTCGACCATGGTGGAGGAATCGGCCTGGCCGACCCAGGTCGACAGATGCGCCATGAACTCGAGGTGCGGATCCCAGAGCTGGATGCGCATCAACATGGACATCAAGCCGCCGATGCACCCCGCCGTGATGGCGAAGATCAGGTAGATCGTGCCGATGTCCTTGTGATTGGTCGAATATAGATAGCGCCGCCAGCCGTGCGGGTGCGCCTCGGCGTCGTGGGCGGCGGTTAGCGTGCTGGCCATGGAATGATCCTCCGCTCCGGGGGGCGGGCGTTCAGGGACGGACGGGTTCGGCGGCGGCGATCCGCGCGGCGTTCGCGGGCCGGGCGGCATCGGCGGTCCGCGCGGCGCCCGCGTCGGCGAATTTCTGCTTCGCGCTCTGCAGCCAGGCCTGGTAGTCGGGCTCGCTCACCACCCGTACGGCGATCGGCATGTAGGCGTGATCCTTGCCGCAAAGCTTCGAGCACTGACCGTAATAGATGCCTTCGCGCTCCGCCTTGAACCAGGTTGAGTTCAAACGGCCGGGAACCGCGTCGGTGCGGATGCCGAGGGACTGGACCACGAACGAGTGGATCACGTCGGCGCCGGTGACGTCCACCTCGACCACCTTGCCGATCGGCACCACCGCCTCGTTGTCGACCGAGAGGAGGCGGACGTCGCCCGGCTTCAGGTCCTTGTCCTCGAGCCGTGCCGAGTCGAAGCTGAAGCCGCCGTTCTGGTCGGCCGGGTAATCGTAGGACCAGTACCATTGCTTGCCGGTCACCTTGAGCACCATGTCGGGCTTGGGAATTTCGAGCTGGCGGGTGAGCAGGCGGAACGAGGGGATCGCGATCACGACGAGGATCATCACGGGCAGGATGGTCCATGCCACTTCGAGCAGCGTGTTGTGGCTGGTGCGCGAGGGGGTGGGATGCGCCTTTTCGTTGAAGCGGAAGATGCAGATCGCCAGAAGCGCCATGACCAGCAGGCAGATGCCGACGATGATCGGCAGCAGCAGGCGGTCGTGGAAATTGTGGATTTCGCGGGCGATCGGCGTCACGCCGACCTGGAAGCCGATCTGGCCGGGCTCCGGTTGGCCGATGCCGTTGGCCCATGCCGCCGCGCTCGAGGCGGGGAGCGCCAGAAAGGCCATGACGCTGGCCCGAACCGCACCGATCGTCCGCATAGCGTTTGCCGCTCCCCTGATGGCGCCGCGGGCCGCAGGAGCCGCGTGCGGCCGAGCGCCGGATAAGCCGACCCTGAAAATCACAAAGGCCTGGGTAGCGCAATGGCACCTGACCGGGTGCGATGCGTCATATGGGCACGAAACGCACCGGATCCCGCCGCTCCGCTCTCGGCCCGGGCGTGCGGCCCGCCGACGCGGCGGCCCCCCGGTGCGTCGCCTTCTCTCCGGAGGACTCCGAATTCAGGATGACGGGCAATCCCTTTTCCGTCCTGGCCGGACGTGTCCCCGCCATCCACGTGACCGCCGACGGTCGGCGGAAGCAGGGGTCGGCCGGTGTCCCGCGCGCGATGCCCGTGACAGGCACGGGCACGACGAGGAAGCCCTCATCGTTTGCCGGCCGGCGTAGCGCGGGTTATGCCCGCAGCGGCGTTCGGCCTATAGCCAGCGCCACGGGCTTCACGGGACCCGGGCCGACGTAGCGCCGCACCATGGCGGCGCAGAAATCGGCGAAAAGCGACGGGTCCCGGGGCGCGCTCGTGTGGTGCGGCTCGATGCCGAGATGCTCGGGCGTGAAGCAGAAGGTGACCGTCACGTCGAAGGGTTCCAGCGCCCGCATCATCCGGTCGAACCAGCGCTCGGCGTCCGGGCGGAAGCTGTCGGCCCAGCTCAGGCCGGTGCGCAGGTAGGTGACGCCGAGCCGCCGCATCCAGTCGACGGCGGCATCGAGGCGATGGTCCTCGTAATGGAACCATTGGCAGAGCCCCATCGCGGGCGTGCAGCGCCCGAAGGTCGCCGCCGCCGGCTTCGGCGCGCCGTCCTGGCGCAACAGTCCCATGTTGAAGTGCCGGTAATAGGAGGATCCTTCCGCCTCCTTGTGGCGGGTGGTGGCCTCCCATTCGCGCGGCAGGTCGTAGAGGCTGTACCAATGGATGCGCGGCACGATCCCGGTCAGGAGTTCGGCGGTGCGTCCGACACCCCAGTCCTGCACCTCCTCGGCCCCGAAGCTCGACACCCCGACTTCGCTGACCCAGATCGGCTTGTCGGTGACGGCCCTGATCTCGCCGATCTTGGCGGGCCATTCGCCGATCTGCCACAGGTTCCAGTCGAGCGGGAACCCGTGCACCGCCACGGCGTCGAGGTGGTCCATCACGCCCTTGCCGGCGAGGTTCCGGACGAAGGTGGGGTCGATCGGCGACATGCCGCCGAGCACCCGCGGCAAGGTGGCGTTCTCGGCGCGGATCGCCCGGCAGGCGAGGGTCGTCATTGCGGCGAACCGGCTCCAGTCGGGGTCCACGGCCGGGTCCCAGTGGGACTTGTTGTTCGGCTCGTTCCAGATCATCGCGGCTTCGATCATAGGTCTTCCAGGAGCGTGAGGCAGGCGTGCGCCGCCGGCGCGGATCAGCGGACGTATTCTATGCCGACGCCTACGTCGACCTTGGCTCACGCCCGATCCGCGGTCGCCGCCAAGGCCCCGAGCCGCCCGGTTCACCAAACATCATGGGCGGCTTTCCTTGAACGGCGCGTGGGCCAAGCGTGGCCCGGCACCAGGCCCTTGCGGAAGGCGCGTGAAGCTCGTACATGGTGATCAGCGCTGTAAGACGCGTCGCATGGTCCGGTGATGATCTTGAGAGTGGGCTCCTGCCGGACCCGCTCTTTTTGTTTGCGCGTCCTCCTGAAGGCGCCACCGTATGGACGTCCGCTTGGATCGCCTTCCCATCCCCGAACCGACCGAGGGCGGCTCGTCGGCCCTCGACGAACCCCGGATCTACGCCGAAACCGGCGTCGCGGCACGCGTGTCGCACGCGGCCGGCCCCGTGCTGGCCGACCTCGGCTTGCGGCTCGTCCGGATCAAACTGTCGCCGGGCTCGCCCGCGATCCTGCAGGTCATGGCGGAGCGACCCGACGGCACCATGTCGCTCGGCGACTGCGAAGCGGTGTCGAAGGCCCTGTCGCCGGTGCTCGATCTCGAGGATCCGATCGCGGCACCCTATCGGCTCGAAGTGTCGTCGCCGGGCATCGACCGCCCGCTCGTCCGGCGCTCGGATTTCGTCCGCGCCGACGGGCACGAGGCCAAGGTCGAGCTGTCCGTGCCGCGCGACGGGCGCAAGCGTTTTCGCGGCGCCATCGGGAACGTCACCGCCGAGGGGGTGACGCTGTCGCGGTTCGACGCCAAGACCGCGCAGACCGAGGCCGTCGCGCTCGGCTTTTCCGAGATCGGCGACGCCCGGCTGGTGCTGACCGACGCGCTGATCCGCGACGCGCTCAAAGCCCAGGCGGTGGCCGAGGCCGCCGACGCCGACGCCTCGGAAGATGCCGTTGCGGGGGAGCCTGTCGCCGCGGTGCGCCGCGGGCCGGGCCGCTTCGCCAAACGCCCGAAGCCGGACCGGCGGCAGCCGACCCCCGCCGGCACCGGCGAGGCCGGCGGGGCCGGGCCGGGGCGGCGCTGATCACCAGCCCCATTTTGGAACTCCAGGGAGACACACCACCATGGCCGTCAGCGCCAACAGGCTAGAACTTCTGCAGATCGCCGACGCCGTGGCGCGGGAAAAATCCATCGACCGCCAGATCGTGCTGTCGTCGATGGAGGATGCCATCCAGAAGGCCGCCCGGTCCCGCTACGGGCAGGAAACGGAGATCCGCGCGGAGATCAACCCGCGCACGGGCGAACTCCGGTTCTCGCGCCTGATGCTGGTGGTCGATCAGGTCGAGAACGACGCCACGCAGATCACCCAGGCCGACGCGCACAGGAAGAATCCCGCCGCCCAGATCGGCGACTGGATCGCCGAAACCCTGCCGCCCTTCGAGTTCGGCCGCATCGCGGCGCAATCGGCGAAGCAGGTCATCGTGCAGAAGGTCCGCGAGGCCGAGCGCGACAAGCAATACGACGATTTCAAGGACCGCATCGGCGACATCATCAGCGGGGTCGTCAAACGCGTCGAATACGGCAACGTGGTCGTCGACCTCGCCGGGCGCGGCGAAGCGGTCGTGCGGCGCGACGAACTGATCCCGCGCGAGACCTTCCGGCCGGGCGACCGCATCCGCGCCTACGTCTATGACGTCAGGCGCGAACAGCGCGGCCCCCAGATCTTCCTGTCGCGCACGCACCCGCAGTTCATGGCCAAGCTGTTTTCCCAGGAAGTGCCCGAGATCTACGACGGCATCATCGAGGTGAAGGCCGTGGCGCGCGATCCCGGCTCGCGCGCCAAGATCGGCGTGATCTCGCGCGATTCCTCCATCGACCCCGTCGGTGCCTGCGTGGGCATGCGCGGCTCGCGCGTGCAGGCCGTGGTGAACGAATTGCAGGGCGAGAAGATCGACATCATCCCGTGGTCGGCCGACTCGGCGACCTTCATCGTCAACGCGCTGCAGCCCGCCGAGGTCGTCAAGGTGGTGCTCGACGAGGATTCCTCGCGCATCGAGGTCGTGGTGCCGGACGATCAGTTGTCGCTCGCCATCGGCCGGCGCGGGCAGAACGTGCGCCTCGCCTCGCAGCTGACCGGCTGGGATATCGACATCCTCACGGAAGCCGAGGAGTCCGAGCGCCGGCAGAAGGAGTTCGTCGAGCGCACCGCGCTGTTCATGGCCGCGCTCGACGTCGACGAGGTCGTGGGCCAGCTGCTGGCCTCCGAAGGGTTCCGGTCCGTGGAAGAGCTGAGCTTCGTCGACCCGGCCGAACTCAGCGCGATCGAGGGCTTCGACGAGGACACCGGGGCGGAAATCCAGTCCCGCGCCAGGGCCTACCTCGCCGCGGCGGAGGCCGAGCTCGACGAGCGCCGCCGCGCCCTCGGGGTCGAGGACGGGTTGAAGGAGGTGGACGGCATCACGACGGCCATCATGGTCAAGCTCGGGGAGAACGACATCAAGACGGTGGAGGACCTCGCCGGCAGCGTTCCCGACGACCTCGTGGGCTGGACCGAACGGAAGGATGGCGAAACCACGCGCCACGCCGGCTTCCTCGAAAGTTTCGATCTGTCGCGCGAGGAAGCGGAGGCGATGATCATGGCGGCGCGGGTCAAGGCGGGGTGGATCGAGGCGGCCGTGCCGGAGGATGCGTCCGCCGAGGCGGACGCGGCCGAGCCGGCCTGAGCGGGCCGCGGCGGAGGTGAGCGGCGAGGTCCTCGTCGGCCCGGACGACGGCCCGGAGCGGACCTGCGTCGTCACGCGCGGCAAGGCTCCGCCCGAGGCGCTGATCCGCTTCGTCGTCTCGCCCGATCGCGTGGTGGTGCCCGATATTCGCGCGCGCTTGCCCGGCCGCGGCGCCTGGGTCCGGGCGGAACGGGCGGCCGTGGCCGAAGCCGTGCGGCGGAAGAGCTTCCCGCGGGCCTTCAAGGCCGAGGTCGGCGTCCCGCCGGACCTCGCGGACGCCGTCGATTCCCTGCTCGAGCGGGACGCCTTGCAGGCGCTGGCCATGGCCAACAAGGCGGGGCTCGTGGTGGCGGGCGCCGCGAAGATCGAGGACGGCGCCGGCAAGCGCGTCCCGCGCGTCCTGGTTCACGCCAGCGACGGGGCCGCCGACGGGACGCGCAAGCTCGAAGCGGCGCTGCGCCGGCGCCTGGGGGACGGGGCGGCGGCGATCGAGCGCGTTCAAATCTTTTCGTCCAGCCAATTGGATTTGGCATTGGGGCGCACAAATGTGATACATGCTTCGCTCGCCGTCGGAACGATAAGCGACGGCTTCACGTCGCGGTCGCGGCGGTTGGCTCGTTATCGCGGGTACCCGCAGAACGCCATCGCCGACATCGCGCGATCCATCGAGGACGAACGGAACGAGGACCGGGGACACGCCCCGGTGCTCGACGACTTCAGGCCGGACGCGGCCCCAGGACGAACGACTGATGAGTGAATCGAACAACGTTGGCGAAAAGACCCTGACCGTGAACCCGACGAAGACCCTGTCGCTGAAGCGACCGGTCGATCAGGGCACGGTTCGGCAAAGCTTTTCCCACGGTCGCGTAAAACAGGTCGTGGTGGAAAAGGTCAAGCGGCGCACGCTGGGGCCGGGGGAAACCCCGGCCGCCGCTCCCGCCGCCGCCCCGCGTCCCGCGCCCGCCACGCCGGCCCAGGCCGCGGCGCGGCCGGTCGTCGCCGAGGCGCGACCAGCCGCACCCGCCCCGGCCCGTCCCCCGGAGCCGCCCGTTGCCGCGCCCGCCCCCGCCCCCGCCCCTGCCCTGGCCCCGGTCGCCCCGCCCGGCCCGGCGGCGGTGGTCCCCTTGGCGCCGTCGGCCGTCGAGGCCGCCCGAGCGCCCGCTTCGCCCCAGCCGGCGGCCGCCCCTGTCGCCGCGATCCCGCCGACGGCGGTTGTTCCCGCGCCGGCGCAGCCCGCCGCGACGGTCGCCAGCGCCGCGACGGTCGCCAGCGCGGCGCCGGCCCCGCTCGCGCCGCAACCGGCCGCCACATCCGCTCGCGCGACCCCGGCGGCCCGTCCGGCGCCGGCCGCGGCGTCCGCCCGTCCCTCCGGCGTGGCCCGCCCGGCGGGCTCGCAGGCCTCGGGGGGCCGGAGCGGGGCGAGCGCCTCCTCCCCCGCCGCGAACCGGTCCGCCCCGCCGGCGGCGGCCGGGCGGGGCGCGCCCGCACCCGTGAAGCCACCCTCGTCCCGCCCGCAGACCGGCGTCGTGCTGCGCACGCTGACCGAAGAGGAACGGGAAGCCCGCGCCCGCGCCCTGGTCGGCGCAAAATCCCGCGAGGAAGAAGACCGGCGCCGCGCCGAGCTCGACGCGCAATTGCGCGCCGACCGCGAAGCCCGGGAAGCGCAGGAGCGCGAAGCCGCCGAAGCCCGCAAGCGCGACGAGGAAACCCGGCGCGCCGGGGAGGCCGAGGCCAGGCGCAGGGCGGAGGATGAAGCCAAGCGTCGCCTCCCGGGGTCCGAAACCGCCAAGACCGGGACCACCTTGGGGCTGCGCCCGGCCGGCGCGACGGCCGAGGATCCGTCCCGGCTGCGCCGCCCGGCGCTGTTGCCGCCCTCGCGCGTCGTGCTGCCCCGCCCGAGCCGCGGCGGCGAGCAGAAGAACCGTGGCCGCCTCACGGTCACGAGCGCCACCTCGGAACAGGAAGACCGGATGCGTTCGGTCGCGGCGTTCCGGCGCCGTACGCAGCGCATGAAGGGTTTCGGCGCGAACGAAGCGCGCGAGAAGCTGACGCGCGACGTCATCCTGCCGGAAACGATCACCATCCAGGAACTCGCGAACCGCATGTCGGAACGCGCCGTCGACGTGATCAAGCTGCTGATGAAGCAGGGGCACATGGCCAAGATCACGGACGTGATCGACGCCGACACGGCCCAGCTCGTCGCCGAGGAACTCGGCCACACGGTCAAGCGCGTGGCGGAATCGGACGTCGAGGAAGGCCTCTTCGATACGCCCGACGCGGACGCGCACCTCGTGTCGCGGCCGCCGGTCGTGACCATCATGGGCCACGTCGACCACGGCAAGACCTCGCTGCTCGACGCGATCCGCTCCGCCAACGTCGTGGCGGGCGAGGCGGGCGGCATCACGCAGCACATCGGCGCCTATCAGGTTGCGTCGCCCAACGGCGCCCCCGTCACCTTCATCGACACGCCCGGCCACGCGGCTTTCACGGCCATGCGGGCGCGCGGCGCCAAGGTGACGGACGTGGTGGTGCTCGTCGTCGCGGCGGACGACGGCGTCATGCCCCAGACGGTCGAGGCCATCAACCACGCCAAGGCCGCCAAGGTGCCGATGATCGTGGCCATCAACAAGATCGACAAGCCCGACGCCAAGCCGGAGCGCGTCCGCGCGGAATTGCTGCAATACGACGTGCAGGTGGAGAGCATGGGCGGGGATACGCTCGAGGTCGAAGTGTCAGCCCTGAAGCGCACCAACCTCGACAAGCTCCTCGAAATGATCGACCTGCAGGCCGAGGTTCTCGACCTCAAGGCGAACCCCGAGCGTGCGGCCGAAGGCACGGTGATCGAGGCGCGGCTCGACCGCGGCCGCGGTCCTGTCGCCACCGTGCTGGTTCAGCGGGGCACCTTGAAGGTCGGGGACCTGATCGTGGCGGGCTCGCAATGGGGCCGCGTGCGGGCCCTGCTCGACGACAAGGGGGAGCCGGTGGAGGCGGCCGGCCCCTCGCTGCCGGTCGAGGTGCTCGGCTTTTCCGGGGCACCCGAGGCCGGCGACCGTGTCGCGGTGGTCGACAACGAGGCCCGCGCCCGCGAGGTCAGCGAATACCGCGAGCGGCAGAAGCGCGAAAAGCTCGCCGTGCGGGGCGGCTCGGTGCGCGGGTCGCTCGCCGACATGATGAGCAACATCAAGGCGGTCGGCAAAAAGGAATTGGCCCTCGTCATCAAGGGCGATGTGCAGGGCTCGGTCGAGGCGATCATGGCCTCCCTCGACAAGCTCGGCACCGAGGAGGTCGGGGCGCGGGTGGTGCATTCGGGCGTCGGCGGCATAACCGAGTCCGACATCACGTTGGCGGAGGCGTCGCACGCCGTCGTGCTCGGCTTCAATGTCCGCGCCCACAAGGAAGCCCGCGCACTGGCCGAACAGTCGAGCCTCGAAGTTCGCTATTACAACATCATCTACAACCTCGTGGATGACGTGAAGGCGGCCATGTCGGGCCTCCTGTCGCCCACGCTTCGCGAGGAGATGCTCGGCAACGCCCTGATCCTCGAAGTTTTCAATATCTCGAAGGTGGGCAAGGTCGCGGGTTGCCGGATCACGGACGGCGTGGTCCAGCGCGGCGCCAATGTCCGGCTCATTCGCGACAACGTCGTCGTTCACGAGGGCAAGCTGTCGACGCTCAAGCGGTTCAAGGACGAGGTCAAGGATGTGCCGTCGGGCCAGGAATGCGGCATGGCGTTCGAGGGCTACCAGGATATGCGGCAGGGCGACGTCATCGAGTGCTACCGCGTGCACGAGGAAGCGCGATCGCTCTGAGGCGCGGGCTCGCTACGCGCCGCGAGCGGAGAGACCGCCCGCGGCGAGGAACCCGCCGCCGCGGGTCCGTATCGAACAAGCGGCGCGGCCGAGCCGCGGACGGTCCGTCGTCCTGCCGTCGGCGCAACCCATCGGTTCATCGGAAAGGCCGGGCGCGATCCGTTCAAATCGGGCGACGTCGGAACAATCGAGCAATGTCCAGAGCACACCATTCGGGAACGCAGCCGTCGCAGCGGATGCTGCGTGTCGGCGAACTCATCCGCCACGTGGTCGCGGAACTCCTGTCGCGCGGCATCGTGACCGACCCCGCCCTCGCGGGCCGCGTGGTGACGGTGCCGGAGGTTCGCATGTCGCCGGACCTGAAGCTCGCGACCATCTTCGTGATGCCGCTCGGCGGCGGGGACGTGCCCGCGGTCGTCGAGGCCCTCGAACGCCACAAGAAGCCGTTGCGCGCGGAACTCGCCCATAAGGTGAACCTCCGCTTCGCCCCCGACATACGGTTTCGCGCGGACGACAATTTCGACAAGGCGTCGCGCATCGACGCGTTGCTCGACTCGCACCGCGTGAAACGCGACCTCACGCCCGCGGCGGACGAACATCCCGACGGGAACTGGCGCCCGTGACCGAGTTCGCCAGCCCGGCGGCGCCGCCGGCCACCGATGCGCGCCCGCCGCGCCGGCCCCGCAACGAGGTGAACGGCTGGATCGTGCTCGACAAACCGGTCGGGTTGACGTCCACCCAGGCGGTGAGCCGGCTGAAACGCATCTTCAGCGCCAAGAAGGCCGGGCACGCGGGCACTCTCGATCCGCTCGCATCCGGCCTGTTGCCGGTGGCGTTCGGCGAGGCGACCAAGACGGTTCCCTTCGTGCAGTATGGGGTCAAACGCTACCGGTTTCGCATCCGCTGGGGCGCCAGGACCGATAGCGACGATTCCGAGGGTCGGGTCGTCGCGACCTCCGGGCTGCGGCCCAGCCGCGACGCGCTCGAGGCGCGGCTGCCGGGCTTCATCGGGACGCACCTGCAGCGGCCGCCGGCGTTTTCAGCCATCAAGGTCGCCGGCGAGCGTGCCTACGACCGCGCGCGTGACGGCGAGGTCTTCGAACTCGAGGCGAGGCCCGTCACCATCCATGCCCTTTGGCTGATCGACGCCACGCCCGACGAAGCGACCCTCGAGGCCGAGTGCGGGAAAGGGACCTATGTCCGCGCCATCGCGCGCGACCTCGGGGAAGCCCTGGGCTGCTACGGGCACGTGAACGCGCTGCGGCGGACCCGGGTCGGCCCGTTCGACGAGGCGAGCGCCATCGGGTTCGGCGCCTCCGAAGAGGACGAGGCGGCGATGCGCGGCCGGTTGCTGGGCATCGAGGCGGGCCTGGGCGAGGTCGCGAACGTTCCCGTGGCGCGCAACGAGGCCGCGCGTCTGCGCCGCGGCCAGGCGCTGCTGCTGCGCGGGCGGGACGCACCCCTCGACGGCATGGCCTACGCGTCCTGCGGGGGCGTCGTCGTCGCGTTTGGCCCCGTCGAGGCCGGAGCGCTGCATCCGTACCGGGTCTTCAACGGCCCGATCTGACCGCAAATCGCGGACCGCCGTGAGGTCGTGCCGCTCCTGCGCCACTTCGCCGGAGGGGCGCCGCCGACTGCCCCTGTCGCGGCACCCTGCGGAGGTGTGCCTCCCCGCGACCCGCTGAGGAAACGCCGCTCCATGGGACATGAACGCTTCGCCCCGCAGGAGAGCCTGCTCGGCCGGCCCTTCACGGAGGGCGAGACCCGTGCGATGGCGGCGCAGGTCGAACGATTGGCCGTTCACGTCGTCGCCACGTCGCTCGCGCCGGCCGGCACCCTCTTCGGCGTCGAGCCCGCCGCGCACGCGGCCCTGATCGCCCTGCTCGGACGGGAGACGCCCCGGTGAGCGATCCCTCGACCTGGTCGCTCACCGAGGCGGCGAAACGCATCGCCCGCCGTGACCTGTCCGCGCGCGAACTGACCCGTGACCGTCTCGCCGCCGCGGAGGCCGCGCAGGGCCGGCTGAACGCCTTCATCGCCATCGAACACGACAGCGCCCTCGCGGCCGCGGATCGCGCCGACGCCGCGCTGGCTGCCGGCCGGCCGACCGGGCCCCTGCATGGCGTACCCCTCGCCCACAAGGACATGTACGATCGCGCCGGCGCCGTGACCGGTTGCGGTTCGGCGATCCGCCGGCATGCCGTCGCCTCCGGCACGGCGACCGTGATGGAGCGGCTCGATGCGGCCGGGCAGATCCACCTCGGACGGCTCAACATGAGCGAATTCGCCATGGGGCCGACCGGGTTCAATCACCACTACGGGCGCGCGAGAAACCCGATCGACCCCGAGCGCATCGCCGGGGGTTCGTCGAGCGGCACGGGCGTCGCCGTCGCGGCCGGTCTCGCCTTCGCGGGTCTCGGCTCCGACACCGGCGGCTCCATCCGCATTCCCGCCGCCTGCAGCGGCATCGTCGGCTTCAAGCCCACGCAGGGGCGCGTCAGCCGCCATGGCGTCATGCCGCTGTCCTTCAGCCAGGATTGCGTCGGCCCGCTCGCCCGCACGGTGGCGGATGCGCGCCTCCTGCTCGACCTCATCGGTGGACCGGACGGGCGCGATCCGACCTGTGTCCCCGGCCCGTCCGTGTTCCAGTCGAGGCGCGCGCTGTCCGGCCTCCGGCTCGCTCTCGCATCGAACCTGTTCGGGATCACGATCGCCGACCGCGTTCTCGACGGCATCGCTACCGCCCGCCGGGTCCTGGAAGCCGGCGGCGCGTCGTTCCGCGACGCGCCGCCCTTGGATCTGACCGATGTCGGGGAAATGGCGAGCGTCGTCGCCATGTCGGAGGCGGCGTCCGTGCATCTCGACTGGCTTCGGACCCGGCCGGGGGATTACGGGCCGCAGTTGCGGGCGCGCCTGTCGCAGGCCCTGGTGATTCCCGCGCCCGTCTATATCCGCGCGCTGCAGATGCGTGGCGTCCTCCTGGCGCGCGTCCTCGGCGAGGTCTTCAGCCGCGTGGACGCGCTCCTTCTTCCGGTCCTGCCCGACGTGCCGCCGCTCTCCCGTGACGTCGACATCGGCGACGGCAAGGGCCTGAACGCCGTGATCGCCGGGCTTTCGGGCCTGTCGCGGCCGGTGTCCTACCTCGGCCTGCCCGCGCTGGCTCTTCCCGTGGCACGCGTGCCCGGCGGATTGCCGGTGTCGGTCCAGATCGTCGGCGCCCCATGGAGCGAAAGCCTCATCGCCGACATCGGCGAGGCCCTGGAGGAGCGCCTCGCGCTGGGCCGCTTCACGCCCGCCGATTTTGATCCACCCGCCGACACCTTAAAGCGGGATTCCGGGATCTGGCCGACGATACGGGTTGATGATCCCTCGAGAGGGGCATGATTCGGAGCGCTGAGACGAGCGGGAAATCGTGGACGGGTGCGGGGAGGGAGACTGTATGGCCAAGCCTGAGCCCGTCGAGAAAACCTGGCGTGCTCGTCCTCGACCACGGCCCCGGCGCCGTGAAGGACCTGATGGCGCGCGACATCCTCGATGGGCTCGATGCGGCGGGCATCCCGGTCGCGGCGCCGCCACCCCCATCGTCGAGTGGCCGTCCCCGCCGCGCGAGGCTCGTCCCGATGCCTGAACAACGCGCGACGCGGGATCGGCGTCACTATCATCATCGTACGCATGTTCGTTCCCCCATGGACCCCATCGCGGCCCCGCGGCCTGGATTCAGGACGGAGCCGCCACCCCCAGGCCGGCGGCATGCAGCAGGACGCCGGCCGCGCATGACGCGGCGAGGGTCGGCAGCGTGCCGATCTTGCAGCGGAGGACCGCGACCGCGGCGCCGAGCGCGAGGGCGAGCGCCCACGGGTCGAGGCTGCCGAAAACCGGCGCCTCGACCCTGAGGCCGAAGCCCGCGATGGGGCGCGTCGCGCGAAACAGCGTGTGGATGGCGAACCAGACCGCGAGGTTCAGCATCACCCCGACCACGGCCGCCGTGATGGCCGACAAAGCGCCGGACAACGCCTTGTTTCCCCGCAGGCGTTCGATGTAGGGACCGCCGAGGAAGATCCAGAGGAAGCAGGGGGCGAACGTCACCCACGTGGTGAGCAGCCCGCCCAGGACGCCGGCGAGCAGCGGAGGCAGCGCGCCGGGCGCCCGGTAGGCCGCCAAAAAGCCGACGAACTGCAGCACCATGATCAAAGGTCCGGGCGTGGTTTCGGCCAGGCCGAGACCATCGAGCATCTCGCCCGCCGTGACCCAATGGTAGGTTCCGACCGCCTGCTGGGCGACATAGGCCAGAACCGCGTAAGCCCCACCGAAGGTCACCAGCGCCGCCCGGCTGAAGAACGCCGCGATGGCGGTGAACACATTGCCGGGTCCCGCCACAGCCGAGAGGACCAGGACCGGCACCAGCCACAGGGTGAGCCAGCACGCCGCCGCCGCGCGTGCGCGCCGTGCCGAAGGGCGGGCGTGGTCGGGGATGCGATCGCCGAGCAGACTGTCGTCCGAGCCGGGTTCGGCCCCGCCGGGCGCCATGCCGGTCAGGAAGGCCGGATGGCCGGCGCGGGCTCCGAGGAAGCCGATCGCGCCTGCCGCCGCGATGATGATGGGGAAAGGCACGGCAAGGAGGAAGATCGCCGCGAAGGCGGCCGCGGCCAACGCCCGCAGCGGCCGGCTTTTGAGGGAGCGCCGTCCGATCCTCGCCACGGCTTCGACGACGATCGCCAGCACGGCGGCTTTCAGGCCGAACAACGCGGCCGCGACGCCGCCGACCTGGCCCCATAGCGCGTAAACGAGGCTGAGCCCCATCAGGGCGAGGGCGCCCGGGAGGATGAACAGGCCGCCGGCCACGAGGCCACCCCGCGTCCGGTGCATCAGCCAGCCGATATAGGTGGCGAGCTGCTGGGCTTCGGGGCCGGGCAGCAGCATGCAGTAGTTGAGCGCATGCAGGAAACGGCCTTCCGAAAGCCACCGCTTCTCTTCGACCAGGATGCGGTGCATCACGGCGATCTGCCCCGCGGGTCCGCCGAAACTGAGGGCGGCGATGCGCAGCCAGACGCCGACCGCCTCCCGGATCGGGACACCATGGTTCGAGGCGGCCTCCGTGCGGACCGGGGTGGCGTCCGCCATCTCGGGCGCCCCGCTTCGGCGCCGGCCAGTTGTGGGTTTCATCCGTGGCGTCCCGGTCCGTGAGTGTTCAGCGAGGCCCGGAACGCGCCCCGCGGGCGGCCGGGGCGCGTTTGTCGGACCCATCTGGCCATCGTTGCCGCGCGACGCTATGGTCGCGGCGGCCGAAAACCCGAGATGGGGCGCGACGACCCGGCAATGCAGCTTCCGTTCGACCGTTTCCCGCACGCCCGCATCCTGATGTACAGCCACGACACGTTCGGGCTCGGGCACCTCCGACGCTGCCGGACCATCGCCCACGCGCTGGTCGAGCGCTTCAAGGGCTTGAGCGTCCTCATCGTCTCCGGCTCGTCCATCGCCGGTGCGTTCGAGTTCCGAACGCGGGTCGACTTCCTCAAGATCCCGAGCGTCATCAAGCTGTTCAACGGCGAATACACGCCTCTATCGAGCCACACCGACCTCGACCAGACCCTGGCCCTGCGGCGCTCGATCATCCTGAGCACCGCCGAATCCTTCGAACCCGACCTGTTCATCGTCGACAAGGAGCCGCTGGGCCTGAGGGGGGAGCTCGAAGCCACGTTGACCATGCTCAAGACCCGGGGGACCACGCTCGTGCTCGGCCTGCGCGACGTGATGGACTCGCCCGCCCTGCTCGCGGCCGAATGGGCCCGAGCCGACGTGCTCCGCAAGATGGACGCGCTCTACGACAACGTTTGGGTCTACGGCCCCGACGATTTCTACGACCCGCTGGTCGGGCTCGACGTCCCCTCCGGGCTCAGGGGGAGGATCACCTGGACGGATTTCCTGCGACGGGAGGTGCCGGGCGTCCCGGCGCTCGGCATCAGCGCCATGCCGCCGGACGCGCTGCTCGTCACGGCCGGGGGGGGCGGCGACGGCGGCGACCTCATGCACCAGGTGATCGCCGCGCACGATTACGACCGCGGCCTGCGCTGGCCCGTGATGATGGTCCTGGGTCCGTTCATGGGCGCCGAGGACCGCGACGACATCCGGCGCAGGGCGGCGTCCCACCCGGCCCTCCACATCATCGACTTCGACAATCGCCCCGAAGTCCTCATCGAGGCCGCCGCCGGGGTGGTCAGCATGGGCGGCTACAACACGTTTTGCGAGATCCTGTCGCTCGACAAGCGCGCGCTCATCGTGCCGCGCGTGCGGCCGCGCGAGGAACAACTGATCCGTGCCCGGCGGGCGGCCGAACTCGACCTCGTCGACATGATCCTGCCCGACGAAGCCCGCGACCCCGCCAGGCTCGCGGCGGCGCTGCGGCGGCTGCCGCACCGGCGCAAGCCCTCGCAAACCGCCTATGGCCGACCCCTCGACGGCCTCGACCGCATCGCGACCCTCGTGCAAGGGATCGTGACGGCCCGGCAAGGACCCATGTTGACGCTCGTCGCCGGAGGCAGGGGCGACGCGTGAGCGGGCCGATCGCGTTCGTGCTCAAGGGCTACCCCCGGCTTTCGGAGACCTTCATCGCCGAAGAGATCGCGGGCCTCGAGCGGGCCGGCCTCGATATCCGCATCGTCGCGCTCCGCCGTCCGACCGACGCCACCGTGCATCCCGTGCACGGGGAAATCGCCGCGCCCGTCTCATACCTGCCCGAATACCTGCACGAGGCGCCGCTGCGCGTCGTGCGCGCGCTCTGGAGGATGCGGCGGGCCCCCGGGATGCGTCCCGCCTGGAACCGGTTCGGGCGCGACCTCCTGCGCGACCCGTCGCGCAACCGCGTCCGCCGCTTCGGCCAGGCTCTGGTGCTCGCCTCCGAATTGCCCCCCGACGTCAAGCGGCTCCATGCCCATTTCATCCACACGCCGGCGAGCGTCGTCCGCTACGCCGCGCGGATGCTCGACCTGCCCTGGACCTGCTCGGCCCACGCCAAGGACATCTGGACCACGCCCGCCTGGGACCTGTCGGACAAGCTCGCCGACGCGCGCTGGACCGTCACCTGCACCCGCACGGGGCACCAGCGGCTGCGGGCGCTGACGCCGCCGGACACGCCCGTTCACCTGCTTTACCACGGTCTGCGGCTCGACCGGTTCCGGCCGCTGGCGATCCCGCGGCCGCGGCGCGACGGCACCGACGCCGCGGCGCCGGTGCGCATCCTCAGCGTCGGCCGGGCGGTCGCCAAGAAGGGGTTCGACGTCCTTCTCGGGGCGCTCGCCGCCCTGCCGGCGGATTGCGCGTGGCGCCTCGTGCATATCGGCGGCGGCCCCGAGCTCAAGCGGCTCGGGGCACAGGCGACGGCGGCCGCCATCGGCGACCGGGTCGAATGGCGCGGCCCGCGCGACCAGACCGAGGTGCTCGAAGCGTACCGCGAAGCGGACCTGTTCGTGCTGCCCTGCCGGGTGGCGGCGGACGGCGACCGGGACGGCCTTCCGAACGTCCTCGTCGAAGCGCAAAGCCAGGCGCTCGCCTGCATCTCGACGACCGTCGGCGGCGTTCCCGAATTGATCGAGGACGGCGTCAACGGCGTCCTCGTGCCGCCCGACGACGCGTCGGCCTTGAGCCGCGCGCTGCTCCGCGTGGTCCGCGATCCCGCGTCGAGGGCCGCATGGGGCAAGGCCGGCATGGAGCGCGTCGCGCGCGGCTTCGATGCCTCGGCGAGCGTCGCCGAACTCGCGCGGCTGTTGTCCGACGGCGAGCCCGCGATCGCGGCCCGCGCGGCCGAATGAAGGCGCGGGCGCGCGTCCTGTCCTATGTGCAGCACCTGCTCGGCATCGGGCACCTCGTCCGGGCGGGGCGGATCGCCGCCGCGCTGGCCGAAACGTTCGACGTTCGGCTCGTCGTCGGAGGCGAGATGCCGCCGGGCCTCGCGCCGCCAGGTGTCGACCTCGTGCGCCTGCCGCCCGTGAAGGCCGGGGACGGCGGCTTCCATGCGCTGGCGCATCCCGACAACACGCCCTTCGGGGACGCCGACAAGGCGGCGCGTCGCGACCTCCTGCTCACCGCCTTCGACGCCTTCGCGCCCGACGCGCTGATCCTCGAGGCGTTCCCCTTCGGCCGCCGCCCGATGCGCTTCGAACTCCTGCCGCTGCTCGAACGCGCGCTGAACCGGCCGCGGCGGCCGTTGATCGCGGCCTCCGTGCGGGACATCCTGCAGGACACCGCGCCCGAACGGCAGCGCGAGACCGTGGCACTCGTCGAGCGGTTCTTCGACCTCGTGCTGGTGCACGGGGATCCGGCGTTCTCCACGCTGCCCGACAGCTTCCCGGCGGCCCGCGCCTTCGCCGACCGGATCGTCGACACCGGTCTTGTCGGCCCCGAGCCGGCCCACCGCGGCGCGCCCCACGAGACGTTCGACGTCATCGTGTCGGTCGGGGGCGGCGCCGTGGGGGCGAGCCTGCTCGGCGTCGCGCTGGCGGCGCGCCCGCTCACGCGCCTGCGCGACGCGCGTTGGCTCGTGCTGTCCGGCCCCAACGGCGCCTTCGAGGGCGCGGGGTTGGGAAACGTGACGGTGCGCCCGTTCGTGGCCGATCTTCCGGCGCGGCTCGCCCGCGCGCGGCTGTCCGTGTCCCAGGCGGGGTACAATACCGTCGCCGACCTCGTCCACGCGGGATGCCGCGCCGTCCTGGTGCCCTACGCGGGCGGGGGGGAAACCGAACAGACACGTCGCGCCGCGCTTCTGGAAGCCCGGGGGTGGGTCGTGGCGGTCGAAGAGGCGCGGCTCGATGCGCCGTCGCTCGCCGCCGCCATCGAGCGCGCGCTGGCGCTCCCGTGGGGCGGTCTTCCCTTGCGCCTCGACGGGGCCGCGCGAACGCGCGACATCCTGCGGCAGCGCCTTGACGTTCGACGCCCTGGATAGGTCGATCCCGAGATCGGGATCCGGCACGACGGGTCCGCGGAAAACGCGCCGCTACCACCTTGCCGTCGCGGATTGAGGGGTAGACAATGGGAGTGCGTGCGCTTCGGGGGCGCGTCCCAGGTGCGTGTGGTCCAGCGGGAAGGCGGCGGAACCGGCATGGAGGCCAGTCTTTTCCGATATATCTGGACGCAGACGCGAAAAGAGCAGCTCTGGATCCTGTTCGTCATCCTGGCGTCGATGCCGTTCAATTTCCTCATGCTCGACCTGCCGAAGTATATCGTCAACGGTCCCATCCAGGCGAAAGGCTTCCAGAAGGCGACCGACACCCAGCATTATTTCCAGATCAGGGTTCCGGTACCGAGCACCCTGCACGACAGCGGCTTCATCGAGATCCTGCACGGCTTCGACCTCAACCGGGTCTGGTCGCTGTGCGTGCTCAGCGCCTTCTTCTTGGCGCTGGTGATCATCAACGGCCTATTCAAGTTCTACATCAATACTTACAAGGGCCGGCTGGGCGAGCGGATGCTGGGGCAGCTCCGCTACGAGCTCGTCGACCGTGTGCTGCGCTTTCCCCCGACAGAGTTCCGTCGCGTCAAGGGCGCCGAGGTCGCGACGATGATCAAGGACGAGGTGGAGCCGCTCGGCGGCTTCATCGGCGACGCCTTCGTGCAGCCGGTGTTCCTCGGCGGGCAGATCCTCACCTCGATCGCGTTCATCCTGGTGCAGAACTTCATGCTCGGTCTGATCGCGGTGTCGCTGCTGGCCGTTCAGGGCGTCGTGATCCCGAAGCTCCGCCGCAAGCAGCTCATCCTGGGGCGGCAGCGTCAGCTCACGGCCCGCTCGCTCGCCGGCCGCATCGGCGAGATCGTCGACGACATCCCCTCGATCCACACGAACGACGCTTCCGACTATCAGCGCGCGGACATCGCCGCCCGGCTAACCCAGATTTTCAAGATCCGTTTCGCGCTCTATCAATGGAAGTTCTTCGTCAAGTTCCTGAACAACCTGCTGGCTCAGATAACGCCGTTCATGTTCTACATGGTGGGAGGGTTCCTCGCCATCTCGGGCCGTCTCGACATCGGCCAGCTCGTCGCCGTCATCTCGGCCTACAAGGACCTGCCGTCGCCGGTGAAGGACCTCATCGACTGGGACCAGCAACGCCTCGACGTCGAGGTCAAATACAATCAGGTGATCGAGCAGTTCTCGGTCGACCCGGCGGTCGAACTGCTGCCGCCCCCCGATTTCGAGGGGCCGATGCCGCATCTCTCCGGCGAGGTGGTGATGGGCGGCGTGACCGTGCTGAACAGCAATGGCCTGCGCCTGCTCGACAACATGTCCTTCGCGATGAACGTGGGCGAGCTCGTCGGGGTGTCGGGCAATTCGAACAGCGGCGGCGACGCCTTGATGGAGGTGCTGGGCCGCCTCGAAACGCCCGCCTCGGGCCGGATCACGATCGGGGACGCCGATCTCAAGGACATCCCGCGCGCCGTCACGGGGCGGCGCCTGTCCTTCGTGGGCGCCGAGACCTTCTTCCCGCAGAGCACGATCGAGGAAGCGCTCCTCTACGGCATCCGCCACGTCCAGGGCGACCCCAAGCCGCCGGGGCGGGACGACGTCATCAGGTCGCGCGGCAACAACCTCGACATCGGCGCCGACTGGGTGGATTTCGCGGCGGCGGGCGCCTCGGACCGGGAAGCGCTGCTCGAACGGTTGAAGGTCGCGCTCGCGGTCGTCGACATGGAGAACGACGTGGTCAGCTTCGGCCTCAACCGCAAGCTCGAGGCGATCGTCCCCGAAACGGAAGGCCGGTTCGTCCGCGCGCGCTCCATGTTCCGCGAGCATCTCGCGAACGCGGGGCTGACCCACCTCGTCGAGGCCTTCGATCCCGAGCGCTACAACTCGCAATCGTCGATCGGCGAAAACCTGATCTTCGGTACGGCCCTCGACGACAGCTTCAATCTCAGGCAGCTCGGCGGCAATCCGACGCTGCGCAAGGTCCTGACCCGGCACGCTCTCGATACCACGCTGTTCGACGTGGGCCGCAACATCGCGTCGACGATCCTCGAAGTGTTCGATGGCCTGGAAGCGGAGAGCCCGCTGTTCGAGCAGTTGAGCCTGATGACGCCAGAGCAATTCCCCGACTACCAGACGGCGCTGAAGCGCGTCGGGGCACGACCGTTCAAGCAGGCCTCGACCGGCGACCAGGCGATCTTCCTCGACCTCGCCTTCGGCTACATCGAGCCGCGCGACCGTTTGGGGCTGCTCGAGCCCGAGTTGATGGGGCACCTGCTGCAGGCCCGCGCGGCGTTCCATGAGGCGCTCGGCGACGACGGCGGCAGGATCGCGTTCTATCACCCCGACCATTACAACGTGGGCGCGTCGATCAAGGACAACGTGCTGCTCGGCCGCGTCGCCTACGGCATAGCCGAGGCTGAGTCGCGCGTGTCCGCGATGGTGCGCACCATCGTCGATGAACTCGAACTGCGCCCCGTCGTGTTCGGCGCCGGGCTCGAATACAATATCGGCAGCGGCGGCAAGCGGCTGTCCGCGTCCCAACGGCAGAAGCTCGCGCTCGCGCGCGCTATCCTGCGCCGCCCCGACCTGCTCCTCGTCAATCGCGGCCTGATGCAGCTCGACGGCGCGAGCCAGGACGCGATCCTCGACCGGGTGATGCGGGAAGCGCGCGAAGGGGGCGGGCTGCAGGGGTTCGGCATCTTGTGGCACATGGAAAGCGCGCAACTCGCGCCCCGCTTCGACCGCATCGTCAGGATGGAAAACGGCAGGGTCGCGGACGATTCGAAGATGCCGGACGCGCCCGCTTACGACGAGGCCGAGCCCATGCGGGCTTCGGCTTGACCACCATTCCCGGCATGGCAGTTCCCGCGGCGGCGGGCCGGACGAAGGGGACCGAACCGTGAGTTTGCTGAAGGAAGACGTCGAGGTACTGCGCGAGGTGCCGATCTTCGCCTCGGTTGATCCGTCCAAGCTGAAGCTGCTCGCCTTCGCCTCGCAGCGGCTGAAGTTCGACGACGGGCAGATCCTGTGCAAGGAGGGCGATCCCGGCGACAACGCCTTCGTCATCGTCAAGGGCTCGGCCGACGTCTTCGTGAAGGCGGGCGGCACCGAGATCAAGGTCGCGACCGTGAACCGCAACGACTTCGTCGGCGACATGGCGATCCTGTGCGACCGCCCCCGTTCCGCGACCGTGAAGGCCACCTCGCCCTGCGAAACACTGGTGATCGGCAAGGCGCAGCTCATGGGGCTGCTCAAGAGCTTCCCGGACATGGGGATCGCCATGATGAGGGTGCTGGCGAGCCGGCTCGAGCGCACCAACAAGGCGTTGGCCCAGGCGCAGCTCGACCGCTTCCACGCGCATTGACGACGCTCCGCCGGCCGGCGGCCCGGGCCTTGCTCGACGGCGTCCCGATGCTGGACATTTCGGGGCGGTCCGGGCCAAATCGGCTGCGGATTGTTGGGGAGCGATGTGATGAAACGTTTGTTGGGCTTGGGTTTCGTGCTCGCGGGCTGCCTCGCCGGCGCCGGCGCGCGTGCCGCCGACACTGGCGTCGCGATCGGGATGTCGGGGTGGACCGGGTTCGGCCCGCTCACCCTCGCCAAGGAAACCGGCATCTTCAAGAAGCACGGCCTCGACGTGACGCTGCCGAAGATCCCGCAGGCGAGCCGCTCCCTCGCGATGGCGTCGGGCGACATCCAGTGCGCCGCCACCACGGTCGAAACCTGGATCGTGTGGAACGCCAACGGCGTCCCGTCGCGCCAGATCTTCCAGCTCGACAAGTCCTACGGCGCCGACGGCATCGTGGCGCGGGGCGACATCAAGTCGGTCAAGGACCTCAAGGGCAAGGCCGTGGCGGCTTCGTCCCCCGGCACGAGCCCGTATTTCACGCTGGCCTGGTTCCTGAACGCCAACGGCCTGAGCCCGAAAGACGTCAAGGTCGTCAACCTCGAACCCGGCCCGGCCGCGCAGGCTTTCCTGGCCGGGCAGAACGACGCGGCCGTGACCTATGAGCCCTACCTGTCGGCCGTGCGCGACAAGCCGCAAGCCGGGCACATCCTCGCCACCACGCTCGACTACTGACCCGAGTCATTCGAATCGAGGGTATAGTCTTTTGAGCTTGACGCGGG
>CAXTIC010000029.1:0-48218 GCA_964244255.1 uncultured Lichenihabitans sp. | reverse complement strand
TCCAGACCGAGCGCGGCGGCCAGTGGATGAAGGGCAAGGGCTGCGCCACCTTCGGACCGCTCGGGCCCTGGCTCGTGACGCCGGACGAGGTCGCCGACGTGCAGGCGCTCGGCATGTGGCTCGACGTCAACGGCAAGCGCGCGCAGACCGGCAGCACCGCGACCATGATCTTCAACGTGGTCAAGATCGTGTCCTACGTGTCGCACTTCCTGGTGCTGGAGCCGGGCGACATCATCACCACGGGAACGCCGCCCGGCGTCGGCGTGGGCATGAAGCCGCCCGTGTTCCTGAAGGCCGGCGATGTCATGGAACTCGGCATCGACGGCCTCGGCACGCAGAAGCAGACCGTCGTGGCGTGGAGCAAGGCGGCGGCCTGAGCCGTCCCCGTCTCCGCCCGGAGAGGTTTTCCGCCGTCCCCTCCCTCATGGCCGCGCCTGTCGCGGCCACCCGCGTGAACGCAAGCGTGCGGGTGGAACACCATGCGCCGGCGTTCGCGTGGATGCCCAGCCCAAGGCGGGTGCCGTCACGCCAGCCCCAGCATCAGCTCGAGGTTCTGCACGGCCGCGCCCGAGGCGCCCTTGCCGAGGTTGTCGAGCGTGGCGATCAGCACCGCCTGCCGGCGCTCCTCGCTGCCGGCCACCCGCAGCGCCATGCCGCCGGTGTCGTTGCGCGCGCGGGGATCGAGTTTCGCCGACGCGGGCTCGACCGTGACGTGCGCGCTTCCCGCGTAATGCCGCGACAGCGCCGCTTCGAACGCGGCCAGGTTCGGGCGGCCCGGCAGGGCGTCGAGGTGGAGCGGAACGCTGACCGCCATGCCTTGCCTGAAATTGCCCACCGAAGGCACGAAAATGGGTCGGTCGCTCAGGCCGGAATAACGCTGGATCTCCGGAACGTGCTTGTGGTCGAGTTCAAGCGCGTAAAGCTGGAACGGGGGCGCGTCGCCCGTCTCATAGGCCTCGATCATGCTCTTTCCGCCGCCGCTGAACCCGCTGACGGCGTTGATCGTCAGCCGGAAATCGGCGGGGATCAGCCCGGCGTCGACGCAGGGCCGAATGAGCGCGATCGCACCCGTGGCGTAGCAGCCGGGGTTCGCCACGCGGCGCGCGTGCCGTATCGCGTCGGCCTGCCGGCGACCCAGCTCCGGGAAGCCGTAAGCCCAGCCCGGCGAGACGCGATGGGCGGTCGACGCGTCGAGGATTTTCGGCGCGTCCGGGCCGAGTTCGTCGGCAAGCGCGACGGCTTCGCGCGCCGCGTCGTCGGGCAGGCAGAGGATCACCGCGTCGACCTCGCGCATCAGCGCCGCCTTCGCCGACGAATCCTTGCGGCGATCCGGCGCGATCGAGCGCACGGCGATGTCCGCGCGCGCCGCGAGCCGGTCGCGGATGCCGAGCCCGGTGGTGCCGGCCTCGCCGTCGATGAACACGGTGGCCATGCGAAACTCCCCTTGCGTCAGGGCCGGGTGCCGATCGCCGCCCACACCCGGTGAGGGACGAGCAGCGGGTCGCGCGGGAAGCGACCGGCCAGCAGCGCGGCATGTTCGGCGTCGAATCGCTCGATCGCGTCCCGCTCCAAGCCGGCGCCGACGCCCGCGCTCGCCCGGACGCGCCCGCGCCAAGCCTCATGCGTATAGGGCTGTTCCACGTCGAATGAGAATGTTTCGATCGCGCCGAAGCTCGCTGCCGCGCGGTCCGTCGTCCACCGCGGGTGGATGCCGGTTCCCCGGGCCATGGTCCAGGCGGGATTGTGACGGCCGACGAGGTCCTCGGTCGCCGCGACGACGTTGCCGGGCAAGGGCAGACAATCGAAATGCGCGATCACAATCCGGCCACGGGCCTGAGCACGCGGACGACTTCCTTCGCGGCACGGTTCCGGTCGAACCAGTGCCAGCATTGGCCGGCGGCGACGAGATCTTAGCTCCCATCGGGTTGGGGCAGGCTTTCCGCCCGTCCGGCCATGAACGCGACGGAACGCCCGGCCTCGCGCGCGCTTGCCTCGGCGGCTTCGAGCATGGCCGGGGACGGGTCGATCCCCGTGACCGTGAGGCCGAGTTCCGCGAGCCCGAGCGCGATCGTGCCCGTCCCGGTGCCGATGTCGAGCGCGCACGCGCCGGGGCGCGCGACCCGGCGAGCGGCGAGTCCGGCGAATGACGCGGACGGAAATCCGGCCCGATGGCCGCGATGGTCCGCGGCGGTGCGGCCGAAGTCGGCCGAGTACCGCGGCCCTCCGATCCTGCCCGCGATACCCCCCGCTCCCGCGCAAGGAAAAGGCGGCCGAAGCCGCCCTTCCCGTGCTTTTCGCGCGCGTGCGCGCCGCGCCCGATCAGCGCTTGGAGAACTGGAACGAGCGGCGGGCCTTCTTCCGCCCGTACTTCTTACGCTCGACGACGCGGGCGTCGCGCGTCAAGAACCCTTCGCGCTTGAGGACGGGCCGCAGTTCGGGCTCGAAATGCGACAGGGCCTTCGACAGGCCGTGGCGCACCGCGCCCGCCTGGCCCGACAACCCGCCGCCGGCCACGGTGACGGTAAGGTCGTACTGGTTCGCCCGGCCCGCCACCTTGAGCGGCTGCTGGACGATCATGCGCAGCACCGGCCGCGCGAAATACACCTCGAAGGTCCGCTCGTTGACCGTGATCCGACCCGAACCGGGCTTGATCCAGACGCGGGCGACCGCGTCCTTGCGCTTGCCGGTGGCGTAGGCGCGCCCCTGCGCGTCGATCTTCTGCACGTAGACCGGCGCGTCGGGCGCCGGCGCGGTCGCGGCGGTCTTGAGATCCTGGAAGGAGGACAGCGTTTCGGACATCAGGCTCTCGCAACGTTCTTGGAATTCAGCACGCCCACGTCGAACGCGGCGGGGGTCTGCGCCTCATGGGGATGCGTCGCGCCCTTGTACACGCGCAGGTTCTTCAACTGCTGCCGGCCGAGCGGGCCGCGCGGCAGCATGCGTTCCACCGCCTTTTCCAGCACGCGTTCCGGAAAGCGCCCGTCGAGGATGAACTTGGCCGACCGCTCCTTGAGGCCGCCCGGATAGCCGGTGTGGTAATGGTAGATTTTCTGCTCTTTCTTGCGGCCCGTGAACACCACCTGGTCGGCATTGACGACGATCACGTTGTCGCCATCGTCCATGTGCGGCGTGAAGGTCGGCTTGTGCTTGCCGCGCAGGCGCAGGGCGATGATGGACGCGAGGCGCCCGACGACGAGGCCCTTCGCGTCGATCAGAATCCACTTCTTCTCGATTTCGGCGGTCTTGGCCGAATAGGTCTTTCCAAACATGGGCGAGGGGGTCCGCTGAACGGGAAAGCGGCCGCGCTCAGTGCGGGCCGCGACGTGCCGTCTCGATACGGAAAATCCCCGAGCCCGTCAACCGCGATGCATGAAAAGATCGGAATACCGCCACGCCTTCATGGACTTGAGACATGCGGTATCCGGACACCGTAAATCGACGGATGGCGGCGCGGGTGGAAAAGCGGGCGCGGCGGTGGTATCGCAACGTATGACACCGCACGATCATTACCCGGATGCCCTGATCCGGTCGGTCTTGAACCGCGTGCGCACCGTCGCCGTCGTGGGCGCCTCGGCGAACCAGGCGCGCCCGTCCTTCTTCGTGCTGCGCTATCTCGTGGAACACGGGTACGGCGTCTTCGCCATCAACCCCGGCCTCGCGGGGCAAACGGTGCACGGCGCGCCCGCTTTCGCGCGGCTCGCCGAAGTGCCCGAGCCGATCGACATGGTGGACATCTTCCGCGGGCGCGACGCCGTGCCGGGGATCGTCGCCGAAGCGCTCGCTCTGGTGCCGAGACCCAAGGTGATCTGGATGCAACTCACGGTCCGCGACGACGAATCCGCCCGCCGCGCCGAGGCCGAGGGCATCACCGTGATCATGAACCGCTGCCCGAAGATCGAGTTCGGGCGGTTGTCGGGGGAGATCGGCTGGGCCGGAGTCAATTCCCGGGTGTTGTCGGCAAAGGCGCCGACGCTCGCGAGCCGGGGCGTGCAGAAACGCACGCTCGGTCCCTGACAAGCGCTGCCCGTGGGTCAGTTCCGCTCTGGCGAATGCCGGACCGGCCTGGCCGTGGGTCGACGCCCCTTGCGGCGCGCCGCCCTCATTGACTAGCATGTTCCGCATACTTTGTTATCGGACCCGCCATGACCGACGACACCCCCGAACCCAGCACGCCCGGTTTCTCCACCCTGGCCATCCACGCCGGCGCGCAGCCCGACGCCTCCACGGGCGCGCGCGCGACGCCGATCTACCAGACCACATCGTTCGTGTTCGACGATGTCGACCACGCGGCCTCGCTGTTCGGCCTGCAGGCCTTCGGCAACGTCTATTCGCGGATCACGAACCCGACCTGCGCGGTGCTGGAAGAGCGCGTCGCCGCGCTCGAAGGCGGCACGGCGGCGCTGGCCGTATCCTCCGGGCACGCGGCGCAGCTCGTGGTCTTCCACACCCTGCTCGAGCCCGGCGACGAGTTCGTCGCCTCGCGCAAGCTCTACGGCGGTTCGATCAACCAGTTCAATCACGCCTTCAAGCGGTTCGACTGGCAGGTGAAATGGGCGGATCCCGACGATCTCGGCTCGTTCGCGGCGGCGCTGTCGCCGAAGACCAAGGCGATCTTCATCGAGTCGCTCGCCAACCCGGGCGGTGTCGTCACCGACATCGCCGGCATCGCGGCGATCGCCGCGAAGGCACGCGTGCCGCTGATCGTCGACAACACGCTCGCCTCCCCATACCTCATCCGGCCGTTCGAACACGGCGCCCACATCGTCGTCCACTCCGCCACCAAATTCCTCGGCGGACACGGCAATTCGATCGGCGGCGTCATCGTCGACGGCGGCACGTTCGACTGGCTCGCCGACGACCGTTACCCGGCGTTGTCGCGGGCACGGCCGGATTACGCCGGCATGGTGCTCGGCGAAACCTTCGGCAATTTCGCTTTCGCGATCGCGTGCCGCGTCCTCGGCTTGCGCGACCTCGGCCCCGCCTTGTCGCCCTTCAACGCGTTCCTGATCCTGACCGGCATCGAGACGCTGCCCTTGCGCATGCAGCGCCATTCGGACAACGCGCTTGCGGTGGCGCAGCACTTGCGCGGGCACGCGGCCGTTTCCCAGGTGAACTACGCCGGCCTTCCCGAGGATCGTTATCACGCGCTCGCGCGACGGTACTGCCCCAAGGGCGCCGGTGCCGTGTTCACCTTCGGGCTCAAGGGCGGTTACGACGCCGGCGTCGCGCTCGTCGGCGGCCTCAAGCTATTTTCGCACCTCGCCAACGTCGGCGACACCCGCTCGCTCGTGATCCATCCCGCGTCGACGACCCACCGCCAGCTCACTGACGCGCAACGCGCGAGCGCCGGGGCGGGACCGGAGATCGTGCGCCTGTCGATCGGGCTCGAGGATGCCGTGGATCTGATCGCCGACCTCGATCAGGCCCTCGAGGGCGCCGACACGCCATAGCCGGCGCCGAGACGCCGGCGGTGCACGACGGCGGCGCCGAGCACGATCATGGCGAAAGCCTGGTGGGCGAGGGCGGCCACCAGCGGAACCGCGAGCAGCAGCGCGGTGACGCCGAGCGCCCCCTGGAGGAGAAGCAGCCCGAAGAGGAGGGCCGCGCCGCGCGCGGCGGGCGTGGCAGGCAGGGTGCGACGGCAATCGAGCGCGTGGGCCGCCGCCACCGCCAGCAGCACGTAAGCCAGGCAGCGGTGGTCGAACTGAACGGTCGTGACGTTCTCGAAGAGGTTCGACCAGAGCGGGGCCTGGCGCGTCAAGTCGGCCAGGGGCGGCACGAGGTGCCCGTCCATCAACGGCCAGGTGTTGTAGGTGAGGCCCGCGTGCAGCCCCGCCACGAGCGCGCCGAGCGCGAGTTGCAGGACGACCAGGGCCACGAGGACGCCAGCCGTCGCCCGCGGACGCTCCGGACCCGCGTAAGCCGATCGTTCCGGACGCAGCCCTTCCGCGAGCCAGACCGCCCAGGCGAAGGTGAGGGCCGCCACGACGAGATGAACGGCCAGCCGGTACTGGGAGACGTCGACCCGCGTGCTGAGCCCCGATCGGACCATCCACCAGCCGATCGCGCCCTGCAGGCCCCCGAGTGCGAACAATCCGACGAGACGCGGCTTCAGCGAGGCCGTGAGACACCCGCCGATCCAGAAGCCCACGAGCGGAACCGCGACGACCAACCCGATCACACGCCCGAGAAGGCGATGCGCCCATTCCCAGTAGAAAATGGCCTTGAATCCGGCGAGGTCCATAGCGGGGAAACGTTCGGCGTATTGCGGGATCGCCCTGTATTTCGCGAACTCGACCTCCCACGCCTGCGCCGACAAGGGTGGGATGACGCCCGCGACGGGCTTCCATTCGGTGATCGACAGGCCGGACTGCGTGAGGCGGGTCGCGCCGCCGAGGACGACCATCGCGAAGATGCAGCCCGCGACCACCCACAACCAGCCTCGCACGCTCGCCCGCGCGCTTGCCCAGGCAACGGGTCGGGCACCCGGCGCCGCGGTCCGAACCGGGGGCGCGACGATCTGCTGAACCGACATCGGGTGACCTCGAATGGCGCGCGTGCGAAGCGTGGTAGGCATTGGCGCGGCGCGGGTCCAGGCGCGCGCTGTCGCATCGAGGCCGTGCTCCCGCCGCGCGTCGTGCGAAGCCCCGGGGGCGGCGGCACGGCGGAGAGGATCATCATGGGACGGCGAACCCGCAAGTTCATCGGCACCGGCGCGATGCTGGCGTTCATCGTCACCTACGCGCTCTGCGCCATGGTGCTGTCGGAAAGTCGGCCCGTCCGCGAGGCGTCCGGCCCCGTGCAGGCCATCTATTTCGCCATTGTCGGGCTCGCCTGGGTGCTGCCCCTCATGCCCTTGATCGCCTGGATGGAACGGCCCGACCGGGATGGCTGAGACCATCGGACGCCCGCCTCATCGCGGCTGACCATCCGTCACATCCATCTCCTTAAATCGCGCCCGGCGGGGCGCCCGCCTGCGTGCCCGCGCGATCCCGCCGTCACGTTCGTGCCCGGCCGAGGCGCGCCGTCAGCTCGCTTCGGCCAGAAGCTCCCATTGCTGCGCGCGCGACTCGCCCAGCACATCCGTCAAGCGCGTCGGGTAATCCCCCGTGAAACAGTGGTCGGTGAATTGCGGCCTGACGGGGTCGCGTCGCGCGTAGCCCATCGCCCGATAGATGCCGTCGACGGACAAAAAGGCCAGCGAGTCGGCGCCGATGAAGGCCCGCATGGCTTCGAGGTCCATCTGCGCGGCGAGCAGCTTGTCGCGTTCCGGCGTGTCGATCCCGTAATAGTCGGGATGGGTGATGGGCGGGCTCGCGATGCGGAAATGCACCTCGCGCGCACCGGCTTCGCGCATCATCTGCACGATCTTGAGCGAGGTCGTGCCCCGGACGACCGAGTCGTCGATGAGGGCGATCCGCCTGCCCGCGATCACCCCGCGGTTGGCGTTGTGCTTGAGGCGCACGCCAAGCTCGCGCACGGATTGCGTGGGCTGGATGAAGGTGCGGCCGACGTAATGGTTGCGCACGATGCCGAGTTCGAACGGCACGCCCGCCGATTGGGCGAAGCCGAGCGCGGCCGGAACGCCGCTGTCCGGCACCGGCACCACGACATCGACGTCGGCCGGGCTCTCGCCCGCGAGTTCGACGCCCATGGCCTTGCGGACGGCGTAGACCGAGCGCCCGTTGACCACCGAATCGGGGCGCGCGAAGTAGATGTACTCGAAGATGCAGGGGCGCGCCGGCTGCGGCGGGAACGGCCGCAGGGTTTCGACCCCCGCATCCGAGATGACCACAACCTCGCCGTTCTCGACATCGCGCACGAAGCGTGCCCCGATGATGTCGAGGGCGCAGGTTTCGGACGCGAGGATGAAATGCCCGTCGAGCTCGCCCAGGACCAGGGGGCGGATGCCCAGCGGGTCGCGAGCGCCGATCAGTTTCTTGTTGGTCAGCGCCACCAGCGCGTAGGCACCCTCGACGCGCCGGAGCGCCTCCACGAACCGGTCGATGACGCGCGCCTTCCGCGAACGGGCGACGAGATGGAGGATCACCTCGGTGTCGGAGGTGGACTGGCAGATGGCGCCCTCGGCGACCAGTTCGCGCCGCAGCGTCAGGCCGTTGGTGAGGTTGCCGTTGTGCGCGACCGCCAAACCGCCGCCGTCCAGTTCGGCGAACAGCGGCTGCACGTTGCGCAAGATGGTGCCGCCCGTGGTCGCGTATCGATTGTGGCCGATCGCGGCGGAGCCGACGAGACGGCCGATGGTGTCCGATTTCGAGAAATGATCGCCGACGAGGCCGTGGCGGCGTTCAGAGTGGAACTGACGGCCGTCGAAGGCGACGATGCCGGCGGCCTCCTCGCCGCGATGCTGGAGCGCGTGCATCCCGAGCGCCGTTATGGCCGCCGCCTCCGGGTGGCCGTAGATCCCGAACACGCCGCATTTCTCGCGGAGCGTGTCCGCGTCGATGTCGCTCACGAGGCTGTCTTCCCGTGCAACCCGGTGCCGTGGTCGACCGCAGGCACCTTCCGCAACGGGTAGATGGTGCGCGCGGCCCTCGATGGTAGGGCGCCGACGGCGCTCACGGTTTCTTGTCCCCAGACTTCGGCGCGGTGCCGCCGTTCACCTTGCCGAAGAGCGCGTCGAGTTTGGTGCGATCGGCGGGCGCGCCGGGCGGCTTCGGCCCGGGCACCGACGCGTCGCTCTTCTTGTCGTTGGCGGCCGGCGGGGGCTTCGGCGCCGAGGCGTCGCCCTCGGCGGGAATATCGTCCCCCGGCGGGGTCTTCTCCCGCTTCAGGCCCTTCAGGAACGTGCTTTCCGGATCCTCGGGCAACATGGCGACGATCTCGTCGCCGGTGGCTTGGAGAAGCGGCTTCGACTTGGCGTTCAACACCCATGCCGGCTGCGACTTCGGCGGCACCAGCCAGCTGAAGAAGAGGAACGCCACGACCCCCAGCAGGAAGCCCCGCGCGGCGCCGAACACGAAGCCGAGCGTCCGGTCGAGCGCGCCGACCTTGCTGTCGAGGATCGCTTCGGACAGCCTCACGGTGATGATCGAGACCACGATCAGTGTGACGAAGAAGACCGTCGCGACGGCCACCACCGTGGCGACCGTGTCCTTGGCGATGTAGGGCTTCACGTAAGGCAGCACGGCAGGGTAGAGGTAATAGGCGGAAACCGCGGCCGCGGCCCAAGACGCGATCGCCAGGATTTCACGGGTGAAGCCGCGAACCATCGACAAGAGCGCGGACACCGTCACCACGCCCAACAGCGCCAAATCGAGATAGGACGGCATCGCTCAGCCTCGCCTGCGTTCATCGTCTGGATCGGGGGACGAGGTCCTGAGCCCGCTTTCTTCCGGCTTTTAGCGAACGGCATCCGAAACGTCACCTTATCCGACGCCGATCGCGAAGACAGCGGGTCCCGTCGAAACGGCGGCCGAGATCTTCAAGCTACGGGCCGAGGGCCGCACGGGCGACGGCCTCGGCCGCATGCTCGACACGGTGCCCGATCGGCCACCCGCGCCCCGCGACGAGTTGCCGGAGGGCCGGAGCCCCGACGGGCTGAGGATAGGTGAGTTCGCCGCGCCTATCCATGCGGAGGCGCCGAACCCCGCAATGCCCGTTGTCACCTCTCGGCCCGCCCCTCCCGTCCCGGCCTCCGTCCCGCGCCGGCGCCGCCCGGCGCCGCCGGCCCGGCGGCGATCGTGGCGACGAGGTCCGCGACGTGCCCGGCCCTGTCGATCCGCAAGCCCGCCCCGTCCTCGCCGCCGCCGGGAGGTATGGGGGCCACCGCGGCCGCGAAGCCGAGCTTGGCGGCTTCCTTCAGTCGCGGCGCCCCGTGCACGACGGGCCGGATCGCCCCCGAAAGCCCGATCTCCCCGAAGAACACGGCGTCGTTCGGCAGTACCTTGCCGGTAGCCGAGGACACCAGGGCGGCGGCCGCGGCGAGGTCGGCGGCGGGCTCCGCGATCTTCAGGCCGCCCGCCACGTTCAGGTAGACGTCGTGGGCGCCGAGTCGCACGCCGGCGTGGGTTTCGAGCACCGCCAGCACCATCGCGAGGCGGTTCTGATCCCAGCCCACCACCGCGCGCCGGGGCGTGCCGAGCGTCGTCGGCGCGACCAGGGCCTGGAACTCCACGAGCAGCGGCCGCGTCCCTTCCATTCCGGCGAAGACCGCGGTGCCGGGCGTCGTGGCGTCCCGGCCCGACAGGAAGAACGCCGACGGGTTCGGCACTTCGGCGAGGCCGCGTCCCGTCATTTCGAACACGCCGATCTCGTCCGTCGGGCCGAACCGGTTCTTCAGCGCCCGGAGGATGCGGAAATGGTGCGCGGCGTCGCCGTCGAACGACATCACGGCGTCCACCATGTGCTCGACGACGCGCGGCCCCGCGATCTGCCCGTCCTTGGTGACGTGGCCGACGAGGACCACGGACGCCTCGGAATTCTTCGCGTAGCGGATCAGCGCCTGCGCGGCGCCCCGGACCTGCGACACCGTTCCGGGTGCCGCCTCGATGGTCTCGGTCCACATGGTCTGGATCGAATCGATCACCACCAGGGCGAAGGCGTCGCCCTCGCCCAGCGTCGCCACGATCTCCTCGACGTTCGTCGCGGCCGCGAGCGCGACGGGCGCGCCGGCGAGCCCCAGGCGTTCGGCGCGCATGCGCACCTGGGCGATCGCCTCCTCGCCGGAAATATAGGCCACCCGTGCCCCGGAAAACGCGAGCCGCGCGCAAGCCTGGATCAGCAGCGTCGACTTGCCGATGCCGGGCTCGCCGCCGAGCAGGATCACGGATCCGGGGACGAGGCCGCCGCCCGCGACGCGGTCGAGTTCGGCCACGCCGGTCGGAAACCGGGGCGGCTCGGCGCCCGTCGCCGCGAGAGTCTGGAAGGCGATCCGCCGGCCCGCCCTGCCGGCCTTCTGCGCCGCGCGCGCCCCGATCCCGGCCGGCGGGTTCTCCTCGACGATCGTGTTCCAGGCGCCGCACGCGTCGCACCGGCCCTGCCAGCGGTTGGTGAGCGCGCCGCAGCTTTGGCACACGAAGGTATGCCGGGATTTGCTCATCGTCTCGTTCGCACGCCTCCCGACGGTCCTGACAATCGCGTTCGGGACTCAGTCGCCCGTACCGGTGCCGACATAGCGCCGGCGGTAGCGCGCCCCCAGGCCCGTCAGGACCGTGTAGCCGATGGTTCCCGCGGCCGCGGCCAGGTCGTCCACCCCCACGTGTGCGCCGAGCAGTTCAACGGTCGCGCCGCGTTCGAGCCGCGTTTGCGCGTCCGTGATGTCGACGATGCACAGGTCCATCGACACGCGCCCGACGAAGGGGAACGCGTGTTCGCCGACGAACACGGCGGCCCCCGGCCCGCGGCCGCTCGCGGCGAACGGGAACCCGTCGGCGTAGCCGACCCCGATCGTGGCGAGACGGGAGGCTCGCGCGGCCGTCCAACGCGCGTTGTAGCCGGCCGTGGCTCCGGCCGGGACGTTTCTCACCTGCAGGACCGCCGCGTGCAGACTGGCGACGGACCTCATCGGGTTAGGGGCGCCGGGGGTCGGATTGCCGCCGTAGAGCGCGTAACCGGGGCGCACGAGGTCATGGACGGGGCGCTGGGGAAGGAAAATGCCGGAGGAATTGGCGAGCGAGGACGGATAATGGCGGAGCGCCCGCTCTCGCGCGTGGTCGAAGGCCGCGATCTGCCCGGCGTTGAGCGGGTCCGCGGGCGATTCCGCCGAAACGAAATGGCTCATCACCAGCGCGACGTGGGCCGCCTCGAGCCTCGCTTGCGGCAGCAGGCGGGCTTCCTCGACGGGGAACCCCAGGCGGTTCATGCCCGTGTCGACATGGAGCGCGCAGAACGCGTCGGGCACGGCGGCGGCCGAAACGCTTTCCCAAGCGGCCAGTTCGTCGCCCGAACCGATCACCGGGCCGAGGCCGAACGCCGCCCAGTCCTCCAAGGGCGCGAGTTCCGGATGGTAGCCGTTCAGGACGAAGATGCGCTGCCCGGCGTCGACCTCGGCGGCGCGGAGCGCGAGCCTCGTCCGGCGCGCCTCGCGCACGTGCGCCACGAAGAAGGTGCGGCAGCCGGTGCGCGCCAGTGCCGGCACGACGTGCTCGATGCCGAGCCCGTAGGCGTCGGCCTTCACCACGGCGGCGCAAGCGGCCGGCGACGCCAGCGATGCCAGCGCGCGCCAATTGGCGCCGAGCGCGTCGAGATCGATCGTCAGGACCGCGAAGGCGTCCGGCTCCCCGCGGCCCTCCGCGCCGTCCCGGTTCATCACATCCGCTCCGGCAGGTTGTCGGCTCGTGCCAGGTTGGAGAACCGCGTGACTTCGGCGTCGAACTGAAGCTCCACCGTGCCGGTCGGCCCGTGACGCTGCTTGCCGATGATGACTTCGGCGCGCCCGTGGGCGCGCTCCATCTCGGACACCCAGGCGGTGAACTCCTCGGTGCCCTCGCGCGGCTGCCGGTTCTTGAGGTAGTATTCTTCCCTGAAGACGAACATCACCACGTCGGCGTCCTGCTCGATCGAGCCCGACTCGCGCAGGTCGGACAGTTGCGGCCGCTTGTCGTCGCGCGACTCGACCTGGCGCGACAATTGCGACAGGGCCAGCACCGGCACGTTAAGTTCTTTTGCTAGCGCCTTGAGGCCTGTTGTGATTTCCGTCAATTCCTGCACGCGGTTGTCGGCCCGCCGCGAACTCGATAGCAGCTGCAGGTAGTCGATGACGAGGAGGTCGAGCCCCCGCTGGCGCTTGAGCCGGCGCGCGCGCGCCACAAGCTGCGCTATCGAGAGCCCGCCCGTCTGGTCGATGTGGAACGGCACCGCCTGCATGTCCCGCGCGGCATCCGTGATGCGGTGGAAGTCGTCGTCCGAAATGTCGCCGCGGCGGATCCGGTAGGAAGCGACGCCGGATTGTTCGGCGATGATGCGGGTGGCGAGCTGTTCGGCCGACATTTCGAGCGAGAAGAAGCCCACGACCCCGCCGTTGGCCGTTTCGTGCGTCCCGTCGGCCTTCACCGAAAACCGGTACGCCTTGGCGACGTTGAACGCGATGTTCGTCGCGAGCGCCGTCTTGCCCATGCCGGGGCGGCCGGCCAGGATGACGAGATCGGAGGATTGCAGACCGCCGAGCTGGCGGTCGAGTTCGGCCATGCCGGTCGAAATGCCGGACAGCTTGCCGTCCCGCTCGTAGGCCTTCGCGGCCACGTCGATGGCGGCCGTGAGGGCTTCGGAAAACCGCTGGAAGCCGCCGTCGTAGCGGCCGCTCTCGGCAATGGCGTAGAGCTGCCGCTCGGCTTCCTCGACCTGCGCGCGGGGCGGATGGTCGACCGGCGCGTCGTAGGCGACGTTGACGATCTCCTCCCCGATCGCGATCAGGCCGCGCCGGAGCGCGAGATCGTGGATCATGCGGCCGTAGTCGGCGGCATTGATGATCGTGGTCGCCTCCGCGGCAAGCCGGGCGAGGTAATGCGGCAGCGTTATGCCGCCGAGGTCGTGGTCGCCGAGGAACGTCTTCAGTGTGATGGGCGTCGCGATCTTGCCGCCGCGAATCAAGGCGGATGAGACCTCGAAGATCCGCCGATGGATTTCCTCGGAAAAGTGCTCCGGCTTCAGGAAGTCGGAGACCCGGTCGAAGGCGTCGTTGTTGACGAGGATCGCGCCCAGCAAGGCTTGTTCGGCCTCGACGTTGTGGGGTGCGACCCGAAACGCGTCGGCCCGGTCCGGTTCCGTCGACGGGCTCGCCCAGCGCTGGAACGTTTCAACACTCGCCATGCCCGAACATCCTTTCGCGAGCGGCCAAGCCACCAGATACGCCCGAGCCGCGCGCGCCTTCAAGCGCCGCCGGGCGGGCATGACGAACGGACATCGAGGCCCGAACCGTCCTGGCCGGCCTTGTCCGGGCCATCCAGGTCGACGCCGACGTTCGGCGGAAGCAGGTCGGCCGATGTTCGCGGGGATGCCGGCGAGCACCTGCCGCCGGAGGTCTTCCTCGCGGCGACCCGGCGCGAAACCCTCGCCGCCGCGCTGTTGCGGAGGAAATAACCCGGCGCGGGAAACGACGAACGTCCCGAAGCTGTTGATGTCGCGGCAAGGATGTTGCGTTTTTCCGCGCCCCATCCCACTTGCGGGAACGAAGGTCGGCTTCTATAAGCCGATCCCATTCCACACGCGGACTCACAGCGGCCCTGCTCGAAGGGTCGCTCCGGTGGCTGGTCGGGACTTGTCCCGACTGGCCCGCTCGTTCGCGGAGGCATCAACCGGAGAACGTCGTTTCCATGTCGCTTCCCGACTACACCATGCGCGGCCTCCTCGAGGCCGGCGCCCATTTCGGCCACCAGTCCCATCGCTGGAACCCGAAGATGGCGCCTTTCATCTTCGGCACGCGCAACAACATCCACATCATCGATCTCGCGCAGACCGTCCCGCTCCTGCACCGTGCGTTGCAGGCCATCTCCGACACCGTGGCGCGCGGCGGCCGCGTTCTCTTCGTGGGCACGAAACGCCAGGCGTCGGATCCGATCGCCGACGCGGCCAAGCGTTCGGCCCAGTATTACATCAACGCCCGCTGGCTCGGCGGCATGCTGACCAACTGGAAGACGATCTCGGCTTCCATTCAGCGGCTGCGCAAGGTGGACGAACTGCTCGGCGCCGGCGCGCAAGGGCTCACGAAGAAGGAGCGCCTGATGATGTCGCGGGAGCGCGACAAGCTCCAGAAAGCACTCGGCGGCATCAAGGACATGGGCGGCGTGCCCGACCTGATCTTCGTGATCGACACCAACAAGGAGCAGCTCGCCATCAAGGAGGCCAACCGGCTGAAAATTCCGGTCGCGGCCATCGTCGACACCAATTGCGACCCTGATGGCATCGCCTTCCCGATTCCCGGCAACGACGACGCCAGCCGGGCGATCCTGATGTATTGCGACCTCGCGGCCCGCGCGGCCATCGACGGGATTTCGCGCAGCCAGGGCGCGCTCGGGGTCGATGTGGGCGCGGCCGACGCCCCGGTCGGGGAGGTGCCGGAGAGCGCGCCCCCGACCGCGGTCGAGCCGGAAGCCGTGACCGAGGCGGAAGTCCCGGCGGCGCGCTTCGAGCTTTTGAGCGCTCCCCGCGGCGCTCCGGACGACATGTCGAAGCTCGGCGGTGCCGGTCCGCAGGTGGTGCAGAAGCTCAACGACGGCGGCATCTTCCACTACTGGCAATTGGCGGCGATGACCCCCGAGGACATCACGCAGCTCGACCGGGACTTGAAGTTCAACGGTCGCATCGAGCGCGAAGGCTGGGTGGCCCAGGCCCGCGAGCTCGTATCGGGCGTTTGATAGGCTAAGCGCGTCCCCCCGGGGGGCGGCCGGGCTTCGCGCCCTGCGGCTCGCACGCGCCGCTCGCGTCTCGGGCGGCGCCGACGAAAACTTGTCGAGGACGATGTCTATGGCCAACGTTTCCGCGGCGATGGTGAAGGATCTTCGCGAGAAGACCGGCGCCGGCATGATGGACTGCAAGAACGCCCTCAACGAAACCGCGGGCGACGTGGAAGCCGCCGTCGACTGGCTGCGCAAGAAGGGCCTGTCGAAGGCGGCGAAGAAATCGGGCAGGGTCGCGGCCGAGGGACTCGTGGCGGCTGCGGTCGCCGGACGCAAGGGCGTGCTCGTGGAGGTGAATTCCGAAACCGACTTCGTCGCCCGGAACACCGATTTTCAGAAGCTCGTCAAGGACGTGGCCGATGTGGCGCTGGAGCGCGGCGGCGATGTCGCTTCGCTCGGCGCGGCCCCTCACCCGGGGGGCGGCACGGTGTCCGACGCGATCAACAGCGCGATCGGGACCATCGGCGAGAACATGACCTTGCGTCGCGCCGCCGGACTGGCGGTCGCCGAAGGGGTGGTCGGCCACTATGTTCATGGCGGCATGGGCGAGAACCTCGGCAAGATCGGCGTCATCGTCGGCCTCGAATCGACGGGGGATGCGGCCGCGCTGGCGCGGCTCGGACGCCAGGTCGCGATGCACATCGCCGCCTCGAGCCCGCTCGCGCTCGACGCCGCCTCGCTCGATCCCGCGACGGTGGAGCGCGAAAAGACGGTTCTCGCGGAAAAGAACGCCGGCAAACCCGCCGGTGTGCTCGACAAGATCGTCGAAAGCGGCCTGAAGACCTATTACAAGGACGTGAGCCTTCTCGACCAGAGCTTCGTCCACGACAATGCGAAAACGGTCGCCCAGGCCGTCAAGGAAGCCGAGACGGCTGTCGGGGCGCCGGTGAGGATCACCGGATTCGTGCGCTTCGCGCTGGGTGAGGGGATCGAGAAGCCGGACAGTCCGGACTTCGCGTCCGAGGTCGCGAGCTTGGTCTGAGCCCGCGATCCGCCGTGGCGGTCCGGGCACGCCTCGGCTACGTCGAACGATGGCGGCGGGCCGGTGCCGGTCTCATCTGCGCGGGACGCCGTAAGCGCGTGATGCCGGAACGACGGACGGGAGCGAGCCAATGACCCCGGTCAGCAGCGCCGGCATGTTCAGGCGGGTCGTGGTCAAACTGTCCGGCGAGGCCCTCATGGGTCCCGAAAGGCACGGGCTTCACGCTCCGACGCTCGCCCGGATCGCCGCCGACGTGACGAGCGCCACCGAAACGGGTGTCGAACTCGCGGTCGTGGTCGGCGGCGGCAATTTTTTCCGCGGCATGCAGGGTGCGAGCAAAGGCATCGAGCGCGCCCGGGCGGATTCGATCGGCATGCTCGCCACCGTCATGAACGCGCTCGCGCTCGAAGCGGCGATCGAGGCCGAAGGCTTTTCCGCCCGGGCGCTGTCCGCGGTGCCGATGCCGACGCTCTGCCAGCCCTATTCGCGGCAGGCCGCGCTGCATCATCTCGACAAGGGACGCATCTGCGTCCTCGCGGGAGGCACCGGCAATCCGTTCTTCACGACGGACACCGGCGCGGTGCTGCGAGCCGCCGAACTGTCCTGCGACGCCGTGATGAAGGCGACGCACGTCGACGGCGTTTATTCGAGCGATCCCAGGCGCGACAGCACGGCGAAACGCTACGAACGCCTCACCCACGCCGAGGCCATCCAACAGAATCTCGCCGTGATGGACACGGCCGCCTTCGCCCTTGCGCGCGAGAACCGCATTCCCATCGTCGTGTTTTCCATCCTCGAGGACGGTGCGATTCGCGCCGCGCTCGAGGGCAGCGGGACGTTCACGATGGTGGTGCCATGAGCGGGCCGCCAAATCTTCGCCATCGAACGATTCCATCAGCTTCGGAAACGCGTTAGGAACGGGGGCACGGCCGAACGCGCGGCGGTCAGCTCGCGCCTGTCGCCGAGCCGAATCTTCCAGATGGACAGGTTATCGTGAGCGCAGACTTCGACATCGGCGAACTCAGGCGGCGGATGCAGGGGGCGGTGCAGACCCTCAAGCATGAACTCGCGGGGCTGCGGACCGGCCGGGCGAGTGCCGCGCTGGTCGAGCCGGTCCAGGTGCAGGCTTATGGTCAGAGCATGCCGCTGAACCAGGTGGCCAGCATCACGGTCCCGGAAAGCCGGACATTGGCGGTCCAGGTTTGGGACAAGGGCATGGTCGGCGCCGTGGACAGGGCGATCCGCGACGCCAATCTCGGCCTCAGCCCGGTGGTGGAAGGCCAGATTCTCCGCATCCGCATTCCCGAATTGAACGAGCAGCGACGCAAGGACATGGTCAAGGTGGCGCACAAATATGCCGAGGAAGCGCGCGTCGCCGTGCGTCACGTGCGTCGCGACGGGATCGACCGGCTGAAGAAGTTGCTGAGGGACAAGCTCCTGACCGAAGACGACCAGAAGCGCTTCGAAACCGATGTCCAGAAGGCGACGGACCAGACCATCCATGACCTCGACGGCACTGTGGGAGCGAAGGAAAAGGAAATCATGCAGGTGTAGTGTGACGCGGCGCGGTTGAGGCGGTGGATCCGAGTTCGATGCAATCCTTTGATGGTCAGAATGCCCGATCGGAGGCGCCCGGTCCGCGTACCGCGCGCGACCGGCGGGGCGTGCCGACCCACATCGGCGTCATCATGGACGGCAACGGCCGCTGGGCCGCCGCGCGGGGCCTTCCCCGGCTCGAAGGCCATCGCAGGGGGGTCGAGGCGTTGCGGCGAACGGTGGGCGCGGCGGCCGATCTCGGCATCCGTTTCCTGACGGTCTACAGCTTCTCGTCCGAGAACTGGACCCGCCCGCCGCAAGAGATCTCGGATTTGATGGCGCTGTTGAAGCGCTTCATCCGCAAGGACCTGGCCGAATTGCACAAAAACGGGACGCGGGTGCGCGTCATCGGGGAGCGGGACGGGTTGCCGAACGACATCCGCATGCTGCTCCAGGAGGCGGAGGACCTCACCCGTTCGAACGACCGTCTGGTCCTCGTCGTCGCCTTCAATTATGGCGGCCGTCAGGAGATCGCCTCCGCCGTACGACGCCTGGCCGAGCGGGTCCGCGCGGGCGAGATCGACCCGGCCGCGGTGGATTCCGACATGATCGCCGCGCATCTCGACACCGCCGGCATCCCCGATCCCGACCTCATCATCCGGACATCGGGCGAACAGCGCCTGTCCAACTTCCTGCTGTGGCAGGCCGCCTATTCGGAGTTCGTTTTCCTACCCTGCCATTGGCCAGACTTCGACCGGTCTTCCCTCGAGGCGGCCGTGCTGGCCTACATGGCACGCGAACGCCGCTTCGGCGGCATCATGCCCCCCGCGCTCGATCGCAAGGTGCAAACGGCCCTATGACGGGTTCCGTGCCGGGGGCGGGCCTGTCTGGCGACGCGTCCGCGGCTCTGCCCGGGCGCCGCCCGATGGCGGTCGTGGCGGAGCTGGGCGTGAGGCTCGGTTCGGCGCTCGTCCTCATGGCGGGCGCGCTCGGGACGGCGCGGGCGGGGGGTCATCCGTTCACGCTGTTCTGGCTCGCGGCCGCGCTTGCCGTCTTGTGGGAATGGGAACGCATGATCGGCGGCGAACGCCGCTCGGCGCGTTTCGCCATCGGCGGGCTGGCGCTCGCGGCGGCCGCGCCTTTGGCGGCGGGCGGGCTGCTGACGCCTGCCCTGCTGGTCCTGGCCCTCGGCGCCGCGCTGCTGGCGTGGCGGGCGGCGGAGGGCGGCCGGCTGTTCGCGGCGGGCGGCCTCGGCTACGCCGGTTGCCTCATCGTGTCCGTCGGGCTCCTGCGGCATTCTTTTCCTTTCGGCATGGAAGCGATGCTGTGGCTGTTTGCCGTCGTCTGGGGAACCGACGTGATGGCGCTCGTCGGCGGCCGGCTGATCGGCGGACCCAGGCTGGCGCCCGCGATATCGCCGGCCAAGACGTGGTCGGGCTGCATCGTCGGCGTGGTCGCGGGGGCCCTGCTCGGCGTGGCGGTCACGCCCTACCCCGGTCGCCTCGGCATAGCCTTCGCGCTCGGCCTCGTCGGCGGCGCCGTCGCGCAAGCCGGCGACTTGTTCGAATCGGCCCTGAAGCGCCGCTTCGGCGTCAAGGATTCCGGTTCGGTCATCCCCGGCCACGGCGGCGTCATGGATCGTCTCGACGGCTTCATCGCGGCCGCGACGTTCGCGGCGTGCCTGGGCGTCTGGCGCTTGGGCACCGACGCGGCCGGTGCGGGGTTGCTGCGATGGTGAAAGCGACGATGAAGGTTGTTCCGCACGCGCGGCCCGCGTCACCCCTTCCCGCCAGCGGGCGCACGGCACCGCGAACGGTCACGATCCTGGGCGCGACAGGGTCCATCGGCCGATCGACGGCCCAGATTCTGGCGCTTCACCCGGAACGGTTCCGCGTCGTCGCGGTCGCCGGCGGACGCGACGCCGAGGCCCTCGCCCGCACCGCCATCGCGCTCGGGGCGTCGTTCGCCGCGTTGTCCGACCCCGCGGGTTACGCCGCCCTCAAGGCTGCCTTGGGGCGTTCGGGGATCGAGGCCGCCGCGGGCGCCGAAGCCGTCGCCGAGGCGGCGCGAAAACCGGCCGATCTCGTCATCGGCGCCATCGCCGGCACGGCAGGCATGCGGCCGACCTACGCGGCGATCCTGGCGGGACGCACCATCGCGCTCGCGAACAAGGAGACGCTGGTTTGCGCGGGCGCGCCGGTGATGGAGGCCGTCTCGCGGTGCGGCGCGACCCTGCTGCCGCTCGACAGCGAACACAACGCGATCTTCCAGGCGCTCGGCGACCATGGTTGGGACACGGTCGAGCGCATGACGCTGACCGCCTCCGGCGGCCCCTTCCGCACGTGGAGCGCCGAGCGGATCGCGGCGGCGACGCTCGACGAGGCTTTGGCGCATCCCAACTGGGCCATGGGGCCGAAGGTGACGATCGACTCGGCGGGGCTGATGAACAAGGGCCTCGAGCTGATAGAGGCGTACCACCTGTTCGCGATCCCCTCCGAGAAGCTCGACGTCGTGGTCCACCCGCAATCCGTCGTGCACGGGCTCGTCAGCTTCGCCGACGGCTCCGTGATCGCGGGTCTGGCGCTGCCCGACATGCGCGTGCCGATCGCGCACTGCCTCATGCACCCGGAGCGCATCGAGAGCGGTGCGCGCAAGCTCGACCTCGCGAGCGTCGGGACGCTGACCTTCGAACGCCCGGACCTCGACCGCTTCCCCGCCCTGCGGGTCGCCATGGACGCGCTCAAGCACGGCGGCGGCTTGCCGACCGTGCTGAACGCCGCGAACGAGATCGCGGTCGAAGCCTTCGTCGTCCGCCGGATCGCGTTTTGCGACATCGCCCGCATCGTGGCGGTGGTCTGCGACCAGGCCGTCGCGGAGGGGCTCGCCCGCACGCCGGCGAGCATCGAGGACGCCCTGGCCATTGACCATGTTTCCCGAGAAAGGGCCATCGCTCTCTTACCTTGAGCGGGGCGACATGAGAAGGTAACCATTCGGTAACCATTCGGTCGCTTCGACGTGGCGCGGGTTTCGCGGTCGGACGACGAGGCCGGTGCGGCGATGGAGTTCTCGATGACCCTTTTCGCAGGTCAGGACACGCTTCTACGGATCGCGGTCGCGTTCCCGTTCGTGTTGGCGGTCGTCGTCTTCTTTCACGAGCTGGGGCATTTCCTCGTCGGTCGCTGGTGCGGCGTGCAGGTCGACGTGTTCTCCCTCGGCTTCGGGCGCGAGCTTTTCGGATTCACCGACCGGCACGGTACGCGCTGGCGCCTGTCCGCCGTCCCGCTCGGCGGCTTCGTCAAGTTCCATGGCGACGCCAACGCGGCGAGCATGCCCGCCCCTAGCGACGTCGCCGGCATGGGGGCGGCCGAGCGTGCCACGACGTTCGCCGCCCAGGCGGTGTGGAAGCGGGCGGCCATCGTGGCGGCGGGTCCTTTCGCCAATTTCGTCCTGGCGCTCGCGATCTTCACGGCAACCTTTTCCGTCAATGGGCGCAACGTCCTGTTGCCTCGGATCGGAGAGGTTGCGGCGGGGACGCCGGCCGCGCGCGCGGGATTCATGGGCGGCGACTACGTCATCTCCATCGACGGCCAGGCGATCGGCAGCTTCGAGGACATGAAGCGCATCGTCAGCGGGGCCAGCGATGTTCCCCTCATGTTCAAGCTCGATCGGGCGGGAACGGTGGTGACGCTTCAGGCCGCACCGGAGCGGACGGAGGTGCAGGGACCGTTCGGGGTTTCGCGCGACGTCCAACTGGGCGTGAGGAGCTCGATCGACCCGGCGGACGTTCGCAGCGAGCGGCTCAATATCGTCCAGGCGTTCGGTGCCGCAGCCGATGAGACCTGGTCCGTGGTCGACCGCACCGGAAGCTACATCGGCGGGCTTTTCAGCGGGCGGGAAACGACGGCGCAGATGTCGGGTCCGATCGGCATCGCGCGGGTTTCCGGCGAAGTCGCGAAGCTCGGCTTCGGCGCCCTCATGACGCTGGCCGCCTTCCTGTCGATTTCGATCGGACTCATCAACTTGGCGCCGATTCCCTTGCTGGACGGCGGTCACCTCATGTATTTCGCCTTCGAGGCGGTTCGCGGCCGTCCGTTGAACGAAAAGGTTCAGGAGTTCGGTTTTCGTCTCGGCCTTGCCATGGTTTCCATCCTCATGGTGTTCGCGACATACAACGACGTGTCACACCTGCCTTTCGTGGCCCGGCTGTTTCACTGATCCTCGCTCTGGTCGCAATCCACTGCAATGAAGCGCGGCATGGCGAGCCGACCTCTTCCCGTTGCGCCGTGTCGGATGGGCAACGGGTCGGCACAAACGGCCGGGACAGGAAGGGCGGGCGGTTTGCCCGCCAACGTAAACCTTGTAGAAGCGAAATTCCCGGAGAAGGGGGCGTCGGGCTCGCATGGGCCCGGCGGCGACCAAGCGCCCGCTCGCGGGCGAACAGTCCGGACCGGAACCGCCGCTCGCGGTTGGACAGGGATCTCGTGCCGATGGATTTCGTAAAAGGCATCCTGGTGAGGCTCGTGTTCGCGGCGTGCCTGGCGGCATCCCTAACGGGTCCCGTGGCTGCCGCGTCCCCGAACATCGTCGTCGAAGGCAACCGGCGCGTCGATGCCGCGACGGTTCGATCCTATTTCTCGGGCGTGGACCAGGCGAAGATCAACCAGGCGGTGAAGGAGCTTTACGCGACGGGCTTCTTCTCGGATGTCCGCGTGTCACAGGCCGGCGGTCGGATCGTCGTTCAGGTCGTCGAGAACGGCTTCATCAATCGCGTCGCCTTCGAGGGAAACAAGAAGGTCAAGAGCGAACAGCTCGAGGCCGAAGTCACGTCGAAGTCGCGCGGCCCGTATTCCCCGGCCATCGTCCAGGCCGACATGCAACGCATTCTCGATGTGTACCGGCGGTCGGGGAACGGCAACGCCAGGGTGACGTCGCGCACCGTCGACCTGCCGAACGGACGCCTCGACGTCGTGTTCACGATCGTGGAAGGCGACAAGACTGGCGTGAAGTCCATCAGTTTCGCGGGCAACCAGGCTTATTCCGAAGGCAAGCTCAGGGGGCTGATGACGACGACAGAGATGAATTTCCTGTCGTTCATCAAGACCACCGATGTCTACGACCCCGACAAGATCGCCACCGACGAGGACTTGATCCGCAGGTTCTATCTCCGTAACGGCTATGCGGACTTCCGGGTGGTCGGCACGGACGTCAAGTTCGACGCGGCGGAAGGCGGCTACAACATCACGATCACCGTTGAGGAAGGCCAGCCTTACACCGTCAAGGACGTGAGGGTCGACTCCCACATCCCCGACGTGAGCGGGGAAACCCTGCGCGAATCGGTTCGGGTCCAGGCGGGCGACACCTATGACGGCGACGCGGTGCAGAAGTCGGTCGAGACGCTGACGCGAGAGGTCGGGCGGCGCGGCTACGCGTTCACGGAGGTTCGGCCGCGCGGCGACCGCGACCCGGCCTCCCACACGGTGTCGATCGGCTTCGTGGTCGACGAGGGTCCGCGCGTGTACATCGAGCGGATCAACATCCGCGGCAACACGCGCACCCGCGACTACGTGATCCGGCGGGAATTCGATATCGGTGAAGGCGATCCCTACAACAAGGTGCTGGTCGACCGCGCCGAGCGTCGGCTGAACAGCTTGGGCTTCTTCAAGAAGGTGAGGATCACCAACGAGCCGGGCTCGTCGCCCGACCGGGTGATCATCGACGTGGATGTCGAGGATCAGCCGACGGGATCTTTCGCGATCTCCGGCGGATACTCGACGTCCGACGGTTTCATCGCGGAGCTTTCGGTCACGGAAAGCAACTTCCTCGGCCGAGGGCAATTCGTGAAGCTCGCAATCCAGGAAGGTCAGCACGCCCGCGGCATCGACCTGACCTTTACCGAACCCTACATCCTGGATACGCGGATCGCGGCCGGCTTCGACCTGTTCGCCAAGCAAAGCGATAATACGCAGTACACGGATTACAGCACGTTCGTGACGGGCGGTACCTTGCGCCTGGGCATACCGATCACGGACGAGTTCTCCGTGTCGCCCCATTATTCGATCTACAACACGAGGATCTCCATCCCGGACAAATCGTCGACGCCCTTCAACGATTGTTCGTTCCCGATCGACGGCGTCACGCCCGGTTTCGGTTCGTTGAGCGGAAGCCCGCCTTCCGCGGTCTCGAGCTGCTTGACGAATGGGGAAGCGTCGCTCGCCATCAAACAGGCGCAAGGCAACACGCTGACGTCGCTCGTCGGCGCCAACCTGAACTACAACACGCTCGACAACCGCAAGGACCCGACCTCCGGGCTCTTCGTCGAACTCCGCAACGATGTCGCGGGCGTCGGCGGCGACTCGAACTTCATCCGTAGCGCGGGCGACCTGAGGTACTACCGGCCGGTCTTCGAGGACTTCGTCGGCATCGTCCACCTTCAGGGCGGCCACATCGAAGGCTTCGGCAGCGAGAAGCAGCTGCGCATCGTCGACGAGTTTCAGCTGGGTCCGACCCTCGTCCGCGGCTTCGCGCCGAGCGGGATAGGCCCGCGCGACATCAGCGATCCGGCGTCCTACAAATACAACCCGTTGGGCGGTTCGACCTACGCCGGGGCGTCGTTCGAGGTGCAGTTCCCGATTCCCGCGTTGCCCAGGGACCTCGGCCTGAGGGGTGCGCTGTTCTCCGACGCCGGCACCCTGTTCGGCTATAACGGCCGCTCGAACTTCACGCCGGGCGGCGGCGCTTGCGTGCCCCAGAACACCTCCCCCTTGTTCACCCAGGGCACCTGCGTCGATGTTCGCGACTCGAGCGCGATCCGCTCCTCCGTCGGCGCCAGCATCCTGTGGGCATCCCCCCTCGGGCCGATCCGGTTCGATTATGCCTACGCCCTGACGAAGGATCGCTACGACGTGACCCAAGCCTTCCGGTTTTCGGGCGGTACGTCGTTCTGAGCTTGACGTTCCAGGCCTGCGTCCCGGCGGGTACCGGGCCAGGGTCGCGGCGCGGCTTGGCGACGGCGTCCCCCGTGACCCGCCGCCGCTGCGTGTGGACATGAGCACGCCGACATTCTTCCGGATCTCGGCGGCGCCGAGTGTTGCCGAGATCGTGGATTGGAGCGACGCGACCCCTCCCGCCGGGGCCGACCTGGCCGCCCGGGTGTCGTCGATCTCGCCGCTCGAGCGCGCCGGCGCCGGCGCGCTGAGCTTCCTCGACAACGCGAAATATCTGTCGTCGCTGGCTTCGACGCGGGCAACCGCGGTTTTCGTGCAGCCGCGTCACGTCGCCCACGTGCCTGCCGGCACGCTCGCCTTGGTGACGCGGGAACCGTATCGCGCCTTGGCCGTCGTCGCGGGCAGGCTCTACCCCGACGCCTTGCGGCCAGGTTCGTCGTTCGGCACCGCCGGCGTCGCGCCGGGTGCCTTCGTGCATCCGGACGCGAAGCTCGAAGCCGGCGTGACGGTCGATCCGGGCGCCGTGGTCGGGCCACGCGCCGAGATCGGCATGGACAGCGTGATCGGGGCGAACGCCGTCATCGGCCCCGACGTGCGTCTGGGGCGGTCCTGCTCGGTCGGCAGTCACGCGTCGGTGACCCATGCCCTCGTCGGCGATCGCGTCATCATCCATCCGGGGGCCAGGATCGGCCAGGACGGGTTCGGCTTCGCCATGGGACGGGGAGGCCACCTGAAGGTCCCGCAGGTCGGTCGCGTGGTCATCCAGGACGATGTCGAGATCGGCGCCAATACGACGATCGACCGCGGCTCGAACCGGGATACGGTGATCGGCGAGGGTTCGAAGATCGATAACCTCGTTCAGATCGGCCACAATGTTTCGATCGGCCGTCATTGCGTCATCGTCTCCCAGACCGGGATTTCGGGCTCGACGGTCCTCGGCGATTTCGCTGTGACGGGCGGTCAGGCGGGGCTCGCCGGGCACCTGACCGTCGGCGCGGGCGCGCAGATAGGCGCCAAGTCCGGCGTCATGAACGACATACCGGCCGGCGAGCGATGGTTCGGCATTCCGGCCCAGCCGGCCCGCGAGCAGTTCAGGCTGCATGCGATCCTTCGTCGTCTCGGGCGCCGCGGCGGCGGATCAGGCAGCGACGATCGCGGCGACGGCGCGTGAGCCCGCGTAAGCATGAATCCCGTCGCGCCAGCCGGGCCCGCCGGTAGCCGCACGCTCGGACGCGAGGGAGCCTTCCGCCGTCGTGGCGGCCTCCACGGGCGTTGCGAGCCGGACCGGCGCTGTCCTGGCTCCGGGGCGGGACCGACCATCCCCCGATCGGCCCGCCCGTTCACTGAAGGCGGGGTTTGCCGGTCCGGGGAACGCAAAGCGATTGAACCGGAACCGATCGTGCTCTAGTGGGCAATCGGCGCGGCCCGTCGATCGTCGCCATACATCTGGGCAGGCATGGCCACCGGCCATCGTTTCTGAGGCATCGAATGAATGAGGCGCCCCGAACGGAGCTTGCCACGATCGACATCATGGACCTGCTCAGCTATTTGCCGCACCGCTATCCCTTCCTGCTCGTCGACCGGATCGTGGCGATGCGAGGGGACGAGGCATGCGTCGGCATCAAGAACGTGACCTTCAACGAGCCGCAGTTCCAGGGGCATTTCCCCGGGCGGCCAATCATGCCGGGCATCCTTCTCGTCGAGGGGATGGCGCAGACCGCCGGCGCGCTTTGCGTACACGCGCAGCGGCTCGAAAAGCCGAAGCTCGTGTATTTCCTCACGATCGACAAGGCAAAGTTCAGGAAGCCGGTCATCCCCGGCGACACGGTCGAGTATCACCTCAAGAAGCTCAATCGCCGCCGCAACATGTGGTGGTACAAGGGCGAGGCGCGGGTCGCGGGCACGCTCGTCTGCGAGGCCGAGCTCAGCGCCATGCTCGTGATGGAATGACGAAGCCGCACGCATCGCCCTTCGCGCGCCCGGCGGGGTCGCGGCGGCGCCCGCCCGTTCGCGGTCGCTTCCCCGTGGCCGGCGGGGCATGGACGCCGTGGGCGATCTCGCATCGCGGGCCTGCCCCGTGGCGGCGATGACGGAGGCCGAGGAGGCCCCGGCCCAAGTCCACGCGTCCGCCTTGGTTCAGCCGGGCGCCCGCATCGGTCGCGGGGCCGTGGTCGGTCCCTTCTGCGTCATCGGGTCCGATGTCGTGCTGGGCGAGGGCGTCCACCTCCTCTCGCACGTGGTCGTCGCGGGACGCACCGAGATCGGCGCGCGCACGCGGGTGTTTCCGTTCGCCTCGCTCGGCCACGAGCCGCAGGATCTGAAACATCGCGGCGAGCCCACGACGCTTCGTATCGGTGCCGACTGCCTGATCCGCGAGGGGGTGACCATGAACCCGGGGACGGTGGCCGGGGGCGCGTTGACGAGCGTCGGCCACCACAGCGTCTTCCTCGCCCAGGCGCACGTCGCGCACGATTGCCGGGTCGGCAACCACGTGATCTTCTCGAACAACGTCATGCTGGCGGGCCATTGCCGGGTCGGGGACCACGCCATTTTGGGCGGCGGCGCGGCCGTGCATCAGTTCGTGCGGATCGGCGCGCAAAGCTTCATCGGCGGGCTCGCGGGGATCGAACACGACGTCATCCCCTATGGGATCGCGCTCGGCAACCGCGCCCATTTGGCGGGGCTCAACGTCGTCGGGCTGAAACGTCGCGGATTTGCGCGCGAAACGATCCACGATCTGCGGCACGCCTACCGTGCCTTGTTCGCGGCCTCCGGTACGCTGCAGGAGCGCATGCGGGCCGTCGCGGCGGAGTTCCCGGAGCAGGGGCAGGTTGCGGAAATCCTGGCCTTCCTGCGCGAGGGCGGCGATCGCGCCATCTGCACGCCGCGGGACGCGAAGGACGCCGGGTGAGCGCCGCGGCGGCCGGCTCGCCCGGCGCGCGAGCACCCGCGCTGAAGGCGTTCATCGTCGCCGGCGAGCATTCGGGAAGCCATCTCGGCGCGGGTCTGATGCGCGCGCTTCGCGCCCGCGTCCCGGACATCGCCTTCGAGGGGGTCGGCGGGCGCGAGATGCTCGACGAGGGCCTCAGGCCCTGTTTCCCCTTAGCCGACATCGCCGTGATGGGCTTCGTGCCCGTCATCGCGCGCCTGCCCCGCATCCTGCGCAGGCTCGACGACGCCGTGGCGTCCGCGCTCTTGTTCCAGCCGGACGTCGTGGTCATCATCGACAGCCCGGACTTCACGCACCGCGTGGCGCGGCGCCTGCGCCGGGCGGCGCCTTCGATCCCGATCGTCGATTATGTGAGCCCGACGGTGTGGGCGTGGCGCCCGGGCCGGGCGCGCGCCATGCGACCCTACGTCGACCACCTGTTGGCCCTGCTCCCCTTCGAGCCCGAAGCGCACCGGGCGCTCGGCGGCCCGCCCTGCACCTATGTCGGCCACCCGTTGATCGAGCGCCTGAACGTTCTCAGGGCCGCTGCCGGCGAGGGGCCATCGCCTTCCGAACCGCCGATGCTGCTCGTGCTGCCGGGATCGCGGCGCTCCGAGATCGCGCGCCTCACGGCCGATTTCGGCGCCGCGGTCGCCCGGGTGGCCGCCGCGACCCCGGTCGAGGTGGTCCTGCCGGCAGTGCACGACCTCGCCGCCGAGATCGCGGATCGCGTCGCCTCCTGGCCGGTGGCACCGCGCATCGTTCTCGGGGAAGCCGACAAGTTCGCGGCCTTCCGGCGGGCGCGGGCGGCACTGGCGGCCTCGGGGACGGTGACCCTCGAACTGGCGCTCGCGGGGGTTCCCATGGTGGTCGCCTACAAGGTTTCGCGGTCGGAATTCTGGCTGCGATTCGTCGTCGAGGTTCCCTCGATCGTGCTGCCGAACCTGATCGTGGGGCGCAACGCGGTGCCGGAGTTCCTGCAGGACGCCTGCACGCCGGAGGCCCTCGCCGGCGCGCTCCTGCCCCTGATCCGCGGCGGTCCCGAGCGCGACGCCCAGATCGGGGCTTTCGCCGACGTCGAGCGCCGGATGCTGTTCGCGGGCGAGGATACGCCGAGCGGCCGCGCAGCCGGGATCGTGCTGTCCCACGCCCGTCCGTTAAGGCGCGCGACGTTCGAGCGTCAGGCTTAAGTCCTTTTCAACCATAGCAGGTCTTATTGGATCGGCCGGGTCGTCGATCCCGGGCTCGCGCGGCCTTCGCATCACAGGGGGCACTCGCCGGGCCGCGATCGTTCGGAGCCGCCGGAGTGTGTTCGATGCCGAGCGAGACCGTGTTTCCCGCCCCGAATCGCGCCATCACGGGCCGCGACCTCGACCTTCGCGCGATGGGGCGCGTTCTGAGGCGCCGGCGCGCGTGGGTCCTGTGGCCGACGCTCGCGTGTTTCGCACTGGCGCTCTTGTTCGTGACCCTCGTCCACCCCCGCTACACGGGGGAGGCCAAGGTCATCGTCGAGAACGGCGAAACCTATTTCACGCGCCCCGAAAAGACCGATCAGCTACCCGCGCAACTGCCCGACGACGAAGCGGTGCAGAGCCAGGTCCAGCTCATCATGTCGCGCGATATCGCCAGGCAGGCGATCACCCGGCTCGGGCTCAAGGGCAATCCGGAGTTCGATCCGCTGGCCGGCGGCCTCAACCCGTTGTCGAGCCTGCTGGTCAAGCTCGGATTGATCCGCGACCCGAACACCATTCCTCCCGAGGACCGCATCCTCGAGACCTATTACGAGAGACTGGCGGCCTTCCCCGTCCTCAAGTCGCGCGTCATCTCCATCGAGTTCACGTCGACCGACCCCGATCTCGCGGCCCGTGGCGCGAACACGATCGCGGAACTCTACCGGGACGCCCAGTCGAGCGCCAAGCGCGACGCGGCCCGCAGCGCCGCAGCCTCCTTGTCGAGCCTTCTTGGCGATCTCCAGAAGCGCGCGTCGGAAGCCGAGTCGGAAGCCGACGCCTTCCGGTCGCAATCGGGCCTGCTCCTCGGAACCAACAACAACACGATCACGGGCCAGCAACTCGCCGATATCAACACGCAACTGGCGCAGGCCCGGACGGCGCAAGCCGACGCCCAGGCCAAGGCCAAGCTGCTCCGCGAGATGCTTCGTCAGGGCCGCGTGGCCGAAGTGCCGGACATCGCCAACAACGAACTGATCCGCAGGGTTTCGGAGCAGAGGGTCACGCTGCGCGCCGAGATGGCGCTGCAATCGCGCAGCCTCCTGCCCGGCCACCCGCATATGCAGGAACTGACGGCCCAGTTGGCCGATGTCGACAGCCAATTGCGCGCCGCCGCCGAGAAGGCCATGCGCACGCTGGAAAACGACGCTCGGATCGCGTCGGACCGCGTCGGCAATCTCGAAACGGCGATGACCGTGCAGAAGAGGGCCGCCAGCACGGCGGGCGCCGACCAGGTGCAGCTGAACGCTCTCGAGCTCAAGTCCCGGCTGCTCAAGGAACAACTGGAGTTCAACACGGCGAAATATCAGGAAGCCGTGGCTCGGGAGAATGCGGCGTCGACACCGTCGGACGCGCGCGTGATCTCGCGCGCCGTCGTTCCCCAGCAGCCGTCGTTCCCCAAAAAGCTGCCGATCCTGGCGCTGGCGACCCTCGCCGGCTTGCTGATGTCGGGCGGAGCCCTGATTTCGCGCGAGCTCCTTTCGGGGCGGGCCTACACGGTCGACGACCTCGACGAGATGGTCCCGCAGCCCGTGGGAAGCTACGTCGAGCGCGATCGGCGCGTGCGGAGGGCGGTCGATCTCCAGCCCGCGGCGGCGCGGAGCGATCCGGAAGACGCGGCGCTTACGGAGGTGCTCCACGCGCTCCGCGCCCGCGAGCGGGGTCAGCGTGCCACGCGCGCCCTCGTCACCGCCCCGGTGGCGAATCGGGACACGCCGCGCGCCGCCCTGGCGCTGGCGCGGCTCCTCGCGTCCGAAGCGCGTACCATCCTGGTCGACTTCAACGCCGAGATGCCGGCTGTCGAGACAGCCGCGCTGGCGGTGATCGCGGCCGACGACGCAAGCCGCGACCCGCCGGGCATCGCCGAACTCCTGGACGGGAGCGCGAGCTTCGCGGAAGTGATCCATCGGGATCGCTCGACCCGCCTCCACGTCGTCCCGCTCGGCCGCGATGCCCTGCCGGCCGACCTCGCGGCCGACATCGGGCCGGTGCTTAACGCCTTGAGCGAAACCTACGACTATGTGGTCCTGCACGCCCCCGCCCCGAGCCACGCGGTCACCCGCGTCCTCGCCGGGGAAAGCGATATTTCCGTGCTGACGACCGCCGGGCTCGACCCCGAGGCCGCGGGCGACGCCGACCGTCAGGCCCTCCTCGACGCGGGCACCGGGCAGGTCTACCGCGTATCCACCGCGAGGCTCGCCGCGTCAGAACCGGTGCGTGACGCCGCCTGAGCCGGGGCGGCGGTAGAGCCGCCGCATGCGCTGGAACAAGGGCCAGGCCCAGGTCGACTGCTTGATGGCTCGCTTGACCCGAAGGCGCGTACCCTCCGTGGCTGCGAACGCCCTGCCGGCCGCCGTCAGCGGCACCAGAGTGTCGAACAAGGGCTCGGGCGTCGGGCAATAGGCCTGCTTGTAGCGTCCCTCGCCGACTCCGAGGTCGAATACGGTGCAGCCGTCCAGGCACTTGGCCCGGATCACCGCCGCCAGCAACAGCTCACCGGGGCTCCACCGGGCGACGGCGGGATCGGCCGCGAAGCCCATCAGCATCCCACAGAAGCGGTCCTGATGGCGCGCGCCCGCGAAACTCGCCACGATCGCGTCGCCGACCACCAGCGCATGAAGTTCGATCGCGGCCGGCGACCCGTCGACCGGAAGCGCCGCGCGCTCGAGGAAGCGGCGCAGCGCGGCTTCGTCGGACCCGCTCAAGCCCAGCGCGGCGGCGCGGGCCACCTTGTGTTCGAACATCGCGGCGAGCATGGTCGCGACATCCTCGGCCGTGCGCGCCACCCGATGTTCGACGGTGCCGATCTCGCTGAGACGCCGGGTCTTCTGCCTGAGTTTCTTGCGGTTGTCCGTGGACAGGGACGCGCGGAAGAACGCCTCCGGATCGGCGGCAAGCTCGGCCTTGTAGCCGAAGCTCGGACTCGGCTGGCGCGGCAGCAAGGCGAGCGGGTTCGAGCGTCCGTCCCACGTCAGCGGCTGGTTTCGCAGGACGAAAGCGTCGATGCGGCCAGGCGCCGAGACGCCGCTGCGCTCGAGCAGGCTCGCGACCTCCGCTTCCGTCCACGTCAGGCCCGGCCGGAAAAGGCCCATGTTGAAGTTGCTGTCCTTGCCCCCAAGAAACCCGGCGACGTTCAGGAAGCCGTGCCGCCAGGTTCCGAACGGAAGCAGGGCGAGGGGCAGTTCTGCGTCGTCGAACGCCACGAAGTATTGCGGCTTCACGCCGAGCGCGACGCCGACGGTCTCGGTCCACGGCACCAGCCAGCGCCGGGTCTGGTAGGGCGGACCGCCGGCCCGCGCTTCGAGCCAAGACCATGCCCGCGACGCGGCAGCGGCGTCGGTGAAGCTTTCGACGCGGGCGATCCGGGGGCGCGGCAACCCGTCCCGGGCGAACCACGCGGAACCCACATTTCCCGCGGCCAAGGCCCGGGTGGCTTGCAGCATGCGTTTCATCCTCGGGCACTTCGACGCTCGCCTGCGCTCCCTAGCAAGCGGCGGGCCTGCCGCGCCGCTTCCGCAATAGCAACAAAGCCTCAACGGCTTGTTGCTTAACTTGCCGCGAACCCGTTCGTACCGGACCGCCAAGCATGCGCCAACGCCTCATCGGAGCCGGTTTCCGGTTTCTCGAAGCCACGGGCGCGCATCGTCTGGCGGCGCCCGCGCTCGCGGGGCTCGGCGCCATCCTGATGTTCCACCACGTCCGGCCCTGGCAGCCGCGGCCGTTCGCGCCGAACCGCCTGCTCGAAATCACGCCCGACTTCCTCGACGGGGTGATCGCGCACCTGCGCGAACGGGGGTACGATGTCGTCTCGATGGACGCCGCGATGCAACGCCTGAGCCGGGGCGGGCGATCGGGGCGGCCCTTCGCGGTCCTCACCTTCGATGACGGATACAGCGACAATCTCCGCTTCGCGCTGCCCGTGCTCGAGCGCCATGCCGCGCCCTTCACGGTTTTCGTCACGACGGGGTTCGCGGATCGCACGGCGCGGCTATGGTGGCTGGAACTCGAGGAAGCGGTCCGCCGCGCGTCTCGCATCGCGGTCACGATCGGGCCGGAATCCCTGGACCTGCCAGCCGCGACGGCGGCAGAAAAGGCCGCCGCGTTCGACGCGATCTACCGCCGCCTCCGAAGCGGCCCCGAGGAGCGGCTCCGCGCCGTCGTCGGCGACCTTTGCCGCGTTCACGGCGTCGATGGCGAGGCGCTCGTCGCCGAACTGTGCATGGATTGGCCGGAGATCGCGTGCCTGTCCCGCAATCCCCTGGCGACGATCGGGGCGCACACGCTCACGCACCCGCGACTCGCGTGGCTCCACGCGGCGACGATGCGGGCGGAGTTGGCCGAGAGCCGCGCCGCGATCGAGGCGAAACTCGGTTCGCAGGTTCGCTTCTTGGCCTACCCGGTCGGCGACCCGGCCTCTGCCGGAGGGCGCGAGTTCGCGGCGGCGGCCGATCTCGGCTATGAGGCCGCGGTCACCACCCGTCCCGGCCTCGTCCACCGGGAACACGCCCAACATCCGACGGCCCTGCCCCGCGTGTCGATCAACGGCCTCTGGCAGGATCTACGGCACGTCGACGTGCTGTTGTCCGGCCTGGCGTTCGCTCTTTGGAATCGCGGCCGGCGCGTCGGCGTCGCCTGATCGGCGCCCGCGCGTCGTTGACCTTCGCGTGCTTCCTGGGCAAAAGCTCGTCCGGTCACAAGTTGACGCGCGGTCCGCCGAGGGGTCCGACGCGCGTCCTCGCCTCCACCGGTCCGGCGGCATCGAATGCAACGAACCCTCGACGGCCGCCTCGCCCTGGTGACCGGCGCCTCGCGCGGGATCGGCCGGGCCGTCGCCCTCGACCTCGCGCGGGCGGGCGCCCACGTGATCGCGCTCGCGCGAACGCAAGGGGCGTTGGAGGAACTCGACGACGCCATCCGGACATCCGGGGGCGAAGCGACGCTCGTGCCGTGCGACCTCAAGGACGCGGACGCGCTCGACCGGCTCGGCGCCGCCATCCACGAACGCTGGGGCAAGCTCGACATCTTCGTCGCCAACGCCGGCATGCTCGGCCCCATCACGCCCTTGAGCCACGTCGACCCCAAACGATGGGACGAGGTGATGGGCGTCAATGTGACGGCGAACTGGCGGCTGATCCGCTCGCTCGACCTGTTGCTGCGCTTGTCGGACGCGGGCCGCGTCGTGTTCCTGTCCTCGGGCGCCGGTCACCGCGCCGATTTCAGGCCTTACTGGGGACCTTACGCCGTGTCGAAGGCGGCCCTCGACGCCCTGGCGCGAACCTACGCCGCCGAAACCGCGACCACGTCGGCCGTGAAGGTCATGGCCGTCAATCCCGGGCCGCTGCGGACCCGGATGCGGGCCGGCGCCATGCCGGGGGAAGATCCCGCGACCCTGAGGACACCCGAGGAGCTGAGCCCGCACATCGTCGCGCTCTGCAGCCCGGCGTGGGCGGAAACCGGACGGCTGTTCGATTTCCCGTCCGGAAAAACGCTGGATTTCCAGGCTCCGGGCTGAAGATCCTCAGCCCCTCTTTCGCCGCTCGAAGGGATTGTCGCCCTGCCGCATGACCAGGCGGATCGGGGTGCCCGGAAGGGCGAACGTTTCCCGCAGACCGTTGACGAGGTATCGGCCATAGGACTTCGGCAACGCCACGAGCTGGTTGCCGAACAGGATGAAGGTCGGCGGCCGCGCCTTGGCCTGGGTCATGTAGCGGATCTTGATGCGGCGCCCGCTGACCGCCGGCGGCTGGCTCGCTTCGACCGCATCGGCGAGCCAGCGGTTCAGTCGCGCCGTCGCGATCCGCTTGTTCCAGGTCTGGTGCACGCGGACGGCGGCCTCGATCAGCTTGTCGAGTCCGAAACCCGTGAGACCGGACACGGGCACCACGGGCATGCCCCTCACCTGGGGCAGGAGCCGATCCGCTTCGGCCCGCAGTTCGCTCAGGAGGGCGCCGCGGTGCTGGATCAGATCCCATTTGTTGACCCCGATCACGAGCGCCCGGCCTTCGCGCTCGGTCAGATCGGCGATCGTGAGATCCTGCTTCTCGAACGGGATGGTCGCATCGAGGAGGAGGATCACGACCTCGGAAAACTTGACGGCGCGGATGGCGTCGGCCGCCGCGAGCTTTTCGAGCTTGTCGTCGATACGGGCCCGCTTGCGCAAACCGGCCGTGTCGAACACCTTCAGCCGCCGGCCCTGCCAGGCGAATTCGAGCCCGATCGCGTCGCGCGTGGTGCCGGGCTCGGGACCGGTCAGAAGCCGATCCTGGCCGATGAGCGCGTTGAGCAGCGTCGACTTGCCCGCGTTGGGCCGCCCGACGACGGCGATGCGGAGCGGCTTCGTCGGGTCGAGCTCCGTCCCGTCCCCGTCTTCATCGAGGGTCGGCTCGGATTCCGCCGCTTCCGGCGGCGGCATCACGCTGTCGGGCAGAAGCTCCGCGAGCGCGTCCTGGAGGTCGACGATCCCCTCGCCGTGCTCGGCGGAAACCGACACGGGCGTGCCGAGGCCGAGCGCGAATCCTTCGAGCGCCCCGGCGTCCCCCGCGCGGCCTTCGGCCTTGTTGGCGACCAGGATGATCGGCTTGCCCGCGCGGCGGACCAGTGCGGCGAAATGCTGATCGGCCGCCGTCACCCCGGCGCGCCCATCGATCATGAACAGGATCACGTCCGCATCGACGAGCGCGGCCTCGGTCTGCACCATCATCCGGCCCGTCAAGCTGTCGTCGGTGCCGGTATCGAGCCCCGCGGTGTCGACGAGCGTGAAAGCGAGGTTGCCGAGTTCGACGTCGCCCTCGCGCCGGTCGCGGGTGACGCCCGGCTGGTCGTCGACCAGCGCGAGCTTGCGCCCGACGAGCCGGTTGAAGAGCGTCGACTTGCCGACGTTGGGTCGGCCGATGATCGCGACCGTGCTCATGGCGGGGATGCGGGTTTCCCGGCGCGCAACAGGCCGAGATAGAGCGCGGCGCGCTGACGGATGTCGGAGGGCGCGGAAAAATCGGCCATGATCGCGTCGAGCCAGCGTTTCGCGCCCGCGTCGTCGTCCGTCTTCAGGGCGGCGACGGCCAGGAGTTCGCGGGCGGGATTTCGGAAGGCGGCGTTGCCGTCCGCCAGCGGCTCCAGCCGGCGGCGGACCTCGGCGGGATCGGCGGCGTCGACCGCCAGCATGGCCGCACGGAGCCGGGCGACGTCGCGAACCTCGTCGTCGACGCTGCCGTCTTCGGCGATGCCATCGAAGGCCTTGATGCCGGCGTTCGCGTCGTTGCGCCCGAGCTCCGACGCCGCGCGCAGCCGTGCGAGCAGACGGTAGCCCGACGGCGCGTCCCCGCCGAGAGCTTGGAACGCCGAGATCGCCGCCGCAGGGGTGCTTCGCGCGAGTTCCAGCGCGTCGAAATAGCGTGCGCCCGCCGCCTCGGCCTGCGTCTGACGCCAGTGCACGTAGCCCCGCCACCCTCCGGCGGCCGTGAGGGCCAGGACAACCACGGCCAGGATCACGCCCCAGTACCGATTCAGGAACGTGCGGAACTGATCGTGACGATATTCCTCGTCGACCTCGCGGATGAAATCGGACATGGGGTTCGCACTGGTCCTGAAAGAGCGTCCAAAGCGCCTGGCCGGGCCGCGCACCGTCGCTTCGGAACGCGACCGTGGCTCTCGTCGCAAGCCGAACGCGTCAATATCAGCAAATGCCCGGCGTTCCCAACCACCTGTCCGGAACAAACGCCCGGACAGGTGAGCGTTCGCCCGGAACCGCTCGCTTGCCGCGGTGTCGCGGTTTCGGGGCGAGCGCGGGGGTCGAGGCGGCAAAAGCCGCTCGCGCCGTCAATACAGGCCGCCGGTACCGGTCCCCACCGCCCGATCCGCGTCGGGAGCCACGGCGCCGCCCCCGCCGCCCCCCCGCGACGACGCATCCCCGATGACCGAATAGGAATCCGGCGGCGCGGTGCCGGGCTTGAACGCTTCGAGGATGGAGCCGCCGCCGCTGCCGCGCATGCCGCTGTGCAAGTCGACCGAGATCAGCTTGATGCCGGGCGGGACGCGGAACGGCACGTCGGGTTTGTCCTTCAACGCCATGCGCATGAACTCGCGGAACACGGGGGCGGCGTATTCCGCCGCGTAGGCCTTCGCGCCGAGCGTGCGCGGCTGATCGTAGCCGAGATAAAGACCGACCGCGAGATCGGCCGAGAAGCCGACGAACCAGACGTCCTTGGCGTCGTTGGTGGTGCCCGTCTTGCCGGCGAGGTGCCGGTTGAGTTCGGCGATCGCGTGGCCGGTGCCGCGGGCGATGACCCCTTCGAGGATGGACGTGACCTGGTAGGCCGTCATGGGGTCGAGCACCTGATCGCGCTTGTCGATCAACCGCGGCTCCTGCTGGTCGGCCCATTTGTCGGCGTCGCAACCTTCGCAAACGCGCTCGTCGTGACGGTAGATGGTATGGCCCCAGCGGTCCTGGATGCGGTCGATCAACGTCGGCTTGATGAGCTTGCCGCCGTTCGCCAGCATCGAATAGGCCGTCACCATCTTGAGGACGGTCGTCTCCCCGGCCCCGAGCGACATGGACAGCACGGGCAGCATGTCGTCGTAGATGCCGAACCGCTTGGCGTATTCGACGATCAGCGGCATGCCGATATCCTTGGCGAGCCGCACCGTCATCAGATTGCGCGAATGCTCGACGCCGTAGCGCAACGTGTGGGGGCCGGACCCTTCGTTGTCGTCGTTTTGGGGGCTCCAGGTGCCGAGCCCCGGCCCCTGGTCGATCTCGATCGGCGCGTCGAGCACGACGGACGATGGCGTGTAGCCGTTGTCGAGGGCGGCCGCGTAGACGAACGGCTTGAAGGACGAGCCGGGTTGCCGCAACGCCTGGGTGGCCCGGTTGAACTCGGATTGCGCGAAGGAGAAGCCGCCCACCATGGAGAACACGCGACCCGTATAGGGGTCCATCGCCACGAGCGCCCCGGAAATGTCGGGTACCTGGCGCAACCGGAACTGCCCGGGTTTGTCCTCGAAAGGCTCGACATAGACGACATCGCCGGCGCTCAGGAACGACCGCACGCCCTTCTTGCCGGTCCAGCGCACGCCCTCGGCGGTGAGCTGACCCGTCGCACGATCGTTCGCCACCTCTCCGGTCTTGTCGCGCCCCGGTTGCAGGCCGATCCGTGCCGTCGCGTCGCCGGCCTCGAGCACCACCGCCAGCCGCCAGGGCTGGACATCGCCCAAGACCGGGATGTCGGCCAGGGCGACACCCCAGTCGGAGCCGATGTCGATGTGCTGGATCGCACCGCGGAAGCCGTGGGCTTCGTCGAAGTGGACGAGGCCATCGACCAGCGCGCGACGGGCCATGACCTGCATCTTGGGGTCGAGGGTCGTCCTGACCGACAGGCCGCCCTCGTAGAGCTTCTTCTCGCCGTAGCGCTCGCTGAGTTCGCGACGCACCTCCTCGGCGAAATAGCCGGCCGCATAAGCGTCGGGCGACGACACCCGGGGATTGACGCTCAGCGGCTCCGCCTTGGCCTTGTTGCCCTCGGCCTGCGAAACGTAGCCGTTCTTCACCATCTGGTCGACGACGTAATTGCGTCGATCCGTGGCCGCGGCGCGGTTGCGGATCGGATGCAAGGAGCTCGGCGCCTTGGGGAGGGCCGCGAGGTACGCGACCTCCGCAACGCTCAGTTCGTTCACCGATTTGTCGAAGTAGTTCAGGGCCGCCGCCGCGATCCCGTAGTTGCCAAGGCCCAGGAATATCTGGTTGAGATAGAGTTCGAGGATCTTCTCCTTGGAATATGCGGACTCGATGCGCAGCGACAGCAGCGCTTCCCGGATTTTCCGGTCGAAGGTACGCTCGCTGCCCAGCAGGAACACCTTGGCGACCTGCTGGGTGATGGTGGAGGCGCCCTGCATGTGGCGCGAGCCCTGGAGCAGGACGAGAGCGGCGCGCAGGATGCCTTCCGGGTCGAGCCCACGATGGGTGTAGAAATTCTTGTCCTCGGCCGAAATGAACGCTTCCTTGACCAGGGGCGGGATCGCCGAGGAGGGGAGGAACATCCGTCGTTCGTGGGAATATTCGGCGAGCAGGCTCCCGTCCGTGGCGTGGACGCGCGTCATCACCGGCGGCTCGTAATTGCGCAACTGCGTATAGTCCGGCAGGTCCCGCTGATATTTCCAGATGACAACCGCCAGTCCGGCGGACGCGATCACAAAGACCAGCGCCCCCGTCGCGAACACGAATCCAAAGAACCGGGCGACGTGCCGCATCGAAACAAGCCTCAGGCGGACCAGTTGACCAGTCGCGTCGGGCGGCGACAAGGTCGCCGGCCGCCGCGAATTGACGGTCGATGCGTAAAAGCTGCGGCGGTTTTATGGTGTCAATGCGACGGGTTCATCCGTCCGCGACGGCGCCCGCGGTACGGCGGGCTTCTTTCACGGGTGTGTCGCGGCCGACACGATCCGGTCGGTGGAGGGCGCCCCCTTGTCCACCGCGACCACGCGGCCCCCCGCGTCCGCGTCCGCGGCGGGCCATCGGGTGTGGGACAGAAACGCGTCGACGGCGCCAACGACGGAAGCGGTCGCGTGGTCGCGCCAGTCCGGGGACAACAGGGAGGCCGTATCCTTTTCGCTCGATAGATAGCCGAGTTCGAGAAGCACCGAGGGCACGTCGGGCGCCTGGAGAACCTTGAACCCGGCGGAGCGTTCCGGGTTCTTGTTCACGCGCGCGACCTTCTGCCAATAACCGAGAAGCGTGTGCTGAAAGGCGTGCGCGTAGGTTCGGCTTTCCCGGCGCGTCAGATCGAACAGGATGTCCGACACCCCCGGCGCGTCGAGGGAAGCTTCGACCCCCGCCGCCTCGTCCGACAGGTTTTCGACATCGGCCACGCGCGCGGCTTCGGCGTCGGACGCCCCGTCGGCGGGGGCGTAGACCGTGGCGCCGGCCACCGCCGGATCCTGCAACGTATCGGCATGGATCGAGATCAACAGAGCCGCGTCGGCGTCACGCGCGATCCGCACCCGCTCGGCCAATGAAACGAACGTGTCGTCCGTTCGCGTCATGACCACGGCATAGCGACCCTCAGCCCTCAGTTTCGCCGCAAGGTCGGAGGCGAAATCGAGCACGATCGTCTTTTCGCTCACCCCCTGCGGGCCCCCTGCGCCCGGATCGATGCCGCCATGCCCGGGATCGACGACGATCACGGGCCGCGCCGCCGGCGAGGCCGGGTGTGCGCCCGCCGCCGCCGGCAGCACCGCAACGGCCGCCGGAACCTGCCGTCGCGCCGCCGCCCGAAACGATTGCCAATCGGTCTTCGCGAGTTCGACGACGAGGCGGGACGCCTCGCCCCCGGCGATCGATTCGACGCTCGCCCTGCGCAGCACCGCCGGCCCGGCGAGGTCGATCACGATACGCGATCGGCCCGGAGCGAACAGGCCGGACCGGAACGCGCGAATCAACCCCGTTCCCCTCGGGGACGGCTCGGATGTCGTACCCGGCCGGAAGTCCACCGCGGGAAGGTCGACGACGACGCGTGCCGGATTGGCGATCAGGAACGCGTCGACCGCGACCTTCGCCGATAGTTCGAAAACGAGCCGCGATGTCCCGCCCGCCTCGGAAACCCGCGCCGATACCGCGACCGGAACCGCAGCGCCGGGGCTCGAAGCCACCGCCCCGCCCTGACGAAGGGGCGCCACATGCCAGCTCGGATGGCGAACCGACGCGGAGCCGCTCTCGGTCGCGCCCAGGAAACTCCAGGCAGCGACGCAGGCAAGGCCGGCAAAGCGGGCGCGCCCCGTCATCCATTCCCCGCCGAATTGTCCGAAACCGCCAAGGTCCCGACCCTTCACCAATAAGCGATAGGGCCACGGCGGTTAATCGGCGGTAACCGCGTGGCCGCGGGATTTCGGTTGGTGTTGCCGGCGGGCGACAATGCACCTTGCCAAGACGGTCTTGGACGCACTAAGTTGCGGATGTTTCCGTCCGGGAGCAGACGTGCCGCTCGGCAGCGTCGCGTTCCTGGCCCGACGGCCCGTCGGCGGATCGCTTCTCCGGGAGCGTCCCGTGATAGACCGGCTTGCCGGCGCCAAGGCGATGCGAAGGTGGCCCGACGAACAGGGCCTTCCCGGGCGCGAAACGGCGCGGTTTTTCGCCGAGACCGTGAACGAAAGTCAGAAGGTATGGTTTGCCCGCGTCCGGCACGTCACGTTTCGATCCGCTTGTTTTTCGATCGCTTGAATCGTTGCACGCCGGGTTCTCTGCCGGCACGTCGTTCGCCCATGACGCTTTCGGGAACGTCGCGGCAGGGCCAAGTCCGCGCGGCGGTCGATCCGCTGTCGCATGCGGGCTGCGCGCTCCGGATTTTCGCGGGCGACATCGGTCGCGATCAATCCGCCAGCCGCTCCGCTTGCGGGCCCGCCCGGTTCGAAACTCAAATCCCATCACGGCGTCACTTCGAGAGGTCCGCCGATCCCGCGTCCGGTGCTTCGCCGAACGTCGGCTCGCGGCCGGAGAAGCGACGCCTTCACCCCAAAAGAGTTCCCAATGTCCAGCAAAATGCTCATCGATGCCGCCCACCCGGAAGAAACCCGGGTGGTGGTCCTCAAAGGCAATCGGGTTGAAGAGTTCGACTTCGAGTCCGCCAACAAGAAACAGCTCCGCGGCAATATCTACCTGGCCAAGGTAACCCGCGTCGAACCTTCGTTGCAGGCTGCCTTCATCGACTATGGCGGCAACCGGCACGGCTTCCTGGCTTTCGCCGAAATCCATCCCGAATACTACCACATTCCGATCGCCGACCGACAAGCGCTCGTCGCCGAAGAGGCGCTCGCGCATCGCGATGAGGACGAGGACTCCCGCAACGGCGGTCATCGCCGGAGCCGCCGGCATCGCCGCGAAGGGGCCGCGAGCCCCCTCGACAGGCGCGGGATCCCCGACGACAGCATATCCGAAACGGCCTCGAGCAATGGAGGCGAACGACCCTATGGGTCGGACCTGCCAGCAGGCGGTCCGCATGAGGGCCTCGCCTTCGCGGGCTTCGACACCGTGTCCGAGCCGGCCGGCGTCGCGTACGGCGATGGCGAACCGGTCGCCGACATGGCGTCAATGGTCGACGAGGTTGCCGAAGTGCGTCCGGATCAGGCCGGGAGCGCCGATGCGTCAGAAACCGCTTGGCCGTTGTCCTCGGCGTTCGAGGACGATCGGACGGACGGGCACGACGCGGCCGCCCGCTCCGGCACGCCAGAGACAGCCGTGGCGAACGCCGACGCGCTCGGCGAGGACTCCCAAACGTCCGGGTCTTTCGATCCGGGCGCGCCCCGGGGCGAAGGCCAACCCCGCATGCCGTCCGGCAACGCTCCCGAGGTGGCGCGGGAGGATCTGCCGCCGCTGCCGGGCGGCGCGCCGGACGCCGAGTTCGACGACGAGTCCGGCGAGGAACGGGAGGAAGAAGCGGTCGAGCAGATCGGGGGCGAGGAGGACGACGCGGTTCAGCGTCCCCCGCGCGCGCGCCGGCACTACAAGATTCAGGAGGTCATCAAGCGCCGGCAAATCCTGCTGGTTCAGGTCGTCAAGGAGGAGCGTGGCAACAAGGGCGCCGCGCTCACCACCTACCTGTCGCTGGCCGGCCGCTATTCAGTGCTCATGCCCAATACGGCGCGCGGCGGCGGCATTTCGCGCAAGATCACCGAAGGTGACGACCGCAAGCGTTTGAAGTCGATCGCGGGGGATCTCGAAGTGCCGGAGGGCATGGGTCTCATCCTGCGTACCGCCGCCGCCGCGCGATCGAAGGTCGAGGTCAAGCGCGACTTCGAATACCTGTTGCGCATGTGGGAAAGCGTGCGCGAACTGACGCTCGGGTCGACGGCTCCGACCTTGGTCTATGAAGAAGGGTCGCTGATCAAGCGATCGATCCGCGATCTCTATACGAACGATGTCGAGAGCGTGCTCGTCGCGGGCGAGGAAGGCTTCCGCGAAGCGCGGGACTTCATGGGCATGTTGATGCCCGGCGCCGCCAAGACGGTTCAGCTTTACCGGGATCCGCAGCCGATCTTCGCCAAGGCGGGCGCGGAAGCTCAGCTCGACTCGATGTTCTCGAACCATGTCACGCTGCGGTCCGGGGGCTATCTCGTCATCAATCAGACCGAGGCGCTCGTCGCCATCGACGTAAACTCCGGCCGCTCCACCCGCGAACACAACATCGAGGACACCGCGCTGCGGACCAACCTCGAAGCGGCCGACGAGATCGCCCGCCAGTTGCGGCTGCGCGATCTCGCCGGCCTGATCGTGGTCGACTTCATCGACATGGAGGAAGGGCGGAACAATCGCGCGGTCGAGCGCCGGATCAAGGACGCCCTCAAGAACGACCGGGCGCGCATCCAGATCGGCCGCATCTCGCATTTCGGCCTCCTCGAAATGTCGCGCCAGCGGATCAGGACGGGGGTGCTCGAAGGCTCCACGGTGATCTGCCCGCATTGCGCGGGCGCCGGCACCGTACGCTCGACCGCGTCGATCGCGCTACACGTCCTCCGCCTTCTGGAAGATGCCCTGATCAAGGACGCCTCCCATAGCCTGATCGTGCGAACCCGGACCGAGGTCGCGCTCTACATCTTGAACCAGAAGCGGTCGAACGTCATCCATCTCGAAACGCGCTTCGGCGTATCGCTCAGCGTGATGGCCGACCCGACGCTCACCGGCATGGTCTACCACGCGATCGAGCGCGGCGAGCTGGCCGCGCTGGCCACCGTCCCCGCCCCGCGGCCGAATCTCGTGCGCGTCGACAGCATCGCGCCCGTCTTCGATGTCGCGCCCGAGACCAGCGTCTTCGACGACGGTTCGGAGGAGACCGAGGGAGACGACGAGTCCGACGCGGGCGACGTCCCCGCCGCGGTCGGGAGCGAGCGCGACGGCGCTCAAGCCGATATGGGCGGGGGCGATCCGGCCCGTCGCCGCAGGCGTCGCCGCCGACGGCGCGGGCGCGAACGGGACGGCCTCGGCTCGGAGGTCGCGGCCGACGGCCCGCAGCCGTCCGACGCCTTCCTGGCGGATCTCGCCCGCATCGGGGGCGACCTGCCCGGGACCGAGGCGGAGGGCCGTGACGTGCGCGGCGACGTGCCGATGCGCGAGGGCGGGCCGACCGGCGGGGAAGCGGCCGCATCGCCGCGCTCGTCCGACCACGTCTCGGAGGTTGCCCGCACGCCGCGCGACGACACAGCGGTGCTCGGCCCGCCGGTGGTCGACGACGCGGCCCCCCTGGCCGAACCTGGGCCAGCCGAACCTGGGCCAGCAGAAGAAGCGGCCGACGTGCCGCCGCCGCGGCGGCGGTCGCGCCGCGCCGCATCGCGCGCCGATGCCGGAGCCTCGTCGACCGTCGTGGCGCCCTCCGGAGCGGAAGCCGAGGGCGGGACGTCGAGCGGGGAGGTCGCGGCGCGCTCGCGCAGGTCCCGACGCAGCCCGCGGCCTCGCGTCGGCGAACAGGTGAGCGCGGGCGAAGCCGAGCGGGCAAGCGAGCCTGGAGAATCCAGACAGGCCCCTCGTCCGGCCGCCGACCGTGATGTCGGCGCCGATACGGTCGAGCATCATCCGCCGTTGGAGGGGGCGGCAGGCGACGGCGCCGCGTTCGCCTCGGACAGCGAGCCGTCCGTGCCGGAGCAACGTCCCGTCTCGGACTTCCCGAAAACGGCCGCGCCGCCGCCGTCCCTGCCTGCGCCCGCGGAGTCCGGACCCGCGGGGCCGAAACGATCCGGATGGTGGCAGCGCGCCAAGGCCACCTTCGGCAGTTGAGGGGTGCCTATCGACGCCGGTGGTCGCAAGCGACCCCGGCTTCGCTTCTCCGCGGGTCGTCAACCGGGCCGTTTCGACCGAGGCTCGCGTGGCATGGCGGCGAAGCGGGCATAATGGTCATCGAAATGCCGCATCGCCGCCCGACAGGGTTCAGTCGAACCCCCGATCCGGGATCGTCCAAGCCGAGGCCTCCATGCGTTTCCATCGATGGTTCCGAGCCGCGACCCTGGGCGTGTTCGGGGTGCTGGGTTTGGCGATCGTCTTGGCGTTCGCGGGCGGCCCCGCACGTGCGGCGGAGTTCACGGACGCGCAAAGGACCGAGATGGGCGCCGTCATCCGGGAGTACCTCGTCAAGAACCCGGAAGTCTTGCAGGAGGCGATGACCGAACTCGACCATCGCCAAAAGGCGGAAGAGCTCGCCGTGCGTCGGCGCACCGTCGGGGAAAAATCGGAGGTGCTGTTCCACGCGCCCGACTCGGTGGTGATCGGCAACCAACAGGGCAAGGTCACCCTGGTCGAGTTCTTCGATTACAATTGCGGGTACTGCAAGCGCGCGCTGGAGGACATCGGCCAGTTGCTTCGGACGGAGCCGGAACTGCGTCTCGTGCTCAAAGACTTCCCCGTTCTCGGGCCGGGCTCGGTCGAGGCCGCGCAGGTCGCCGGGGCGGTCCGCAACCAGCTGAAGGGTGACGCCTTCTGGCAGTTCCATTCCAAGCTTTTGTCGACGCGCGGGCAGGTCGGGAAGGCGCAGGCGCTGGCGGCCGCCAAGGACGCCGGCGTGAACATGGATCAGCTCGCCCGGGACATGAGCGGCCGCGACATAAAGGCCACCATCGCGGCGACCATGGAGGTCGCCGACGCCCTCAGCCTCACGGGAACGCCGTCCTTCGTCGTGGGGGAGGACGTAGTGGTCGGGGCGGTCGGCTACGACAGCCTGAAGCAGCGGATCGACAGCGTGCTGAAATGCGGCAAGGCGGAGTGTTCCTGAGCCACGGCGTCGAGCCGCCGCGACAGGCCTGAACGGGACCCGCGATCGCGCCGCGCCCGCGTGTTTCAAGGATCCAAGGTTTCGGCCGCCGTTCACGCGCGCCTCGGGCGCTCGGGCGCTCGGCGTACACCGGACGGCTTCGGCGGCGCGCTCGCTTTCCTTTCCGCCGATATTCGTTAGAACGCGGCATGCCCATTTTCCGAAACGGTCCGCGGAAGCGACCAAGAGGTCTTCGCGCCGTCCTCGACGAAGCGGCCGGACCAGGCGTCGACGCCGATCTCATCCGGGCGCTCGCGCAATTGGTCGGGGACAGCGATCTCGCCGAACTCGAAGTGGAGAAAGGGGACCTGCGTATCAAGCTCGTGCGGAGGGGGGTGCCCCACGCCGGGACGGCGCCGACCCCCGTCGCCGCGGCGCCGGTCGCGGCCACGCCGGTGGTGGCGTCCGCGACGCACCAGCCGGGCGACGTCCACACGACGTTCACGACGGTCCCGCGGAACGCCGTCACGGAGGATCATCCCGGTGCGGTGAAGTCGCCCATGGTCGGCACGGTCTACCTTCGGCCCAACCCCGAGGCCAAGGCCTTCGTCGAGCTCGGCACGGTCGTGAGGAGCGGCGACCGCATCCTGCTCGTCGAGGCGATGAAGACCTTCAACGACATCGTCGCGCCCCGCTCGGGCGTGATCAGCGCGATTTTCGTCGAGGACGGGCAGCCGGTGGAGTATGGTCAGCCTCTGGTCGTGATCGAGTGAGCAGGCGCGCGAGGGACGGAGCCACGGTTCCGATGTTCGACAAGATCCTCATCGCGAACCGCGGCGAGATCGCCCTCCGGGTCCTGCGTGCCGCGAAGGAGCTCGGGATCGCCACCGTTGCGGTTCATTCCACGGCGGATGCCGAAGCGATGCACGTGAAGCTCGCCGACGAAAGCGTGTGCATCGGTCCCCCGCCCGCGCGCGGCAGCTACCTCAACGTCCCGGCCCTGCTCTCGGCCTGCGAGATCACCGGGGCCGACGCCATCCATCCGGGCTACGGCTTCCTGTCCGAGAACGCCCGCTTCGCGGAGATCCTGCAGGACCACAACATCACCTTCATCGGGCCGAAGCCCGAACATATCCGCATGATGGGCGACAAGATCGAGGCGAAGAAGACCGCCAAGACCCTCGGCATCCCTTGCGTACCGGGGTCGGACGGCGCTGTTTCGGACGAGGACATGGCGGCGCGGGTCGCGGCCGAGATCGGTTATCCGGTTCTCATCAAAGCCGCTGCCGGAGGGGGCGGGCGCGGCATGAAGGTGGCGCGCAACGCCGAAGACCTCGCGCACGCGTTCGCGACCGCCCGCGCCGAGGCCAAGGCGTCCTTCGACGACGACGCGGTCTACCTCGAAAAATACCTCGAAAAGCCCAGGCACATCGAATTCCAGGTGCTCGGCGACGGGCGCGGCAACGCCATCCACCTCGGCGAGCGGGATTGCTCGCTCCAGCGACGCCACCAGAAGGTGTGGGAGGAAGGACCTTCGCCCGCGCTGAACGCCGCGCAGCGCGACGAGATCGGCGAACTCGTGGCGCAGGCGATGCGCGATATGGGCTACCTCGGCGCCGGCACGATCGAGTTCCTGTACGAGGACGGCAATTTCTATTTCATCGAAATGAACACGCGTATCCAGGTCGAGCATCCCGTGACGGAGATGATCACCGGCATCGACCTCGTCAACGAACAGATCAAGCTCGCCGCGGGCTCGCCGCTGACCCTGACGCAGGCCGACATCCGCCTTGCGGGCCACGCGATCGAGTGCCGCGTCAACGCGGAACACCCCGAGACCTTCCGCCCGTCACCCGGACGCATCAACTACTACCACCCGCCGGGCGGTCTCGGCGTGCGCGTCGACAGCGCCGCCTATCAGGGTTACACGATTCCGCCGAACTACGATTCGCTGGTCGGCAAGCTGGTCGTCCATGGCAGGACCCGGACCGAGGCGCTGATGCGTCTGCGCCGGGCACTCGACGAATTCATCATCGACGGCATCGACACGACCTTGCCGTTGTTCCGGACGCTGGTTCGCAACGGCGATGTCCAGAACGGCGTCTACGACATTCATTGGCTCGAGAGTTTCCTGGCCGGGTCCGCCGAGAGGCGGTCGTCTTAAGCCCCTGCGGCCCCGTTTGGCCGGAGGGTGCCGTGCGACCGCGATCCCGGGCTGAGGCCCCGAAAGCCGCCGGCCCCGAGCGGCCCCCCGCGGGCGTATCCACCGTTCGTGCGGTCGAGCGAGCGCTGGGCGGTTTCGCCCTTCTCCGCTTGGGGGGAGACGGTCCGCGAAGCGGGAACGAGGGGGAGCCACCGCGGGGATGTCACCCCATCCGGCGCTGCGCGCCACCTTCTCCCGCCTGGGAGAAGGGGATACCCGCCCGGCGGCGCGACGTGCGAATGCCGGCATGTAGGTCCGCATGCGGCAGGGGCCAGGGCAATCGGGTGAGTTGATCACGCTGTAATGATGGTAGCGAGGAAGTCG
>CAXTIC010000028.1:0-51253 GCA_964244255.1 uncultured Lichenihabitans sp. | reverse complement strand
AAGGGAATCCTCAGTGACCAATTCCCCGATTCAGCTAATAATCGATGCCGCCTAACCGAAGTCGCGCTCAGCTACCCGTACGACCGCCTCTCGGCCTCCTTCCTTCAGCACGTCCAGGGGCAAACGATCCTGCAGAGCACCATGGGGTTGACGAAGCCACAGCCATGCTGACCTGGCATCGGGCGTCACCTTCAGGATATCGGCAACTCCTTCGAGGGGACGCGCGTCCACAAACTGATCCAGCGGATACGCAAGTTTGCGCTCGCCGCGCAGCAGACCGATGACGGACCCGTTTTGCTGCCAACTGCTGAGTGTCGAACGCGGGATGCCGAGGGTGTCCTCGATCTCGCCCGCACCAGCCGTCGGACCCGCCCAACTGTCCAGCGGTCGAGCCTTCGCGTAAAGATCCAGACGCTCACGTCCCTCAACCGTGCTGATCCGCTCACCGAGGCCGGTTCCACGGCTGAACTCGACGTTACTCGTTTCCTCGACGATTTTGCGATCGGGTTCCATATTCTGGCTGCGCCAAGCTTTGAGAAGCGCTACCCGAAATCCCTTCTTGCGCTGCGTTATCTCGCGACGTTCGGCCTCCGGAAGTTCGGCAACGACATCCCAGACGACGGCGATGACCCGTGCCAGGCTGCGAACATCGTTGATCGTTGCATTCGGGTTTTGCTGTCGAAGCGCCGCCCGAACGCCGCCTTCGCTCAACGACTTTCGGTCAGGTCTTGTTTGCGAGGCTGCATGCGCCATGAGCGACTCCTTACCGGGCAATATAGGATTGATTGCACGAATTGTCCAGATTGCCCAGGGCTGCAGCTCTCCAATTCTGCTGGACCGCATCAACCGATGGTAAAGCCCAATCCGTTGACCGGGCACATGATGGCCAGTCGGCGCAGGTGTCCAGGTCACCGACAAAAGTGCATTGATTCTGATCCTTGTAAGTCGGAGAGCTCCTGATAGAGCCCGCGCCCCGGTGTGCGGTGAAAGTTAGGAGCGCGCCGGGACCGGGCCCCGCTCTACGCCGCATGCCAACTGCTTCGCGGAGTCCTCAGGGTCTCCGCCTTCGTTGACGATCGGTCGCGCGATCACCTCCGTCTTAAGCCAAAGGCTCCAAAAGCACCGAAGCGCGCCAAGGGCTGATCTTGCCGTCCCGGACTGGCGAAGGGATCGCTGGATTAGTTTTGTGAAGTGCATAATCGTCGAACCTTCGCGGCCCGCGGGTCGCGCCTTCGCGCGCGCTACGCCGGCCTCGCGCTCTCCAGGAACGCGGCCATCCGGCGCAGCGCTTCGCGGATGTTGTCAAGCGAATTGGCGTAGCCGACGCGGATGTAGCCTTCGCCGTGCACGCCGAAGTCAGGGCCGCCGACGGTTGCGACGCCCGCCGTCTCGAGCAGGGCGGAGGCGAGCGCCTTGGCCTTCCACCCGGTTCGCGACACGTTTGGGAAAGCGTAGAACGCGCCCTTCGGGGTCGCGGCGGAAACCCCCGGAAGGGCGTTCAATCCCTCGACCACCACGCGACGGCGACGGTCGAACTCCGCCACCATGGCGGCGACCGCGTCCTGCGGCCCGGTCAGCGCTTCGAGCCCCGCCCATTGCGTCGGGGCGTTGACGCAGGAATACGAATTGACGGCGAGCTTGCGCATCTTGTCGATGAGCGCGGCCGGCCAAACGGCGTAACCGAGCCGCCATCCCGTCATCGCGTAGGTCTTGGACCAGCCGTCGAGCATGATCAGCCGGTCGCGGATCGCCGGATAGGCGAGCAGCGTCCTGTGCGCGAGCCCGTCGTAGGTCATCTGGCCGTAGATCTCGTCCGACAGGACGGCCACGTGAGGGAACCGCTCGAGCCCGGCGACGAGCGCGTCGATCTCGGTCGCCGGGGTCACGCCGCCGGTCGGGTTCGCGGGTGAATTCAGGATCAGGAGCTTCGTCGCGGGCGTGACGAGCGACAACACCTCGTTGGCCGAGAAGGCGAAGCTGTTCTCCTCGCGCACGGGCAGCGGCACCGCGCGGGCACCCGTGAACTCGATCATCGAGCGGTAGATGGGGAAGCCCGGATCGGGGTAGACGATCTCCGCGCCGGGCGCACCGAACATGAGGATGGCCGCGAACATCGTCACCTTGCCGCCCGGCACCACCATCACGAGGTCGGGCGCCACGTCGACGCCGAGGCGACGGTGGAGATCCGCGGCCACCGCCTCGCGCAGCGGCAGGATGCCGTTCGCGGGCGTGTAGCCGTGGTGACCGTCGCGCAGCGCCTTCACGGCCGCCTCGACGATGTTCGGCGGCGTGGCGAAGTCCGGCTGGCCGATGCCGAGGTTGACGATGTCGCGCCCCTGGCGCGCGAGGTCGGTGGCGCGCGCCAGGACCGCGAAGGCGTTCTCCTCGCCCATGCGGTCGAAGGCGGCGATGGTGGCAAGCATGAAACGATCCTAACGGCGCGAAGGCCGGGCCGGCCTCCCCGGCCGCGGCCGGGCATCCCACCGCGCCGTCGCACTCGGCTCGTCCGTCCCCTCGACCCGAGGGCTCGACGGCAACGCTCGACCGAGCGCGGCGGACGCGACCCTTACGAAATACGCGGTTGTCGCGCGTACGTCCGATCGGCGGCGGCCGGGCGAGCCCGGCCGTCCGACGATCAAGGCTTCAGGTCGACGCCGTCGAACTGATGGCGGTCGAGCGGGCTCATCTTGTAGCCCACGACCTCCTTGCGCATCGGCTGGTAGACGACCGAATGCGCGATATCGAACTGCGGCGCCTGGTCGTGCTGAATCTGCTGCATTTCGGCGTAGAGCTTGGCGCGTTCGGTCTGGTCGGCCACCGATTTGGCCTTGTTCAGGCGGTCGTCGAAGTCCTTGTCGCACCATTTGGACAGGTTCTGCCCGCCCTTGCGTGCCGCCGAACAGCCGAGCAGGAAGAAGAAGTTGTCCGGGTCGCCGTTGTCCCCCGTCCAGCCGAGCTGGCCCAAGGTGTGCTCGCCGTCCTGCAGCCGCTTGCGGTATTCGCCCCATTCGTAGCTGACGAGCTTGACGTTGATGCCCACCTTGGCGAGGTCCGACTGCATCATCTCGGCCACCCGCTTGGCGTTCGGGTTGTACGGCCGCTGGACCGGCATGTACCACAGGTCGATGTCGAGCGTGCCGACGCCGGCGGCCTTCAGCATCGCCTGCGCCTTTACGGGATCGTAGGGGTAGTCGACGACGGCGTCGTTGTAGCCCCACAGCGTCGGCGGGATCAGGTTCTTGGCGGCCTGGCCGGCGCCGAGATACACGTCCTTGATGATGGCCGCCTTGTCGATCGCCATGCTGACGGCCTGGCGCACCTCCTTCTTGTCGAAGGGCGGCTTCTGCACGTTGAACGCGAGGTAACCGATGTTGAGGCCCGGCTGCGACATCACCGTCAAGGTCGGGTCGGCCTGCATCTCGGGAAGGTCGGCGGGCCGCGGATAGGGCGCGACCTGGCATTCGCCCGTCTTCAGCTTCGAGAACCGGGCGGTCGGGTCGGTGGTGATGGCGTAGACGAGGTCGTCGATCGCCGGCTTGCCGCCCCAATAATCCGGGTTGGCCTTGAAGCGGATCACCGCGTCCTTCTGGTAGGCGCTGAAGATGAACGGGCCCGTACCCACCGGCACCTGGTCGAACTGTTCCGGTTTGCCGGCCTTCATCAGGCTGTCGGCGTATTCGGCCGATTGGATGGTGGCGAAATCCATGGCGAGGTTGGCCAGGATGGCGACGTTGGGTTCGGACAAGGTCATGACGACGGTATAATCGTCCGTTTTCTCGAGCTTCTGCACGAGCTTGGGCATGTCCATGTCGCTGTAATAGTCGAACTTGCCGCCCGAGACCTTATGATAGGCGTTGCCCTCGTTCGACTGGCGGTCGAACGAGAACAGCACGTCGTCGGCGTTGAAGTCGCGCGTCGGCTTGAAGCCCTTGACCGAATGCCATTTCACCCCGTGGCGCAGGTGGAACGTGATCATCTTGCCGTCGGGCGCGACATCCCAGCTTTCGGCCAGGCCGGGCTTCAGCGTGGTGGCGCCCCGCTCGAACTCGATCAGTTGATCGAACACCGGCCGCGCCGCGTCGAAGCTCGTGCCGGTGGTGTTCAAGGCCGGCGTGAAGTTCTCCGGCGACCCCTCGGCACAATAGACGAGCGTCTTCGCGGACGCGGCCGTGCCGCCGAGCAACAGGGCGGCGAGCCCCAAACCGACCGCTTTCAATGATGTCATGGGCATGATCCTTCGCGACCTTTTTCTTGGGGAACGGTTCTCACCGCCTCCGTCGGAACGGCCGGCGCCGCTGGTCCGGCGCGGCGGTTCCGCACGGGCCGCATCGAACCGCCTTTTCGGCGACGGCGCAAACGGATTCAAGACGGGCGCGGTCGTCACGCGCCTTTGCGCCGGTGCGGCGGGTTGACGATCTGGTAACCCGCGTGGCCCACGAGGAAAAGTCCGTCGAGGACGAAGTTCCAGAAGGGGCTCGCCTGATCGGCGAAGCCCAGCGCCCACGGCGCCCCGACGAGCCACAGGCCGAGCGCGAGGTTGGTCCATTCCTTCCAGAATTCCACGCTGACGATGGCCGCGGCCGACACGGCCGCGATGGCGAGACCCGACACGCCCGACGCCCAGGCGCCGGCCGGCGGCCCGGCGAAGGACGGCACGAAGGCCGAGAAGATCATCCAGGCGCCGACCGTGAGGTTGAGCCAATCCGGCCAGGTCTTCTTCAGCCATTGCCAGAGGGATGCGCGCGTCATCATCGGCGATCTCCGCCCGCGCCCTTGGCCACGACGACCGAGGCTCCGGATTCGGGCGGGGGCTCATACCAGAGCGCGCCGCGTTTGTGGACCCGCCGGGCGCGTCCAGGCCGGTCGAGCTTTCGCGGGATCTCGACGGGCCGGCGGGCGGGCGCTATCGAATTCCGTCCCGCGACTTCCCGCCGCGTCGAAGTTTCGGCTAAACCGGGGCCTGGCATCGTTCGGGGTTGGGCCATGCGCATCCGGCTCTTCGGTTTCCTGGTTTTCTGGCTGGCGCTCGGCGGCGGCGGCCACGCGGCCGAGCCGAAGCGCGTGGCGCTGGTCATCGGCAACAACAGCTACCCGCATTTCGACGCCGACCACCAGCTCAAGAAGGCCGTCAACGACGCCATGGCGGTCGGCGACGCGCTCGAACGCGACGGTTTCGCGGTGATCCGCGGCACCGACCTGTCGCGCGGCGCGATGGTCGACAAGCTCTACGACCTCACCTCGCGCATCCAGCCCGGCGACACCGCCTTCGTGTATTTCGCCGGCCATGGGGTGGCGCTCGGCTCGGGCAATTACCTGCTGCCCTCCGACGTGCCGGAAGCCGGCGCCGGCCAGGAAGCGCGCATCGCCAGCCAGTCGCTGGCCGAGGCCGACGTCATCGCCACCCTGAAGGAGAAGGGCGCCCGCATCGCCATCGTGGTGCTCGACGCCTGCCGCGACAACCCGTTCAAGCGGCCAGGCGTGCGCTCGGCCGGGCTCGAGCGCGGCCTCGCGCGGGCGCAGGAAGTGAGCGGGGTGTTCTCGCTCTATTCGGCGGGCTTCGGCCAGTCGGCGCTCGACCGGCTCGGCGACGACGACCCGAACCCCAATTCCGTCTTCACCCGCGTGCTCGTGCCGCTGCTGACCAAGCCCGGCTTGAACCTCGACGACCTCGCCTACGAGGTCCGCGAGAACGTGGTCCAGCTCGCCTCGAGCGTGCCGGGCGACCACGAACAGGTGCCCGCCGCCTACGACCAGATCGTCGGCGGCCGCGTCTACCTCGCCGGCCCGCCGCCCGAGGTGCCGGCCGGTGCCGGGACCGGCGCCGACGAAATCGCCTGGTCGTTCATCGAGACGAATGGTGGTCCGAAGCAGGTCAGGGCCTTCATGGAGCGCTTCCCGCAAAGCGCGCTGCTCCCCAAGGCGGAAGCGCGGCTCGCCGCCTTACGGTCCGCCCAGCTCGCCGCGCTCCCGAAGGCGGTCGATCCGGGGGAAGGGTCGCGCGCTGACGGGCTTTCGTCGGGCGACGGCAAAACAGCGCGCATCGGGGTCGGCGCCGATTCGGTCGTCGGCGAATGCGATCGGCTCGCGGGGTCACCCGACGACTCGGGACCGACGCGCGTCGTCGGCATCCCGGTCAACGCGATCGACCCCGGGCGTGCCGTCCCGGCGTGCCGGGCCGCCCACACGGCGCATCCGGAGGATTTGCGCATTACCTTCGAACTCGGCCGCGCCCTCGACAAGGCCGGGGACGCCGAGGCGGCGCTTCTTTACCGGATCGTCGCCGAGGCGGGGGACCCGCGCGGCATGAACAATCTCGGATCCGTGTACGAGCGCGGCGACGTGATCGCCAAGAACGACGCCGAAGCGGTGCGCTGGTATCGCAAGGCCGCCGACGCGGGATACGCGCCCGGCATGTCGAACCTCGGATTCATGTACGAGCGTGGCCTCGGCGTCGCCAAGGACGAGGCGGAAGCCGTGCGCTGGTTCCGCAAGGCCGCCGAGGGGGGCAACGGGCTCGGGATGAACAGCCTCGGACGCATGTACCATCGCGGCGTCGGCGGCGTGGCGAAGGACGACGCGGAAGCCGTGCGTTGGTACCGCAAGTCCGCCGCCGCGGGGGAAGTGTTCGCGATGAGCAACCTCGGATGGATGTACGCGAACGGTGCGGGCGTGGTGAAGGATGGCCAGGAGGCCGCGCGCTGGTACCGGAAGGCCGGGGACGCGGGTTACGCGCCCAGCATGAACATCCTCGGCCTGATGTACTTCAATGGCGACGGAATCGCGAAGGAAGAGGCGGAGGCCGTGATCTGGTTCCGCAAGGCCGCGGCTGCGGGGTTCGCCCCCGGCATGAACAATCTCGGGTTGGCTTTCCAGAAGAGCTCCGGATCCACGAGGGACGATGCGGAAGCCCTGCGCTGGTTCCGCAAGGCCGCCCAGGCGGGCGACGTGCACGGCATGATGAACGCCGCCCTCATGTACAGGGACGGCGCCGGAGTCGCCAGGGATCAGGCCGAGGCCGCGAATTGGTTCCGCAAGGCCGCCGACTCCGGGGACGCCAACGGCATGGTGGCGCTGGGCAGCCTGTATGAACACGGTAGCGGCGTGCCGGGCGACGAGGCCGAGGCCGTGCGCTGGTATCGGAGGGCGGCCGACGCGGGCAACGCGCGTGCCATGAGCAATCTCGGATTCATGTTCGAGAATGGCCTCGGGGTGACGAAGAGCCTGTCCGAAGCGTTTCGCTGGTATCTCAAATCCGCCCAGGCGGGTGACGTCGACGGGAGAAGCGGCGCGGCACGTGTCGTAGGCAAGCAGTCGGCGACCAGACTGCCCCGCAGATGATGGCGTGACGCACGCCGGCCCGCTCCGGCCCGAGGGTGTGGGGGTCGTTGCGGCCGCGTGAGAGATCGAGGTGGTCGGGCAATTCCGGCGACGCGCATATAAGCTTTTGCTTATATGTTTATTGCCTTATGCGAGATCTGGTGATAGAGCCGCGCCACCCGACCAACGCGGACCGCAACCACCATGACGCACGACACCCCTTTCGCCGACAGCGCCATCGCCGACCCCGGCCTCGCCGATTGGGGCCGCAAGGAAATCGCGATCGCGGAAACGGAGATGCCGGGCCTCATGGCCGTTCGCGCCGAGTTCGGCGCGTCGCAGCCGCTCAAGGGTGCGCGGGTCGCGGGCTCCTTGCACATGACGATCCAGACGGCTGTGCTGATCGAGACGCTGAAGGCCCTGGGCGCCGACGTCCGCTGGGCGTCGTGCAACATCTACTCGACACAGGACCATGCCGCATCGGCCATCGCCGCCACCGGCACGCCGGTGTTCGCCATCAAGGGCGAGAGCCTCAAGGATTACTGGGACTACACGCACCGGATCTTCGACTGGTCCGACGGGGGCACGCCCAACATGATCCTGGACGACGGCGGCGACGCCACGCTCCTGATCCACCTCGGCATCAAGGCCGAGGGCGGCGACACGGGCTTCCTCGAAAAGGCCGGCAACGAGGAAGAAGAGGTCCTCTTCGCGGCCATCAAGAAGCGGCTCGCGTCCCATCCGGGCTGGTACGGCCGCATCGGCAAGGCCGTGAAAGGCGTCACCGAGGAGACCACCACGGGCGTCCACCGCCTCTACCAGATGGAGAAGGAGGGCCGGCTGCTGTTCCCGGCCATCAACGTCAACGATTCCGTGACGAAGTCGAAGTTCGACAACCTCTACGGCTGCCGCGAGTCGCTCGTCGACGGCATCCGCCGCGGCACCGACGTGATGATGGCCGGCAAGGTCGCCATGATCGCGGGCTTCGGCGACGTCGGCAAGGGCTCCGCCGCGTCCCTGCGCAACGCCGGCTGCCGCGTGATGGTGTCCGAAGTCGATCCGATCTGCGCGCTGCAGGCCGCGATGGAAGGTTACGAGGTCACCACGATGGAGGACGCGGCCCCGCGCGCCGACATCTTCGTCACCGCGACGGGCAACGTCGACGTGATCACGCTCGACCACATGCGCGCCATGAAGGACCGGGCGATCGTGTGCAACATCGGCCACTTCGATTCGGAGATCCAGGTCGCGGCGCTCAAGAACTTCAAGTGGCACAACGTCAAGCCGCAGGTGGACGAGATCGAGTTCCCGAGCGGCCGGCGCATGATCCTGCTGTCCGAAGGCCGGCTCGTGAACCTCGGCAACGCCACCGGCCACCCGTCTTTCGTGATGTCGGCATCCTTCACCAACCAGACGCTCGCCCAGATCGAACTGTGGACCAAGCAGGGCCATTACGAAAAGAAGGTCTACACCCTCCCCAAGACGCTCGACGAGAAAGTGGCGGCGCTCCACCTCGACAAGATCGGCGTAAAGCTCACGGCGCTGACCCCCGCGCAGTCGAGCTATCTCGGCGTGCCGGCGCATGGCCCGTTCAAGTCGGACCATTACCGCTATTGAGGGCGGCGGCGCGGATGATCGCGATGGCGGCCCGTCGGCCACTTTCTCATCCCGCCCGGCAGAGACTAGACTGCGATGATTCGGGCCGCTTGGCGGAGCGGCTCGAAGCGCCGGCGCGGGCCTTCGAGGCCGTCGCGAGCGGTCGAGGGGGCCGATCATGGAAGGGCAGCAGCGCCTGAAAAGGCCTGGGTCTGCGAACCGCGGAGCATATCGTCGTCGCGACGGCAAGCGGGACCGCCTGTGTGCCTTCTCGGGAAGCCGGGCAGCCCTTGTCGTGGCCGCGTCGGGCTTCGGCGCGTGCTTCTCGTTGGCGGCCGTCGCGGCGGAAGCGCCCATGCCGCCGCGCTTCTCGCTCGACAGCATGGCCGGGCACGGCGAGGTCGCGGGGCTGTCGCTCGTGTTCGGCCTCGTGCTGTTTTCGACCGTCACGGCGCTCCTCCACCTGGCGGGGCGGCGGCGCTGGACCGATCGCGAGCGGCAGCTGACCGCCGACCTCACCGAGGCGCGGGCCAGGCTCGACCGGGCGCAGGTTTTCCTCGCCGCGGAACCGCAGATCGTCATCGCTTGGCGCTCGGCCGGGAGCGAGCCCGATGTCGAGGGCGACCTCGACCTCGTGACGGATGTGCCCGTGCCGCGCCGCATCCTGGGGTTCGGGACGTGGCTGCCGGCCCTGTCGGCGCAGCAGCTCGAAGGGGCCGTCGCCAAGCTCCGCGCGCGCGGGGAAGGCTTCCGCATGTCGCTCGCGACGTTCGCGGGCCGCCACATCGACGCCGAAGGCCGCGCCATGGGCGGCCGCGCCATCCTGCGCATCCGCGACGTGTCGGGCGACCGGCTCGACCTCACGCGCCTGCGCGAGCGACACGCCCTCGTGGTCAACGAGAACGACCTTTGGCGCGCGCTCCTCGACGCGCTCCCGAACCCGGCCTGGCTGCGGGACGCGGCGGGCCGCGCGATATGGGTGAACCGCGCCTACGCGAGCGCCGTCGAGGCGGGAAGCGGCACCGACGCGGTCGCGCGCAACCTCGAACTGCTCGACGCCACGAACCGCCGCGCCGCGGAGGCGGCGCGCGGCGCTGCCGAACCCTGGCGCGCGCGCATCGGCGTGGTGATGGCCGGCGCCCGGCGCGCGGTCGATGCCGTCGAGGTGGCGGGCGCGGGCGGAGCGGCCGGTACCGCGGTGGACCTGACCGAGATCGAGGTGCTGCGCGACGACCTGCGCAAGCAGATGGACGCACAGGCGCGGACGCTCGACCAATTGTCGACCGCGGTCGCGATCTTCGACGGCAGCAAGCGCCTGACCTTCTACAACGCGGCGTACCGGACCTTGTGGTCGCTCGACCCGGCGTTCCTCGACGCCCACCCCTTCGACGGCGAGGTCCTGGATCGGCTTCGGGCCGAGCGCAGGCTGCCGGAACAGGCCGACTACCGCGGTTGGAAGGCCGGCGTCATGACGGCCTACCAGGCGGTCGAGGCCAGCGAAAGCCCGTGGTACCTGCCCGATGGGCGCACGCTTCGCGTGGTGACGAACCCCAGTCCGAGAGGCGGGGTCATCTACCTGTTCGACGACGTGACCGAGCGCTACCATCTCGAATCGCGGTTCAACGCGCTGATCCGGGTGCAGGGCGAAACGCTCGATACGCTGCGGGAGGCCGTGGCCGTGTTCGCCACCGACGGCCGCCTCAAGCTGTTCAACCCGGCACTCGCCGCCATGTGGCGCCTCGACCCCGCCAAACTGCGCGAACAGCCCCACATCGACGCGATCGCCGACCATTGCCTGCCGCTGACGCTCGATTCCGACGTGTGGCGCGAAGTCCGATCGAGCGTCGCCGGCCTGCACGACGCCCGGCGCGGCTTCGAGCGCCGCGTCCCGCGACGCGACGGCACCGTCATCGACTGCGCCGCCGCCCCCCTGCCCGACGGTGCCACGCTGCTGACTTTCACGGACGTGACCGCCGGCGTGAACGTCGAGCGCGCGCTCAAGGAGCGCAACCAGGCGCTGCTCACGGCCGAAAAGCTGCGCAACGACTTCGTCCACCACGTGTCCTACGAATTGCGCTCGCCCCTCACCAACATCATCGGCTTCACGCAACTGCTCAGCGACGGATCGATCGGCCCCCTCAACGCCAAGCAGGTGGAATACGCGGGCTACATCACCAAGTCCTCGTCGGCGCTGCTCGCCATCATCAACGACATCCTCGACCTCGCGACCATCGACATGGACGCGCTCGAACTCGATCTCGGGACGGTCGACATCGCCCAGACCATGGCGGACGCGGCGGAAGGCGTCCAAGACCGCCTCGCCGAGTTCTCGATCAACCTGCGCATCGTCGCCATGGACGGCATCGGAGCGTTTTGGGCCGACGGGAAACGGCTGCGGCAAATCCTGTTCAACCTGCTGTCGAACGCGATCGGCTTCTCGGCACCGGGACAGACCGTGACGCTCGCGGCGTTGCGCCGCGACGACGCCGTCGTGTTCAAGGTGTCCGACCAGGGACGGGGCATCCCCGACGAGGCGATCGATCGGGTGTTCAACCGCTTCTATTCGGAGACGGGCGGTTCGCGCCACCGAGGCGTCGGGCTCGGGCTGTCGCTCGTGCGCTCGCTCGTCCAGCTGCACGGCGGCAAGGTCCTGGTCGATTCGGCACCAGGCGAAGGCACCGCGATCACCTGCATCTTCCCGTTGACGAAGAACCACCTGCCCCGGCCGGGCCTCGGGTCCGAACCGCAATCCCAGACGCAGTCCTGAGCGGGCGCCTGCGCCGATGACGCGACGCGCGACCTTCATCGTTCCCTTCTCCCCTCGCGCGGGCTATTGGCTTCGGATGCCATTGTGGCCGTAAGGGCGCCGTCTCCCTGCCGGGAACAGGGCGCCTGCTTTCCTCCCGCATCGATTTGGCACGATCATGATCCGGGCCACGTGCCGCGTCCTCGCCGTCGCCGCCACCGCGTTGGTGGTGTTCGTCACCCTGTCGCCGATCGGGCTGCGGCCCGAGACGGGGCTTTCGCCGAACAAGGAGCGGCTGCTCGCGTTCCTGGTCGTGGGCGCGTTGCTGGCCCTCGCGCTACCGAGGCGGCCCATCGCGGTCGCCCTGCTCCTCGTGCTCGGCGCGGCCCTGCTCGAAGCCGGCCAACTGCTCGCCCCGGGGCGGCACGCGGCGTTGTCCGATTTCGAAGTCAAGGCGCTCGGCGCGATCCTGGGCGTGGTGCTCGCGTCGGCAGGCGAACGGCTCGTGCGGCGTCTCGGACGCCCGACCGATGAATAACGCCGGAGCTGCGCGCGTCATGCCCCTCGATCCAGCGCGGCTCGTCGGAGGCGGCCTGGCGATCGTCGCCCTCCTTTACCTCGGCATCGCCGCGGGCCTGTTCTTCTGGCAGCGCCACATCGTATTCCCCGGCGCGTTCGGGCGCGCGGCGCCCCGCTTCGACGCCCTTCCGCCCGGGGTCGAGGCGACGACGGTCGGCGTTGCCGACGGCACCGTGCTCCGAGCTCTATGGAAGGCGCCGGCGCCGGGCGGGGGCGTGGTGCTGAGCTTTCACGGCAACGGCTCCTTCCCCGAACAGGGGGCGGCGCGCTTCGCCGGCGGCGTGTGGGATCGGGACGGCTGGGGTCTCCTTGCCATCGCCTACCGGGGCTATCCGGGTTCGACCGGCCGGCCGAGCGAGGCCGGGGTCATCGCCGACGGGCTCGCGGCCTACGCGGAAGCGAAGCGGCGCGCACCGGGGTCCCCCGTCCTGATCCACGGCCATTCGCTCGGGGGCGCGGTCGCGGTCGCGGTCGCGGCCCGCGAGGCGGACCACCTCGGCTTGTACCTCGAAGCGCCGTTCGCCTCGATCGAGGCGCTCGCCCGGAAGCGCTTCCCCTTCCTCCCGGTTTCGCTGCTGCTGAGAGACCCGTTTCGCTCCGACACGCGGATCGGCGTCGTCCGGGGGCGGATCGTGATCGTGCACGGCAGCGCCGACAGCGTCGTCCCGCCGTCCGAGGGCAGGCGCCTGGCGGATGCCGCACCCGCGGGCACGATCTTCGACGTCGTCGGCGGCGACCATGTCGCCGTGCTCGGATCGAGGGACGCCGCCTACGTCGCCGCGTTTCCGCGGCATACCGCGATCCTTCAATGATCGGACGATCGTTTTTGGTTGACGCGCGAAGAGCCTGCGTGACATTCGGCCGGATCAGCTTCGGCTTTCGGACCGGTTCGGGCGTGCCGCCAAGGGTTCGGTTCGCCGCCGCAAGCTTCCTCCGGGGACGGGGAGCGTCGACAGAAGTTTCATGCTGAAAGCTTTCCTGCGCCGCCTGGTTACGTCCGGCCGCCTGACCGTGGTCACCCCCCGCGAAACGATCGTCGTCGGCACGATCGATCCGCACGACCCCGTGTCGCGCCTCGACGTCGCGGTTCGGATCACCAGCCTCGCGGTCGCGGCGAAACTCGCGATCGACCCGGACCTTTATCTCGGCGAAGCTTACATGAACGGCGACCTGGTGCTCGAGCGAGGCAGCATTTGGGATTTGCTCGACCTCGTCGGCCACAACCGCTCGCTGCATTTCGGCAAGGGACAGGCGCGTGTCGCGGAGTTCGCGGCGAAAGCCGTCCGCCTCGCGCTGCACCGCAACGACCCCATGGCGGCGCGCCGCAACGTCGCCCACCACTATGACCTGTCGGGTGAGCTTTACCGCTTGTTCCTCGACTCCGACTTGCAATATTCGTGCGCTTACTTCCGCACGAGCGACGATACGCTCGAACAGGCGCAGGTCGCGAAGAAACAGCATATCGCCGCGAAGCTGCTGCTGGCGCCGAATCTGCGCGTGCTCGACATCGGCTGCGGCTGGGGCGGCCTAGCGCTGTCGCTGGCGCGCGCCGAAAACGTCCGGGTCCACGGCATCACCTTGTCCCAGGAGCAGTTGGCCGTCGCCCGCGGGCGGGCCGAGGCCGAGGGGCTCTCCGACCGGGTTACGTTCGACCTCATCGACTATCGCCAGGTCGAAGGCCGCTACGACCGCATCGTTTCGGTCGGCATGTTCGAACATGTCGGCCCGCCGCAGTACCCGACCTTCTTCGAAACCGTCGCACGCCTGCTCGAGCCTTCCGGCGTGGCCCTGGTTCACTCCATCGGAAAGATGCACGGCCCCGCGCCCACGAACTCCTGGATAAGGAAGTACATTTTTCCGGGTGGCTACATCCCGGCCGTGTCCGAGATCATGCGTCCGCTGGAACGCAGTGGCCTGTGGCTCACCGACCTCGAGATCTTGCGCCTGCACTACGCCGAAACGCTGCGCGCGTGGCGGGAACGCTTCATGCAGCGGCAAGCGCAATTGTCAGGCCTTTACGACGACCGTTTCCGCCGCATGTGGGAGTTCTACCTCGCGGGAAGCGAGATGAGCTTCCGCCATCACGGCTACATGGTTTTCCAGGCGCAACTGTCCAAGGCGATCGACGCCGTGCCCCTCACGCGCGGCTACCTCCAGGATGCGGAACGCAAGCTACGGGCGAGCGGCGCCCAGGGCGCACCGGATGCCGACGTCGCCTGACCGTCGTCCCTGAGGGCCTTGCGTGGCTGACGCCACGATTGATTTCGCTTTCCGGGGCGAATCGATGCTGCTCCGGGTTTGATCGTCTCCAGGTCCGCAAGAACCTGCTTCGAGCGGAACACCCTCCGCGTGTGGCCGTCGCGCAACGGTTCGCGGGAACCCGCCGTTGCGCCGCATTGCCGCCATCAACCCTCGCTTAACCACGGCGGGCGAGCGGGCGAATGCGAAGGAGCCGGTCTACCCTTCAGCAAGGTTGACGAAACCTTCGCTTAACGCGTGTCGCGCTATCAACAGTCGCCGTCCGGCGCCGGTCCGCGACGGACTCCGCGGGATCGAACGTTCGGCCCGAGGCGCCGTCCGCGGCCGGGATGTCGGTTCCCGCGCTCGAACGCGCGCTCGTCGGCCGGCGTGGTACGAGGATGTTGTTATGAGACTGTTTCCGTTCGTTCGAGGCGTCGCCCTCGCCTCGGCCTTGCTGGCCGCCGTAGCCCTGGCGGGCTGCGCCAAAGACCAGGCGCAGAATGCCGGGGGGTTCGGCGCCGGCGGCGCTGGGGGCGTCGCGGCACCGGGCAGCGTCCAGGATTTCGCCAGCAATGTCGGCGACCGCATTTTCTTCGATACCGACCAGACCGACCTTTCCTCGACCGCGCAGGCGACCCTCGACAAACAGGCGCGCTGGCTCACCCAGTATGCGCGCTATTCCTTCATACTCGAAGGCCACGCCGACGAGCGCGGCACGCGGGAGTTCAATTTCGCGCTCGGGGCACGTCGCGCCGAAGCCGCCAAGGAATACCTTGTCGCCAAAGGCATTTCCGCCGCGCGCATTCGCACGATCAGCTACGGCAAGGAACGTCCCGTGGCGGTCTGCAACGATATTTCCTGCTGGTCGCAGAACCGCCGCGTCGTCACGGTCCTGAAGGGTGGGGAATCGTGACGACGCGCGTTCGGGGGAGGATCGAGGGTTGACGCGCGACCCGGTGCTGTCGATGTCCTGAGGGTCGGGCGCGCGGGGTTCGGCCGTGCCCGGGCGCGAAAGTGTGTGTTGGGTGCTCGGAGGCCGCGGCAAAGCCCGGCTCGCGCCCAAAAACCGCGAGGATGGTGCATGTTGCTTTCCCAGACCCGCGCGGCACTCGCCGTGGCGATGTTGTGCGCCGCGAGCGTGCCCGCCGTGTCCGGCGTGTCCAACGCGAGCGGGGAGCGCCCGGGCGCGCCCGTGATGCTCGCGCAGAACGATCCCGACGTCCCTGAGGACGCGCAAAGCGCGGCCGCGCTGTTGGTCCGCGTCGACCGCCTCGAGAACCGCATCAGGACGATGACGGGGCAAATCGAGCAGTTGCAGTACCAGAACCAGCGCCTGGAAGACCAGCTGCGCAAGATGCAGCAGGACGTGGATTTCCGTTTCCAGGACCTGGGCCGCCCCGGTGCGCCGCCGGCCACGCGGCCGCTGCCGCTGAAACGGGGGGACCTCGATGCGCCCGCGGGTGAGGACGCACCGATCCTGCCGGCCGCCCGCGCGCCGACCGGGTCCGTCGCCGTGGCCGGCGACAAGCCTTCCCGTCGCACCGGCGACGCGTTCGATCCCGATACCGCCCCGGACGCGCCCGGCGTTCCCCGGCCGCTCGGGAGGACCGCACCGAGCGAGCCCTTGTCGCTTCGCGCGGCCGGCACGCCCGCTCCCAAGTTGCCCTCCTCGCGCTTGGCGAGCGGGGGTTCGGCCGCCGTGGACGGCGAAGCTCAGGGTCCGCTCGACATCACCCCCAAGACCGCGCCTTCGCTCCCGGCGACCCTCGGGCAGGCGGACGAGGCGTCGCCCGGCAGCCGGGCGGCGCCGGAAGGCCGCATCGAGCCCGGCACCTCCGTCGTCGCGAGCCTCGCGCCGGGCGGCACGCGCACCGAGTACGACGCGGTCGTCTCGCTCTACAAGGGCGCCCAGTACGATGCCGCCGCGACCGGTTTCACCGGGTTCCTGCAGAAATATCCGCGCGACAAGTTCGCCGCCGACGCGACCTACCTCCTGGGCGAAAGCTACGCCAGGCTAGGGCGGCAGCGCGAGGCGGCCGAGCAGTTCCTCAAGTTCTCGACCGACTACACGCGATCGAGCCGCGCTCCCGATGCCTTGTTGCGTCTGGGGGTGGCGCTGAACGCCTTCGGCGCGCCGAAGGAACAGGTCTGCGATACCTACCGCGAGGTCGGCCGGAAATTTCCGAGCGCCTCGCCCGACGTGCGCACGAACGTCGAGCGTGAGATGAAACGCGCCAAGTGCTGATGCCCGGCGTTGTCGGATCCTTTGCCGCTCGGCTTGGAGGAGGCCGCGGCGCTGTTGGCGCCGCTGCGCGATGCCGAGCGCGTGGTGCTCGCCGTTTCGGGCGGACCCGATTCGGTCGCGCTCATGAACCTCGCGGCGCGGGTGCGCGGCGCGCTCGCCCTGCCGCCGCTCGCCGTGGCGACCGTCGATCACGGCCTTCATCGGCGATCGCGGCGTGTCGCGCAGACGGTGGCCGACGCGTCCCATCGTCTCGGCCTCGAGGCGCGTATTCTGACCTGGGCAGGGCCGAAGCCGCCATCCGGCGTGCAAGAGGCCGCCCGGGCGGCCCGCTATGGCTTGCTGGCCGGCTTCGCGGCCGAGATCGGCGCCACGCACCTCGTCACCGCCCACACGCTTGACGACCAGGCCGAAACCATCCTGTTCCGCCTGGCGCGGGGGTCGGGCCCGGCCGGGCTCGTCGGCATGCTTGCCGAGACCCGGCGGATGAACATCGTCCATTGCCGGCCCTTCCTCGCCATCGAAAAGACGCGCCTCGTCGCGAGCTGCCGAAGCGAGGGATGGTCGTTCGTCGACGATGCCGCCAACCACGACCCTCGCTACGCGAGAACCCGCCTGCGAGCCTTGCTGCCCCTTCTCGCGGCCGAAGGCCTCGACGCGCGGCGCTTCGCGACGCTCGCCGGGCGCCTAGCCCTGATGGAGGCGGCGCTCGACGCCGCCGCCGAGGGACTGCGCGTCAGAGCGCTCCGTTCATCGGCGACCGACCGGCGGGTCTACGACGCGGCCGTCATCTTGGCGCAGCCGCGCGCCATTCAGGTCCGCTTGTTGGAGCGTGTCCTGGCCGACTTTTGCCGGCCGGGGCCGCCGCGCCTCGGCCGGCTCGAAGGGCTCGTCGCGGACCTCGATGGGTCGCTTCGTCGCGCGCTGCCGCTCCGCCGTACCCTGCACGGCGCGCTCATCCGGCTCCGCACCGACGGCACGCTCGAATTGCGCCCCGAAAGGCCTCGGCGTCGCGGCGCGACGGCTCCCCCGGCCCACGGTGCCGCACGTTAAGCCTCCCGGGCGCGCTTCCCTTGGCAAGGGGGAGCGCCGCGCCTACATTCGACGAACGAACAGCGCTCTCGCGGTCGGACCGGGCTCCTCCGGGACACGTCGCCATGATCGGCGCTTCACGCGGGTCCGAAATGAATCCGAACTTCCGCAACTTCGCCCTTTGGGTGATCATCTTCCTGCTGGTCGTAGCCCTCGTGCTGCTGTTCCAGAACCCCAGCCAGCGGGCGCAAACGTCGGACATCACCTTCAGCCAATTGCTGACCGAGGTGGACCAGGGTCACGTCCACGACGTCACGATCGCGGGCTCGGAAATTTCCGGGCGGACCACCGACGGCCGGGCCTTCTCGACCTACGCCCCGAACGATCCGAGCCTCGTGCAGCGTCTGTACCAGAAGAACGTGCAGATCACCGCCAAGGCGCCCTCCGACGGCAACTCGTGGATCGTCACTTTGCTGGTGAACGGTCTGCCGTTGCTGGCGTTCATCGGCGTGTGGATCTTCATGTCGCGGCAGATGCAGGGGGCCGGCGGCAAGGCGATGGGGTTCGGGAAATCCAAGGCCAAACTGCTGACGGAGGCGCACGGGCGCGTCACGTTCGAGGATGTCGCCGGCGTCGACGAGGCCAAGGAAGACCTGCAGGAGATCGTCGAGTTCCTGCGCGATCCCCAGAAGTTCCAGCGGCTCGGCGGGCGCATCCCGCGCGGCGTGCTGCTCGTCGGCCCGCCCGGCACCGGCAAGACCCTGCTGGCGCGCGCCATCGCGGGGGAGGCCAACGTGCCGTTCTTCACGATCTCGGGCTCGGATTTCGTGGAAATGTTCGTCGGCGTCGGCGCCAGCCGCGTGCGCGACATGTTCGAACAGGCGAAGAAGAACGCGCCTTGCATCATTTTCATCGATGAGATCGATGCGGTGGGCCGGCACCGCGGCGCGGGACTCGGCGGCGGCAACGACGAGCGCGAACAGACGCTGAACCAGTTGCTCGTCGAAATGGATGGCTTCGAGGCCAACGAGGGCATCATCCTCATCGCCGCCACGAACCGGCCCGATGTGCTCGACCCCGCCTTGCTCCGGCCCGGCCGGTTCGACCGGCAGATCGTGGTTCCGAACCCGGACGTGATCGGTCGCGAGCGCATCCTGAAGGTCCATGTCCGCAAGGTGCCGCTTTCGCCCGACGTCGACCTCAAGGTGGTGGCCCGGGGCACGCCCGGCTTCTCGGGCGCGGACCTCATGAACCTCGTCAACGAGTCGGCGTTGATGGCGGCGCGCCGCGGCAAGCGCATCGTCATGATGGCGGAGTTCGAGGACGCCAAGGACAAGATCATGATGGGCGCCGAGCGGCGCACCCTGGTCATGACCGAACAGGAGAAGATGCTGACCGCCTATCACGAGGGGGGCCACGCGATCGTAGCCTTGAACGTCGCCGCGACGGATCCGGTTCACAAGGCGACCATCATCCCTCGCGGGCGCGCGCTCGGCATGGTCATGCAATTGCCCGAACGCGACAAGCTTTCCATGAGCTACGAGCAGATGACGTCGCGGCTGGCCGTGCTGATGGGCGGGCGCGTCGCCGAAGAGATCATCTTCGGCAAGGAGAAGGTCACGTCCGGCGCGCAGTCGGACATCGAGCAAGCCACCAAGCTCGCGCGCGCCATGGTGACCCGTTGGGGCTTCTCGGACGAGCTCGGCACGGTGATGTACGGGGAAAACCAGGAGGAAGTGTTCCTCGGCTATTCCATGGGACGACAGCAGAACATCTCGGAGGCGACCTCGCAGAAGATCGATTCCGAGGTGCGAAGGCTCGTCGAGAGCGGGCTCGCGCATGCGACCGCGATCCTCACGAGCAAGCGGAGCGACCTCGAATCCCTGGCCAAGGGCCTCCTCGAATACGAGACCTTGACGGGCGAGGAAATTCACGGCGTGTTGAAGGGGCGTCCCCCCGTCCGGCCGACCGACGACGAGCCCGTCCCGCCCCGCACCTCGCCCGTTCCGAACATCGGCAAAGGGCGTCCGAAGCTCGGGCCGGACTCCGGCGGCTTGGAGCCGCAGCCTACGACGTAGCGCGCGACCCTGGACGAATGAGCGGGCGCGACCCCTTGGGGGCTGCACCCAAGGGGCGGGAATCGTCGCACGCGGCAATCCGCTAGAGCGCGCTCACCTTCGGTGCCCCGGCCTTGCCGGTGGGCGGGCCGGGGCGCGGGGGAGCCGGCAGGGCATCCCACCCGCCGGGAGGCGCCAAGACTTCGTTCGCGGTCGCGTTCGGCACCGCCGGGCGGAACGCCTCCGCCGCGGCCTTTGCACCTGTCAGCGTCTTGGCGTCGAGGTGCTGCCCAACCTCATCCCGCTTCTTCGCGGCATCCTCGTCGCCCTGGCCCGCCGCGATGGCGAACCACGTGTAGGCTTCGGCGAGGCTCTGTTCGACGCCGAGGCCGCGTGCGCGCAGGATCGCCAGATTGAACTGGCTATCGCGAACACCGTATCCCGCGGCCTTGCCGAACCAAGTCGCCGCCTTGGCGTAATCGGGCTTGCCTGCCGCTCCCTCCGCCGCCATGACGGCAAGATTGTGCATCGCGCGGATGTTGCCGGCATCCGCCGCCCGTCCGTACCAGGCCGAGGCGAGCGCCGCATCGCGCGAGACCCCGATGCCCTTCTCGTAGGCCGAGCCCAAGCGGTATTGGGCCGGGGCGAAGCCCTGGCTGGCCGCCTTCTCGAACCACGTCGCGGCGAGCTTCGGGTCGCGCGTCACCGTGCGACCGTCGGCCAGACGCAGCGCGACTTCATATTGCGCGGCGGCATCCCCCGCCGCGGCCTTGGCGCGCAGACCTTCCCCGAGCCCGTTCGGGGCGGGATCGGCTCCGGGCGCGGGCCACGTAGCGACCCCGGCGGTCGCCCTGGTCCCGCCCGGGACGCCGGTCGGAAGCGCCAGCGCCGCGACGGCGGGATCCTTTGCGGAACTTTCGGCCGACAATTGTCCCGACGGCAAGGCCGCGTCCTGTTTCGCGGTTGGCCCCCCGACGATGCCAGCGTCCCGGGCATCCGGGCTCGGCGCGGCCGATGGCAGGCCGCGGGCGCTCGCGCCGGCCGCCTCGATCGCGCCGAGATTCGCGCGACCCTCCGACCCCATACTGACCCTGGCGACTTCGAGCGCGCCGAGCACGAGCACCAGGCCGGCGATGCTCAGCAGGATCGGACGTCGCCGCTGGACGAGGAAGGATCGCGCGCGCGCGATCGTCGAGGCCGCGTTGCCGGACCGGGCCGCAATGGTGTCCCGGCCGTGCGGGCCGGGCCGCCTGGTTCGCGCCGCGGACGCCTGTGCGGCCTGCGCGGCGCGGCGCGCCGCCGCGATGAAGCTCGCCGGACCGTCGGGTTCGACATCCGGCGACCCGGCCGCCGGTGACTTCCCCCTTTGGGGCGCCTTGACGTCGTCAGCCTGCCGGACCACGCCCCGCAGCGCCCCGCCGCGCGAGCCGGGCTCGATCAGCATGTCGGCGGGATCGCGCTCTTCCACGGCATCGGCGGAGGCCTGCTCGCGCGAGCGCCGGGCCTCGTCCCCGATCCGGATCGCGGGTGCGGCGTCGGGTTTGTCGCCGCGGCGCCGAGCGCCCACCGCGCCGACGACGACGGTCGCGCCGTCGGCGGCGGCGCCAAGCTCTGCCCGGGCTTTCTCGCCGGGTTGGCCGGCCCGCGTCACCGCGGAGAACTGCTCCGCCAGCCGCTCGATCGTGCGGTTCAGGTTCGCCAGGCTTCCTTGCAGGCGCTGATCGGACGCGGACTGCATCCCGCGCAGGTCCGCGAACTCCTGCGACACCTGCTCGATCAAGCCGCCGTGCGCCTCGATCGGCCGCTGTGCGACGGCCGGGTTCTGCATCGCGGCGCGCAAGGTGTCCCGGGCCGCCGTGCGGGCGGCGTTCTCGGCCGCTTCGACGGCGGCGTTCCGGGTCTCGTCGAGCCTGTTGAACAAGGCCCCCAGGGAATGCTCGACGGCGTCCAGTGCCGCGACGCCGCTTTCGGACTGGTCGAGGCGCCGCTCGAGTTTCGCGAATTGCGCGTCGAGCGTTCCGGGGTCGATGCGGGACCCGCCATCCCCGAGTTTGGCTACGAGTTCGCGCACCGCGGTTTCGAGCCCTTGCAGGTCGGACGAAGCGCGTCGCGCGTCATCGATGCGATCCGCGACACCCCTGACGAGGTTTTCGAGGGGGCGCGTGTCGACCCGGCCTTCGGCCAACTGGGATCGCAACGCGGTGTGGCTCGCGTCGACGCGCCGCGCGAGGTCCTCCATCACGGCCAGCGGCGATCCGGTGGACGACCCGCCATCGAGCTTGCTCGCGAGCGCGTCGATGCGGCTTTCCAAGGACGCGAGCGTGGCGCCGGGCCTGAAGCGGTCGAGCAGGTCGCGGATTTCGGTCAATGTCGGGTCCGGCTCCGACGGCCTTCGCCTGTCGGTTGACAAGGCGCCGACCCGCGCTTCGAGCGCCGCCATCTGCCGTCCGACGGTGTCGGACGGGACCGCACGTTGCGCGGCTTGCGCCAGCAAATCACGGAGCTCGCGCGTCTGCGCGTCGACGCGCGTCAAGGTCTCTCCGCCGGCCAGGCTCGCGGTCATGCCTTCGACCTTGAGGCCGAGCGCCTGCACCTGGCTGTCGAGGCTGCGGACGCTCGGGCGCGCGTCGATGCCCTCGATCGCCCGTCGCAGATCCTGCGCGAGCTTCTCGAAATTGAGCATCTTCGGGGTGTCGGCAACCTGCGCGTCCGCGTCCCGGAGCGATTCGACGGCGGCCCGAGCAGGCGGCGTGCCCTGCCCCTGATCGGCGGCGACGCGGTCGCGGTCGAGTGCGGCGAGGTAGCTGCTTCGATCGCTCGCTTGCGTCCTCCCCGCAGTCTGCGGCGCGCCGCCTTGCGCGATCCGGGCTTCGAGAGCCGCCACGGCGTCTTGAAGTTCCGCGACGGTGACGGGTCCTGGCTTGAACGCCCGCGTGCCCGCCTCGGTCGTGCCCTTCGCGCCGGCGGCCCGCATCCGTGTCGAACCGGCGGCGGCAGCCGGGCGTCCCGCGGTCGCAGCCGCCGTGAACGGACCCGACGGCAACGGGCCGGCGTCTTGCGGGGAAGCGATGGGGGATTGCGCGTCGAGGTCGGCCTGGCGGCGCGCGATCTCGGCTACGGCGCTGCGCATGAAACTGTCGTCGGCGCGCGACGGCTCGGCGAGCCGGAACGGCCCCGGCCCCCCGGCCTCCTGGAAGAACCGCGGACTCGAGCCCCGGGGCGTGCCGGCGTGCGGCGGTGTCGGCTCGGGAAACGCGTCCGTCCGGCGCTCGCCCGCGGTTTCGTTTCCGGAGCGGAAGCGGCCGCGCGCAGGGTCTGCGATCGCCCGCCCAGGGCCGACGGCCCCACCGACCGCGCTTCGATCGCCCGAGACGAACGCGGACGGACGCAGGGGCACGCGGGCCAGTTCCGCCGCGACCGCGGCCTTGCGTTCATGGGCGTCGACATCGCTTTCTTCGACACCCAACTCGGCCGCACGGTCGGCGACGATCTCGTCCACCCAGTCGCCGAGCGAGAGCCCCGCCCGGCGGGCCGCCATCTTGGCCGCGTCCCGCGCGTCGGCGCCGACGTCGTCGATGCTCCAAGGAACCGCTTTGCTCATGTCGCACCTTGTCGGGACGAATTCCTGCGCGTGAAACCGGGTGCGCCCGCCAAAACCGGCGAGGTCGCCCCCTTTCTTCGCGGTTACGTTCGGCCTGCCCGAGCTCGACTTTCGATGGGATGAGTAAACACGCCGTTAAACGTGGCTGGTTTTGGCACACGTGGGCGGACGTTCCGGGGTTCGGGCGAAGGCCGATCGCGCCCGCCGAAGCGCCGGGCGCGGGCTCGATTTACCTTCGTGGCCGCCGTGCTATAGAGCCTCCGTCATCAGCAACGGCGGACCGGGTCGGATCACCCCGCCGATCGACGGAACGGGATCGCACCAGGTGAACGACGGCGGCGAAGCTCCGGGCACACCTGGCCCCTCACCCTTGTTCATCGACCTCGATCACGCCCTGCTGCGTACGGATCCCGTCCAGGAACGCGTGTTCATCGCGTTGAAAGCGCCCCCGAAGGATCTTGCGCGCCTCGCGGCATCGCTGTTGCGGGGACGGGCCGCGTTCAAGGAGGCGTTGGTGCGGCAAACCGCGGGCGGGTTCCGGTTGTGGTCCTTCCCTCGCCAGCCCGAAGTGGAGGACCTTCTCGCGCGCGCCACGAGGGGCGGGCGCCGGGTGTCCTGGCTGACGCGCGAAGACCTGCGGGAAGAGCCGGAGGACCTGGAGTTCAGGCGCCTGGTCGAGGGCGCGGCGCCGGTCGGGGACGATCCGGGATCGGCCGAGGGACGCGCGGAACTGCTGTCGCGAAGACATCCGGACGGCTTCGCCTTCGTGGGCCACCGCGCCCGGGACCTCCCGCTGTGGCGCGCGGCACGCGAGCGCTACGGCGTGAACCTGTCCGGCGCCTTCCGGCGCCGCGCCGCCCGCGAGGGGATCGACATCGTCGAACTTGCGCGGCGCGGGTCCCTGGCCCGCGCGCTCCTGCGCGCCATGCGGCCCCATCAATGGCTGAAGAACCTGCTCGTCTTCATACCGTTCGCCCTGTCGTTGCCGCTGCTCGGCGGTCGCGAGATCGCGCTGTCCGTGTTCGCCTTCGCGTGCCTGTGCCTGCTGACGAGCGGCACCTATCTCGTCAACGACCTGCTCGATCTCGAGGCGGACCGGCGCCATCCGCGCAAGCGCAAACGCCCGATCGCGAGCGGCGAGTTGCCGATCGCGGTGGCGGCCGGCGCGAGCGTCGCCCTCATCGCGGCGGCCCTCGTCCTCGGCGCGCTCGCGAGCCTGCCGTTCGCCGTCGTGCTCGCGTGCTATCTCGCGATGACGCTGGCCTATTCGCTGCGGTTGAAGCGCATGGCGATGGTCGACGTCGTGGTGATCGCCGTTCTTTTCACGCTGCGCATCCTCGCCGGGATGCTGCTCGTCAGCGCGAGACCGTCGCACTGGCTGCTGATGTTCTCCATTTTCTTCTTCCTCAGCCTGGCCTTCATGAAGCGCGAGGTGGAGTTCGACGCCATGCACCGCGTGGGGCGCGACGTGCTCCAGGGGCGCGGCTACGCGATGGACGACAGAACCTACGTGTTGTCCTGCGGCCTTTCGAGCGGCATGGCCTCGCTCGTGATCTTCGCGCTTTTCATCACCGAGACATTGGGCACAAGCCCCGGCAATTACGGGACCCCGGTCCTGTTGTGGGGCGTCATGGCGCTCCTCGGCTATTGGGTGCTGCGCATGTGGCTGCTCACCACGCGCGGACTCATGAACGACGACCCGATCCTGTTCGCGGCGCGCGACCGGACGAGCCTCCTCCTCGGCGCCGGCTCGGCGGTCCTCGTCGCCGCCGCCCAGGTCCTGCACCTTTGACCGGACCCGCACCCTCCCTGACCACCTCCTGGGGGCGGGTGGCGCACGCCCGCAGCCTGGTCCGCGAGCCCGCCTTTCGCGACGAGGTTGCCGCAAGCCTTCGCGGCGGTCCAGCGCTCGCCTACGGGCTCGGGCGGTCCTATGGGGACGTTTGCCTGATCGACGGCGGCACGAGCGTCCGCACCGGGCGGCTCGATCGCCTCCTCGCGGCGGATTGGGAGCGCGGGATCGTACGGGCGGAAGCGGGCCTGACCATCGGCGCCCTGCTCCGCTTGTGCGTCCCCCGGGGCTGGTTCGTGCCCGTCACGCCGGGGACCAAGTTCGTCACGCTCGGCGGCGCCGTCGCGAATGACGTCCACGGAAAGAACCACCACGAGGCGGGCACGTTCGGCTGCCACGTGTCCGCGCTCGGCCTGATGCGTTCGGACGGGACCTCGGCCGAGATCGGCCCAGACCGGGAACCGGCGCTGTTCGCCGCGACCGTGGGCGGTCTCGGCCTCACGGGGCTCCTTGCCTGGGTCGAGCTGAAGCTGATCCCGATCGCATCGAGCGCCTTCGAGGTCGAGACCGTGCGGTTGGCAAACCTCGACGACTTCTTCGCCGTCGCGGCGGCGAGCGCCACATGGCCCTACACGGTCGCCTGGGTCGATTGCATCGCTTCGGGCGCGGCGCTCGGCCGCGGCCTTTTCAGCCGCGGCCGGCACGCGGCCGGCGGCCCGCTCGTCGCCCACCGGGAACGCGCCAAGGCGCGCGTCCCGCTCGACGCGCCTCGGGCGCTGCTCGGGCCGACGACCGTGCGGCTCTTCAACGCCGCCTACGCGCGCCAACCCGTCGCGGCGGTGCCGAGGCGGGTGTCCTACGACAGGTTCCTGTACCCGTTGGACGGCATCTCGGATTGGAACCGGCTCTATGGTGGGGGCGGCTTCTTCCAGCACCAGTCGGTGGTGCCGCTGGCGTCCGCACCCGGTGCGCTCCGGCGCCTGCTCGAGATGACGTCGGCGGCGGGCCAAGGGTCCTTTCTCGTGGTCCTCAAGCTTTTCGGGGATCGGCGGTCGCCCGGGCTTTTGTCGTTCCCCCGGGAGGGCGCCACCTTCGCGCTCGACCTGCCGAACCGGGGCGGGGACACCCGCGCCCTCCTCCTCCGGATGGGGGACGCCGTGCTCGAAGCCGGCGGGCGGCTCTACCCCGCCAAGGATGCCACCATGACCCCGGCCCAGTTCCGTGCGGGCTTCCCCCGCTGGCCCGAAGTGGAGGCGTTGCGCGACCCTGGGGTCACCTCCGATTTCTGGCGGCGCGTGACGAGGGAGGCGGCATGAGTGAGGTTCGCGAGGCGGCGCCGGGGACGGCAGCGGCGGCTCGGCGCACGGTCCTCGTGCTCGGCGCGACCTCGGCGATCGCCGAGGCGTTCTGCCGAAGGCGGGCCGCCTCCGGTTGCGCCTTCGTCCTCGTCGGACGGCGAGCCGATCGGCTCGAAGCCGTCCGGGCCGATCTCGAAGCAAGGGGGGCATCGCGCGTGATCGCCGTCGCGTCGGACCTCGCCGACATGACCGACAGCGAGACGCGATTCCTGGATTTCATCGTGCGCCTCGGCCCACCCGACGAGGTGCTGCTCGCCTATGGGGTGCTGGGCAGCCAGGGGACGGCCGAAACCGACCCGGACGAAACCCGCCGCGTCATCGACGTGAACTTCACCAGCGCCGCGGTCTGGCTTCAACTCGCGGCCAAGCACCTCTGCGATGGCCGCCCGCGCTCCCTCATCGTGATCGGTTCGGTGGCGGGCGACCGCGGACGCCGGTCGAACTATGTCTACGGCGCCGCGAAGGCCGCCCTCGACGCCTTCGCCGAAGGGCTCGCGCACCGTCTTCACGGCACCAAGCTCCGCGTCCTCACCGTCAAGCCCGGTTTCGTCGACAGCCCGATGACCGCCCACCTCGATCGCTCGGGTCCGCTCTGGGCCAAGCCCGACGCGATCGCGTCGGCGATCGACGCCGCCCTGGCGAAAGGCAGCCGCGTCGTCTACGCGCCCTGGTTCTGGCAACCCATCATGACGGCCGTGCGGCTGACGCCGCGCGCCGTCTTCTACCGAACGAAGCTGTGACCGACACGACGGTCGGCGTCTCGCGCAAGACGGTCGTCGTCACGGGCGCCGCCGGGCTCGTGGGGCAGAACCTGATCCCGAGGCTCAAGGCGCGCGGCTACGACGACATCGTGGCGATCGACAAGCACCCGCGCAACACGGCCATCCTCGCCGAACTGCATCCGGACGTCCGCGTCATCGCGGCGGACCTCGCCCGTGACGAGGGTTGGGAGGACGCCTTCACGCGGGCCGACGCCCTCGTCATGCTGCATGCGCAGATCGGCGGCCTCGACGCATCGCAGTTCACGGACAACAACATCGTGGCGACGCAACGCGTCCTCGCGGCCGCGCAGCGCTGCGGCTTGCCCTACATCGTTCACGTGAGCTCCTCGGTGGTGAACTCGGCCGCGGTCGACCTCTATACGGAAACCAAGAAGGCGCAGGAACAGCTCGCGCTCGAAAGCGGCATCGCCACGGTCGTGCTGCGGCCGACGCTCATGTTCGGCTGGTTCGACCGCAAGCACATGGGCTGGCTCGCCCGCTTCATGAAGCGGGTGCCGGTGTTCCCGATTCCCGGGAACGGGCGCTACGCGCGCCAGCCGCTTTACGCCGGGGATTTCAGCGCGATCGTTATCGCGTGCCTCGAGCGGCGGATCAGCGGCGCGCGATTCAACATCTCCGGGCTGCGGACGATCGACTACATCGACCTCATCCGCACGCTGCGCGCCGTGCTGCGGTTACGGACGCCGATCGTCACCATTCCCTACGGGCTCTTCTGGGTGCTGCTGAAAACCTACGCCCTCGTGAACCGGGATCCGCCGTTCACGACGGCCCAGTTGCGAGCCTTGGCGACACCCGACCTGTTCGAAGTGATCGACTGGCCGACGATCTTCGGCGTGGCCCCGACGCCGTTGGAGGAGGCGCTCCGGGATACGTTCGACGATCCGCGCTTTTCCTCCGTCGTGCTGGAGTTCTGAACGTGCGCGTCGTCGTCATCGGGGCGGGCGCCATGGGGCTCGCGGCGGCCTACCACGCCGCCAAGTCGGGCCACGACGTCACGGTGTTCGAGGCCGGCGTCGAGCCCGGCGGCATGGCGGCGCATTTCGATTTCGGCGGCCTGTCGCTCGAGCGCTATTATCACTTCGTCTGCAAGGCCGACCGGCCGACCTTCGACCTTCTCGCCGAACTCGGTCTCGGCGATCGCATGCGCTGGCGCCCGACCTCCATGGGCTATTTCATCGACGGCGCGCTGCACCGCTGGGGGGACCCGGTGTCCCTGCTGCGCTTCCCGGGGCTCGACCTCGTGTCGAAGCTCCGCTACGGCGCGCTGATGTTCCTCGCGAGCCGCCGCGACCGGTGGGATGTGCTCGAACGCACGTCGGCCAAGGACTGGATCACCCGCTGGTGCGGGGCGGCGGTCTACGCGCGGCTCTGGAAGCCCTTGTTCGACCTCAAGTTCTTCGAATATGCCGACGACATTTCCGCGGCCTGGATCTGGACCCGCATCAGGCGCCTCGGCCGCTCGCGTCGCTCGCTGATGCAGGAAGAGCTCGGCTATATCGAGGGCGGCACCGCCACGCTGGTCGACGCGCTCGTCGCCGGCATCGCACGGCTCGGCGGCGACGTTCGGCTCGGCCTCGGCGTGCAACAGGTGCTGACCCGCGCGGGGACCGTCTCGGGCGTGCGCACGTCCACCGGCGACCATCCGGCCGATGCCGTGATCGCGACCGTGCCGACGCCGTTCGTCTCCCGCCTCGTTCCCGCCCTCCCCGACGACTGGAAGGCGCGCTACGACGCGATCCGCAACATCGGCGTCGTCTGCCTCGTGTTCAAGCTGAAGCGCTCTGTGACGCCGCATTTCTGGGTGAACATCGTCGACCCTGCCGTCCCGATCCCCGGGCTCATCGAGTTCTCGAACCTGCGCCCCACAGCCGACACGATCGTCTACGTGCCCTATTACATGCCGACGACGAACCCGAGATGGCAGTGGGACGACCCGGCCCTGATCGCGGAGGCCTTCGGCGCGATCCGGCGGGTGAACCCGTCGATCGGGGACGACGACCGCCTCGACGTGCGGGTGGCGCGCTTGCGCTACGCCCAGCCGATCTGCCCGCCGGGCTTCGCCGCCATGCTGCCGCCCATACAGACCCCCATACGCGGGTTGCAGGTCGCCGACACCTGCTTCTACTACCCCGAGGACCGGGGGATCTCGGAGAGCGTCAGGCTCGGGAAGGCGATGGCCGACAGCCTGGCGCGGGCGGAGCCTTGAGCCTCGGACGCTCGCCGTTGCTCCAACCCGAGGAAGCGGGCGCGCGGACGGCCGCGTCTGTCCGGGCGCCGCGGGCTCACGCAGCGTCGCGCCTTCTCGGTCCCGCCCTGTGCACGGTGATCGGCCTGGGCCTGGCCCTTCGCTCGTTGTGGCTCGGCATCGCTCTCTCGCGGCCGATGCCCGCGAGCGACCAGTGGGAGTTCGTGCGCGACCTGATGCGGTTCGTCGAGGGACATTACGGCGTCCTCGATCTGTTCGCCCCGCACAACGAGCATCGGATATTCACGGCACGGCTGAGCTTCTTTGCCGACTATTTCTTCTTTCACCTCGGCAACCTGTCGGTGGAACTCACGTCCTACCTGACGTTCGCCCTGCTGGCCGGCGTCCTGGCCGGAGTCGCGACGGCCGGCCGCGGAATCCGGTCGAGGGTCGTCGCTTTCGCGTTGGTGCTTGCCGCCCTGTGGTCCGTGGCGGGTTGGCTCAATCTCGGCTGGGCGTTCCAGGTCGCATGGTCCTACGTCCACCTGTTTCCCACCCTCGCCATCGCGCTGTTCGCGGCGGCGGCGCGGAGAACCGGCCGGGAGAGTTGGATTCTGCTCGCCTTGTCCTGCGCGTGCGATGCCTTGGGTGCTTATTCCTTGACCAGCGGGCTTTGTACCGTCGCGCCGGTCACGGCCGTGGCCATCTGGCTGCGATGCCGGCCGTCCCGCCTCGGCGCGTTCCTTCTCTTCCACGCCGTCCTGGTCTATGCGTTTATGGGTGACTACAGCATACCGCCCAACTCTATGATGCTGAACCCGGTGCGGATCGTTCAGTACGTGGCACCCTACCTTGGAACGGCATTCCCCGGTTCCAAGCGACTGGCGATCACGGCGGGAGCGGCGGGCTTGCTGCTGTCCCTTCCGGCGATCGGCGCCGCGACCTGGTGGTACGGAGTGCGCGGGCGGCGGCCCGAGACCTGCGTCGTCGTCCTGCTCGGCGTTGTGGTGTTCGTCCTCGCCGAGGGGATCGCGACCGCCGTCGGGCGGGCCGGCCTGGAGAACCCGACCGGGCTCGCGCTGCGCTACGGGACGCCCTCGCTGGTGTTCTGGGCGGCTCTGGCGCTCGCGGCCTGGCGCTGGTTCGACGGGGCCGCCCGGCGTCTTGGACGCCCCGCCGCATTGGTCTGCCTCGCCCTCGCGGGTGTGGTGGCCTCCAACACGCTGGGCAACAGCGCGCAGGTCTGGGCGTACAACATGGAAGGGCTCGACTCGGCCACGTTCGACGTGATCAACGGGGTCGAGGAGCCGGACGCCATCGCACCGCTGTATCCGTGGCCCGAACAATTGCCGCCGTTGCTCGCGTTCCTCCGGGCGCGGCAACTGGGGCCGTTCGCCGAGGGGGAAAGCCGCTATCGCGCACCGATCAACAGTTTGCCCGACAAGCCTGCGGCATCGCTCGACTCCTGCCTCGGCGGGATCGACCGCCTGGACACGAATCCCATGCGGGAAGCGCGGGCGCAGGGGTGGGCCGTCGCGCCGGGCACGCTGCTGTCGGCCGAATGGATCGTCGCCATCGACCCGGCCGGGCGTTTGCTCGGCTACACGCGACCGGGGCACAACCGACCCGACGTCAGACTGCCCGCCACCAGGGCCGAAGTCGTCGGATTCGATTTCTGGTTCCGCGAGGGCACGCCATCGAGCGGGGACGTCCGGGCTTTCGATCTCGTAGCCGTGTTCCCGGGCGGCGGCGCCGCGCCCTGCCGGGTGCCCGCGGGACACGACGCGCGATGACGGCGCCAGCGCCAGACGGGCCGTGGATGCCGCCGGCGACCCGCCTCCCTCCGGCGGGAAACGGACGGCCGTGAGCGAGGATCGCCCACCGGCCGGGGGCGCCGACCCCTCCCCGTCGCGGCTCGCGCGCCTGTTCCGTCGCTCGGCGATCGAGGCGCTCGTGTCCACGATCGCCCGGCGCCGACGTCTCGCCAAGCTGGCGCGCCGCATCGAAGAGGCGGGCCTGATCGATGCCGAATGGTACTACCGCGAATACCCCGACGTCGCCCGGAGCGGACTCAGGGCGTCGACGCACTTCCTGCGGTTCGGCCACGCGGACGGGCGGGACCCGAGCGCCCATTTCCGCACGGTGCGCTACCGCGACCTCCACCCCGAGTTGAAGGGCGCGGGCGAGAACGCCCTGCTGCACTTCCTGGACCGGCTCGAGCGGGAACGGACGGGCCTCGCGTCGGAACTGCGCGGCGGCCTCGACGAGGAGCCCGGCTCGGTCCTCACGGGCCGGGGCACGGCGTTGCTCCTCGAAGGCTGGTGCTACGCGCCGGACGGGCCGGTGCGCGCCCTCGCGGTGTACGTCGGCGACGACGCCCACCAAGTCCGCGATCATTCCCGCGCGCGGCCCGATGTCGCCGAACGCGAACTCGAACGCGATCCCGCGGGCTTGTCGCTGTTCAGCGGGTTCTCGGTCGTCATCCCGATCCCGGCCGTCGCGACGCCGACGGCGCTGCCGTTGCGCCTGCGCGCCAGGCTCGCGGACGGCGCCACGATCGAACGCGCGGTCGGCGTGCTCGAGGCCGTGCCGGGCACGGGCGCCGTGCCGGTTGCGGCGGCTTGGCCGGGGGAAGGTCCGCGCGTCGCCATTTGCATGGCGACCTATCAGCCGCCGCCCGAACTTTTCGCGAGGCAGGTCGCGTCGCTCAAGGCGCAAACGCACGGCAATTGGGTCTGCGTCGTGTCCGACGACGCGTCGCCGGCTTTCGTCGTGAGCCGCATGAGGGCGATGCTGGACGACCCCCGTTTCATCTTCCTGCCCCACACCGAGCGCCGCGGTTTCTACGGAAACTTCGAGCGCGCGCTCCGAGCGGTGCCGGCGGACGCCGCGTTCGTCGCGCTGAGCGACCAGGACGACGCCTGGTACCCGGACAAGATCGCGATCCTGCTCGCGAGCTTCGAGGGCCACACGCAGCTCGCGACGAGCGACGTCCGCATCGTCACGCGCTCGGGCGAGGTCCTGTCAGACACGTTCTGGGTCACGCGTCGCAACGATGTCGGGTCGCTTGCCGCCATCCTGTCCGCCAATTCGGTGATCGGGGCGGCAAGCCTGTTCCGGGCCTCGCTCCTCGACGCGATCCTGCCCTTCCCGCAGCGGCTCGGCGGCGCCTACCACGACCACTGGATCGCGCTGAACGCGCTCGCGGCGGGCACGATCCGCTACGTCGACCGCCCGCTCCACGACTATGTCCAGCACGGCGACAACGTCATCGGACACAAGCACGATCGCGACGCGCCCGGCCTCCGTCAGGCCGCGCGCGATGTCTTGCGGGTGCTTCGGGCACGGCTCCCCCTGGCTCCCGCGGTCCGGGATCTGCTCGACGCGGCGGTGGTGGATCGTAAGGGCCTCGTTGCTCAGAAGATCGTTCTCGCGCGCATCCTGCTTGCCAGGCACCCGGGTTTGCGGCCCGACGCGCGCCGCGTCCTGAGGCGCTTCGCGAACCTCGACCGGCTCGTTCCGGCGCTCCGGGAACGCGCCTTGGCGGCGTTCGATCGTCGGCCGACGCTGAACGGGGAGGGCGTCGTCCTGCGGGCGGTCGTGGGCGCCGGCATGCGCCACGCGATCGACCGCGCCCGGCGCAAGCGCCTGCTGCGACGCCTCGTCGGCCAGCGCAACGAGCGCGGCGTCCGCAACTTCATGGACGCCTATAGCCGCGATGCCCCGATCCATTTCACGCCGCCTGTCGGCGGCCGGGTCATTCCGGCCATGCATTTCGGGCACGTGGGCTGGATCTTCCACAACGTCGCGCCCTTGCGGCTCGACGTGTCCCCGGCGCGGCCGCGGCACGTCAACGTGCTCATGGCCACCATAAATTTCGACTATCTGTTCGGCGGGTACATCGGAATGTTCAACCTGGCGCTCCGCCTGAAGCGCGACGGCCAAGCGGTGCGCATCGTCCTCCTCGAGGACACCCGGTTCGACCTCGCGGCTTGGCGCGCGAAGATCGGCGCCTACCCCGGCCTCACCACGCTGTTCGACGAGATCGAGATCGTCTATCGGCACGACCGGTCCGTGCCCCTGACGGTCAGCCCGGGCGACGCTTTCGTGGCCACGAACGGCTGGAACGCGCACGTGGCCCACAAGGCGACGCGCGATCTCGGGCGGGACCGGTTCCTGTTCATGATCCAGGACTACGAGCCGTTCTTCGGGCCGATGAACACCAACACGGCCCTGCTCCGGCAATCCTACGATTTCCCGCAGTTCGGCCTGTTTTCGACGGACCTGCTGCGCGACTTCTTCGCGGCGAACCGGATCGGCGTGTTCGAAAATCCGGACGCGGACCGGTATTCGGCCGTCTTCCGCAACGCGATCCAGACCTTCGCGCCGACGCGCGAGGCGCTTTCGCGCCGCAGCCGCAGGATCCTGTTCTATGCCCGGCCCGAGGAGCACGCCGCGCGCAACATGTTCGAAATGGGCATCGTCGCTTTGTCGACCTTGTTCTCGGAGCTCGAAACCGCCCCCCGCGGCTGGTCGGCTCACGGCATCGGGTCGATCGGCAACAACGACAGCGTCGAGCTGGCGCCGGGCGCGATCCTGCGCATGCTGCCCAAGACCAGCCTCCAAGGCTACGCCGCCATGCTGCCGGACTTCGACGTCGGGTTGTCGCTCATGCTCACCCCGCACCCGAGCCTCGTGCCGCTGGAGATGGCGTCGGCGGGCCTCGTCACCGTCACCAATACGTTCGCCAACAAGACCGCGGCGCGGCTCGCCGCGATCTCGACGAACCTGATCGGCGCCCCGCCGACCCTCGAGGGCATCGTGGCCGGGCTGCGGGCGGCGATCACGCGCGCCGACGATGTCGCGGCACGGCTCGCCGGGAGCCGGGTCGACTGGCCGACCGACTGGGGCGCGGCGTTCGACTCCGAAACCATGGCCAAGGTCAACGGCTTCTTGTCCGCGTGACGGCGGCCGCGCTCACCCGGCCCGGCGTAAGCGGTCCCTGCGCACGAGCCGTTCAGCCGCCGAACAGCTTGTCGAGCAGGGACCGGTCGTCGCGAACGGCGGCGTTACGGGTGGGGATCGCCGCTGGCGGCCTCAGCGCGTCCGCGCCCGCGAAGCCGAAATCAGGACCTTGTCCGCCGGCTTGCGCGATGTCGCGTGCCCGCGAAGCGTCGTCGCGGGTCGCCGCGGGTCCCGCCCGGGATGCCACGACGGGGCTCTGCGCGGCGGCGCGCGCGTTGGCGAAGGGCCGGCCCGTCGCAGGATCGCGCTCCGGCAGGATCGCGACGGGCGCGTCCACGGGAAGCGCGGGTGCCGGCGCGGGGCTGTGCCAGTTGCCGGGCAACGGCGTCGGGGTCACGCCCTTCAGCGCCGCCTTCATGAAGCGGCTCCAGATATCGGTGGGCAGGTTGCCGCCCGACGCCTTGCGGGTCGGCGAGCCATCGTCGTTGCCGAGCCACACGGCGGTCACGAGATGGCTCGTGTAGCCGACGAACCACGCGTCGCGCCAGTCCTGGCTCGTGCCCGTCTTGCCCGCCGCCTGCCACCCCGGCAACTCCGCTTTGTGCGCCGTTCCGGTCAGCAGCGTTTCCTCCATCATGGCGTTCATCATGCCCACGTGGGCGGGATCGACCGCGCGCCCGAGGCTCGAGCCCTTGCGCTGGTAGAGGAGCTTCCCCGTCGCCGTCCTGATCCGGGCGATGATATGCGGTTGCACGGCGATGCCGCCGTTGGCGAACGGTGCGTAGGCCGCGGCGAGTTCCAGGGGCGTCACCTCCGAGGTGCCGAGCGCGATCGACGCGTTGGCCTGGAGTTCGGACGTGATGCCGAGTCGATGGGCGGTCCTGACCACGGTTTTCGCCCCCACTTCGAGGCCGAGCCGCACCGCGACGGTGTTGAGCGACAGGGCCAGCGCGTTCGTGAGCGTCACCGGCCCGAAATATTCGCGGGAATAGTTCTCAGGCTGCCAGCCCTTGACGTTGATGGGTCCATCCTCGCGCACCGTATCGGGCGTCAGGCCCTTTTCGAGCGCCGACAGGTAGACGAACGGCTTGAACGCGGAACCCGGTTGCCGCTTGGCCGTGACGGCACGGTCGAACTGGCTCTCGGCATAGTCGCGACCGCCGATCAGCGCCTTCACGGCGCCGTCAGGGTCGAGCGCGACGAGCGCCCCTTGCGTGACGCCGAACTTGCCGCCCTTGCCATCGAGCCCCTCGCGCAGCGCCCGCTCGCCCGCGGCTTCGAGGCCGGGGCTGATCGTGGTCGTGACGACGATATCCTCCTCGACGTCGCCGATCGTCTCGTCGAGCGTGTCCATGACGAAGTCGGCCGCGTAATTGACCGCGCCCGCGTCGTGCTCCTTCACGGCCGAGGCGGGCTGGGCCAGCGCCGCCTTCGCGGCGGCCTCCGTCACGAAGCCCTCCTCGCGCATCGCCGCGATGACCTGGGCGGCGCGGTCTCTCGCGCCCGACGGGTTGCGGTTGGGCGCGAGTTTCGTCGGCGCCTTCATGAGCCCGGCGAGTTCGGCGGCCTCCGCCAGCGTCACGAGCTTGGCACTCTTGCCGAAATAGCGCTCCGCCGCCGCCTCCACGCCATAGGCGCCCGAGCCGAAGTAGACGCGGTTCAGGTAGAGTTCGAGGATCTGGTCCTTCGAAAATTTGTGTTCGAGCCACAACGCCAGGATCGCCTCCTGGATCTTGCGCGACATCGTCCGTTCCTGGGTCAGGAACAGGTTCTTGGCGAGCTGCTGGGTGAGGGTCGAGCCGCCCTGCATGCCGCCGCCGCCGACGTTGCGCAGGATCGCGCGCGCGATCCCAACGGGATCGATACCGTGGTGAGAATAGAACCGCCGGTCCTCGATCGCCACGAAGGCCTTGGGCAGGTAGGGCGGGAGATCCTTCAGCCTCACCGCCGCGCCGCCGGTGTCACCGCGGTTGACGAGGGGCGTTCCGTCCTCGCCCACGATGGCGATGTTGGGCGGACGCTTGGGCACGGCCAGTTGATCGATCGGGGGCAGGCGGCTCGCGTAATAGGCCACCGTGCCGGCCCCGCCGAGGAACCCCCAAACGCCGAGCACGGCCAGCCAATAGGCCGTGCGCCCGAGGACGGATCGCTTGACCGCACTGCCCCGGCCGGGTCGACGCGGGTCCGCCGCCGCGCCCTTCACCTCGGAAGCCGGGGACCGGCCCACCGCGAAGGTCGGCTCGATCCGCTGGGCGCCGTCCCGCCGCTTCGACGATTGCCGCGGCAATGGCACGGCGCGGTCGTCCGGGTAGGCCCGCAGATCGCCGCGCGGGGCGCCGAACTTCGGTTCCCGCCGCCCCTCGCCACGCCCATCCCTGCCGTCCCGGCCCATACGCATCCGACGCCTTGTACGCTGACAATGCGGACACTGCGGAGGCTAATGGGGCCGCATTAAGGGCCGGTTACGGCGCTGGCCGTGCTGGCGGCGGGCCAGCCGAGCCGGCAGCGGCCGGCCGAGCCGGCAGCGGGGTCCGAGCGCAGGATGGGTCGCCGCAGGCTTGTTCGAATCACTCTTTCGATCACGGATGCCAAGTGGGGGCGTGCGGATTTGTGAGAACAATCGCATTGGACATTAAATCCGACGCGAGGAATGATGCGATGCCATCGACCGAGCGCTTTTCGCAACGCGACAGCCATCTATCGTCGGCAACCATCTCACACGAGGCGGCTAGACTGGCACGTCGCTCAGTGTCGCTCCGCTGACGATTTGAGCTTATCGAAAGACAGCGCTCGTCGATGACGCGAGGCTGGGACGCGAGGCTGGTCCAACAGGATCGAGCCCGTTTCGCCCTGGAAGGTGACGGGTACGCGGAAAGGCGCGGTCCGGACGGCGGTCGTACCGTCCTACATCGTGGGCAGGGAGAAGTCGGCTCCCTCCTTGACGCCCGAGGGCCAGCGCGCCGTCACGGTCTTGGTCTTCGTGTAGAAACGGACCGAATCGGGTCCGTGCTGGTTGAGGTCGCCGAACACCGAGCGCTTCCAGCCGCCGAACGAATAATAGGCGAGCGGCGTCGGGATCGGCACGTTGACGCCGACCATTCCGACCTGGACCTTGCTGACGAAGTCACGGGCGGCATCGCCGTCGCGCGTGAAGATGGCGACCCCGTTGCCGTATTCGTGATCGTTGCACAGGGCCAGGCCCTCGTCGTAGGTCTTGGCCCGCACGACCGACAGGACGGGGCCGAAAATCTCTTCCTTGTAGATTCGCATGTCCCTCGTGACATTGTCGAACAGGCACGAGCCGAAGTAGAATCCGTTCTCGTAGCCTTGCATCTTGAAATTGCGCCCGTCTACGACGAGATCGGCGCCCTCCGCGAGGCCGATGTCGACATAGCCTTTGACGCGCTCCACGGCTTCGCGCGTCACCAGCGGCCCGTAATCGGCGCCGGGATCCGTGGACGGACCGATTTTCAGCGCCTCGACGCGGGGCACGAGCTTTTCCATGAGCCGGTCGGCCGTGTCCGTGCCCACCGGGACCGCGACGGAAATCGCCATGCAGCGCTCGCCGGCCGAGCCATAGCCGGCGCCGATCAGCGCGTCGACGGTCTTGTCCATGTCGGCGTCCGGCATGATCACCATGTGGTTCTTGGCGCCGCCGAACGCGTGCACGCGTTTCCCCTTCGCGGCGCCGCGCGCGTAGATGTAGGCCGCGACGGCGGTGGAACCGACGAAGCCGATCGCCTTCACGTCCGGGTGGTCGAGCAGGGCGTCGACCGCGACCTTGTCGCCGTTGACGACGTTCAGCACCCCGGGGGGCAGCCCGGCTTCGATCATCAGTTCGGCAAGGCGCATCGGCACGCCCGGGTCGCGCTCGGACGGCTTCAGCACGAAGCTGTTGCCGCAGGCGATCGACGGCGCGAACTTCCACATGGGGATCATGGCGGGAAAGTTGAACGGCGTGATGCCGGCCGTCACGCCCAGCGGCTGGCGCATCGAATAGGCGTCGATGTCGGTTCCCGCGCCGTCGGTGAACTCGCCCTTGAGCAAGTGCGGAACCCCGCAGGCGAACTCCACCACCTCGTAGCCGCGCTGGATGTCGCCCTTGGCGTCCGCGATCGTCTTGCCGTGCTCCCGCGCCAGGAGATCCGCGAGCTCATCCTGATTGCGGATCACCAGATCGAGGAACTTCATCATCACGCGTGCGCGGCGCTGCGGATTGACGGCGCCCCAACCGACCTGCGCCGCGCGGGCGTCCTCGACGGCCCGGCCGACCTCCTCGGCCGAGGCCAGCGCGACCTTCGCCGCCACTTCGCCGGTCATCGGCCAGAATACGTCGCCGAAGCGGCCCGAGCCGCCCGCAACGCGCTTGCCGCCGATGAAATGACCGTAGCCGTCCATGGATGTCCGCCCCGTTTGCTCGATTGCGCGGACCTTGCTTCGTTATGTCCCGCAGTTCAACCGCCATAGCGACACCGCCGCCGTGCGCATCGACGCCCACATGCGGATCGAATCGTGGGATGGCCGCGTCGTCGCGCGGCCCGCGCTTTCGCAACCACGAGCCCAGCCGACAGCCGGTGTCAGACCTACGCCGTCACGATCGCGCCAAGCCTACCCCGTTCGCACGCCCGTTCCGGCGATCGACGCGGGGGGGGGCGGCCGCAAGCGAACCGCACCCTTTCGCTGACTGGGTAGCCGGCGGGGCCGGATACCCGCGAGCGTCAAACGTCGTTGCTGTAGCCGCCCCCGGTATAGCCACCCGGACCGGCGCTGTCGTTGCCGAAGTCGCCGCCTTGACGGTCGCCATCATCGACCGAATCCTGGGGGCTGTCGTAGTAGTTGTTGACGATGGTCTCGCCGCCGGCGTTGCCGAAGCCGCCGCCGCCGAACCCGCCGCCCATGCCCGATGCGATCCCGAACGGATTGTTGCCGCCGGAAAACAGGCCTCGAATCCCGTCGGCCAAGAGCACGCCGCCGGCGACGCCCGCCGCCGCGCCGAGCGCGCCGTGAAGGAAGCCGCTGCTCTGGGGCGCGGCGCCCTGTGGCGCCCACGGCCCGCCCCCGCCCGGAGCGCGGAAGGGCCCGGGCTCCTGCGGCAGGGGCGCGGGGCCGAGGCCGCCGGTTGTCGGCAGCGACGGCCGGCCTTGCTGCGCCTGGTTCTGCTGTCCGCTTCCGAAGATCGATTTACCGATACTTCCGAGGAAGCTGGTCTCCTCTTGCGGGGGGGCGCCGCCGCCGGCCTGACGCACTTGCGCCTCGAGCTGCTGGATCTTGTCGTTCGCCGCCCTGAGCGCCTGGTCCTGCACGATGACCGTCTGCGACAGCAGATAGGGGGCGTAGGGCTGCGCCCTGACCTGATCGCCGATGAGGGCCTCGGCGTCCCGGTCGCGCGTCTGGCTCGCGGAGGGGCGCATGCGCTCGAACAGTCCGGTGATCAGTTGGCGTTCGTCGGGGGTCATGATCTTTCTCCCAGAAAGGCGACCTCGCGGCCGCGATCGACATATGGGCAGAGGGAGCACGCGATAACAGGGCGCGGCGCCCGCGACGTTCAAAGCCGTGCCGGCGCGACCGCCGGCCCGTGCTCCCGGCCCGGGTCCGACCGCCATCCGGCAACGCCGATCAGGGGCACGAACAGCACCTTCCCGAGGCCGGCGGTGGACCATTCGTTCGCGCCCAGGCGCACGAGTTTGACAAGCCGCTGCCTTCGCGGGGCGTCGCCGACCGGCATCACCAGGCGCCCGCCCGGCGCGAGCTGGTCCTTCAATTCCTGCGGCACCCCCGGGCCGCCGGCCGCGACCAAAACAGCGTGGAAGGGCGCGCGCCCCGCGCACCCCGCGCTGCCGTCGCCGAGCCGAACCTCGACATTGTCGATGCCGAGCCGGGACAGGTTCGCCCGGGCACGATCGGCCAGCGCCGCGTGCCGCTCGATCGTGACGACACGCCGGCACAGTCGCGCAAGCACCGCGGCGGCATAGCCCGACCCGGTGCCGACCTCGAGGACGAGGTCCTCCGGCCCGAGCGCCCCGGCTTCGGCCATGAGGGCGACCATGTAGGGCTGCGAGATCGTCTGCCCGGCCTCGATCGGCACCGGGCCATCCTCATAGGCCTGCGGCAGGGACGCCGGCGGCATGAACGCTTCGCGCGGAACCTCGCCCATGGCGGCCAGCACGCGGTGATCGCGGATGCCGCGACGCACGAGCTGCTCGTCCACCATCCGGCGGCGCAGTTCCGGGAGGCCGCAAGTGCCGGCGATCGAGGCCGTCGCGTTCTCCCATGCCATGGCGGATCAACGGGGTATGGCCCCCTCCGGTTCGAACGGTCGCGAATCGGCGATGGCGCGGGCAAACGCCGCGACCGCGGCGCGCACGGCGGCGCGGCTGCTCGGCAGCGCCAGGATGGCGGCCGTTGCCTCCCCGCCGTTGCCGAGCAGCGGCACCAGAACGTCGGCTTCGGGCACCAGGACCGCCGACATCGTGCGGAGGGTTTCGACGAGCGCCGCGGGCGCCGCCACCGCACGGGCCGACGCCCGGAAAAGCGCCACCCGCTTGCCCGGGAACGCGTCGCCCCCCACGAGCCAATCGAGGGCGTTCTTGAGGCCGCCCGGCACCCCCCGCGCGTATTCCGGGCTGGCGAAGACGAGGCCGTCGGCCTCCGTCACCGAGCGAATGAGGCTCTGGACGGGCAGGGACGCGTTCGGATCGAGGTCGGGGTTGAAGATCGGCAGATCGCCGATGCCCTCGTAGACGCGAAACGACACGCCGTCTGGCGCGGCGGCCGCCGCCGCGCGCAACAAAGCCGTGTTGGTCGAGGCCGCGCGAAGGCTTCCCGAAACGCCGAGGAGGTTCAAGGCGCGCCCTCCCGTGTTCATGGTCACTCCGAAAGGCGCCCGCCCTGACCGACGCCGCCGATTCCAAGGTCCCCGCGCGACCGGCGGAACCGGCCCTCGTCGTATCCCGACACATCCGCCGCGAATGCCCGAGCTTCGGACCCCTGGCGGTTCCCGATGGCAATCATCCCCGGCGCCTGGACGGGCGGGGTTAGGGAGTTGCGCGAGGACCTCAACCTGGTGCCGACGTCCCGAGCCGACGGGGGGCCGGACCTCGACCGCGCCGATCCTCGCTCCCCTACTGCGGGTTCTCCAGACTGAAGGCCTGCGCGTCCTCGTCGTAGGCGAACAGCTCGCCGAAACGTCCCCAGGTTATGGCGGTGCGCAGCGTACGCTCGGCATAGGATTCCGACATGTAGTCTTCCAGCTCCTCGCGGAACCGCGAGGCCGGCGCGTGGTGCGACGGACGCTCGTCCAGCACGCGTTTGATCCGGGCGGCGACGGGAACGAATGCCAGCAGGTGCTCGCCGAACAGCTTCTTGCGCACGTCGACCTCGGCGTCGGCGAAACGCTTGCCGGCGGCCGTGAGGCGTATGTCGCCCTCTTCGAGTTCCGCGAAGCGCATCAGTTGCAGGGTTTCCGCGATGGGGAAAAGCTCGTCGATCTCGAGCTGCAGCGAGTCGGCGAGATGAGGCAGGTCGGCTTTGCCGCTGTAGGGCTCGGCCGCGACTTCCTCGATCAGGCCGGCGATCGAGTTGGTCGACACGCGCGGCAGCACCATGCCGATGCCGGTGCCGGGGAACAGGCCGTCGCGCCCGGGCTGCGTCGTCGTCGAGCGGCGCGTCATCAGCGCGTAGATGTTGTCGACGAGCTGGCGGAACGTCGGGTCCAGGCGGTTGCGCGGATGCGGAAGGGTGACGCGGATCTCGGAGGCGATCCGGCCCGGGTGCGACGACAGCACGATGATGCGGTCGCACATCAGCACCGCCTCCTCGATGTTGTGCGTCACCATCAGGATGGTCTTGATGGGCAGGCGACCCTCGCACCAAAGGTCGATGAGGTCCGAGCGGAGCGTTTCGGCGGTCAGCACGTCGAGCGCCGAGAAGGGCTCGTCCATCAGCAGGATATTGGGGTGGGTGACGAGCGCGCGGGCGAAGCCGACCCGCTGGCGCATGCCGCCCGACAGTTCCTTGGGGTAGGCCGACTCGAAGCCGTCGAGCCCGATCAGGTCGATGGCCGCGAGCGCGCGCCGACGAGCCTCGGCGGCCGGCACACGCAGGGCCTTCAGCCCGAGTTCGACGTTTTCCAACACCGACAGCCACGGGAACAGCGCGAAACTCTGGAACACCATGGCGATCCCGTCGGCCGGGCCGACCACGGGAGCGCCCCGGTACACGACTTCGCCGGACGACGGGCGGATAAGTCCGGACACGATGCGCAGCAGCGTCGATTTCCCGCAACCGGAGCGGCCGAGCAGGCCGACGATCTCCCCTTCGGAGAGCGTCGTCGACACGTCGTCGAGCACGGCCGGCGTGTCGTCGTCCGAGCCGCCCTTGTATCGCTGGGTGATGTGCCTCACATCGAGCAGCGGCTCGCCGGTGACGTCATCGAGCATGGTTCGGCCCCTCAGCTGATCCGCAGGCGGCGTTCCGCGTATCCGAACAGCGGACGCCACAGCAGACGATTGTACAGGATCACGGTCACCGACATCACCGCAACGCCGAGCACGATCCGCGGGAAATCGCCGCCCTCCGTGGCTTTGGCGATGTAGGCGCCGATGCCGTGCGCCTCTACCTTGTCGTTACCCCACCTGACGTATTCCGCCACGATGGCGGCGTTCCAGGAGCCTCCAGACGCCGTCAGCGCGCCCGTCACGTAGTACGGGAAGATGCCGGGCAGGATCACCTTGCGCCACCACGCCCAGCCGGTGATCTTCAGGTTGGCCGAGGCTTCGCGCAGGTCGTTCGGGAACGCCGCGGCACCGGCGATCACGTTGAACACGATGTACCATTGCGTGCCGAAGATGATCAGCGCCGACAGCCAGATGTCGGGATCGAGGTGGAAGCTCAGGATTCCGATCACGGCGATCGGGAATACGACGTTGGCCGGGAACGCGGCGAGGAACTGCGCCGCGGGCTGCAGACGCTCGGCCAAGGCGGGGCGCAGCCCGATGTAGACGCTGATGGGAACCCAGATCAGCGACGCCAGCGCGAGCAGCACGACGACGCGGACCATGGTCAGCATCGTCAAGCCGATCGCCTGTGCGAGATCGCCCCACGACAGGGTCGTCGTCACGAAGCCGACGATGAGCCAGGCCGAATAGAGCGCGAGCCCGCCGATCGCGGCGATCCAGGCGATGTCGATGAGCCGCGACGCGTCCTTCGACATCGGCCCGGTGCGCCCGCCCCGCGGAAGGTCGACGCGCAAGCTCGTGAGCCACTCGAACGCCGCTTGCACCGGCGCGATGGCGCGCCGCACCCAGAAGGTCCGCTGCAGGAGGGACAGCACCCAGGACGAGGACGTATCCTGCCCGGCGGACAGCTCGACGCGGAACTTGTCGGCCCAGGTGACGATCGGCCGGAAGATAAGTTGGTCGTAGAGCAGGATGACGATCATCACCGTGACGACCGCGGCCAACACCGCGTCGACGCGCTTCTGGTCGATGGCGACCGCGAGGTAGGACCCGATCCCCGGAAGCTTGATGGTGGTGTCGCCGACCGTGATGGCTTCGGACGCGACGACGAAGAACCAGCCGCCCGACATCGACATCATCATGTTGTAGATGAGCGCCGGCACGGCGAACGGGGTTTCGAGCTGCCAGAACTTCTGCCACGGCGACAGGCGGAAACCTTCCGAGACCTCCGCCAGGTCGCTCGGAACGGTGCGCAGCGACTGGTAGAAGGAGAACGCCATGTTCCACGCCTGGCTCGTGAAGATCGCGAAGATGGCGGCGCACTCCGCCCCCAGCACGCTGCCGGGAAACAGGCCGAGGAAGAACGTGACCGTAAAGGACAGGAAGCCCAGGATCGGCACGGACTGCAGCACGTCGAGCAGCGGGACGAGCACCAGCTCGGCACGCCGGCTCTTTGCCGCGACCGTGGCATAGACGAGCGTGAACAGGAGCGAGGCGCCGAGCGCGATGAACATCCGCAGCGTCGTGCGCAGCGCGTAGTAGGGCAGATACGCGTAATCGAGGCTGATCGGCGTCGCGTGGGGCGGCAGCGGCAGGACCATGCCGCGCGACCCGTGCACGACGAGCACGAACGTTCCGAAGATCAGGGAGAACGCCAGGACGTCCCACTGGTTCGGGAGGGCGCGCCGACCCAGCGACGTGAAGGCCACGAACTTCGATGCCATCGGGGGGACCGGCTTGGAGGGTGCGCGACGGGGGCCGCAGCCGCTCCTATCGCATGTTGGATCGCCGTGACAATCGCGTGACGGAAATCGAGCCCGAGGCCCTATGCGTCAAGCCTCGTCTGGCATGTCGGAGCGCGAACGCTGGACCGGACCGTCGCACGCCTGCCCGCGAGCCGCCCCCCGATCCGGAGGCACACTTGAGCCGGAACGGACTTTCGCGCGCCCTGTCCGGTTTATGACCGCTGCCCCTGATCGCGGCCGGCCTGCATCAGTGGCTCGCGACGATGGGCGGGAACGTCCCCGGGCAACCGCGCTCCGGGCGCGGGCTCAAGCCTTCGGGCCGGGGCGTCGATCCGGGCCGGCCTATCCGGACGTCAGGCGGCTTGGCGCTCGACCGTTCCGGCGTCGAGCGCGTGGAGGATTTCGGGTGAAGACAAGCAGACCAGCGTGATCTCCACCGGCGGGCAGCTCCGTGCGAAAGCCTTCGGGACCGATGGGAGATAGGTGCCCACAAGGTCGAACGGGATGCCGAGCTTCACTTCGCCCGCGAAGGCCGGCGTCATGTCCGACGAGATGTCGTCGTTCGGGGCCAGCAGACGTTTCGCCTTGCCGAACAAGCGCTCCACTTGGTGGGTCAGTTTGAGGCCGGGCCGGTCGCGCGAGAACAGCGAGCAGTCGAAGCTTTCCTCCAGCCGCCTGATCTGCTGGCTCACCGCCGCCTGCGTCAGGTGCGGCGCGTTCGCGGCCGAGGTCATGCCGGAGGTTTCCGCGACGGCCACGAAAGCGCGGAGCAGGCCCGTGTCGATGTTGTGTGCGATGCGCCATAAGCTCACGTGATGGAACCCATAATAAACATTCGTTTCCATTATGCAAAGGGAGAGCCTATCTATCGCTGGGCAGCGAGGGTCACACTGATCGGTCCCGCTGCAATGGAGGTTGTCATGTCTATCACCCACGTCGGCGCTTCCGTCGCCCAGGGCCGGGGTTTCGGCGCGGTCCGCGCCCGCATCGCGCATTGGCTGTCGGAACGGCGCCTGCGCCGCGACATCAGTGCGGTCGAAGGCTTCGACGACGCGCTGCTGCGCGACATCGGCGTCTCCCGCTCGGAGATCGAGGACACGGTGCGGCACGGCCGCGGACGCCGCTGACGCCGCGCCGCATTCAGCTTCGCAGCACGATGCAGGCGCCGCGCGCGGCGTGGATTTGCGCGCAGAGCGCGGCGGCGGCTTGCCGTGTTTCGGCCGGGGCGCGCACGCGGTAGAAGGCGCGCGTGCCCCGCGTGCGCAACCGCGTCCCGATGATCATGGGGCGGATGCCGCCCAGGATGGACGCGTAGCGGGTGCGCGTGCGGGCGAAGGACGCCAGTGCCAAGCTCTTCGAGAAATTGCCGGCGAGCTGTACGCCCCACGGCGCGAACGGCGCTTCCGCCACCGCCGCCCGGCCCGGCGCCGTTCGCAGCGTGGCGGCCAGCCGCAGGCAGGACACCGGCTCCGTCTTGTCGTCGGCCCGCGTGTTCGTCTTCACGTCCGCCGCCCAATCCTCGGCTGACCGCCCGGTGATGCGCTCGACGTAGTCGCGCGTTTCGAAGGGCAGTCCGCCGGCCCCCGCCAGCCAGGCGGCGACGCGCGCGGGGCCGCCGTTGTAGGCCGCCGCCGCAAGCCCGAGATTGCCAAAGCGCGCCGACAGGTCCGCCAGTAGCCCGGCCGACGCCGGGATGGCCTCCTCAGGGTCGAACGGATCGTCGAGCCCTCGTTCGTGGGCGGTGCCGGGCATGAACTGGGCGATGCCCTGCGCGCCGGCGGAACTCACCACCCCGGCGCGGAAGCTGCTCTCCTGCCAGATCAGCCGAGTCAGGAAGTCCACGGGCAGGTGGTGCTTGGCGGCGGCGTTCGTGATTGTACGGCACAGGGCCTGCTGCACGGTTTCGCCGCCCGCCGTCGCGGCGTCCCGCGCGGGAAGGACGACCGGCGGGTCGTGCCCCGGGCCGGGTGGGTCGGCGCGGCCCACGCCGCAGGCCGCGGCCATCACGCAAACCGCGGCGAGAACGGCACGACAGACGACCGGGGCCTTCGAGCGACTTGCTGACATGAGATCCCGTGGACTTTGAACGACGGCCCTGAAAGCGCGGGTGATCCCGGATAGGCAAGCGATTTGTTGTCGACCGGCGGGCCGGCCGCCGCGCGTGCGCTGCGGCCAACCGCGCTCTCACGGCCACCAAGCGTTGAGAAGATAGCCGTCACCTTCGATGTGCGGAACCAGGAGGCGCGTCGCGAACAGGATCGCGAACATACCCCATGCCCTGCCCGTGGCCTCCTCGAACGGGGCGGGGTCGCCCTGCCGGCGAAGGAAGGCGATGCAGGGAGCGATGCACAGAAGGCTGAGCACGCGCGTGTGGTCGTAGGTGAGGACGCACGCGACCAGTGCCGCCCCCGCCGCCCATACCGCGAGAACGGCCCTTCCGAGGCCGGTGCCGAAGCGGAAGCGTCCGCTCAGGAACCAGATTTGAAGGAAGGGAAGCACGGCCGCGGAGAGCAAGGCCGGCAGGCCGAACGCGGCCGCGCTTCGCAACAGCGCCGGCAGCTGGGCGGCGACATAGCCGCTCCGGTCGACGAGCACGGGGAAGAGGCGATGCACGATGGCGAGGTCGACGGCCGCGGCCGCACTCGCGGCGAGCACCGGCAGCCATCGTCGACGCCCATCGAGGGCGTTGCCGACCGCGAACACCCCGGCGCTCGACATCAGGGCGAGCAACGGGTTGCACAACGCCGCGAGCGCCGACGCGAAAGCCGCCACGCCCCGGGCCGGCCATGTCGAAGCGATCAGCAAGCCCAGAAGCAAGGGATCGAGCTTGCCGACGTAGAGACCGAGCGTATCGACCACGTGGGAAAAGGCCACGAGCAACGCCAAGTGCGGGAACGAGAGGACTCGCGTCCGCACGCTCCCGACGACGACCCAGCAAAGGATCGCGAGGCCCCCGGCCCACCAGCCGACGCGCAGGAGATCCCGGCCGAGCCCCGCCCAGGCGAGGCCGACGCCGATGCCGTCCCCCAGCAGGCCTTCGAGGAGAAAGCCGCGCCCCGGCGGGACCGCCGGGACGCGGTCGCGGGCGATGTCGATCAGGTAGCCGGGCAGATCCTGGTCGAGGCTGCGGATCCCCGTAACGAGAACGATCGACAACACGAGGGCGCTCAGGAAGGCGAGCCTGCCCCGCCCGGTGCTCACCATCGCGGCGATCGCCTCGGAAACGACCGCCCCCGCCCCCCGGCTGCCCTGCACTGATCCGACCCCGACGGCGCGCGGGCCGTCCCGCCCGGCGCGAACCCGCGTCGTCGCGACCGTGGCAGCCAATGCCAGAGGTTTCGTTAATGTCCCCGTGCCTCCGCGGCGTGTTCTCGATATCCTTGCGACCGTGATGTCCTACGGGCCTGCCGTCGCGCACCCACGCGGCGCCGCGGACAGGCCGTGCCATGCGACCGGTCGTCGTGCGTTTGGGCCACCCGGACCCCCCGGCGTGGCGGCGCGCAGGAACGAATTCGCGACCGGGCGGTTTTCCCGCGAGCACCGAGGTGGAGCCCGCTGTCGCTGCGGGCTGGGTGACGATCGCCGTTCCAATGGCGCGGGAGCCGGTCGCGGGCCTTGCTTCAGGCAGAAAGCCCCGGTCGGCTCGGCGCCGATGGGAGCGGTCGGTAGCGCGAGACATGCGCCGGACATGGTGGTTGGAGAAGAGTCGATGTCCCTTTGGAAGAGCCTGTTCGGCGCCGCGGCGGTGTGTGCCCTCCTGGCCGCGACGGGCGCGCGCGCCGATATCAAGACGGACACGGTTCGCCAGAGGGCGGAACAGGCCTGCTACGACGACGTGCAGAAGCTGTGTCCGGATGACGTTCCGGACGAGCAGAAGATCGCGGCGTGCATGGGCCGCCAGCGCGCTTCGCTCAGTTCGCAGTGTCGCAGCATCTACGACAAGGGGATGCACTGACGGTCGTCCGGCGCCCGGTTGAAGCGCCGCCACCCTCGGAGCGGAGCGGGCTCCGGCCCATCGGCGCGGCCGCTCCCGAGGGGAGACGCGTCGCGTCCGGTGGGTGCACACCTTACGCATCGTTCGTCGTGCGGCCGCGTCTGCATTGCTTGCGTGTTCGGTGCGCAGCTTTGCCTCCGGGGTGGGCAGGTCCGCGGGCGCCGTCGACGGTCGCCCGTAGCTCAGGCGTGAAGCGCGGAATCCACGCTGGCATGCCACTTGCGTGCGGGATCCCGAACCGGATCGCCCGATGCCGCAGGCACCCCTCGAACTCATCAACCTCACGAAGCGCTACGGCGACGCCGTGGCGGTCGATGCCATAGACCTCAAGATCCAGCCGGGAACCTATTGCTGCCTTCTCGGACCGTCCGGCTGCGGCAAGACATCGACCCTGCGCATGATCGCGGGTCACGAGGTGGTGAGCGAAGGCGACATCATCCTCGACGGACGCAACATCACGGAACTGCCGCCCGTCGAGCGCGGAACCGCGATGATGTTCCAGTCCTACGCGCTGTTTCCGCACCTTTCATGCATCGATAACGTGGCTTTCTCGCTGCGCATGCGTGGCGTCGCCAAGGCGATCCGGCGGGCGAAGGCGCTCGAAACCTTGCGGATCGTCGACATGGAACGCTACGCGGAGCGACTGCCGGCCCAGTTGTCGGGCGGTCAGCAGCAGCGCGTCGCCCTGGCGCGGGCGATCATCACGCAGCCCCGCATGCTGCTGCTCGACGAGCCCCTGTCGGCGCTCGACCCGTTCCTCCGCGTGCGGGTCCGCGCCGAGTTGAAGCGCCTCCAGCGCGAACTCGGGATCATCTTCGTCCACGTCACCCACGGCCAGGACGAAGCCATGGCGATCGCCGACATCATGGTCGTCATGAATCGCGGTCGCATCGAGCAGGCCGGGGCGCCACGCGACATCTACAACGCGCCGCGCACCGAGTTCGTGGCGCGCTTCACCGGCGGCCACAACATCATCGCGACGCCGGCCGGCCCGATCGCGGTCCGGACGGACCGGATCGTCGTGGCCCGCGCCGGCTCGGCGAACGGGCCCTCGGCGCCCGCGGTGGTGCGCGGCGTCGAGTACCAGGGGCAGCACATCCAGCTCGCGCTCGAGACGCCGATAGCCCCCGACCTCGCCGCCGTGCTGACGGACGCGGCGTTCGAAGCGGACCCGCTGCGGCCCGGCGACCGCGTGAGCGTGGGCTGGAGCGACGCCGACGTCCATCAACTTCAGACCGCCGCGTGAAGCGTCGGCAACCGCACCGAGAGGAACCGTCATGTCGAACGATCATCTGCCGCCCAAAGTGTCGCGCCGCCACCTGCTCAAGGGCGCCGGCGCGCTCGCCGGCGCGGGCGCCGGGCTCGGCCTCGGGACCTCCAAGCGCTCGCTCTTCCCGGCCCCGGCGCTCCGGGCGCAGGAAGCCAAGGTGCTGCGCTACCTGAGCACGGCCACGAACCAGTCCCCCGACATCGCCAAGAAGGCGTTCGAGGACACCGGCATCAAGATCGAATACATCGCGGTCACGACGGACGACGTGACCAAGCGCGTCATCACCCAGCCGAGTTCCTTCGACCTCGTGGACACCGAATATTTCTCGCTGCGCAAGCTCGTGCCGGCGGGCAACCTGCTCGCCATGGACGCTAACAAGATCAAGCTGTTCGACAAGATCACGCCGGTCATCACCAAGGGCGAGTTGGCGAACGGCAAGGTCATCGGCGACCAGGGTACCGCGCCCAAGAAGGTGATGTTCGTCGAAGGCGAGAAGTCGACGAAGTTCGCCAAAAGCCCCACGGAATGGGCGACGCTGATCCCGACCACCTACAACGCCGACACGCTCGGCATTCGCCCCGATCTCATCGGCAGGCCCATCGACAGTTGGGCCGAACTCCTGAACCCGCAGTTCAAGGGCAAGGCCGCGATCCTGAACATCCCCTCGATCGGGATCATGGACGCCGCCATGGTCATGGAAGCCACCGGCCAGCACAAATACGCCGACAAGGGCAACATGACCCGGGCCGAAATCGACATGACCACCAAGGCCCTGGCGGACGCCAAGAAGGCCGGACAGTTCCGCGCGTTCTGGTCGGACTTCAATGAGAGCGTCAACCTGATGTCGTCGGGCGAAACGGTGATCCAATCCATGTGGTCCCCCGCCGTGACGGCCGTCCGCTCGAAAGGAATCCCTTGCGTGTTCCAGCCGCTCAAGGAAGGCTACCGGTCCTGGGCGTCGGGCTTCGCGGTGTCGAAGGCGATCGGCAAGAGGAGCGACCTCGCCTACGAGTTCGTGAACTGGTTCCTATCGGGCTGGGCCGGCGCCTACCTCAACCGCCAGGGGTATTACTCGGCCGTGCTCGAAACCGCCAAGGACCACATGGAGCCTTACGAGTGGGCCTACTGGATGGAAGGCAAACCGGCCGGGAAGGATATCCACGCCCCCGACGGCACGCTGCTGGAAAAAGCCGGTACGGTGCGGGACGGCGGCTCTTACGACCAGCGGATGGGGGCCGTGGCCTGCTGGAACGCCGTGATGGACGAGAACGACTACATGGTCCGCAAGTGGAACG
>CAXTIC010000027.1:0-51561 GCA_964244255.1 uncultured Lichenihabitans sp. | reverse complement strand
CTACCGGACAGATCGTGCGCTACCTAAACCGGACATATCGTGTGCTACCGACACAACTCGCTCAACGGCTTGCGTTCGGCAGGCGCGCGGCTTAGAGAAACGCCTGGATAGGCCGTCGGGGCTTAGCTTCGCCAACAATCGGGATCGTTCCGTGGCGGCTTCCGCATCAGGGAAGTTCAAGGTCCACGGCGGCGCTTCGCGCGGCTCGGCCGCGTCGCGCCCGCTCGCGGCGAGGAGCCTGCTCGCGCGGAAGGGCCTGCTTCTTAGCCGCCCCTGAGGGCCGGCCGGGCCATCGCGGCCTGGGCGCTCAGGGGAACGTCCGCCCGCTTGCCTTTCCATGGAGACCCGCGTGCCGTTCGGCCGGGCTCCCGTGCCCCGAGATCGCCATGACCGCCAGCCAACCCGCCCCCCCGTCGCCCGCGGACCGGATCATCATCTTCGACACCACCTTGCGCGACGGCGAACAATGCCCCGGCGCCACCATGACGCTCGAAGACAAGCTCGAAGTGGCCGTGCTCCTCGACGAGATGGGCGTCGACGTCATCGAGGCGGGATTCCCCATCGCGTCCGAGGGCGATTTCGAGGCGGTGTCCGAGATCGCCCGACGCACCATGCGGGCCGGTGTCGCGGGTCTCGCCCGCGCCATCGATGCCGATATCGCGCGGGCCGGCGCCGCCGTGCGCCACGCCAGGCGACCGCGCATCCACACCTTCGTGTCGACCTCGCCGATCCACCTGGCGCACCAGATGCGCAAGTCGCAGGACGACGTGCTCGACATCGTCACCCGCACGGTGGCGCAGGCGCGCAACCTCGTGGCGGACGTCGAATGGTCGGCGATGGACGCCACCCGCACCCCGCTCGATTATCTGTGCCGTTGCGTCGAGGCGGCCATCGCGGCGGGCGCCACGACGATCAATTTGCCCGATACCGTCGGCTACGCGGCACCCGAGGAATACGCGGCCATGTTCCGCGCCGTGCGCGAGCGCGTGCCGGCGAGCGACAAGGCCGTGTTTTCGGTCCATTGCCACGACGACCTCGGTTTGGCGGTGGCCAACACGCTGGCCGGCCTCGCCGGCGGGGCGCGCCAGGTCGAGTGCACGATCAACGGCATCGGCGAGCGGGCCGGCAACACGGCACTCGAAGAGGTCGTGATGGCGTTGAAGACCCGCGGCGACGCCTTCCCCTACGCGACCGCCATCGAGACCACGCTGTTGACGCGGGCCTCGAAGCTCGTGTCGGCCGTGACCTCGTTCCCGGTTCAATACAACAAGGCGATCGTCGGACGTAACGCCTTCGCGCACGAAAGCGGCATCCACCAGGACGGCATGCTGAAGAACCCGCAGACCTACGAGATCATGACGCCCGAGAGCGTCGGGGTGAGCAAGACCTCGCTCGTGATGGGCAAGCATTCCGGCCGCCACGCCTTCCGGGAAAAGCTGCGGGAACTCGGCTACGAACTCGGCGACAACGCGCTCCAGGACGCGTTCCGCCGGTTCAAGGACCTGGCCGACCGCAAGAAGCACGTCTACGACGAGGACCTCGCGGCGCTCGTCGACGACGAACTCGGCAGCGCGCACGAACGCTTCTCCCTCGAGGCCCTGACGGTCATCGCCGGCACCATCGGGCCGCAGTCGGCGACGCTGACGCTGAACGTCGCAGGCGCGCACAGGACCCACCAGGCGACCGGCAACGGCCCGGTCGACGCCATCTTCCACGCCATCCGGGCGATCGTGCCGCACGAGGCCGAGTTGGATCTGTTCCAGATCCACGCCGTTTCGGAAGGCACCGACGCGCAGGCCGAAGTGTCGGTGCGGCTCGCCGACAGCGGCGGCCGGCGCTTCACCGCCAAGGGGGCCGACCCGGACACGTTGGTGGCCTGCGCCCGTGCCTATCTCGGGGCGTTGAACAAGCTCACGGCGTGGCGCGCGCGGGGCAGCGCGCAAAGCGCCATGGGACTCGGCTGAGGCGTCGGCGGACACGGCTGGACAGCCGGGGCCGGGTTTGCTAACAGCCTCGGGCTCGACGCGGTGGAACGCCGCCGCGCGTGATGGGCGCTTAGCTCAGTTGGTAGAGCAGCTGACTCTTAATCAGCGGGTCGTAGGTTCGAGACCTACAGCGCCCACCATCACAGTCAATGAGTTAGCCCCGAGTTAGGGCTTCTTTGGTCACTGATCCGAACGCGAGTGACCCTATCGTGACCTGGAAAGGGGCAGTAAAAGCTGAGGTCTGTCCAAGGTAGTCGGCGTCAGGCGCATCGGCCAGGGCAGCGCGGAAGTCCCTATGGCGGCGGATACTCACCCTCAGCATCATGGCGGCAGTCCGACACAAGGATGCAGGGCCGTCATCACCGCCCGCCACGGTCGGAGGTCGAACTCACCGCGTGGGCACGTTCGAAGGCCAGCACGTCAGCGCGTCGGTAACGCTCCTGTCGGCGATCGAACGAAGGGCAACGCGCTCCCGTTCACCCGCTGTTGCGCGACTTTTTCGCGCTCATACCCCCAAACGTAGGATTCGCCGCCGATGGTGCTGGTGTCGGAGGCGCCGGACACGGTCAGCGACATGCCGGTGCCGCCGGTCGTCGTGTCGGAATTTCCGCTGACCCTCACCGACGCGCCCGTGCCCGTGGTGGTGGTGTCCCCGCTCCCCGACACCCTGACCGTGCCGGTGTTGCCCATCGTGGTGTTGTCGGCGCCCCCGGCCACCAGGTTGGCGTGCCGTTCAGGCCCTCGGGACCCCCGTAATCCGACGGGTTAACCCCAGGCCCAGGCCCCCATCCCGGCTGGAGTACCGTAGTCGGTGCCGTCTCCTGTGTATCCCGTGTATTTCGTCATCCATATGCGACTCCATCAGCCAGGTCAGTAAATTCCTGCGTAAAGGCACAGGGATTCGATTGAAAGTATGACGCATGACCTAAGCGTATGTTTTTGTCGTTTGCGAGTGGTATTCCATACGCACCATTTGAATCTGCCTTTTCGAAGCTGCAGCTACTAAAGCCGCCCCAGAAAGCGCCATATCTAAACCAAATCCAAGGTCCGTAACGGGTGAACGGGAAGGCGTCGATCTTGATCGCCACCTCCTGGCCCTCGCGCACGAAGCCGATGTCCTTGTTGTCGACGGCGGCGTCGATCTCGATGCCGGCGCCGTCCGGCACCACCGTCATCAGCACGTCGGCGGCGCTCACCACGGCGCCCGGCGTGTGCACCTTGACGTTCTGCACCGTGCCGGCGACGGGCGCCACGAGCCGGCGCGTGCTCTGCGGCCGATGGCCGGCAGGGCGAGCGCGTCGAGCCGACCGACGGAGGAGCGCGTCAGCCGCGCCTTGAAGCCTTCCGCCTTGGCGATGCGCAGCAGGTCGCTCGCGCCGGGCGCGCGCCCCGCGTCGAACGCCCCGCCGTGCAGCGCGATCAGCAGTTCGAGGCATTTCAGCCCGCCGTCGACCGGCGGAGGCGCGTTCGCGCTCGAAGCGACGGGGATCGCGTCACGGGGGAGCGTCCGCTCGCCCGCGGCGAAGGCCGGCGTGGCAACCATTATCGAGTCTCGGAAAAGCACGGAGCGAAACGATGTTCGTCCGATGGCGGGCTCGATGAAGGAACGTTGCTCGCGCTGCAACAGAAATATCCGCGGTTGCGAAACTTTCCCGGATGAGCTGCGCAGATAGCTCAGCTTAAGCTTATGGTCACGCTCAAGCCTGCGGCAATGGCAAATCAGCGGGGGGTTCAGGTTGGGATTGGACGAGACAGGGACGCTGGCCGCGCGTGCGCATCCTGCTCAGAGCGAAGCCGTCCAGGGGCTACGCGAGGCGGCGCTTGCTTCGCCACTCGCGGCGAAACACGGGTTCGTCACCCTCGAGCGCGCCGGCAGCATCGATGGCCAGGCGTTCGAGACGGCTCCCGCGTCCAGGATCCGGACGATGGAGCGGGGTCAGGTCGAAGCGGGCGGGGGCGAGGTAGCCAAGCCCCGTCACGCCTGTCGGGGCAGGCGCGAGGCGCGGTGGCGTGAGGGGCGCCGGGCACTTCGGCGTCGGGGTCGGCACCATTCACGTCGGCGTTTCGGTATCCAATACCGCCTGCCGAGCGTTGGTGTCGGTCACGTCGTTCCCTGCCGCCCGTTTTCGGAGATTCTGCATGATTCTGCCCCAAGGAGCGACGGTCGCCGTTGCCGACGGCGAAAAGCTCAACCTGTTCCACAATACGGGCCATGAAGCTCCGAAGCTGACGGCGCTCCCTCACGTCGATATCAAGAGCGGAAACAAAGCGTCGGGCTCACGGCACGAGAGCAGCTCCGCCAACCCGGACGAGGGCCAAGTCGAAAAAGACGGTTTCTCGGTCGGGATCGCCACTTTCCTGAATCGGCAGGTGCTCGACGGAAAGATCTCGGACCTCGTCATCATCGCCGCACCGCGGACGCTCGGCGAGCTGCGCAAACACTACCACAAGGCATTGTCGGCCAAACTGGTCGCGGAGATAGCCAAGGACCTTACCGGCCATTCGTTGCACGACGTCGAGACGTCGATCGCCGCCGCCTGATCGCCGCGGCCCGGGATTGGGCCTCGCGCGCGGCCGCCCGACCGGAGTCCTGTGAGGCGGCGCGCACGCCGGGTTCCTGGAACCGGCCGCGACGGCGTTCTTCCGCCCCGCGGGCCCGGGCCTTCCGCCGTGGTGGCCGGAACCGACGGCCGGCCCTTGATCCCGTCGCTGTGCGCCGAGCTCTCGTCGTGCCCCGGGGTGGTGTCGGGCTTCGATCCGCGCCCCGGCGGCGCGGCCTTGATCAACGTCGTCCTGGGGACCGGCGGCGGGCCCGGCACACCCGTCACCGACGGTGGCGGACCATCGCCGGCTGGGCAATGGCGGGCTGCCGTTCTACGACGGCATCGGGGCATAACGCTCCTGGATCGGCCCGCCGGCCTCGGCGGCTTGAGCATCGCGGCGATTCGGAATAGGCGTTCCGTGGCCCGGGGCGGAAGCGGCGAAGGATGGCGGACGATCTAGCGGGCGTCGGAGGCGGAACATGAGGGAGTTGGGCTGTCTTGCTGCAATCGCGAGCCTGCTGGCGTTGAGCGCGCATGCGGAGGATGGACGCGCAGTCGTGGTGAGGCCGATCATGTCGACCACCCAAACCGCCTCCGGCCAGCCGATCAGGCTGCCCAAGGGCGACGCTCGCGTCACGATGTCCGAATTCACCATCGCGCCGGGGGCGCGGCTCCCTGTCCACAAGCACCCGTTCCCGCGCTTCGGTTATGTCCTCGAAGGCACTCTTTCGGTGACCGATCAAGATACCGGGCAGACCTTCGTCTACAAGCAGGGCGACATGATCGTGGAGGCCGTCGATCAATGGCACTTCGGTGCGAACATCGGTCAGTCACCCCTCCGTCTGCTGGTGATCGATGAGGTCGAGGGCGACCTGCCCAATACGATCCTCCAGAAGTAGACAAGCTCGTTGCCGACCGCCGCACCCTGGCGGCGGCCGGCGGCCGCTTCATGCGGAAGACGTCCGAGCGTTCCTCGGAGGGAGCCGAACGGTCAGCGGGACACGCTCTTCCTCACCTTGCGGATGCCCCAGGCCGTCAGCCCGGCCACCACGACGATGCTGATGCCGGTCACGAGGTCGGGGTTCAACGCGACGCCGCCCGCCTTGAGACCCTTGGCGGCGTAGCCGATCAGGCCGACGATGTAGTAGGTGATGGCCGCCACCGAGAGGCCCTCGACGGTTTCCTGCAACTGCAGGGCCATCTTGGCGCGGCGGTCCATCGACGCCAGGACGGCCTGGGTCTGGCGCTCGCGGGAAACGTCGACGCGGGTCGACAGGAGCTGGGTGGCGCGCGCGATCCTGAGCGAGAGCGCGTCCTGCCGCGCCGCCACCGTGCGGCAGGTGTTCATGGCGGGGGCCAGGCGACGCTCGATGAACTCGCGAAAGGTCTGCAGACCCTGGATGCGCTCTTCGCGCAGATCCTCGACGCGGGCATGGACGAGGTCGTAATAGGCGGCGGCGGCGCTGAATCGAAAAAGGTTCTGCGATTGCCGGCTTTCGAGTTCCGCCGCGAGCCGCGCCAGTTGGTCGAGAAGCACGGGCTCGTCGGCCTCCCCGGCCGTCACCAACGCCGTCGTCAGGGCGACCAATTGCTGCTCGCAATCGTTGAGGAACGGCGTCACCTCCTTGGCGACCGGGAGCGCCATGGTGGCGAGGATCCGGTAGGTGTCGATTTCGAGCAGCCGCTGGATGATGCGCCCGGCTTGCCGCGGCGTCATCCGCTCGTCCTGTACGAGCACGCGGCTGAAGCCGTCCTCGCGAATGCGGAAGTCGGTCGCCGCGCGGCCGGCGCCGCCGGCGACGGCGGCGCCGATCAGGACGTTGCCGGCGAACAACCGCGCCGCGACACGCTCGTCGCCGAGGTCGAGATCCTCGGCTCCGACGAGTGCCACATGCGCGGCCGCGATGACGGTTCCGGAAAGACCGGCCAGCCAGTCCTCGGGCACGTGCGTCACGGCGGGCTCGGCGAACGGATCGTCCCCGGCGCCGGGGACGAGGAACAGGAAGCGGGCGAATTCCGTGTGCCGCTCCCATTTGACCCGGAACGGCCCCAGGTCGGCGCTGAAATGATTGGCACCGACGTCGGGGGGCGCGACGCCGAAGCGTTCGGCCAACGACGCTACGTCGCGCCACTGCCTTTCCTGGCTGGGCGTGTCCGACCACAGGGCCAGGTAGGAGGCCCGCAGCGGCGGCCCGACCGCTTCCGGGGGGCGCGCGTGAGCCTCGTCGTTCAGCGCGAGCCGTTGCGGATGACTGACCGGCAGCATCATGGGAACCCCGCGACCCGTGCGCACACTAGCATGTTCGGACGCGAACGCTCGCCTGGGGGCTCGCGCCGGCCCGTCGCCCGGAGCGGCATGCGGGACGAAACGGCCAACATCACACCAGCACGCCCCAGGCGGCCGCATAACGCTCGACAACGGCCACGATGCGATCGGGACGCTCCTCGTGGGCGAGATGTCCGAGGCCGCGCACGTATTCGACGGCCGCGGCGGGCAATCTGTCCCGCACGCGAAAGGCCTCGGTCGGTGCGATCGTCCTGTCGTTGCCGCCGACGACGAGCACCAGCGGTGGCGCGAGATGGGGAAGGTCTCGCTCCAGCGTCCACAAGTCCCAGTGTGCCATCATGCCGAGCGCCGCGGCCGCGTGAACCGGATCGGCGACGAGCCGGCCGTAGAGCGCGAGCCCGCGCGGGTCGAGGGTCGATCCGGTTTGCTCGATGAGGCCCGCCACCACGGCGGCGTCGGCGGCGCGCCAAGCGAACAGGCGCGGCAGGATGGCGCTCCGCGCGAACAGCTTGGCGAGCGGCGAGAAGACCCGCCCGACGACGCCGCCGATGGGCAGCAGCGCACCGTTGAGGCCGATCAGCCCCGCGGGCGCGATCGCTCCGTCGAGCGCCATCCGGGCCATGATGGCGGCGCCCGCCGAATGGCCGACGACGATGCGCGGCGTGACGCCGAGCGCCCTCAGCAGGGCCGCGAGGCCCGTGGCCATGCCGGCAAGCGACATGCGCTCGGGGGAGGGCGTCCGGGTGAAGGCATGACCGGGCAGGTCAGGCGCGACCACCGTGAACCGTCGCGCCAGGCGCGGCACGATATCGCGCCACGAATGCGTGGAGGCGCCCGTTCCGTGCAGAAGCAGGAGGACCGGCCCGGTCCCGGCGACCTGGACGTGCCAGCGGAGGCCGTCGGCCTCGACGAACCGGCCCGCCTCCCGGTTGGGCCAATCCGCCCCGTCGCGCTCCCAAACGAGGCCGCCCTCCCGCGCTTCCTCGCCCGCCGCCACGAGGGGGTTCCTCGATCGCATGGCCGCTGCGCCGCCGGACGATCAGGTCACGCCGGCGAACGCGGCGACGCGCCGAGCGGCACCGCCGCCGGCGCCGTGGCGTTCGTGGCTAGGAACGCGTCGTAGCCCTTCGTGAACGGGCCGGGCACTTCGAAATGCGGGAGGGCGCCGGTGGCGAAAACCTCGATCGTCCAGTTCGGGCGGTTTTCGACCGCCTGTTTGTAACCGTAATCGGTGAAATCGCCGCGCACGCCGTGGACCATCCAGACCGGCACGGCGATCGCCTCGTAAACGCGCGTGATGTCGGCGCTGAACAGGAACCCCGAAATGAAGCAATAGGGCGCGTGCTCGGCGCCTGGCTGGCGGGTGGTCCGGCAATCATAGTCCAGAAGGCCCTCGTCGATCGCCTTCGATCCCCAGGTCTTCTCGAGGAAATAGCGGATGGTGACGCGGCTGGTCAGCAGGTTGAAGAACGGTTTCCGCCACAGGCCGAAGGTGAACACCCGGTAGAGCGGTTCCATGCCGCGGGTCGAGCCGGGGGGACCGCTGCGGGGCGCGCGGCTGTCGAACCCGGTGGGGCTCACAAGGGCCACGCTGCGGAAGCCGGCGGGGCTTTCGGCGGCCGCGCGGGCGAGGAACTCGGACGACAACGACAACGCCAGGGCGTCGATCGCCACGCCCCCGTGGCGTCCCCCGATCTCCTCGACCATGGCGAGGATCGCGTCCGTCATCAGGCGGGGCGTGTAGCGCCGCCGGCTCCGGTCGGAAAACCCGAAGCCGGGCAGATCCAGCGCGTAGACCATGCGCCGGCCGCGGTAAGCCTCGAACAGCGGCCCGACCTCATAGGCCGAGCCCGCGGCGTTCACGCTGTGGATCAGCAGCAGCGGCGGCGCGTCCGACGCCGGCGGCCCGGCCACGTAGTAGGCGAGGCGACCGTCCGGGCTCGCGAATTCGCGGCGCTCGGCGTCCAGCGCCCCGGGCAGCGGCCCCTCGGGCGAAGCCGCGCCCGTGCGGCCGCGCCAACCCGCCGCCGCCCGCAACGGGACGTCGATGACGGCCCTGCTCAAGCGATGCCCGGCGGGCGACCGATACTGCTTGCCTCCACCGAGGTCCGGCATCGTCCATCTCCAGTCCTCCCCCGGCAACGTCAGGGAGCGCGGGCGGTTCGGCGCGGGCACGGCGATTTCGCAACCACGGGGATTTGCGTCGTTGTCCGCGGCGTCGACGGGCGGACCGCGCGCCGCCGTCAGGGGCTCGAAGCGCGCACCGCCCCGCGCAGCGCCGTCGCGTCGGCCCGCGGCAGCGGAAGATAGAGCGCCCCCATCACCTGGGCAAGGCGCCGGGCCGGAGCCTGGGGGCGCGCCGCGGCGTCGACCACCAATGTCCTCATCCCCGTCGCGCGCGCCACGCGGGCGGCCGCGAAGGCGTCCTCCTCGGCTCGGCCCCGTCCGGGGACGCCGTCGCGGGCCACATTGGCGCGTCCGTCGGTGAGGAAAACGATCACCGGCGTCTGCCCGCGCCGGCGCAGCCCTTCCCCAAGCGCGACGGCCGCGTCGATGCCGAGCGCGAGGGGTGTCGCGCCCCCGCCCGGCAGGCCGGCGAGCGAGCGCTTGGCGCGGACCAGCGAGCGCGTCGGCGGCAGCAGCAGGTCGGCACGCGTCCCGCGGAACGCCAGCAGCGCCACCTGGTCGCGGCGCACGTAGCATTCGGCCAGCAGCAGTTCGACCGCGCCCTTGGCTTCCGCGAGCCGGCTGGCGGCCAGCGACCCCGACGCGTCGACGACGAAGATCGTCGTCGACTGGGCCTTCTGCCGGAAGCGCGTGACCCGGAGGTCGTCCCGGCGGATCGCCATGCGGCCGATCCCGCCGCCCGACGCCGGAGCTTTGCCGGACACCGAGGTGCCGCCGGACGCGGGGGCTTCGCCGGACGCGGCAGCGTCGCCCGCCCGCGCGCGCAGCTTCTGCCAGGGCGCCGCCGCCCGCAGCGTTTCGATCACGTTGAGCCGCGCCGCGGCGCCCGGCGCGCCGCGGCGGACCCCGGCCGGCCGGCCGCGTTTCGACGACGACAGCGGTGCCCCCGACCGCCCGGCGGGGACCGTCGACGAAGGCGGCCGGCCCTGCGCCGCGGCGCCGAGCCGGGCCAGCAGGCCGGGGGGGATGGCGGCGTGGGCCGCCGCGAGCACGATCTCGCCGAGGTCCTTTCCGGAAGACGCGTCGCGATCTTCGCCTTTGTCCGCTCCGTCCGACGAAGACCGCTGTTCGTCATCCTTCGACGGGTCGCTCGCCGCGGGCTGATCCGGTGACGCCTGGCCGGCCGCGTCGGCGACGGGAAGCCGTGTCGCGCGCGGCGCCAGCACCAGCCGGGCCGCCAGGGCGGCATCGGCTTGCTCCACCCGCGTTCGTCCCGCCAGGGCGGCGGAGGTCTTGGCCACCCGCAGGGCGAAGACCTCCGCCCGCAACGAGACGACGCCGAGGGCTACCGCGGTTTCGCACAAGGCCGTCAGCACGCCGTCGTCGCATTCCACGCCCGGCAGGCACGCCAGCGCGGCCTCGATCCCGTCCCGGCCCGCCGCCGGGGCGATCGCGTCGAGGCCGTCGAGATCGACATGGAAGGCGAGCCGCTCGAGGAGCGCGGGATGCGGGCGTTCGTCGTCGATCCCCTCGTCGAGCGCCACCATCCCGACCCGGGCCGGGAATCGGCCGGCGGTCCCGTCCCGCTCGACCGCGACTTCCCCCGCGTCGAGCACGCTCGACAGGCGGGCGACCGTCGCGCCGGGAATCCGCTCCGCCATCGCGAGGATGAGCACGCCGCCATCCGCCTCCGCCAGGAGGCCGCGCGCGGACACGGGGCGGCCCGTGCCAAGCGTCGCCGCGAGGTCGAGCCCGCCGATCAGGCGGGTGTCGCCGACGTGAAGCGGCAGCCGCCGCACCGGTGCCGCGGCGGGGAGGAGGTCGCGCAATTGTTTCAACCAGGCGTCGCGGACCGGCCCGGCGCGGGCGCGCAACGCGATGCCGCCGAGATGCGACGGGTCGAGCGCGAACAGGGCCGCCGCGAGCGCCGCGTCCGGCGGCGCGGACGGCGCCTCACCGGGCCCGGGGTTCATGCGCCGAACAGGTCGGCGATCGCCCGATCGACGCGCGTCGTCGCGGCCGCGTCGTCGAGCGGGTTGCGCCGCAGGCGGTGGCGGAGCGCCGCCGGGGCCACCCGGCGCAGGTGCGCGTCGCCGACGATCCCGTCGCCCTCGAGACTAGCCAGGGCGCGCGCGGCGCGCATCAGCGTCAGTTCCCCGCGCAGTCCATCGGTGCCGAGGTCGATGCAAAGCCGCGCCGCGCGCTCCAGCGCCGGATCGGGTACGTCGATGGAAGGCAGGCGCGCGCGCGCCTCCACGATCTTGCGCCTGAGTTTCGTCTCGTCCTTCTTCCAGGCCGCGACGAAAGCCGGGGGATCCCGCTCGTAGGCGTCGCGCCGACGCACGACCTCGATACGGGTCTGCAGGTCGGTCGGCGTGCGGACCTCGACGGACAGGCCGAAGCGATCGAGAAGCTGGGGCCGGAGTTCGCCCTCTTCCGGGTTTCCGGTTCCGACCAGGACGAAGCGGGCGGGATGGCGCACACTCAGGCCGTCGCGCTCGACCACGTTCTCGCCCGACGCCGCCACGTCGAGAAGCAGGTCGACGATATGGTCCTCGAGGAGGTTCACCTCGTCGATGTAGAGGAAGCCCCGGTGCGCTCGGGCCAGCAAGCCCGGCTCGAAGGCCTTGACGCCCTGGGACAAGGCCCGTTCGAGGTCGAGGGCCCCGACCACGCGGTCCTCGGTGGCGCCGAGCGGGAGATCGACGACCGGCACCGCCATCTGCTCCCGTTCCAACGGGCCCGCCCCGACGCGGGCGCGGCACTCCGCGCAGAACAGCGCCGGGGTGGCGGGATCGCAATGATAGCGGCAGCCGACCACCGCGGCCATCGGCGGCAGCAGCCCCGACAGGGCGCGAACGGCGGTGGACTTGCCGCTACCCCGGTCGCCGAACACGAGGACGCCGCCGACGCTGGGGTCGATCGCGGCGACGAGCATCGCGAGCTTCATGTCCTCCTGGCCGACGATCGCCGAGAACGGGAACGCGGCCGCCATGCTCAAGCCGTCGCCGGCAGCGGCGAAAGGACTAGCCCCGCCACAAGCGCCGTAGGTCGGACAGATGCGCCAACAGCGACGCCCCGAGGCAGGCCGCGATCCAAACCCACCAACCGCCGACGAGCGCTTCGCGCAGGGCGAGCAGGAGACACATGCCCGACACCAGGTTCCACCCGATGTCGCGGGGCGCCACGCCCCGTCCCGTGCGCCGATGGTAGGCCGACAATACAAGCCATTCGATCACCGTGAAGGCGAGGATGGCCTCGACGAGATGACCGCTTTGAAGGGCGTAGGACACGCTGCGCACCCACAAGTCCGACGTCGGCCGCCGCTGCACGACAGGACGGCCGCCCGACCCGGCGGCCCTCCCCGCGGGGCGAAAGGCAAGGGCCCCGGATGGGCCTTGCGGGGCGATCCACGTTCGACCTGCCGCGCGTCCCTATTGCTTCTTTCCGTCCGGACCGAGGGTCTTGAGAAACGCGATCACGTTGGCGATATCGGTATCCTTCTGGAAGCCGACGAAGGTCATCTTGGTACCCGGTACCTTGGCTTTCGGGTTCTTCAGGTAGACGGTCAGGGTCGCCTCGTCCCAGGTCAGGCCGGAATTCTTGTTCGCTTCCGAATAGTTGTACCCTGGGTAGGTTCCGGCCTTGCGCCCGACGACGCCGTTGAGCACGGGGCCGATGGCGATCTTGGCACCCTCCCCGAACTGATGACAGGTTTTGCAGATCCTCGCGGTCTTCTCGCCCGCGACGGCATCGCCCACCGGGGGCGCGTCCTGGGCCGCCGCCAGCCGGACGCCGGACAACACGGACAACATCGCGACTGCAAACAAACGCCTCATCGGCTTCCTCCGCCAAAACAGGTCGCGCACTTTAATTTCGGTCAGTGTCTCGGCTTGCCCGACCTTGTCAACAGGCCCAAACCCGGTTGCGAGGCGCTTGTTCCCAGGTCACGGCGCCGCATCCCCGCGCAGCCGCCCTGATAAGCGGGATCGGGTGGCGGCCTGCGTCAAACAGCGCCGAGATGGTCGGGCACGAAGCGCGTGGTCGGATTGACGAACTCATCCTGCGCCGCAACCAGCCTGAGTTCGCGCGCGCCCGCCTCGGCGGTGCGCTTGAGCAGCCCGAAGGTGGCCGACGCGGCATGGGCGAGCGCCTCGGGCACGGCCTGGCCGCCGAGCAGGGTGACGAAGAACAGGGCCGCGATGGCGTCCCCCGCCCCGTTCACGCTCACGTCGAGCTTGGGCGTCCGCACCTGCCACAGGTCGGTGCCGTCCGACGCGAGCAGGTCGATCGACCCGTCCGGCGTGGTATCGCCGAGGTAGGAGGTGACGAGAACCGCGCGCGGCCCGCGCGCGTGCACGGCCGCGAGGCCCCGGCGGGCCTCGGCCAGCGTGCCCGTCGCGAACCCGCACAGCCATTCGAGTTCGAACTGGTTCGGCGTGACGATGTCGGCCGCCGGCACGGCGTGGTCGCGCATGAATTCCGGGATGCCGGGGCGCACGAAGACGCCGCGACCCACGTCGCCGATCACGGGGTCGCAGCAATAGCGCGCCGCGGGGTTCGCGGCCCGCACGCGCTCGGCCGCGCTCAGGATGGCGAGGCCCGTGTCGGCCGACCCCATGTAGCCCGACAGCACGCCGTCGCAGGAGGGCAGCACGCCACGCTCGGTGATGCCCTCGACGCACTCGCCGATGAGCCCCGCGTCGAACACCTGCCCGCGCCAGGCGCCGTAGCCCGTGTGGTTCGAGAACTGCACGGTGTGGATCGGCCACACGTCGTGCCCCAGCCGCTGCATCGGGAAGGTGGCGGCGGCGTTGCCGACGTGCCCATAGGCGACGTGGGACTGGATGGACAGGATGTTCATGGGACGGCGTTCATCCGGGTTAGGATCGGCTCGCGGATGCCGTTGACATGGATCATCGCGTGGACTGGATTGGAGCACGCGTTGTCGGATGTCCAGCGCGTGACCATGCGGGTCTCAGTGACCGACGCCGAGGGTCTGCTGCTGGACCTCGTCCGCCGCGCCGACACGCGGGCGACGAAACCATCTTGACCTGCCATGGCCGTGCGCCTCGTCGCCGTCCGGACCGCCGGTCCCGCCGCAGGCTCTCGACGCCGTGCGGGCCTCGGCCGCGGCCGAGGCGACCCCGAGACCGGGCGCCGAACGCAGCCAGAATGGCCCCTATGACAAGCACGGTCCGCCGGGATGATCGCCGACTCATAAGTCTTGTCGATTACCGGAAGTATGATCGACCGGCCTATGTTCGCTCATCCGGCACCGACCGCGCGGGACTGAGCGCCCCTTCGACACGCGCGAGAAGGGCGGGACCCGTCAGTTACGGGCCTTGTCGACGAGCTTGTTCTTGGCGATCCAGGGCATCATGTCGCGCAGTTTGGCGCCGACCTCCTCGATCTGGTGGGCGTTGTTCCTGGCGCGGGTGGCCTTGAACGAGGTCTGGTTGACCTTGTTCTCGAGCATCCAGTCGCGCGTGAACTTGCCGGATTGGATATCGGCCAGCACGCGCTTCATCTCCGCCTTGGTTTCGGCCGTGACGATACGCGGGCCGGTGACGTATTCGCCGTATTCCGCCGTGTTCGAGATGGAATAGTTCATGTTAGCGATGCCGCCCTCGTAGATGAGGTCGACGATCAGCTTCACCTCGTGCAGACACTCGAAATAGGCCATTTCGGGGGCGTAGCCGGCCTCGATCAGCGTCTCGAAGCCGCCGCGGATCAGTTCCACGAGCCCGCCGCACAGCACCACCTGCTCGCCGAACAGGTCGGTCTCGCATTCCTCGCGGAACGAGGTCTCGATGATGCCGGCGCGGCCGCCCCCGATGGCGCACGCGTAGGAGAGCCCGAGGTCGTGGGCGTTGCCAGACGCGTCCTGCGCGATGGCGAGCAGGCATGGCACGCCCCCGCCGCGCTGGTATTCCGAGCGCACCGTGTGGCCGGGACCCTTGGGGGCCACCATCAGCACGTCGATGTCGGGACGCGGCTCGATCAGGTTGAAGTGGACGTTCAGCCCGTGCGCGAACATCAATGCGGCGCCGTCCTTCATGTTGGGGGCGAGATCGGCCTTGTAGATGTCGGCCTGCAACTCGTCGGGCGTGAGCATCATCACGATGTCGGCCCAGCGGGCGGCGGCGTCGACGGGCATGACCTTCAGGCTTTCGCCCGCGGCCTTCTTGGCGGAGCCCGACCCCGCGCGCAGCGCCACCGCCACCTCCTTGACGCCCGAATCGCGCATGTTCAGCGCGTGCGCGTGGCCCTGGCTGCCGTAGCCCACGACCGCCACTTTCCTGCCCTTGATCAGATTGAGATCGGCATCCCGATCGTAATAAACGCGCATCCCGTCCGGATTCCCTGCTCGCTCGATCACCGCCGCAAGGTTCTATGCGGCGGGATGGCGCGGGGCAACCCTCATCCTACCACCCTCATCCTACCACCCGATCGCCGTTGACGCGTCGGGCGGTCTCGCGTGTGGGTTCGCACCCATGTCCCGTTTCGCCGGTCTCATCGTGGCCCTATCGGCGGCTGCCGGCGCCGGTTTGCCGGTGACGGCGGCGGGCCGGCCGCCGGTCGCGGCGCTCGAGGAACTGCGTCACGGCCTGACCGTCGGCGGGAAGCCGATCCCGCCGGAACTCTTCCGCGACTTCGGCGACGGCGACCTGGCCGACTCGGGCGGCATCTGGGTGAGCGTCGACGTGCTCGCCGCGGTCGGCAGCAACCTCTACGCCGACCCCATCAAGACGAACGGCGCCTGGGTCACGCGGGCCAAGGCCGGCGCCGCCGGCGGCACCGAGGAAGAGAGCGCCTACCGCTTCATCGGCACCACGCGCGGGCATCTCATCGTCGTGGTCGCGCGCTACAACGGCGGTGGCTCGGGCACGTTCTGCACCTTGCACGTGCTCGATGCCGCGAAGGGGCGCGGCTTCGACCTCGAGGGCAGGCTCTACGACCGGTTGAACCTGACCGCGATCCGCAGCATGGCGCTCGGCGACCGCTGGGATGGCGCGGTCACGATCTCGGGCGACCGGATCACCGTCACGACGACGCGGGACGGCCCGGCCGACGACAGCCGTAGCGCGCGGACCGTGACGATACGGGCCGCGCGTCCGTAAGTAAGCCTCGACCAGATCGCGCGTGGGCCGCGCGAGAGCGTCCAGAGGCCGGGTGCTGGCGACGCTACCCGGCCGCGGCGCCCGTCGCCTCCGTCCAGCGCCAGTCGAGAACCTCCGGCATGTCCTGGCCGTGTTCGCTGACGTAGAGCTTGTGCCGCTCCATGGTGGTCCAATACCGGGCCGTTTCCTCCTTCACGCGACCGGCGAAGCGCGGGATGCGCGTGATGGCGTCGAGCGCCAGGCGGTAGCGGTCGAGGTCGTTCAGCACCATCATGTCGAAGGGTGTCGTGGTGGTGCCCTCCTCCTTGTAGCCGCGCACGTGGATGTTCGCCTGGTTGCGGCGCCGATAGGTCAGCTTGTGGATCATCGACGGGTAGCCGTGGAAGGCGAAGATCACCGGCTTGTCGATCGTGAACAGGGCGTCGAAATCGTGGTCGTCGAGGCCGTGGGAATGTTCGGACTGGGGCTGCAGCACCATCAGGTCGACGACGTTGACGACGCGGATGCGGATGTCCGGCACGTAAGCGCGCAGCAGCGTCACGGCCGCGAGCGCCTCGAGCGTGGGCACGTCGCCCGCGCACGCCATCACGACGTCGGGGTCGTCCGCGTCGCCGGCCCAGTGCCAGATGCCCGCCCCGACGGCGCAATGGCGGACCGCCGCCTCGATGGCGAGCCACTGCCATTCCGGCTGCTTGCCGGCCACGATCAGGTTGATGTAGTGGCGGCTGCGCAGGCAGTGATCGGCCACCGACAGCAGGCAATTCGCGTCGGGCGGCAGGTAGATGCGCACGATGTCGGACTTCTTGTTGGCGAGATGGTCGATGAAGCCCGGGTCCTGGTGGGAGAACCCGTTGTGGTCCTGGCGCCAGACGTGGGACGTGAGCAGGTAGTTCAACGACGCCACGGGCTTGCGCCACGGGATGGCCTTGGTCACCTTGAGCCATTTGGCGTGCTGGTTGACCATGGAATCGATGATGTGGATGAAGGCCTCGTAGCAGGAAAACAGGCCGTGGCGCCCGGTCAGCAGGTAGCCTTCGAGCCAGCCCTGGCAGAGATGCTCGCTCAGGATCTCCATGACGCGCCCGTCGGCGCTGAGGTCGGTGTCCGCCTCTTCGAGCGCGGCCATCCATTCCTTGCCCGACACCGCGTAGACCGCGTCCAGCCGATTGGACGCGGTCTCGTCCGGGCCGAACAGCCGGAAATTGCCCTTGGCGAGGTTGAGTTTCATCACGTCGCGCAGGAAGGTGCCGAGAGTGCGCGTGGCTTCGGCCTCGACGGCGCCGGGCGCCGGCACGGCAATCGCGTAGTCCCGGAAATGGGGCATCGCCAGCGGCTGCAGCAGTTCGCCGCCGTTGGCGTGCGGGTTCATGCCCATGCGCCGGTGGCCCGTCGGCGCCAGCGCGGCCCATTCCTGGCGGAACGTGCCATGCGCGTCGAACAGCTCCTTCGGCCGGTAGCTCAGCATCCAGTCTTCGAGCTGCTTGACGTGCTCCGGGTCCTTGAAGCTCGCGATCGGCACCTGATGGGCGCGCCAGGTGCCCTCGACCGGCTTGTTGTCGACGAATTTCGGCCCGGTCCAGCCTTTGGGCGTCCGGAAGATGACCATCGGCCAGCGCGGGCGCGCGACGCTTGTCCGTTCGCCCGCGCGCGCCGCGGACTGGATGTCGCGGATCCGGGAAACGATCGTGTCGAGCGTGCCGGCGAGGCTCTGATGAACGAGGGCCGGGTCGTCGCCCTCGACGACGTGCGGCTCGTAGCCGTAGCCGCGGAACAGCTCGATGAGTTCCTCGCGGCTGATGCGCGCCAGCACCGTCGGGTTGGCGATCTTGAAGCCGTTCAAGTGCAGGATCGGCAGGACGGCGCCGTCGCGCGCGGGGTTCAGGAACTTGTTCGAATGCCACGACGTCGCCAGCGCCCCGGTCTCCGCCTCGCCGTCGCCGACGACGCAGGCCACGATGAGATCGGGGTTGTCGAACGCCGCCCCGTAGGCGTGGGCCAGGGAATAGCCGAGTTCCCCGCCCTCGTGGATGGAGCCCGGCGTTTCGGGCGCGACATGGCTCGGAATGCCGTGCGGCCAGGAAAATTGGCGGAACAGCCGGTGCATCCCGTTGCGGCTGCGCTCGATGGCCGGATAGCGCTCGGTATAAGAGCCTTCGAGATAGGTGTGCGCCACGACGCCCGGGCCGCCATGCCCCGGGCCGGCGACGAAGATCATGTCGAGGTCGTGGGCCTTGATGAGCCGGTTGAGATGGACGTAGAGGAAGTTCAACCCGGGCGTCGTGCCCCAATGTCCCAGCAGCCGCGGCTTGATGTGCGCGAGCGTCAGCGGCTCCTCGAGCAGCGGATTGTCCCGGAGGTAGATCTGCCCGACCGAGAGGTAATTCGCGGCGCGCCAATAGGCGTCCATCTTGCCGATAAGGTCGCGGGACAGGGGCTCGGGCATGGCAATCTCCGGATCGACGAACATCGCCGCCCGAGTTAGACGGCCCGCGCGTCCGCTTGTTCCACCCCTGTTAGAGCCTGTTCATGCGACAATGCCGCGACCGGCTACGATTGATGCCCCAGCCGAGCCGCATCCGGCGGCGCGCGGGTAAACCCTTCCCCCGCGCGACGATCCGCGCACGCGCCGCCGGCGTATGAACCTCGATCCATGTCCTGTCCGACTCGAGCCCTGGAAATCCCGCGGAATATTTCCGCGAAGGGCTTGGTCTCCTCTACACCGGCACCCGCACCGTCGCGCGAAGGCCCCCGAGCGGGCTGTCGCCCAACTGGATGTCCCCCCCGTGCGCCCGGGCGATGTCGCGCGCGATGGCGAGCCCGAGGCCCGTGCCGGGGGCGTCCTGGTTGCGCGCCGCGTCGAGCCGGACAAAGGGACGGAACACGTCCTCGCGCTTGTCGGGCGGGATGCCCGGCCCGTCGTCGTCGACATGCACCGTGAGGAAGCGGGCGTCGCGGGTGGCCTTGAGCTGGATGCGGTCGCCGAAGCGTTGCGCGTTGCTGACGAGGTTGGCGAGCAGCCGCTTGAAGGCGTCCGGCCGCACGACGACGCTGGTCTCGCCCGACACGTCGATCCGCGTGGCGTGGCCGTCGCGTTCGGCGTCGGACTTGAGATCGTCGAGGAGCGCGCGGAGGTCCGTCAGCATGGGCTGCTCGCCGCCGTCGCCGCGCGCGAAGGCGAGGTAGGCTTCGAGCATGCGGCCCATCTCGTCGATGTCCTTGTGCATGGCGTCGGCGTCCGGCCCCTCGACGAGCAGTTCGAGCGACAGCTTGAAGCGTGTCAGGATGGTGCGGAGGTCGTGGCTGACGCCGTTCAGCATGGTGGTGCGCTGCTCGACCGAGCGCTCGATCCGACGCTTCATTTCGAGGAAGGCGTAGCCCGCGCGTCTGACTTCAAGGGCGCCGCTCGGCCGGTACTCGACCGAGCGTCCCTTGCCCAGGTTTTCGGCCGCCCCCGCCAGGCGGAGGATCGGCCGGATTTGGTTGCGCAGGAACACGACCGCCACCGCCAGCAGCACGGCGGACGTCCCGACCATCCACAGGATGAAGATGTAGGAGTTCGACGCGTAGGCGGCGTTGCGGCGCGCGATGACCCGCAACACGCCCGTGTCGAGCTGGACGCGGATCTCGATGAAGCTCGAGCGTCCCACCGTGTCGATCCAGAACGGCAGGCCGATCTGCTTGCGGAGCTCGTTCGACAACGACCGGTCGAGCAGCAGGAAGAACGGCTTCGGCAGGGCGCCGGGCAGCGACTCGCGCGGCAGCAGGTCGACGTCGAGTTTCAGGCGATCGGCGGCGATGCGCCCGATGGTGGCGTCCGTCTCGCCCGGGGGCAGGCTCTGGTAGAGTTCGATCAACGCCGCGATGTCCTGCACCAGGGCCTGGGACAAGCGGAACGTGACGGACTGCCAGTGCCGCTCCATGAAGAAGTAGGCGATGACGCATTGCAGCAGCACCATCGGCACGATCAGGATCAGCAGGGCACGCGAGTAGAGACGCTTGGGCAGGGCGTCGGCGACGAGCCGCGTCGCGCGCGACCACCATCGCAACGGCTGCGCGAGACTCAACGGCGGCAACACGTTCGACGAGCGCGGCCGCCCGCCCTTAGCGTTCCAGGAGAAGCCGATAGCCGAGCCCCCGCACGGTTTGCAAATAGGCCGGATTGGCCGGATCGCGCTCGATCTTGCGGCGAAGCCGGTTGACCTGCACGTCGACGGTCCGTTCGTTGCCGGCCCCGCCCGCCAGCGCCTCGCGCGACACGGTGGCGCCCGCGGCCGCCGCCAGCATCAGCAGCATCTCGCGCTCGCGGTCCGTCAGTTTGACCGGCTCCTCGCCCTGGCGGAGGTCGCCCCGCTCGGCCTCGAAGCTGAAGGCCCCGAACCGGACCGCCCCGTCGAGCCGGGTCGGTTTCGCGGCGACGCGGCGCAGAATGGACGCGATCCGAAGCAGAAGTTCCCGCGGTTCGTAGGGCTTGGCGAGATAGTCGTCGGCGCCGGCCTCGAGACCGCGGACGCGATCGTCGGCTTCCCTCAACGCCGTGAGCATCAGGATCGGTACCTGCGAGGTGCGGCGCACGGCCGCCGCGAACTCGACGCCGGTCTCCCCCGGCATCATCACGTCGAGGATCAGCAGGTCGAAGGCGAAAGCGCGCAGGAGGGTACGGGCCTCCCCGGCACCGGCCGCGAGGGTCACCCGGTAGCCGCTCTTCTGGAGAACCCGCGACAGCAGCTCGCGGATGCGGCGGTCGTCGTCGACGAGCAGCAGGTGGGCGGCGTCGTCGGCCGGCGGCGCGGCCCGCGGGGACGCGAGCGGGATCACGCGCCATCCCCCAGCGGCGCCCGCGCGCGCCCACCCCAGACGAGCTCGATCACCCTGGCCCGCTCCCCGCCATCGATCATGCCGAGCAGGAACGTCACCGCCACGTCGCGGGCGTTTTCCGGCAAAGCCGCGAGCGTCCTGCGGAAGCGCTCCGACTGCAAGCTGGCGAGTTGCAGCGCCAACGCCCCGCCCCTGTCCGTGGGCCGCAGCAGACGGCGTCGACGATCGCTGACGCCCGCCTCCACGGCGATGAAGCCGCCGTCGAGCAGATCCTTCATGACGCGGTTCAGGCTTTGCTTGGTGATCTTCAGAATGTCCAGCAGCTCGGCGACCGTCAGGCCGGGGTGCCGGTCCACGAAATGCAGGACGCGATGGTGAGCGCGCCCGAACCGGTAGGTTTCGAGCAGCCGGTCGGCGTCGCCGACGAAATCGCGATAGGCGAAGAACAGGAGTTCGATGAGGTCGAACATCGGCGCCCCCGCGCCGGCGTTGTCGATCGCCCGCGCGGGGGCGTTCGGGGGCTTAACGGTCAACATGATATGTCAGCATTATTGACATAATTTCGGCAGGCGACTATCGATCGCGGCGTCGAGATCCGGCGGAACGGATCCCGCGAACCGTGCGGCCCGGCGCGACGACGCGGCGAACCTGCGGGCGAAGCGGCCCGGGGCCGGGACCATATCGAGGGAGGCGTCAGCATGTCCATCCTGCCCTTCGACCGTCGCGATGGCGTGATCTGGCTCGACGGCGCCCTCGTGCCGTGGGCGGATGCCAAGCTTCACGTCCTCAGCCATGGTCTGCATTACGGCAGTTCGGTGTTCGAAGGCGAGCGCGCCTATGGCGGCGTGATCTTCAAATCCACCGAACATTCCGAGCGCCTTCACCGATCGGCCGAATTCCTCGACTTCGCGATCCCCTATTCGGTGGCCGAGCTCGATGCCGTCAAGCGCGCCGTGGTGGCGGCGAACGGGGTCGGCGACGTTTACGTCCGCCCCGTGGCGTGGCGCGGCAGCGAGATGATGGCGGTCGCGGCCCAGAACGCGACCGTGCGCGTCGCCGTCGCGAGCTGGCAGTGGCCGAGCATGTTCGACATGGAGCAGAAGATGCGCGGCATCCGCCTCGACGTCGCCGAATTCCGGCGGCCCGACCCGCGCACCGCGCCGAGCGGGGCGAAAGCGGCGGGGCTCTACATGATCTGCACCATTTCGAAGCACAAGGCCGAGCGCAAGGGCTACGCCGACGCGCTGATGCTCGACTGGCAGGGGCGCGTCGCCGAATGCACGGGCGCCAACGTGTTCTTCGCCCGCGACGGCGCGCTGCACACGCCCATCGCCGACTGCTTCCTCGACGGCATCACGCGCCAAACCGTGATCGGGCTCGCCCGCGCGCGCGGCATCGAGGTGCTGGAGCGGCGCATCCTGCCCGACGAATTGTCGACCTTCGACGAATGTTTCATCTGCGGCACGGGGGCCGAAGTCACGCCCGTGTCCGAGATCGGCCCGCACGCGTTCAGGCCCGGCAACCTGTCGCGCACCCTGGTCGAGGACTATTCCGCCTTGGTGCGCGCCGCCTGAAGCCGGAGCGGCGTCGCCCCGGCGAAGCTGGCCGATTCCCGGGAGACGTGAGGCCCCGTCAGGGGCCACGGGCGCGCGCCGGGGTAGCGCGCGCGCCGCAAGCCCCGGCTTTCGGCTTCATCTCCGGCCGCATCCGCGCCCGAGCGTTGTCGCGCATGTCCGTAGAATCCTCGCGCCCCCCTTAGGATTCGGCGAACCATCCCGGCCGTACCGCGCCCCCTTCACGGGCGCTTTTTTATGGCGCCTTAACGATTGGGGCGTCTCCTGACGCGGTCGAGCGGTCGGCAAACGCCCCGACAACGTCGCGTTCGCCGACCAACGGGTTCGCTCGGAAGCCTCACCTCGACGGGAACCCGCTCGGCCATCGCGCTTGCCAAGCCTTGTAGACCGAGATTGGGCCGGCACCGCCGCCCGGAGAGCGAGATGCAGCAAGCCTTTTTGCCGTTCAACGAACCCCAGCGGTTGAAGGCGCTGCAGGACAGCCGCCTGGTCGACAGCCCGGACGATCCGCGGTTCGAAAGGTTGGCTCAGGCCGCCGCGGAGGCGTTCGCCGTACCGATGGCCGCCATAACGTTCATCGACGAAACGCGGGCCTGGAACAAGGCGGCGGTCGGATTGCCGTTTCCCAAATTCCGCGAAGTGTCGAGGGCGAACGCGTTCAGCGCCCACGCGATCCTCACGCCGGGGCAGGTGTTCGTCGTGGGCGACGCGAGCGCGGACGCGCGCTTCGCGGACTGCCCCGCGGTGGTCAGCCCGCCGTTCGTTCGCTTCTTCGCCGCCGTGACGGTGCGCGACGAGGCGGGCCTGCCGATCGGCACCCTGTCCGTCGCCGATCATACGCCGCGTGGTTTTTCCGAGAAGGAGCAGCATGACCTGCTCCAGTTCGCCGCCCAGGCCGATCTTCTCGTCCTGCTGCACGAAAGCCAGCGGAAGCTCGGCAGCGCGTCCACGCAGGACGGCCTGACGGGGCTCGGCAACCGACGCCTGTTCAACACCAAGCTCGAAAGTTTCGTCGAAAGCGGCAATTGCGCGCTGCTCGTGATCGACCTCGAACATTTCGCCGCCATCAACGACGATTTCGGCCATATCGCGGGCGATGCCGTCCTGTGCGAAACGGCCCGACGCCTCAAGGCCTGCGCCGGCCCCAGGGATGTGGTGCTGCGCCTCGGGGGCGACGAATTCGCCGTGCTCGCCTCAGGCCCGCTCGATGCCGGCACCGCGGACATCCTGGCCCAACGCATCGTCGAAGACCTCGAACGCCCCTTCTTCCATTCGGGCACGCAGATCGAGATCAGCGCCTGCGTCGGCGTGGCCCTTTGCCCGGAAGATGCGGGAACGCCGGCGACGCTCGCGCGTCGCGCCGAACTGGCGCGGTCGTCGGTCAGCGAAGCGGGACACGCGAAATTCGGCCGCGCCGGGGATCCGGGCGAAAGCCCGAACCGTCCGCCACGCTCGCTCGAATGGGACCTCATGCGGGCCATGGAGAAGGGTGAATTCGAACTGCACTGGCAGCCGATCGTCGATCTGAGAAGGGACGCGCTGCACGGCTACGAGGCCTTCCTCCGCTGGAACAGGCCCGACCTCGGGGAGGTTTCGCCGGCGCGCTTCCTCCCGGCCGCCGAGCGCAGCGGCCTGATCACGGGCATCGACGCCTGGGCGTTGCGGGAGGCGTGTTCGCAGGCGGCGCGCTGGCGCGACCCGGTGAACATCGCCGTCAACGTATCGGCCGAGTGGCTGGGGCGCCGCACGCTGCCCGAAACCGTGGCGCGCGTGCTCTCCGACACCGGCGTGGCGCCCGCGCGGCTCGAAATCGACATCACCGAGGGCCTGCTCAATCGCAACACCGAACAGGCCGCGCGCGATATCGGGGCGCTGAAGGACATGGGCGTGCGCATCGCGCTCGACGACTTCGGCGCGGGACTGTCGTCCCTGTCCTACCTCAAGGACTTCCCGTTCGACATGATGAAGCTGCACCGCAGCTTCACCCAGGATCTGCGGACCAACCCGCGCGCCGCCGCCGTCGCCGACGCCGCGATCGCGCTCGGCCGCATGCTCGGCATCACGGTGTCGGCCGAAGGCGTCGAAGAACTCTGGCACCTGGAGTTCCTCCGCAAGCACGGGTGCGACCTGGCCCAGGGCTATTTGTTCGGCCGCCCGTCGAAACAGCCGCGCGAGCCCGGGCTGCCGGGCCGGGTGCCGGCCGTGCACGCGCTTCAGCACATGGCGCAGAGCGCCGCGTAGGGGGATCCGGCGACGCCGGTTCACCCGCCGCCTTGCCGACGCGCGAGCGAGGCAGGTCGCCGCGACGACCGCGGGCCGCGTCAGGCACGCGCCGCGAGCGGCAGCGCGACCCGGTGCCGGGCGACGGGGATCATCGCCCGCACCCGCGCGACGCGCTCGGGATCGATCCGCGCCGAAACCGTGCCGACCCCGTCCGACGCCTGGGCGACGACGTGGCCCCAGGGGTCGGCGACCAGCGAATGGCCGTAGGTGGTTCGCGGCTGGTTGCCCTGCGTGAAGGTCCCGGTTTGCGCGGCGGCGCAGACGTAGGTTTCGGTCTCGATGGCCCGCGCGCGGCATAGCACCTCCCAGTGGTCCTTGCCGGTCTGCATCGTGAAGGCCGCCGGCAGCGCCACCACGACGGCGCCACGGTCGGCCAGCGCCTGGAACAAGAGCGGGAAACGCAGGTCGTAGCAGATCGAGCAGCCGATCGTGACGCCCTCGCAATCGTAGGTCACGACGGCGTCGCCCGGCAGGAAGGACGCGCTTTCGTTGTATTCCGTCCCGTCCGGGGCGGTGATGTCGAACAGGTGGATCTTGCGGTAGCGGGCCGCCTCGGCTCCGGCACGGTCGAACACGACGGTCGTGTTGCCGAGCCGTGCCTCGCCCTCGATCCGCTCCAGGATGGAGCCGGCGTGGATCCAGACCGCGTGCTTGCGGGCGAGAGCCCGCATGGCGCGGTAGGCCGGGCCGTCGGGCAGGGTTTCGGCCGCGTCGCGCTTGCTCTCGCGCGTGCCGCCGAGGAAGTCGAAACATTCCGGCAGCAGCACCCAGTCGGGCGCGTCTTCCGCGACCGCCCGTTCGATCAGCCGCGTCGCCGCCGCGATGTTGGCCGCCTTGTCGTCGACCGAGTTCATCTGGACGAGGGTGACTTTCATGGGGACGACCTTGGTGAGCGCGGCGCGCGCATTGTCGCCCGCGCGGCGCGGGCGTCAACCGCCGGCGCGTCGACCCACGGCGTTCGCCGATCCGCCTCGACGCTTCGTCAATCACGCCGGTCACCAACGCGAACACGCCGGATCGGCCGCCCGGCGGGGGGCACATCCGTTGCGACGATCGGGCGAACCCGGCCTTTCGTGGGGCAAGTGTCCCGCTTCCGGCCGACCCTGTCCCGCTTTGGGTTGCGTCACGGTGCAAGACCGCGTCCTCGCTTCGGTTCCCCTGGATGTCGCCCGCGATCCGCGGCGCGCCCTGCCCCGGGCGGCTTCCGCGCGGGCCTCGCGCGGCAGGCACAAGGCCCCGAACACCGCGATCCTGCGCGCCGGCTTCACGGCGCTCGCCGCGGCCCTCGACGCGGCGGCGATCCTCGCGGTGGCGACGCTCACCGGCGCGCTCTACGCCCACGGCAGCGACCCGCACAGCGACCTCGTGCTGGGCCTCACGGTCGCGGCCCTGTTCCTCGTGCCGAACCTGCTGCGGCACGATTACGCCATCAGCCGCTACCTGTCGCTCAAGGGCCACGTCAACCGGGTCCTCGCCCTTTGGAACCTGGCCGTGGCCATGGCACTCGTGCTGGCCTTCGTCACCAAGACGAGCGCGGATTATTCGCGCGGCGCGTCCTTCCTCCTGTTCGCGGGAGGGTTCGGGGCCGTGCTGGGGACGCGGGCGCTCCTGGTGCGGGCCGTCAAGGCGCGGGCCGTGGCCGGGCTCATCGCGGCGCGGCGCATCTTCCTCGTCGGCGACGAGGGCATGATCCGGGCGTTCACGAACCGCCACGCGCCCGGGCAGGTGGGATTGCGGCTCGTCGGCGCGTCCGTGCTGCGGCCGGGGCGCGACGACCTCGCCGACGACCTCGCGCTCGCGGCCGCCGCCGCCAGGGTGCTGCGGCCCGACGATGTCTACATCCTGGTGCCGTGGAGCGAACACGAGACGCTCGAGCGCTGCATGGAGACCTTCCTGCGTGTGCCGGCCGCGATCCACCTGACGCCCGAGCGCTTCTTCGACCGGTTCGACGATCTCCACGTCGTGCGGACGGGCGCCATCGCGTCGATCCGGCTCGTGCGCCGCCCGCTCTCGGTGCCGGAGATCGTCGCCAAGCGGGCGTTCGACATCCTGGTGTCGGCGACCGCGCTCGCGCTGTTCTCGCCCATCCTCGCCGCAATGGCCCTCGCCATCAAGCTCGACAGCCCCGGGCCGGTGCTGTTCCGGCAGCGGCGCTACGGCTTCAACCAGGAACCGTTCCGCATCCTGAAGTTCCGCTCGATGCGGACCATGGAAGACGACCGCGCGCTCCGGCAGGTCGGGGCCGACGACCCGCGCGTGACGCGCGTCGGCCGTTTCATGCGCCGCACGAACCTCGACGAACTCCCACAGCTCGTCAACGTGCTCAGGGGCGACATGTCGCTCGTCGGGCCGCGCCCGCACGCGCTCGCGCACGACCAGGCGTTCGAGCGCGACGTGGCGCTCTACGCCCGCCGCCACAACGTCCGCCCCGGCATCACCGGATGGGCGCAGGTGAACGGCTGGCGCGGCGAAACCGACACGCCGGAAAAGGTGCGCGGCCGCGTCGAGCACGACCTCTACTACATCGACCACTGGTCGCTATGGCTCGACCTCATGATCCTGGTGCGAACGGTGGTGTCGCGGAAGGCGTATCGGAACGCCGTGTGAGGGAGCCAGCGGACGAGGCACCATGGCCTACCCTGGAAGGCCCCGTCGGCGACCATCCTCGATCCGAACTGCTTTTGCCCGGCGGAAGGAGGCGTCCGTGAGCGAGTTGGCAAGCTGCCCACTTAGCGACCGACGTCCGGATCGCGCCCCTCCCGGTCGTTCAGACTTTGACGCCGGCTTCCCTAAAAGCAGACGTTTGATTGAACTCCGCATCGCGCATCTCCTCAGCCGCCACGTCCCATAGCTGGTGCGCATCTTCAAGGACTTTGCGGTGGAGATGCCGCCCCGGTTGTTCCCCGACCTGCCGGGGTGCGGGGAACAGGAGCGAGCTGAATGCGCGACGGCCGGCAGCGCGCCGTAGAGAACCAGGTTACACCGACGGTCAATGGTCGAGGGCTACGCTGCGCGTCATACCGCGATACGCGCCTCTGCCGGCCAGATTGCCGAACTGCGCAAGATCCTCGATATATTGCGCGAGGCGGCCTGCGGGGCGACCTGCTCGGCTCCACGTAAAAAGATTTCACGTTCACCCCACAATAAATCGCTCAACGACACCGGCTCCTCTTCTACCTTAAATTGCGCTACGGCGCCGTATTCCACGGTAGCCGTCGCATGCCGCTGGCCTCACGATTCGTCTTATGGCGGCCGCTGGCCGAATACGAGAACATCATCCGGGCCATCGAGCACTGAGGCCACGAGAGCGCCCTCTACCGACGCGCAAATCCGGTGCACGGCGCCGACCGCATCGGTTTCATGCTTTCGGAGACCGTATGATCCATTCGGTCGTGGGGGAGCGGCCCCCGGCGACCGTTCCCGCGACCGAACTCCATCAAAGGCAACCGGCTTTTCACGGAAACCGGCGTCTTCGTTCCGTCGGCAACAATGGGCGGATCGCAACCCGACGTTCAGTCCACGTAACGCGGGTAGGCTTCGGCGTCCGGCGCGTTGGCCCAGCTTTGCAGGGTCTGTCCGCCATCAATCAGCCAGTCGACGCCCGTGACATGCCGGGCGTCGTCAGAGGCCAGGAACGCGACGGCCGCGGCCACGTCCTCCGGCTGCCCGATGCGGCGCAGGGGGATCCGGCTCGCGAAGCGCCGAATGCCCGTCTGGTAGGCGGGCTCGTCGCGGGACGGGACGCCCAGGCGCGTCTCGATGACGCCGGGGCAGATGGCGTTGACCCGGATGCCGTAGGGAGCGGCGTCCAGCGCGGCGATGCGGGTCAGGCCGACGATGCCATGCTTGGAAGCCGCATAGCCGGCACCGCCCGCAAGCACGTCCCATCCGGCCATGGACGATCCCATGTTGACGATCGCACCGGCGGTTTTCGTGGCAATCATGCGACGCAGAGCGGCGCGCAGAACCAGGAACATGCCGCGCAGGTTGGTCCGCACGATCGCGTCCCAATCCCCCACCGCGAGCTCGTGCACGGGGGCCACCACCCCGGCGATGCCGGCATTGTTGAACACCACGTCGAGTGTACCGAAGTGGTTGGTCGCCTCCAGCACCGCGGCCTCGGCCGCCGCCTCGTCTGTGACGTCGGCCGCGATCGCGTGGGCGGCCGGCCCGAGGTCCGTCGCGAGCGCGGTGGCCCGCTCGGCGGCCCAGTCGACGATCGCGACGCGCGCGCCTTCTGCGTGGAAGCGCCGGACCGCGGCGGCGCCGATCGCCCCCGCGCCGCCGGTCACCATCACGGTCTTGTCGGTAAAGCGCATCACACCTCCTCGGGCGGCACGGGATAGTCGCGCCAGGACCGGCGCGGGGACCATCCCAGCACGCGGTGCGCCGCGCTCGTATCGATGACGGCGGCACAATCCGGCATCGGCCGCGTGAACCGGACTTCTGGGAAGACCCGCCGCGCGAGCGGTTCGGTCGGCTCGTCCATGAACGTGTCCGCCGCACTGAGGAACACGCGATGGTGGCCGGAGGGAGCGCGATCGACCGCCGCCGTGAAGGCCGCGGCCGCGTCGCCGGCATCGAGATAGGCCCAGAGATCGCGGCCCGCATCCGCGGTGCGGCGGCGGCGGCCGACCTCGCGGAAGAAGCTGTCCGGGGTCTGGATCCAGGGCATCCGCAGGCTGACGGCCTCGGACAGAGCCCCGCGCCGGACGGCGGCCTCGACAATCTCCTCACCCAGCCATTTGGACACAGCGTAGGGGTCCTGAGCCCCGATGGGATGGGCCTCGTCCACGGGTAGGACGACCGGTACGACAGGTCGCTCGAAGAACGGGTAGCCGAGGACGCTGAACGAGGAGGCGTAGACGAACCGGCGCACCCCCGCGAGGGCGGCGGCCTCCACGGCGTTGTAGGTCGCCATCGTGTTGGTGCGGAACACCGTCGCGGCGTCGCGTCCCGTCGGCCGGGGGATGGCCGCGATATGGACGAGCGCCGCGACCCCGCGCGTCAGCTGGACCAGGGCGCCGAGGTCGGTGACGTCCGCGACGGCGCAGGGGACGGCGACGTTGGCGGCCGGAGGCACGGAGTCGATGCCGAAGACGTCGTGCCCGCCAGCCGCGAGCACCGCCACCACATGGCGGCCCAGCAGCCCGCTCGATCCGGTGACCGCGACCTTCACGCCACCATCTCCGAACGCGAGGGCAGCGCATGCATGATATCGACCGCGAGGCGCAGGTCGTCGAGCCCGCCGCGCAGGGGCGTCAGCGGAGCTCTGCCGCCGCGCACGCGGTCGATGAAGTGCAGCCACTGGCGGCGGAACGCCGTGTCCGGCGTGCCAGGCAGCACGCGCTCGGACGGCTCCTCGCCCGCCGCCTCGCGCAGGCGCACAGTCGCCGCGGCATGGCGGAGATACGGATTGGCGAAGTCGATCCTCACCTCGTCGCGCTCGCCTCCAACCGACGCCCAAAACACAGATAAGCCGTTGATGGTCATACAATCCAATCAGGTTTACGCAACTTGTCAAGCGGCCAATCCGTGAATTGCAATGCTTTGCTTGGTATAGATGCAATCCGCTGGATAAGCGAGCGTTCTGCTCATTCAATATGCAGCCTCTCGAGACGGGTTGACTTTCCCCCGTCCTGAGACTTGTGTGAGCATCAATGGAATTTGCGACGGAGACAAAGCGCTCCGACATCGCCCTGCGGGTCCATAGCCATGATCGTGGATGTGTTCTCAGCCCATCGTCACGACGAACGTGTCGTGCTCGATTGCAGCCGCTCGGCCCTGATCGTGGTCGATATGATCAACGAGTTCTGCAAGCCAGGCGGCCGCATGGTGCTGCCGGGCTACGAGATTCTGGTGCCGCCGCAGCGGGCCGTCATCGCGGCGGCCCGCGACCAGCAGGTGCCCGTCATCTGGGTGCACGACTCCCATCGCCCGAACGTCCGCCGCGACCGCGAGTGGGCGAAACGCACCCCGCATTGCGTCGAGAACACCTGGGCTACCGAAATCATCGACGACCTCGGGGCGCGTGAGCACGAGATCCACGTCGTTAAGCGGCGTTACTCGGCCTTCTTCCAGACCGACCTCGACGTGACGTTGAAGGATCTGCGGGTCGATCAACTCGTGGTGTTCGGCGTCGTCACCAACATCTGCGTCCGCTCCACGGTGCACGACGCGTTCTTCAACGGCTACGAGGTCGTGGTGCCCCACGATTGCTGCGCCGCCACAGGCCCGCGCGAGCAGGACAGCACGCTCTACGACATCGCCACGCACTTCGGCATCGTCAGTGACTCGGAGGCGGTAGTCCAGGCGCTGCGCCATGGCGGCGCCCTGGTTAATCGCGACGTCGCGGCCTGAGCCGCCGCGCGCCGACGCGTCGAGGAAGGACGTAAGTTTTGCAGGATCCCCCAACCGGTGCCCGGTCGCGCAAGACTGCGGTCGCGGCATCGCCACCCGAACCGGTCGGCGCCGGCTCCCATGCAGCACTCCGGGACCATGGCCTCGAACTCGCGGCGGAGACGTCCTCCCTCAGCCGCGACGAGATCCTGGCCTACTATGCGCGCACTGGCTACAGCCTCGCCCATCACCCCGCCCATCTGCTCCGTCGGGCCCATCAACGCGCGACCGCGACCTTCCAGGTGGTGATGGCCGGCGACGAACTGACGCCGACCCAGCATGCCGCCCTCGCGGTCGTGCTGAAATACGAGTCGCTGTCGCAGAACCACCTGGGCCGTCTGACCGCGATGGACCCCTCGACGGTGAGCCTCGTGGTGCGGGCTCTCACCAAGCGCGGACTGCTCGTGCGAAGGCCCTCGGAAACCGATCAGCGCATGGCCATGATCGCCCTCACCGACGACGGCGTCCGCTACGCCTTGGAGCGACTCGACAGCAGCATGGAGGTGGCGCGCCGCGTGTTGCGGCCGCTGTCGGCGAGCGAGCAGGCGACCTTCCTGGATCTGCTGCGGCGCGTGATCGATGCGGATGAGCCGTCCACACCAAACGGACCATGAACGGGAGGCGGATCGATGTCGCATGAGCAGGCCACCACCGGGGCGGCCGGTAGAGTGATGATCCGCAATCTGGGACTGGTTCTCAGCGGTGATCTCGCGGCCCCGATCCTTGATGCGGACACCATCGTGGTCGAAGGCGGCCTGATCGCGGCGGTGGGGCATGCGGACGCCCTGGACCTATCGGGGGTCGCCATGGTGATCGACGCCCATGGCTGCGCGGTGTGTCCCGGTCTCATCGACAACCACGTGCATCCGGTGGCGGGCGACTGGACGCCGCGGCAGAACCAGATCGGCTGGCTCGAGTCCACGCTGCACGGCGGCGTCACCACGGTGGTCTCGGCCGGGGAGGTGCATACGCCCGGCCGGCCGCGCGACCGCGTCGGGCTGAAGGCCCTGGCGATCGCGGCGCAACGGACCTTCTCCAATTTTCGACCTTCCGGGATGAAGATCGTGGCCGGTGCGCCCATTCTGGAGCCGGGCCTTGAGGAAAGCGATTTCCGCGAGCTTGCCGAGGCCGGCGTGACGCTGATCGGGGAAGTCGGTCTCGGCGGCGTCAAGGACGGACCGACGGGTCGGCAGATGATCGCCTGGGCGCGCCGCTACGGCATGACGTCCATGACCCATACGGGCGGACCGTCTTTGCCCGGCTCGGGCCGGATCGGCGCCGACGTGGTGCTCGAGGTCGACGCCGACGTGGTGGCGCATGTGAACGGGGGGCCGACGGCCCTGCCGGACGACGAGATCCGCCGCATCTGCGAAGAGGGCGGCCGGGCGCTCGAGATCGTCCACAACGGCAACCTGCGGACGGGGCTGATGGTGCTAGGCATCGCCAGGGTGCGGGGCGAACTGGCCCGGATCATCCTCGGCACCGACGGGCCCGCAGGCTCGGGCGTGCAGCCGCTCGGCATCCTGCGCACCCTGACCATGCTCGCGTCCCTGAGCGACATCGCCCCGGAGGTCGCCTTTGCGTTCGCCACAGGCAATACGGCCCGCGTCCGCGGCTTTGCGGATCGCGGCATGGTCGCGCCGGGGCGCGCCGCCGACCTCGTCTTCATGGATCAGGCGATAGGGGGCGCCGGCGACGGGTTGCTCGACAGCATCCGCCTCGGCAATCTCCCCGGCATCGGCATGATCATGGTCGACGGCGAGGTGCGGACGGGGCGAAGCCGCAACACGCCGCCGGCCGGCCGGGTGCCGGAGGTCCTGGCCGCCTGAACGGCGGCGCTCGCCCGACCAGCGGCGCGTGTCTCAGCGCAGGCCGTCCTTCCCCTCGATCTCGGCGACCGTGAGGCCGCCGACGCGCGGATGTGGCCGCCCGCCGTTCGTGACCGCGACGGCGACCGCGATCTCGTCGGCCCGGGGGCCATCGGGCACGCGCATCTCGATCCCGTCGAAGTGGCTGCGCACGCGCGCCGCGTCCTTGTGGCCGAGCGGCACGTCGAACGGCGCCCCCACCCCGCCGCGCTTCTTGGAGGACGGGATCAGCGCGGCGCCGCCGCCGAGGATGGCGCGGAACGGGTCGCCGAGCTTGGGGTGCAGGATCGCGGCCGCATGTTCGAGCTCGCCGTCCTCGCCCACCAGCGCCGCCTTGCCGAAACTCTCGACCGCCGAGCCGGGGATGCCGAGCGCCGCGACGGCCCGGCGCGCCAGGAGGTCGCCGAGTTCCTCGCCGATGTCCGACAGCCCCGACAGGTCGTCGGCGAAGCTGCCCACATGCGGGTTGCGGATCACCGCCGTCGCGACGGCGCGCCTGAGCGGCTTGTCGAGGGGTCGCCCGCCCTCGACGAAGATCTCTTCGACGACGGTCACGATGCGGCGGATCTCGGCCTTCATCGCAGGCCGTCCCGTCCCTGGATCTCGCCGGCGTTCAGGCCGCCGGCGCGGTTGTGGACCCGTGCCCCCGTCGTCATCGCGAGCACCAGGACCATCTCGCCGGCCCGCGGCGCATCCGGGATACCGACCTCGATGGCATCGAAATGACTGCGCACGTAGGAGGCGTTGATGTGCGTGATCGGAACGTCCAGCCGGGTGCCCGGCCCGCCCACCTTCTTGGTGGAGGGCACGATGGCCTTCGCGTCGCCGAGCAACTCCCGCATCGCGTAGCCGCCGGGACTGTGCCAGAGCGCGCCGTGTTCGAGCTCGCCCGCCGCGCCGACGATCGCCCCCTTGCCGTAGCCCTCGACAATCGCCCGATCGCCACCCAGCGCCTCGATGAGCCGCCGCGCCATCGCGAGGCCGAGGGGCCGCAGATCATCCATGAAGGGCTGGATGTCCTCGACGTAATGTCCCGCGAACGGGTTGGCGATCACCGCCAGGACTGCGGCTCGCCGGGCCGGAGCGACCGCGACGGGACCGCCCTCGTGCCAGATCTCCTCGATCTGCACCACCATCTTGCGTATCTGCGCCTCCGGCATCGTTTCTCGCCATTTTGTTTGAGTGGTAACAATCCTTGCCGTTCTGTGTGCACACGGGCGACGCAGATCGGGTCCGGTTCGACGACGTCTTCAGTTTGGCAAAATCCTTGCATCGGGGTCAGAACAACAGATTGACAGCCTTTTATCCGTCCATCAACTTGTATGAGCATCAATCTTTGCAAGGCCGACCTCCGGCCCCGACACGCAAAGGTTCGATCAAGCGCTGGAGCCAAGCCATGATCCGTGCCCTGACCCGATCCATCACGATCGCCTCCCTTCTGGCGCTGGGCGCCGGGTCCGCCCCGGCCGCCGACAAGGTGTCGATCGCCGCCATCTCGGGCTATTTCGGGCAGGGCTTCGGCGTCTCGATCGTCGACGGCCTCAACAAGGCCAAGGCCGATTTCGGGATCGACCTAAAGCTCGTCGACACGGGCAACCGGGCGCTCGACTACCAGGAGCAATTCGCCAACCTCGCCAAGGGCGGCCAGTACAATCTCATCTTCGTGATGGGCTGGGAACTGACCGACGCACTGCTCAAGGCCAGCGCCGCCTATCCCAACCAGCGCTTCGTCTTCATCGACGGCGTGCTCGACAGCAAGAGCCTGATCTACGCCAACTTCGCCGAGGAGCAGGGCTCCTTCATGGCCGGTGCCCTCGCGGGCATGGTCGAGTCCCAACGGCCCAAGTGGGACAAGATCGGCGACGGCAAGGGAATCGGCTTCGTCGGCGGCCGCGACATTCCCGTGATCCGCAACTTCCTCGGCGGCTACGAGCAGGGTGCCACCTATGCGGCGCCGGACGTCAAGGTCAGTCCGGTCTTCGCCGGCACGTTCGACGACCCCGCCAAGGGAAGCGAACTCGCCATGGCGCTCTACGGGCAGGGCAGCGACATCGTGTACAACGTCGCCGGCCCGACGGGCGAGGGCGTCATGCAGGCGAGCGCCACCGCCGACAAATATTCGATCGGCGTCGATGTCGACATGTGCGCGTCCGCCCCCGGCGACGTGCTCGCAAGCATGCTCAAGCGCGGCGACGTTGCGGTCTATGCCATCATCAAGGACGAGGCGTCCGGCCACAAGGTGGAGCCGGGCACCCGCACCTTCGACCTCGCCTCCGGCGGCGTCGAGCTTAAGCTCTGCAGCGATGTCGCCGCGAAGCTTCCAGACACGATCAAGGGCAAGCTCGACGCCATCAAGCGGGACATCGCCGACGGCAAGATCAAGGTCGCGAAAGCCAAGTGACGAACGCCAGGTGACGAACGCCAGGTGACGAAAGCGAAGTGACGTCTGCCGGTCACGTCATGCCAGCCTCGCAGCCTCGGGAGCAGCCGGCCGCGCTTGCGGTCGAGATGCTGCAGATCAGCAAGCGATTCGAGGGGTTCGTGGCTAACGACGCCATCGACCTCGCCGTGAAGGCCGGCGAGATCCACGCGATCGTGGGCGAGAACGGCGCCGGCAAGACGACGCTGATGAACATCCTGTTCGGCCTGCTCCAGCCCGACGCGGGGGAGATCCGGCTGAACGGCGTTCCCGTCGCGGTGCCGGGCCCGACCGTCGCGATCCGGGCGGGACTCGGCATGGTGCATCAGCACTTCAAGCTGGTGCCGTCCCTGACGGTGGCCGACAACGTCTTCCTCGGCATGGAGATCCGGCGCGGCGGACTGATCGACCGCAAGGCCCAGGCCGAGGCGACGCGGACCTTGTCGGCGCGCTTCGGCCTCCGGGTGGACCCCGACGAGCGGGTCGGCCTGCTGTCCGTCGGGATCGAACAGCGGATCGAGATCCTCAAGGTGTTGGCGCGCGGCGCCCGCATCATCATCCTCGACGAGCCCACCGCCGTGCTGACGCCCCAGGAGAGCCGCGAGTTGTTCGGCACGCTGCGCGGCTTCGTGGCGGCAGGCATCACGGTCCTGTTCATCTCGCATCATCTCGAGGAGGTGATGGCGGTGTCCGACACGGTCACGGTGCTGCGCAACGGCCGCCACATCGCCACCCGGCCGACGGCCGAGGTCGACAAGGCCGAGCTCGTGCGGCTGATGGTGGGGCGGAACATCAGCTTCGACCGACGGCCGCGCGGCCAGACGACCGGCCCCGTCGTGCTCGACGTCGACGGCCTGTGGGCGCGCGACGAGCGCAACCTGCCGGCCGTCCGCGGCGCCCGCTTCACCGTGCGGGCCGGGGAGGTGGTGGGCATCGCCGGGGTCGCGGGCAACGGGCAGACCGAGCTGGCCGAAGTGCTCGCAGGCCTCCGGCCCGCCAGCCATGGGACGGCCGGGCTCGACGGCATCGATCTGACCACGCTGACGCCGGGCGAGGCCCGGGCGGCCGGGCTCGCCCACGTCCCGGCGGACCGGCTCGCCCGGGGTGTCGATCCCGGCGCATCGATCGCGGCCAACGTCCTGATGGGACGTCAGGACAAGCCGCCCTTCTGCCGCGCGGGGGTGATCGACTGGCGGGCCGTCGACCACTTCGCGCGCGGGCTGATCGACATCTTCGACATCCGGGCACGGGGGCCCGGCACGACCGTCAAGCGCCTGTCCGGCGGCAATATCCAGAAGGTCGTGCTGGCCCGCGAGTTCACCACCGACGCGCGGCTGCTGCTGATCGACCAGCCCACGCGCGGCGTCGACATCGGGGCCCAGGAATCGATCCATGACGAGATCATGCGCCAACGCGGCGCAGGGCGCGCCATCCTGCTGCTCTCCGTCCAGCTCGACGAACTGGCGGCGCTCGCCGATCGCATCCTCGTCATGTTCAACGGCCGCATCATGGGCGAGGTGCCCGGCGAGCAGGCGAACGACGAGGCCGTTGGCCTCATGATGGCGGGCATCGCGGTCGCCGCGTCCTCACCGGAGGCGGTGTCGTGACACCGGGGCTGCGCGCCGTGCTCGGCCCCGTGGTGGCGCTCGCGGTCGCGCTCTTGGCCGGCGCGCTGGTGATCCTGGCCGTGGGCGAAAGCCCGCTCCATGTCCTGCTCACCCTGATCGAGGGCGCTTTCGGGGATCGGGGCAAGCTCGCCGACACGCTGCTGCAGACGACGCCGATCCTCACCTGCGGGGTCGCGGCCTGCGTCGGGTTGAGGGGTGGCCTGTTCAACGTCGGCGTCGAAGGGCAGCTGTTCATGGGGGGGTTCGCGGCGGCGTGGCTGGGGTTCTCCGTCGCGTTGCCGACCGGGATCCACCAACTCGCCTGTCTGGCGCTCGCCACCCTGGCCGGCATGGCCTGGATCGCCATCCCGGCCTGGTTCCGGGTCCGATTCAACGCCAACGAGGTGGTATCGACCATCCTGACCAACTACATCGCTGTCCTGCTGACGTCCTACCTGACCATCTTCGTGTTCAAGCGGCCCGGCGGCTGGTCCGAGACCCCGCCGATCTTTCCCAGCGCCTACCTGCCCACCTTGATGGCCGGCTCCCGCCTCACGATCGGCCTTCTGGTGGGGCTGGTGCTCGCGGGGGCGACGGCGCTGGTGTTCCGCTTCACCGCCACAGGCTATGCCGTGACCATGACCGGGTCGGCGCCCCGCTTTGCGGCCTACGGCGGCATCGACGTGCGGCGTCAGGCGTTTCGTGTGCTGCTCGCCTCGGGCGCCATCGCGGGCCTTGCGGGCGGCATCGAAACCCTGGGGGTCCACCACCGCTTCATGGAGGGGTTTGCGCCGGGCTTCGGCTTCGACGGGCTGATCGCGGCCCTGCTGGCCAACGGCTCGCCGCTCGGCACCATCCTGACCGCGCTGTTCTTCGGCGCGCTGCGCAGCGGTTCGTTGCTGCTGGAGGTGGACACGCAGGCCTCGCGGGAGATCATCACGGTGATCCAGGCGCTGATCATCCTGTGCGTGTCCGCCGAGGTGCTGGTGCGGCGCGGCACCGGGGGGGAGCGTCGATGGAAGTATTAGACCGCCTCGTCGACGTGTCGCTTCTGGCCGCAACGCTGCGCACCACGGTGCCGATCCTGCTGGTGGCGCTCGGTGGCGCCTTCACGACCAAGGCCGGGATCTTCAACATCGGCCTGGAAGGCCAGATGCTGCTCGGCGCCTTCTTCGCGGTGATCGGCTCCATCTGGTTTCATTCGGCCTGGGCCGGGGTCGCCTGCGGGGTCCTGGCCGCGCTCGTGGCGGCGCTGCTCTTCGCAGTGCTGGTGGTGACCTTCCGGGCCAACGAGGTGGTGGTCGGGCTGGCGATCAACATCCTGGCGGGCGGCATGACGATCTCGCTCCTGAAGGCGATCTTCGGCACGCGCGGATCGGTGACGGGACACGGCATCGTGGGCCTGCCGCGGCTCCGCGTCCCCGGCGCCGACGCGGTGCTCGGCCATGCCGCGCAACTCGTGTCGAACTACACGCCGCTCGTCTATGTCGCCTTCGCGGCGGTGCCGCTCGTGTCCCTGGTCTTCGCCCGGACGCGGCTCGGCCTCTACATCCGGGTCGCCGGCGAGCGGCCGGAGGCCGCCGAGGCGCTGGGCATTTCGGTGCCGCGGGTGCGCTATGCGGCCTCGCTCCTCTGCGGCTTCTTCGCGGGCCTTGCGGGCGCGCATCTGTCGCTCGGCTACATCACCATGTTCACCGAGAACATGTCATCCGGCCGCGGCTTCATGGCGGTGGCGATCCTGATCTTCTCAAACGGCGATCCCGTGCAGCTCCTCCTCGGCTGCCTCGTCTTCGGGTTCGCCGACGCGCTTTCGCTGCGGCTGCAGACCTTCGGGTTTCCGTCCTACCTCGTGCTCGCGGTCCCTTACGCGGTGGCGCTCGCGGCACTCTTCGGCCTCGCGGTTCGGAACCGACCGCGTCTCGTGCGCGAGACCCTCGACTCGATGCGGCAGGCGCTCGCCCCCCATCCGCCTCCCTCAACCCTCAAGGATCGCTAGCCCCGTGGAACGGATCATCCTCGACGTCGATTCGGCCGGCGACGACATCCTGGCCGTGCTGTTCGCGGCCGCCAGTCCCGCCCTCACGCTGGAAGCGGTCACGGCCGTGACCGGTGCGGCCGGGCCCATCGGGCAGGTCACGGATGTCGTGCTCAACACGCTCTCGCTCGCCGGGCGCGACGACATCCCGGTCCATGCAGGCGCATGGCGCCCCATTGTCGGCCACCCTAAGGCCGACATGGAGCAGCCGGTCCATTTCGAGAAGCGCCTCGTGGCCCGCTTCGGGGATCGGCTGCGACGCTTCAACCCGCCCGCGCCCCCGCCACGGCGTCCGGCGACGCCTGGCCACGCGGTCGACGTCATCATCGACACCGCGATGCGCAACCCCGGCGCCATCACGCTGGTGACCACGGGCCCTCTCACCAACGCCGCCATGGCGCTGCTGCAGGAGCCGCGCCTCGAAGGCGCGCTGAAGCAGCTGGTCGTGCTCGGCGGCACCTTCTCGACGCCCGGCAACATGACCCCGGTGTCGGAGTACAACATCTGGGCCGATCCCGAGGCGGCCCGCATCGTGCTGGCGAGCCAGACCCCCAAGATCCTGGTGCCGCTCGACGTGTGCGAGGACAATCGGGTCGCGGCCAGCATGCTGACCCGCGACGACATCGCCGACATGGCGGCGCTGCCCGGCCCCAACCCGGTGCTGGCGATGATCGCGGAGACGTTCCCGATCTACATCGATATCTGGCGGGAATTCTTCGACCTCGTCGGCTTTCCGATGGACGACGTCATCACCGCCGCGCTGGCCTTCGGGCCGGATCTCGCGACGCTCACGGAGCCGCTCTTCGTCGATGTGGTGCTCGACGGACGCCTCGCGCGCGGCCAGACCGTCGCCTATAGGGGACGCCAGATCCTGAGCGGCGGCGGCCCCCGGACGACCAGGATCGCCACCGGGCTCGACGGCAAGCGCTTCCTCGCCCTGTTCAAGGCCGCGATCGCGCGCTACGGCGCCGGCGCGGCGGAGGATCAGACCTGATGACCCGGCCGACGCCCATCCTTTATGATTGCGATCCCGGCCACGACGATGCCATCGCGCTCGTCATGGCCCACCGCTCGCCGGCCATCCGGTTGCTGGGGGTCACCACCACCTGCGGCAATGCCGGGATCGAGGAGACCACCGCCAACGCGATTCGCGTGCTCGACGCGGTCGGGGCCGCCGACGTTCCCGTGGCGCGGGGCTGCCACCGGCCGCTCGCGCGCCCGCTCGTGCTCGGCACGGCGGACGGGCCGAGCGGGCTGGAGGGCTCCCCCTACCTGCCGCCGCCGAGCCGCGGCCCGATCGCAGCCCACGCGGTGGACTTCCTGGCCGACATGCTGCGCCAAGCGCCCGAACCGCTGACGATCGTCGCGACCGGCCCCCTGTCCAACATCGGGCTCATGGTTCTCAAACATCCCGACGTGCTGTCGAAAGTCGGCCGGTTGATCTGGATGGGCGGCGTCTTCTATCGCAGGAGCGAGATCATCACGCCCACCGAATTCAACGCCTTCTGCGACCCGGAGGCCCTGCGCATCGTGCTCGATGCCCGCCTGCCGCTGACCATGGTGGGACTCGACGTGACCATGCAGGTGCTGATCGAGGCGCCGCAATATGCCGAACTCGCGACCATCGACACGAAGCTCGGCCGCCTGGTGAACGACTGGCTGCTCTTCTACGAGAAGCTCCACCGCAACGCGATGGGCGTGGGCGGCGCCATGCACGACCCCCTGGCCCTGGCCCTGGTGATCGACCCGACCCTGGTGCGCACCCGCCCGGCCCATATCGGCGTCGACCTCTCCGGCACCCATGCGTTCGGCGCCACGGTGGCGGATTTCTGGGGCGAACGCGGAGAGCCTGACAACGCCCTGATCGCGACGGAGGTCGACAGCGGCAGGTTCTTCGCGCTCATGTTCAGCCTGCTGCGGTGAGAGTAATAGCGCTGCACTGATCCACCCCCGTTGAAGTGGTCCGCCCTGATGTATGGCTTTTGAGCCTGACCGAGGACGGATGAGATGCCGAAGAAGAGACACGAGCCCGAGGAGATCGTCGCCAAACTGCGCCAGGTGGGTGTCCTGGTTTCACAAGGCCGGCCCGTCGCGGCGGCGATCCGCTCGATCGCGGTGAGCGAGCTGACCTACGACCGGTGGCGGAAAGAGTTTGGCGGCCTGACGTCCGACCAGGTGAAGCGGCTGAAGGACCTTGAGACCGAGAATGCCCGGCTTGGCAGGGCGGTGGCCGATCTGACGCTCGACAAACTGGTCCTGAAGGAGGCAGCCTCGGGACACTGGCGCGTGCCACGGGGTGCGACGGCGCCTTCGGCTCCCGTTCGGCAGCTGATCAAATCAACGGCAGCACCGCATCCAAAATTTCAGCAACACTTCAAGTTTGCTTGCGCTAAGCTTCCCGCGTCCCCCGGCTTGAAGGTGCAGCGACACGCGCGCACCGACCGGGCCAGAGAGGAAGCACGATGCGTTTGACACGCCTCGCCGCGTTCGGAGCCTGCCTCGCCGCGAGCACCGCGGCAGCGTCTGCGGCGCCGCACGTGGTGACGATGAACACGGTGCAGATCTTCGGCTCGATCGATCCGGCCAAGATCTCCGACTACACCGACTACATGGCGTCGGTGAACCTCTACGATGGTCTCGTGAACGTCGATCCCAAGGGCGATCTCGTGCCCGAGCTCGCGGCAAGCTGGGACGTGTCGCCCGACACCAAGGTCGTCACCTTCCACCTGCGGCCCGATGCCAAATTCCAGGACGGCACCCCGGTGCAGGCCGAGGACGTCGTCTATTCGGTGGAGCGGCTGCTGAAGATCAACCAGGGGCCGGCCAACCTCTTCACCGACGTCCTCAAGCCCGGCAGCGTCGAAGCGCTCGACGCCAAGACCGTGAAGTTCACCCTCGCCAAAGTCTTCTCGCCGTTCCTCTCGACCGTGCCGGCCATCCGGATCGTCGATGCCAAGCTCGTGAAGGCGAATGCGGGCAGCGACGACGGCCAGACCTATCTGGCCACCCATGTCGCGAGCGCGGGTGCCTACACGCTCAAGAGCTGGGACCGCGGCACCGGCATGACCATCGTGCGCGACCCGGCCTATTATCGCGGCTGGGGCGAGGGCGCGATCGACGAGGTCCGCTTCATCATCACGAACGACGAGGCGACCGTGCGCTCGATGGCGGCCTCGGGCGAACTCACCATGTCGAGCCAGTTCCAGGCGCCGGACACCTACGAGGCGCTCGGCAAGATGGATCGCATGAAGGTCGTCAATGGCGACACGCCGACCGCGTTCTACCTCAAGCTCAACAGTCAGGTCGCGCCCACCGACGACCTGCACATCCGCAGGGCGCTGGCGCTCGCGACCGACTACGACACCGTGCGCGGCACCATCGTGCCCGGCGGCGGGTTGAGCGGGCCGCTGCCCAAGACCTTCGCGGCCTTCTACCTGGACGTGCCGCAGCCCAAGTTCGATCTGGAGGCCGCCAGGGCGGAGGCGGCCAAGAGCAAATATGCCGGTCAGGGCCCCATCCCGATCACCTTCACGTTCGTGTCCGGCACGAAGTTCGAGGAGGAGCTCGCCCTGATGATGCAGGCGAACCTCGAACAGGCGGGGTTCAAGGTGACGGTCCAGTCCGAGCCGTGGAACCGCGTCACCGAGATCGCCGGTAAGGTCGACACCACCCCCAACGTGACCGAGGTGTTCTTCGGCCCGACCTACCCGTCGCCGGACTCGATGTTCTTCACGCAATACCATTCCAAGTCGGCCGGGACCTGGGCCTCCATGGAATGGCTGAAGGACCCGAGCGTGGACGCGCTCATCGACCAGGCGCGCACGACCGGCGACGTGGCCGAACAGGCCAAGCTCTACCGGGCGGTGCAACAGAAGCTGGTCGACGCCCAGTCCGACGTGTTCCTGGAAACCCAATTGGTGCAGCACGCCATGGACAAGTGCCTGGACGGCTACGAGCCGATCCCCATGCAGTCGTTCGACTACGCGTTCCACAAGTACAAGTGGACCTGTCAGTAGGTCGGGCGCGCCGGAGGCGGCGGTGGAGTTCCTGTTCTTCCTGATCCGCCGCGTGCTGTGGTCGCTGCTGGTGCTGGTGGGCCTATCCCTCGTGATCTTCGTGATCGCCCGCGTCGTGCCGGGCGACCCCGCCCGCATGGCGATGGGACCGCGCGCCAGCCAGGCGCAGGTGGACGACCTGCGCAGCCACATGGGCCTCGACCGCCCGATCGCGACCCAATACGCCGCCTTCATCGGCGGCCTGTCGCACGGCGACCTGGGCCTGTCGTTCCTCACCAAGCGGCCGGTCAACGACGACATCCGCGAAACCTTCGGGGCGACGTTCGAACTGGTGCTGGCCACGATCACCATCGGGTTTCTGGTCGGCGTGCCGCTGGGAGTCGCCGCGGCGGTGACCAAGGACGGCTGGGTCGACAACACGGTCCGGCTTTTCGCCATCCTGGGCGCGGTGATGCCGAGCTTCTTCCTCGCGCTGCTGCTGCAGATTCTGGCCGGCTACGTTCTGCATGTGCTGCCCACCACGGGGCGGCTGCCGCCCGCCATGACGTTCTCCGCCACCATCACGGGGCTGGTCACAGCGGACTCCCTGCTGCGAGGCCGCCTCGACGTGTTCGGCGAAGCGCTGCGCCACCTGCTGCTGCCGAGCCTCGCCCTCGCCATGGCGACGGTCGGGCAGATCGCCCGGGTGACGCGGTCCTCGATGATCGACGTGTCGCGGCAGGACTACATCGAGGCGGGCCGGGCCTTCGGCATCCCAAGCCGCGTGCGCATCTTCAAGTACATGCTGCGGCCGGCCTTCGTGCCGCCGATGACGATCATGGGGCTCGAATTCGCCTCCCTGATCGGCAACGCCTTCGTGGTGGAGCTCGTGTTCGGCTGGCCCGGCATGGCGAGCTACGGCATGCGCACCATCCTGCAGAAGGACCTCAACGCCGTCATGGGCGTGGTGATGATCTCGGGCGTGTTCTTCGTCGCCGTGAACCTGCTCATCGACCTGCTCGTCGGCTTCGTCGATCCGCGGGTCCGCATCCAGGGAACCCGCGCGTGAGCGTCGCCGCCATGCCGGCGCCGGCCGCCGCGCGCCGCTCGACGGCGCTCCAGAACTGGTACCGGTTCCGTCGCAACCCCACCGCCGTGTTCGGCGCTGCAATCGTCGTGGTGGTCGTGCTGGCCGCGATCCTGGCGCCGTGGATCACCCCCTATCCGACCCATGCCGGCACGGTCGTCAGCTTCAAGACGCGGCACCTGGCTCCTTCGCTGACCTACTGGTTCGGCACCGACAATGTCGGCCGCGACATCTTCAGCCGCGTCCTGTTCGGCTATCGCGTGTCGCTTCTGCTGGCGGTCGTGGTGCTCGGCATCGCGGCGCCGGTCGGCACGCTGCTCGGGCTGCTGGCCGGATACTTCGCCGGCTGGGTCGAAATCGTCGTGATGCGCGTGACCGACATCGCGCTCGCCATTCCCCCGCTCGTCATGGCGCTGGCGGTCACGGCCGTGCTGTCGCCGAACCTGCTCAACGCCATGCTGGCGATCTCGCTGCTGTGGTGGACGTGGCACACGCGGCTGATCTTCTCGGTGGTCCGGACGCTGCGCCACCAGGAATTCATCGAGGCCGCCGAAGTGCTCGGTGCCAGCACCGCGCACATCCTATTCCGCGAGCTTCTGCCCAATTGCGCCTCCGTCATCCTGGTGAAGGTGTCGCTCGATTTCGGCTTCGTCATCCTCGTCGGCGCCTCGCTGTCGTTCCTGGGCCTCGGCGTGCAGCCCCCGACCCCGGACCTCGGCACGATGGTGGCGCAGGGCGCAGACTTCCTCCCGGACCGCTGGTGGGAGTCGGTGATGCCGGGCTGCGCCATCCTGCTCGTGACGCTCGGTTTCAACCTCCTCGGCGACGGGTTGCGCGACCTCTTCGACGTGGAGGGCGTGCGGTGAGCCCCGCGCTCCTCTCGGTCCGCAATCTCTCGGTCGATTTCACGGTCTACGGCCGGCGCGCCAGCGTGCTGCGCGACGTCAGCCTGGACGTGCCGGAACGCAGGCACGTGGCGCTGGTGGGCGAGTCCGGCTGCGGCAAGAGCGTGACCATGCGGGCCATCATGGGCCTGCTCCGCGAGCCCCCCGCGCACAGGACGGGCGGTCAAATCGTCTTCGACGGACGCGATCTCGTGACCCTGCCGCCCCGCGAGCGCGAGCGCCTGCGCGGCACCGCGATGTCGATGGTGTTCCAGGACCCGACGACCGCGCTGAACCCGGTGTTCACGATCGGCGACCAGATGGGCACGATCCTCAAATATGCGGATCGTCGCCTCGGCCGGTCGCGCGGCAAGGCTGAACGCCTTGCGCGCGTCTACGACGTGCTCCGGCAGGTGCGCATGCCCGACCCGGAGCGCATCGCGGACGCCTATCCGATCATGCTGTCGGGCGGCATGCGCCAGCGCGTGCTGATCGCCATGGCGCTGCTCAGCGAGCCGCGCCTGCTGATCGCCGACGAGCCCGGGACCGCGCTCGACGTCACCACCCAGGCGCAGATCCTGACCATCCTGCAGGAGCTGGTCGAGGCGCGCGGCCTGGCCCTGATGATGATCACCCACAACCTCGGCGTGGTGCGCGAGGCCTCCGATTACGTCTACGTGATGTATGCCGGATCGGTGGTCGAGCACGGCCCGACGGCGGCGCTGTTCGCCCATCCGCGCCACCCCTACACGATTGCGCTGATCGACTGCGTGCCCAAGCTCTCGGGCGGCACGACATTCAAAGGCATCGACGGAACGATCCCCGACTATGAGGCGACGATGCCGGGCTGCCGCTTCGCGCCGCGCTGCCCCCATGCCATGCCGGTCTGCGAGCGGACCCCGCCAGACTTCGCGGTCGCCTCCGGCCACGGCGGCGCGTGCTGGCTGCTCGCGCACGAGGCCGCCGCGTGACCCCCCCGCTGCTCGAACTGGTCGGCCTATCGAAGCGCTTCCCCGTCCGCGGCGGGGTGTTTGGCAGCGTCAAGGGGCAGGTGGCGGCGGTGAGCCACGTCAGCGCCGCGATCCGCCCCGGCGAGGTGTTCGGCCTCGCCGGCGAAAGCGGCTCGGGCAAGTCGACCATCGCCCGCATGATCCTCGGGCTCACCGCCCCCAGCGCCGGACACATCCTGCTGGAGGGCGAGGACGTGACCGGCAAGGCGCGCTCCCTCGCGTTCGGCAGAGCCGTGCAGATGGTCTTCCAGAACCCCGGCTCCTCGCTGAACCCGCGACGGACCGTCGGGCAATCCATCGCCGTGCCGCTGATCGCGCATGGCACGGCCGCGGGTGCCGTCGGGCCGCGCGTGCGGGACCTTCTGGCGATGGTGCAGCTGCCGCAGGACTTCGCCCAGCGCTACCCGCACGAACTCTCCGGCGGGCAGAAGCAGCGCGTGTCGATCGCGCGGGCGCTGGCGGTGCAGCCCCGCCTGCTGGTGCTCGACGAGCCGACCTCGGCGCTCGACGTCTCGGTGCAGGCCAAGATCGTCGAATTGCTCACCGACCTCGGGCGCAGGCTGAACCTCACCTACGTCTTCATCTCGCACGACCTCAGCCTGATGCGGAACTTCGCGACCCGGGTCGGCATCCTGTATCTCGGCCGCCTCGTCGAGGTCGGCGACACGGCCGCGCTCTTCGACCGGCCGGCCCATCCCTACACCCGCGCGCTACTGTCCTCGGTCCCCGTCGTGTCCGACGCCGATGCGGCGCTGAAGCCGCAGATGCCGGTGCTGGCGGGCGAGATCCCGAGCCCGGCCGCGATCCCCTCCGGCTGCGCCTTCCACACCCGCTGTCCGTTCGCGTTCGCGCCCTGCAGCGCGGTGGATCCGCTGTTCACGCGGCTGCCGGGGGACCACACGGCGCGCTGCCATCTTCTGACCCAGGCACCGGCCGAGCGGGCCGCCTGACCATGAACCACCAGCCCGGGAATATCGCGTGATCAGGATCGGGATCGATGTAGGCGGCACCAACACCGACGCCGTGGTGATGCGCGACGACGCCGTTCTGGCCGGCGTGAAGGCGTCCACCACGGCCGACGTCATGTCCGGCGTCGTGGCGGCGCTGCGCGCCGTGCTGGAGGCCTCGGGGCTGGCGGCCGCCGCCATCGACGTTGTGATGATCGGCACGACCCACTTCACGAACGCGGTCGTGCAGCGGCGCGATCTCGCCCCCACCGCGGCCGTCCGGCTGGGACTGCCGGCGACGGCCTCCCTGCCGCCCATGGTGGACTGGCCCGAGGACCTGCGCGACGCCATCGGCAACCACGCCTACCTGGCCCATGGCGGCCACGAATTCGACGGCCGCACCATCTCGCCGCTCGACGAGGACGAGTTGCGCGGCATTGCGGCCGATATCGCGAGCAAGAACATCCGCTCGATCGCCATCACATCGGTGTTCAGCCCCGTCAACGACGACATGGAGACGCGCGCCGCCGCGCTCTTCGCGGAGGTCCTTCCGGGTGTTCATGTCACCCGGTCGAGCGACATCGGGCGGGTTGGGCTGCTGGAGCGCGAAAACGCCGCGATCATGAACGCCTGCCTGCGCGATCTCTCTGCGCACGTCATCGCGGCCTTCCGCGAGGCCCTGGCGACCTGCGCCATCGGCGGGCGCTTCTTCCTGACCCAGAACGATGGCACGCTGATGGATGCCGCCTATGCCGAACGCTTCCCGGTGCTGACCTTCGCAAGCGGGCCCACCAACTCGATGCGGGGCGCGGCGTTCCTGTCCGGCGTGTGGGATGCGATCGTGGTCGACATCGGGGGCACGACCTCGGACGTCGGCGCCCTGCAGAAGGGGTTCCCGCGGCAGGCCACCGTGGCGGTGGAGATCGGCGGCGTGCGGACGAACTTCCGCATGCCCGATGTGTTTTCCATCGGGCTCGGGGGCGGCTCGCTGGTGGTCGGCGGCGAGGCCGGCGTCACGGTCGGCCCGCGCTCGGTCGGCTACCGGCTGGTCACGGAGGCGCTGGTGTTCGGCGGCGCCACGCTGACGACCACCGACGTGATCGTGGCGGCGGGGCGCGCGGACCTTGGCGACCGCAACAAGGTGGCCCACCTCCCCGCCGACCTGATCGCCCGGACGGAGGATCGCATCGCCGCCATGCTGGAGGCGGCTGTCGAGCGCGCCCGCCTGACGCCCGACCCGGTGCCGGTCATCGTGGTGGGCGGTGGGTCGATCCTGGTGAAGGCCGACATCGGGACACTCAAGGTTTTGCGGCCCGATCATTTCGCGGTCGCCAACGCGGTCGGCGCCGCCATCGCGCAGGTCTCGGGCGAGGTGGATCGCGTCTACTCGCTGGCCGAGATGGCGCGGGCCGACGCCCTGGCCGATGCGCAGGCCAAGGCCACCGAGGCCGCGATCGCGGCCGGCGCCCGGCCCGACACGATCGAGGTCGTCGACGTCGAGGACGTTCCGCTGGCCTATCTGCCCGGCGACGCGACGCGGGTGCGGGTGAAGGTGGTGGGGGCGCTCCGTGTCGACTGACGGCTACGTCCTCACAGAAGCCGACCTCCTGCCGCTGTCGCTCGGCGCGGCGCTGCTCGGCACGGGCGGCGGAGGCAATCCTTACATCGGGATGCTGCGGACCCGCGAGCTGCTGCGCCGGGGCGCCTCGGTCGGCGTGCTGCCCCTGGATGCGCTGCCTGACGACGCTTTCGTGGGCGCGGTCGGCGGCATCGGGGCCCCGGTGGTGGGCGTCGAGAAGATCGAAGAAGGCGAGGAATGCTTGCGAGCGCTGCGGGCCGTCGAGGACGCGCAGGGCGTCCGGGTGGCGGCCCTCATCTCGGAGGAGATCGGCGGCGCCAACGCCATGGAGCCGATCCTGACCGCCGCGCAGGCGGGCCTGCCCGTGCTCGACGGCGACGGCATGGGCCGGGCCTTCCCCGAAGTGCAGATGACCACCTTCTTCATCTACGGCCAGGACCCTTCGCCCGGCGCCATCGCGGACGACAAGGGCAACGTCGTCGTGTTCAAGACCGTGAAGGACATGTTCTGGCTGGAGCGCTTCGCCCGGCATGTCGCGGTCGACATGGGGGCCGGGGCTGGGTTCGCGACATCCGCCATGCCGGCCGCTTTCGTCAAGCGCACAGCCATTCCGGGCACAGTCACGCAGGCACTGTCGATCGGCCGGACGGTCCTCGACGCGCGGCTCCAGCGGCACGATGTCGTTGACCGCATCCTGAAGGCGACCGGCGCCACGCTGTTCTTCACCGGCAAGGTGGCCGACGTGCGCCGCGAACTGAAAGGCGGCTTCGCCATGGGCGAGGCCCGCCTGGTCGGGGTCGGCGACCATGCCGGAGCGGAGGCCCGCATCGCCATTCAGAACGAGAACCTGGTGCTCTGGGTCGATGGTGTCGCCGTCGTCACTGTTCCGGATCTCATCATCAACCTCGAATTTGAGACCGGGGAGCCGATCACGACCGAGATCCTGCGCTACGGCCAGCGCCTCGCCGTCATCGGGCTGCCGGCCCACGCCCTCTTGAAGACCGATCAGGCGCTGGCGGTCGTCGGCCCTCGCGCCTTCGGCTATCCCGATCTCGCCTACCGGCCGCTGGCCTCATCCAGCCCTGTCACGACGAGTGAGCCACGATGAGCCAGGGCGGCGACATCCGCATGATCGGGGTCGCGGACCTCGACGACATCGCCACCGGCGGCGCGATCATGGGCACGGGTGGCGGTGGCGATCCCTATGTCGGCAAGCTCATGGCCCAGGAGGCCATCCGGCGGCACGGCCACGTCCGCCTCGTCGAGGTGGAGGCCATGGCGGACGACGCGCTGATCGTGCCGGTTTGCATGATGGGTGCCCCGACCGTGATGACCGAGAAATTGCCGCAGGGCGAGGAGATCGTGGTCGCGCTGCGCAAGCTCGAAAAGTTCATGGGACGCCGCGTCGATGCGGTGCTCTGCGCTGAGGCGGGCGGCATCAACTCCACCACGCCGTTCGTGGCGGCAGCGGCAGCCGGCCTGCCGCTCGTCGATGGCGACGGCATGGGCCGCGCCTTTCCCGAGCTGCAGATGGAGACCTTCGGCCTGCACGGCGTCGCCGCGACCCCGATGGTGCTCGGCGACGACAAGGGCAATTCGGTCGTGTTGGAGACCATCGACAACGCCTGGACGGAGCGCCTTGCCCGCGCCGCCACCGTGCAGATGGGCGGCTCAGCCCTGCTGGCTTTCTACCCGATGAGCGGCGCCGTAGCGAAGCGGGCGATCATCCGCGGCACGCTCAGCCTATGCGCCCGGCTCGGCCGGCTGCTGCGCGAGGTGCGGCTCGCGCATGCGGACCCTGTCGCCGCCATCGTGGAGGCGCTCGGCGCGACCAGGATCTTCACCGGGCGCGCCACCGATGTGGAGCGTCGCACGGTCGGCGGCTTTGCGCGCGGAGAGGCGTCTTTCGAGGGTCTCGAGCAGGATCGCGGGCACCGCCTGCGCCTCGCTTTCCAGAACGAGTTCCTGGTTGCCGAACGCGACGGCGAGACGCTCGTCACCACGCCCGACCTGATCACCCTGCTCGAGATGGAGACAGGATCGCCGGTGACCGCCGATGCGCTACGCTACGGGATCCGCGTCGTGGCCATCGCCTGGGCGTGCGACCCGCAATGGCAGACCCCCGCCGGCATCGCGCTCGTGGGGCCGCGCTACTTCGGATACCCTTTCGACTATCACCCATTCGGGAGCGCAGGTCTCACGGCGCCGGCTGCCGTTCCGTAATGCCGCGACGGCACGAGGGGAGACCCGTTCGCAGTGACGTTCACGGAGCCGGTGTCACGTCCGTCGAGGCGGTCCCGAGACCGAAAGCGGACCATCTCTTTCCGGCCGGCGCGCGACCGTCGCGTGAGCGGTCCGCACCTGCCAAATCGCTTCCAAGCGCGACCCCAGTTTCGCTCCGAAGGGCGACCCCTGGACACCACGCTCGTACTTGAACTCGGTCGCTTGGCCGCGGACCACCTTGCGCACCGTCGCACGCGACACCGACAGCGTCCGGACGATCTCCTTGATGGACCGCTGCCGATCGAAATACGCACGCCGGATCCGGCCGATCATGTCCACGGCAATCATCCCCCCGACATCCTTCCAGGCCGAAAGGGCCACGGAAGGGACGCTGCTACACAGCGATCGAAGGGCTCACGATCGGGCGCGAAAACCGCCCCTCAGGGGGCCACTATTGCGAGCGATTTCACACTGAGGCCTTTGGGAGTCGCTCGGAGGAGTTGCCGTCGCCCGAATAAGTTGGCATTCGACTTCCCGGATGTCCGCAATACCACCATTCAAACCAAGAACCGGCCCTTCCCCTGTCGGCCAGATTGAGCCGAAGAGCGGCCGGACGGCACGGCGCCCAACCTGGACCTACAGCAATCTCGCGACCGCTCCCGAAAGCAGCGGTAGGCCATCCGTGCGACCTGCATGAATTCGCGAAGGCCGCTGGCCCCTATGGATCAGTCACTTCGATCAGGAACGCCGTAAGGCGCGGCTTCGAAGAT
>CAXTIC010000026.1:0-53090 GCA_964244255.1 uncultured Lichenihabitans sp. | reverse complement strand
TCCTCGCAGCCGCCCGCGAACATCACGTCCTGCTTGCCGTAGCGGATCGCCTCGTAGGCCGTGCCGATGCAATGGTTCGACGTGGCGCAGGCGGACGAGATGGAGAAGTTGAAGCCCTTGATCTTGAACCAGGTGGCAAGGGTCGCCGACCCGGTCGACGACATGGCCTTGGGCACCGCGAAGGGGCCGACCTTCTTGGGTCCCTTCGCGCGCGCGATGTCGGCCGCCTCGACGATGGTCCGGGTCGACGGCCCGCCGGAACCGACGATGACCCCCGTCCCCTCGTGCGAGACTTCCCCCGGCTCGAGCCCGGAATCCTTGATCGCCTGCTCCATGGCCACGTGGGCCCAGCCGCTGCCGAGCCCGTGGAACCGCATGGCGCGCCGGTCCAGCACGTCCTCGGGATTGAGGGTCGGTGCGCCGTGGACCTGGCTGCGGAAGCCGAGGTCCGCGTAAACATTCGCCCGCACCACGCCGGGCTTGGCGGCGCGGAGCGACGCCAGCACCTCGCCGACGTTATTGCCGATGGATGAGACGATGCCCATTCCGGTGATGACGACGCGTCGCATGGAACAGCTCCGGCGCGCTTCCCCGCGCGGCTTCAGGCGGCCGGCAGTTCGGGCTTGAACAGTCCGACGCGCAGATCCCTAGCCTCGTAGATACGGCGGCCATCCGCATCGAGCCAGCCGTCGGCCAACCCGAGCACCAGCTTTCCCCGGAATACCCGCTTGAGGTCGATGCCGTAGATGATCCGCTTGACGGTCGGCAGCACCTGATCGGCGAACTTGACCTCGCCGACGCCGAGCGCGCGCCCGCGACCGGGCAGGCCGAGCCAGCCGAGGTAGAAGCCGCACAATTGCCAGAGCGCGTCGAGGCCGAGGCATCCCGGCATCACCGGATCGTTCTTGAAGTGACAGGCGAAGAACCAGAGGTCCGGACGGATATCCAGCACCGCGCGGATCAGGCCTTTGCCGTTGGCGCCGCCCTCTTCGGCGATCGCGTCGATGCGATCGAACATCAGCAGCGGCGGCAGCGGCAACTGGGCGTTCCCTTGCCCGAACAATTCGCCCCGGGCACAGGCCAGAAGGTCCTCGTAGCCGAAACTCGAGCGCTTTTCGCCCATGAAGGGAGCCGCCTGTTGTGACGAGCGAGACCCGCGGAGGCGGGTTCGAAACCGGAAGGAGGGTCTCGTAGCATAGCGCTTCCCCGGCTCAAAGCCTCGCCGATCCCTCGCCGATCCCTGCCTGTCCATCCGTTCGGCGCATGCCGAGGGCGCCTCACCTCGGGCCGCGACATTCACGCTCCGTCAAGCACGCGGAAAGACGCGGGGCGGGATGAACGGGACATTCTCACGGGTTTTCGAACGGGCTGAACCGAGGTGCGCCGTCGTCTCGTTTTCGCGGCGCCCGTGCGAAACCCTGTTTGCCGGCGCGACGCTCCGAGAGATTCCTCGCCGTTAGGCGACGCCCATCCGCCGCGCCGCCTTGACGATGGCCGACGGACGGTACGGCTTGGCGATCACCACGCTGCCGCTCACCTCGCGGGACGTTTGCGCGAAGTAACCGGTGACGTAGATGACGGGCATATCGGGCCGCAGGCGCCGGGCTTCCTCCGCCAGGCTCCAGCCGTCGATGTCGCCGGGAAGGCGGATGTCGGTCACGAGCAGGTCGATCGATGACGCGTGGGCACGGAGCAGCGCGACGGCCTCGTGCCCCGTCATCGCCGGCAATACGCGATACCCGCAATCCTCCAGTTCGGCATTGAGGATGCTGAGCAGCAATGCTTCGTCGTCGACGGCGAGGATCGTGGCGGGAACGGCGGCCGTCATGACGATGCGATCAACCCTTTGGGAAACACCGGCGCGCCGGCCCGCGAGGGGAACGATGACGCGTCCCTGTTAACATCGGGTTTGAGGCGCGGCAGCAGCAGCAGCACGCGCGTGCCGCGCTCCGGGTCGCTCTCGATGGCGGCATGTCCACCCGACTGCTTGGCGAAACCGAACACCTGGCTGAGGCCGAGCCCGGTGCCCTGCCCGAGCGGCTTCGTCGTGTAGAACGGATCGAAGGCCCGGCTCGCGACCTCCGGGGACATGCCGGCGCCGTTATCCGCGATCTCGATCGCGACGTAGTCCTGGGCGGGATCGGTGCCTTCGAGCCGCGCCGCGTCGGCGGCCGGCAGGTTGCGGGTCGAAATCTCGGCCCACCCGGCGTTGCCGGGCCGCATCGCGTCCCGCGCGTTGACGAGGAGGTTGAGGATCGCGTTCTCCAACTGGTTCGGATCGACGCGCACGGGCCAAAGATCGGGCGCGAATCGCGTCCGCAGCTCGACCTCGTCGCCGAGCGCGCCCCGCGACAAGGTGGACAAATCCTCGATCAGCGCGTCGGCTTTGATGTCGAGCGGACGCAGCGGTTGCTTTCGCGCGAAGGCGAGCAGCTTGTCGGTGACGGCCGCGGCCCGCTCGGCCCCCGTCATGGCGTCGCGAACGGGCCGCAAGAGCGTGCTGCCGTCAGGCAGGTTGCGCTCGACCCGTTCCAGATTCGCCATGATCACGGCGAGCAGGTTGTTGAAATCGTGCGCCACCCCGCCCGTCAACTGGCCGATGGCCTCCATCTTCTGGGATTGCCGAAGCATGTCCTCCGTCTCGACCCGCTCGGCGGTCGCCTGTTCGAGGGCGTGCAGCGCCCGGTCGCGCTCCGCGATCCTGGCCGTCAGGGCGGCGTTCGCGGCCCGCAACTGCCCCGGGGACGGCAACGCGAGCGCGCGCGGCAGCAGCGGCCAGAGCGCGGCCGCGGTCGCGACCGAAGCCAGCGCGGTGACGGCCTTGACGACCGCCTCGATCCCGTAGACGGGTTGCCACAAGGTCAGGATCGACAGGAAATGCGTGGTCCCGCACGCGAGAATGAAGATGACGAAACACCAGAACACCCAGCCGAAGGCGATGTCGCTGCGCTTGGAAACGAGGTAGCCGAGCGCCAGCGGGATCGAAAGGTAGGAGAGGCCGATCAGGGTGTCCGACACGACGTGCGTCCAGATCAATTCAGGTCGCCAAAGCAGGCAGATGCCGTGCGGCGACAGGCTGTCCGAATCGAGGAGCGCACGGAGGTAATCGAGCATGCGGGCGACCTTCAGGAGCGACGCGGCGGAAGGTTAACGCCTGTCGGTTGCTCGCGAAACCACTTTCCGCCCAGGCTCGAACGGGCGGCGGGCGGCAAGGCTTGAAGAACGCCGAACCCCAGGGTTCAGGACGCCGCGGCGAGGCGGGCCTCCGGTCCCTCGTCGACCTGGCGCAGGGCCTGCGCGAGGTCCTCGATCAGGTCGTCGACGTCCTCGAGCCCGACCGACAGCCGCAGCAGGCCCTCGGTGATGCCGAGTCCGTCCCTGATCTCTGCGGACAAGCGCTGGTGCGTGGTCGTGGCCGGGTGCGTCACCAGGCTCTTGGCGTCGCCGAGGTTGTTCGAGATGCCGACGACGTTGAGGGCGTTGGCCATGGCGAACGCGCCCTTCTTCCCGGCCCCGACCTCGAAGGCCACGAGCGTCCCGCCGCCCTTCATTTGCCGCCGCGCCAGCGCCGCCTGGGGATGATCGGGTCTGCCGGGGTATAGAACCCGCGTGACCGTCGGCTGCACCGCGAGGAAGTCGGCGATGCGCGCCGCGCTCGCGGACTGCGCGGCGACGCGGATCGGCAGGGTTTCGAGCCCCTTGAGAAGCACCCAGGCGTTGAAGGGCGACAGGGCCGGCCCGGTTTGCCGCAGCAGGTTATGGATGTGCGTGTCGATGAACGCCCGGCTGGCCAGGACGACGCCGCCGAGGCAGCGGCCCTGCCCGTCGATGTGCTTCGTGGCGGAATAGACGACGCAGTCGGCGCCGAGTTCGAGCGGGCTCTGGCCCAGGGGCGTCGCGAACACGTTGTCGACCACGAGCGTCGCCCCGCCGGCGTGCGCGATCTTCGCGACGGCCGCGATGTCGACCAGTTCGAGCGTCGGGTTGGTCGGGCTTTCGAGGAACAGCGTTTTCGTTTCCGGCCGCATCGCGGCGCGCCACTGGTCGAGGCGCGCGCCATCGACGAGCGTCGAGGCGACGCCGAACCGCGGCAGCAAGTCCTCGACGACATAGCGGCACGAACCGAACAGGGCCTTGGCGGCGACGACGTGGTCCCCGGCCTTCACCTGGCCCATCAGCGACGCCGTGACGGCGGCCATGCCGCTCGCCGTGGCCCGCGCGGCCTCGGCGCCCTCGATCGAGGCCATCCGGGCCTCGAACATCGCGACCGTAGGGTTCGAGAACCGGGAATAGATGTAGCCGGGGTCCTCGCCCTTGAAGCGGGCCTCGGCCGCCTCCATGGTGTCGTAGACGAAGCCCTGCGTCAGGAACAACGCTTCGGATGTTTCGCCGAAGGAGGACCGCAGGGTGCCGCCATGCACGAGCCGCGTGGCGGGGCGAAGGGCGTGCACGTCGCGCGGGCGGCGGTCCGATAGGCTCATGAAGGGCTCCGGCGCGGAACGGGCTCGCCGCGCGCGGGCGCGGGTGGCGGCCATCCGACCGGCATACGCCCGTTGGCACCGCCCCTGCAACCTGGACACCGGTTTCCGGAAGCGAAAAGAAGATGTGCGGGATTGTTGGACTGTTCATCAAGGACAGCGCGTTGGAGCCTCGGCTCGGGCACCTGCTGTCCGGCATGTTGACGACCATGTGCGACCGGGGTCCAGACAGCGCGGGTTCGCCGTGTACGTTCCGCCGAAGGAGGGCGTCGCCAAGATCACGGTGCAATCCACCGCGCCTGACGCGGCCTTCTCGGGGCTGGCCACAGCGGTCGGCGCGGCCATCGGGGCCGAGGCCGGCTTCGAACGCAAGACCACGCACGCCGTGCTGACCGTTCCGGCCGACAAGGCCGACGCGGCACGCGCGATCGTTCGGGACAAGCATCCGGCCGTGCGGGTCATGGGGGTCGGCGAGGCGATCGAGATCTACAAGGAGGTCGGCTATCCCACCGAGGTCGCCAAGCGCTTCGGTCTCGACGGCATGGCTGGCAGCCACGGCATCGGCCACACCCGGATGGCGACCGAATCGGCCGTCACCACGCTCGGCGCCCATCCGTTCTCGACCGGGCCCGACCAATGCCTCGTCCATAACGGGTCGCTGTCGACCACAACAATCTCCGGCGGGAGATGACGCGGGACGGCATGACGTTCGAGACGGACAACGATTCCGAAGTGGCGGCCGCATATCTCACGTCCCGGATGGCCAAGGGGCTGAGCCTCGGGCAGGCGCTGGAAAAGGGTATCGGCGACCTCGACGGCTTCTACACCTTCGTGGTCGGCACGAAGAACGGATTCGGCGTGCTGCGCGACCCCGTCGCGTGCAAGCCGGCCGTGCTGGCGGAGACCGATCGCTACGTCGCCTTCGGGTCCGAGTACCGGGCGCTGGTGGGGCTGCCCGGCATCGGGACCGCCAAGGTGTGGGAGCCCGAGCCCGCCACCGTGTATTTCTGGGAGCGCTGAACCATGCCGGTGGTCGATCTTGCGGCGACGGGGCTCCGCGAACTCGACCGGGCCCTGCACGCCCAGGAGCCGGGCACCACCGGGACGGTGTGGGAGATCGTCAATCCGCGCGGATCGCATGCCGTCGCGGTGGGCGTCAACGCGCCGGTCGCGGTCGAGATCCAAGGCAGTGTCGGCTATTATTGCGCCGGGATGAACCGCGAGGCCACGGTCACGGTGCATGGCTCGGCCGGGCCGGGCGTGGCCGAGAACATGATGTCCGGCCAGGTGACCGTGAAGGGCGACGCCAGCCAATATGCCGGGGCGACGGGCAAGGGCGGGCTCCTGGTCATCGAGGGCAACGCATCGTCGCGCTGCGGCATCGCGATGAAGGGCATCGACATCGTGGTGCGCGGCTCGATCGGCCACATGTCGGCCTTCATGGCGCAGGCCGGCAACCTCGTGGTCTGCGGGGACGCGGGGGACGCTTTGGGGGATTCGATCTACGAGGCCCGCCTGTTCGTGCGCGGGACGGTCAGGAGCCTGGGCGCCGACTGCATCGGGAAGGAGATGCGGCCGGCTCATCTCGAGCTGCTCGCCGCGTTGCTGGATCGGGCGGGCATCACCGACGTGAAGCCCGCCGAGTTCAAACGCTACGGCTCGGCCCGCAAGCTGTACCACTTCAGCGTCGACCACGCCGACGCTTACGGCTGAGGCGCGACGCCCGCCGGACACACGCCCGTCCGTCCCGGTCCCGGCAGGCCACCTCGGGCCGGACCCGATCCTCCCCCCTCGATGGTCCGCTCCCATGTCATACGACAACCCGTCGACCCGCCGCGCAAGTCCGCCACCTTCGACGACGACACGCTCGCGGAAATCCGTCGCGCCGCGACCACCGGCATCTACGACATTCGCGGCGGCGGCTCGAAGCGCCGCCTGCCGCACTTCGACGACCTGCTGTTCCTGGGCGCCTCGATCTCCCGCTACCCGCTCGAAGGCTATCGCGAGCGCTGCGGCATCGAGGTCGTTCTCGGCGGCCGCTTCGCCGAGAGGCCGCTGGAACTCAGGATCCCCATCACGGTCGCGGGCATGAGCTTCGGGTCGTTGTCGGCCAACGCCAAGGAGGCGCTGGGGCGCTTCCGCCGCCGGCACCTCGACCACCACGGGCGACGGCGGCATGTCGGCCGAGGAGCGCGGGCAGTCGAACCTGCTGGTCTACCAGTACCTGCCCTCGCGCTATGGCATGAACCCCGAGGACCTCCTCAAGGCCGACGCGATCGAAATCGTGGTGGGCCAGGGGGCCAAGCCCGGCGGCGGCGGCATGCTGCTCGGCCAGAAGATCACCGACCGCGTGGCGGCCATGCGCACGCTGCCGAAGGGCATCGACCAGCGCTCGGCCTGCCGTCACCCGGACTGGACCGGTCCCGACGAACTCGCGATCAAGATCCTGGAGCTGCGCGAGATCACCGACTGGCGGAAGCCGATCTTCGTCAAGGTCGGCGGCTCGCGGCCGTACTACGACGTGGCGCTCGCCGTGAAGGCCGGAGCGGACGTCGTGGTGGTCGACGGCATGCAGGGCGGCACGGCGGCGACGCAGGACGTGTTCATCGAGAACGTCGGCATGCCGACGCTCGCCTGCCTTCGCCCCGCCGTCCAGGCACTGCAGGAACTCGGCCCGCACCGCAAGGTGCAGCTCATCGTCTCGGGCGGCATCCGCAACGGCGCCGATGTCGCCAAGGCGCTGGCGCTCGGCGCCGACGCGGTCTCGATCGGTACCGCCGCCCTGGTGGCGCTGGGCGACAACGATCCCGTCTACGAGGCCGAGTACAAGGCACTCGGGACGACGGCCGGGGCTTACGACGATTGGCACGAGGGCAAGGACCCCGCCGGCATCACCACGCAAGATCCCGAACTCGTGAAGCGCCTCGACCCGGTCCGCGCGGGCCGCTATTCGTCCCCACCTCACCCAGTGGGAGCGGGACAACACCCTCGACGTCTGAAGGGTGCGCCGAATGACCGAGGGAGCGGACGCGCGCGTCACCCGCCACCACCCGATGCCGGCCGCCGATGCCGCCCGCCGCGAGGACGCCCCACATCCGGGCCGAGGCGAGGAACGCGTATGGGGCGGCTACCGCGGCGTGACGCTCGGACGTGCCCATGCTCGCACGCCGCTCCTTTCCGGTCCCTGTGCCGAGCCCGGCGGTCCGTCCGACCTGACCACGCTGCCGTGTCGACGGGGGCCGAGGGTCCCGGGGCCAAACCTTCAATTGGGCGTCCGCACCGTTCTATCGACCCCGCCGGCGGCGGGGCTAGCGTGGTCCCTCGCAGGCTGGGAACGGCCGGTCGGGCGGTCCGAGCAGGGTCATGGGGCGGCATGAAGATCGTAGGCATCACCGCCGTTCCGTTCCGACTTCCCGCCCGCAGGCAGTTTCGCTGGGCGAGCCTGCTGAAGCCCCTGGGGGGGTTCGTGTATGTCGAGATCGCGACCGACGAGGGTCTGACCGGCATCGGGGAGGCCAATCCGCTACCGGACTGGGCGGGCGACCATGGACGCCATGGCGGCGAGACGCAGGGGTCGGTCGTCGACGCGATCAAGCGGGTGCTCGAGCCGGCCCTGCTCGGGCTCGACCCGACGCGGATCGAGCCCGCGCACGCCGCGATGGACCGGGTTCTCCGCGGCAACTCCTACGCGCGCTGCGCCCTCGACATCGCCTTGCACGACCTATGGGGGAAGGCGCTCGGGCAGCCCGTGCACGTTCTGCTCGGCGGCCTTTCGCGCGAGAGCGTCGCGGTCGCGCACATGATCGGCATCATGCCGCCCGAAGAGGCCGTCGAGGAAGCGCGGGGTGCCTGGCGGGACGGCATCAGGGCCCTGCAGATCAAGGGCGGCGAGAGTGCGGCGCGCGATGCCTCCACGGTGCGAGGCATTCGCGAAGCGCTCGGCCCGGATGTCTTCCTGCGGCTCGACATCAACCAGGGGTACGGACGGGCCAAGCGGGCGCTCAGGAACCTCGCCGGCATGGCGGGCGATCTCGACATGGTCGAGCAGCCGGTTCGCGACCTCGCCGAATTGTCGCTCCTGACCAGCCGGCTTCCCGTCGACGTGATCGCCGACGAGAGCTGCTGGGACGCGTTCGACGCGCTGGATCTCGTGCAATGCCGCGGCGCGGACGCGATCTCGATCTATCTCGCCAAGGCGGGCGGTATCGCCAGGGCTCGGCGCGTCGCCGTCATCGCCGAGACCGCCGGCCTGCCCTGCGACGTGAACGGCTCCCTCGAATCGGCCATCGGCAACGCCGCCAACCTCCACTTCGCGCTGGCGACACCGGCCGTGTCGCTCCCCTGCGTCATCCCGATCAACGCGCCCGCCGGCCAGCACCCGACCGGGATCGCCGGTCGCTATTACGAGGACGACATCGTCGAGGCGGCGTTCGCCTACCGGGACGGCGGCCTGCTGCCCTTCGAGCGTCCGGGGCTCGGCATATCGATCGATCCGGCCAAGCTGGAGCGCTATCGTGAAGCTTGATTGGGACGCCGTCTCCCTCACGCAGGCGCTGATCCGCACCGAGGGGTTGTCAGGACAGGAAACCGAGGTCGCCCATCTGGTCGAGCGGGCGATGCGCGGCCTCGACTTCCGCGACGTCCAGCGCGACGACTTCGGCAGTGTGGTGGGCTTCGTCGGGCCGCGCGACGAGACGAGCGCGGTCCTCTTCGATGCCCATATGGACACGGTGCCGGTGATGGGCCGCTGGTCGGTCGAGCCATTCGGCGGCGCCATCATCGACGGACGGATATTCGGGCGCGGCGCGGCCGACATGAAGGGCGCCCTCGGGGCGGCGATCTGCGGGGTCGCGGAAGCCGGACGCTCGGGATCGCTCACCCGCCAGGTGGCGGTCAGCGCCTCGGTGCTGGAGGAGACCATCGAGGGCCTGGCCCTGCGGCCGATCCTCGAGCGCACGCGCCCGGAGCAGGTGGTCATCTGCGAGCCGTCCTCGCTCACGATAAAGCATGGCCAGCGGGGGCGCATCGAGGTGCTGCTGCTCGCCACCGGGATACCCTCGCATGCGGCCTATCCCGAGCGCGGCAAGAACCCGCTCCTGTTGGCCGCCAAGGCCTTGGCGGCGATCGAGGCCATGGATCTGCCGAGTCGCGAGGGATTCGGCCGCGCCATCATGGTACCGACCGACATCATCAGCATCCCGCACCCCTCGGTGTCCTCGATCCCGGCGGCCGTCGAGATACGCTTCGACCGGCGCACCCTGCCGGGCGAAAGCGCCGAGGAGGTGCTGGAAGCGCTGCGGCTGCGCCTCGCCGAGATCGATCCACGGGCCTTCGCGGTTCGGGTCTCCGACGGGCCCGTGACGGCCTACACCGGCAAGGTGTCGATCGCCGCCCGTGACCTGCCGCCATGGTTCTTCGATCGCGACCTGCCGCTCGTCCAGGCGGCGGCGAACAGCGTGATCGAGGCGGGCCGCCCGGCGGAGTTCGGCTATTACTCGTTCTGTACCAACGGGTCGGAGACGGCCGGCCGGCGCAACATCCCGACCGTCGGGTTGGGCCCCGGGGACGAGGCTGACGCCCACACGGCCGACGAGTCGATCTCGGTCGCCGAGGTGCGTCAGGCTGCGGCGGCCTATCGAAACCTGTCCCTCAAGCTCGCGGGCGGCCGACCATGACCCTGCCGAACACCACCGACCTGCTGTCGATGTACCGCCAGATGGCGCTCATCCGCCATGCCGAGGAAACGCTGCTGCGATTGTTCGAGAACGCGGAGATGCCCGGCTTCATCCACTCCTATATCGGCGAGGAAGCCACGGGGGTCGGGGTCTGCTACGCGCTGCGGCGGGACGACGTGATCACCTCGACGCATCGCGGTCACGGGCACATCATCGCCAAGGGGGGCGACCTCAACCTGTTCTTCGCCGAACTTTACGGAAAGGCCGCCGGCTACTGCAAGGGAAAGGGCGGCTCGATGCATGTCGCCGATCTCGATCTCGGCATCTACGGCGCCAATGGCATCGTGGGCGGCGGCATCCCGATCGCGGCCGGCGCCGCCCTGGCGAGTTCGATGCGGGGGAGCGACCGGGTCTCGGTGGCCTTCATGGGCGATGGCGCCACCGATATCGGCCCGTTCCACGAGTCGCTCAATCTCGCGGCGGTGTGGAGCCTGCCGGTCGTGTTCGTCGTCGAGAACAACGGCTTTGCGGATTTCATCCGGGTCTCCGACCACCAGAAGATCGAGAAGGTGTCGGATCGAGCGGCCGCCTACGGCATGCCCGGCGAGACCGTCGACGGCAACGACGCGGAGGCCGTCCACGCCGCGGCCGAGCGCGCGGTCGCGCGGGCCCGCGAGGGCCAGGGGCCGACTTTGCTCGAATGCGTAACCTATCGCTGGCGCGGCCATTTCGAGGGCGACCCGCAGCCCTACAGGACCGCCGGCGAGGTGGACGAATGGAAAGCCCGCGACCCGCTCAAGCTCGCCGAGGTCCGGTTGGCCGAGCGCGGCATCGAGGGCGCGGCGCTCGAAGCGATTTGGTCGGAGATCCGCCGTCAGGTCGAGGAGGCCGTCGATTTCGCACGCGGCGCCCCCGCCGTCTCGCCCGAAAGCGCGCTCGAGGATGTCTACACCGATCTCGTCGTGGAGGGCTGGTCGTGAAGCTCACCTACGCCAAGGCGATCATCCTCGCCCTCGACGAGGCGATGAGCCGGGACGGCTCCGTCTTCTGCCTCGGCGAGGACGTCGGCTACGGGGGCGCCTACGGGGCGACGCAAGGCCTGCGCGACAAGTTCGGCGCCGCCCGGGTGCGCGATACCCCGATCTCCGAGAGCGCCATCGTGGGCTTCTCGATCGGCGCCGCCATGTCGGGCATGCGACCCGTCGCCGAGATCATGCACATGGATTTCATCGCGATCGCGATGGACCAGGTGGTCAACCAGGCCGCCAAGATGCGCTACATGTTCGGCGGCAAGGCGCGCGTGCCGCTGACGATCCGCTGCGGCGTCGGCGGCTATCTCAATGCCGCGGCCCAGCACTCGCAGTCGCTGGAATCGTGGTTCACCCATGTTCCGGGGCTGAAAGTCGCGACGGCCGGGACGCCGGCGGACATCCGCGCGATCCTCCGCGACGCGATCGTCGACGACAACCCCGTCATCGTGCTCGAACCGCTCAGCCTCTACGAAATCGCAGGGGACGTGCCGGAGACCCATGCGCCGCGGCCGCTCGGGCCGGCCAGCCTCAAGCGCCGGGGCGACGACGTGACGATCGTCACCTGGGGCCGCACGGTGCCGCTGGCGCTCGAAGCCGCCGAGATCCTGGCCGGCGAGAAGATCGGCTGCGAGATCGTCGACCTCCTTTCGCTGATGCCGTGGGACGAGAAGACCGTGCTCGAGTCCGTGTGGCGCACCAACAACGTCGTGATCGTGCATCAGGCGCCCAAGCGCAGCGGCTTCGGCGCGGAGGTTGCGGCGTCGATCGCCGAAAAAGCGTTCAAGGAACTGGACAACCCGATCGTTCGCGTATGCGGCCTGAACACGCCCGTCCCGTTCGCGCCGAACCTCGAGAATTACGTGCTCCCCTCGGCCGCGCGGATCGTGGACGCCGTCCGGCGGCTCGCCTGAAGATGGGTCCCCCGATGCCGCAGCTTCGATCGGTCCGGGATATGAGCCTCGCCCTGGCCAAGGCGCTTGCCGAAGCCGCCTGCCGGGAGGCCGCGCGCCTGGACGTCGCGATCACCGCCGTGGTGGTCGATCGTGGCGGGCATCCGGTCTACGTGGAGCGTATGGACGGCGCCGCCTTCTGCGCCTGTCCCCTCGCCCTCGCCAAGGCCGACACGGCCGCCGCCACCCTCGCGCCGAGCGCGCTCTGGTACGGGACCACACAGCCCGGAGGCGCCGACTGGGGCATGAACACCGCGCTCGCGGGGCGCTTCACCGCCATGCCGGGTGGCCTGCCCGTCAGGGCCGGTCACGAGGTGGTCGGCGCGATCGGGATCAGCGGCGGCGAGGCCGAACAGGACGTCCGTTGCGCCGAGACGGCCCTGGCGGAGGCCGTTTCGGATGGATGACGCAGGCTTCGCCGGCAAGGTCGCCTTCGTGACGGGCGGGGCGCGCGGCATCGGCGCCGCCCTCGTGAGCGCCCTCGAACACGCGGGCGCCCTCGTCGTGGTCGCCGACCGCGACGCCGCGGAACCGGTCGACGTGTCCGATCCCGATCAGGTGACGGGCGCGGTCGGGGCCGCCGTGGATGCGCACGGGCGGCTCGACCTCGTCTTCTCCAATGCCGGGCTTCTCCTGGCCGGGCCGACCGAAAGCTTCCCGATCGACAGTTTCGACCGCATCGTGGCTGTGAACCTGCGCGGAGCCTTCCTGACCGCGCGCGCCGCCATCCCGCACCTGCGCCGAAGCGGCGGCGGGTCGATGATCTTCACCGCCTCCACCTCCGCCCTCGTGGGCGCCCGGCACGAGGCCGCCTACGCGGCCTCGAAGGCCGGCATCGTCGGTCTGGCGCGCTCGCTCGCGGCGGAACTGGCGGGCGAGGGCATCCGTGTCAACGTCGTGGCGCCCGGCTGGGTCGACACGCCGTTCAACGATCCGATCTGGGCGGCCGAAGACGATGCCGGGACGGCGCGGGGCGCGATGATCGCGACGGTGCCGCTGCGCCGCCAGTCGAGCCCGGCCGAGATCGTGCCCGCCATGATGTTCCTGGCCTCGGCCGCCGCGTCCTACATGACCGGACATGTCCTGACGGTCGACGGCGGCCTGAGCACGCTGCGCTAATAGGGCCGGAGGGGAGAAGGCGCGATGGCCCGGGACAGCACGACCCATACGATCCGCATGCCGAAATGGGGCCTTTCGATGCAGGAGGGCAGCATCACGCACTGGTACGTCAAGCCGGGGGATCGCGTGGCCGTCGGAGCGCCCTTCTGCGACATCGAAACCACCAAGATCACCAACGAGTTCGAGGCTCCGGCGGGTGGCATCGTGGCGCACCTCCTGGTGCGGCCCGACGAGGTGGTGCCGATCGGCCGCCCGATCGCGATCCTGGCCGAGGACGGCGCGCCGCAGGCCGACATCGACGCCGCGCTCGCGGCCGCGGTGGCGGTGGGGGGCGACGAGCCGCGGGCGTCGCCCGGGGCCGCGGTCCCGGCGATCCGTTTCGTCGACGCGGGCGGCTCGCGCCTCGCCTATGTCGAAGCCGGCGAGGTGTCCTCCGGGCCGGCGGTCGTGTTCCTGCACGGGTTCGGGGGCGACCATGCCAACTGGGCGGTGACGCAGGGCGCCGTTCAGGCGGCTGGGCGCCGGACCCTGGCGTTCGACCTCCCCGGCCACGGCGCTTCGGACAAGGCGGTCGGCGACGGCAGCCCCGAGGCGGTCGCGAGGATCGTCGGGGCCGGGATCGAGGCGCTGGGCCTCCGGCGGGTCACCCTCGTGGCGCATAGTTTCGGGGCTCTGGTCGCGGCGGCGCTCGTGCGTCGCGGCGGTCTCGACATCGGCCCGGTGATCCTGATCGCGCCGGTCGGCCTCGGACCGGCCCCGAACCCGGCCTATATCCGCGGCTTCCTCGGGGCCGAGCGCAAGCGCGACATGAAGCCGGTGCTCGAGATGCTGTTCGCCGATCCCGCGATGCTCGGCCGGAGCATCGTGGGAGACGCGCTCGCGAGTCTCCGGGACGAGGAGGCCCGCGCGGCGCTGCAGCGTATCGGCGCGGCCCTGCTCGACCTCGGGCCCGAGCGGTTGCGGGGTGCCCGGGACCTGATGGCGCAAGACTGGCACATCATCTGGGGCGACCGCGACGCGATCGTGCCGCTCGACGACGATGTGGCGAGGGTGCTCGGCCCGTCGCTGCATGTGATCGCGGGCGCGGGCCACATGCCCCATGTCGAAAAGCCCGGCATCGTGAACGGCGTGGTCTCGCGCCTTCTGGCGTAAGGAGGACGCGATGGACCTGGTCGACGAAGCGGGCGTGCGGGCCGCCCTTCCCTGGGAGCCGCTGATCGCAAGGCTCCGAACCGTGTTCGCGGCCGGGGCCGAGATTCCGCTCCGGACCGCGCATACGATCCGGAACCCGCCCGATCGGGACGGGACCCTGCTGATGATGCCGGCCTGGCAGCCCGGCCGGCTCATTGTGGTCAAGATCGTCAACATTTTTCCCGCGAACGCCGACAAGGGCCTGCCGGCCGTCGCGGCTTCGGTACTGGTGTTCGACGGAGAGAGGGGGACGCTGCGTGCCGTCCTCGACGGTGGAGAGCTGACGGCCCGTCGGACGGCGGCCGCATCCGCCCTCGCGGCGCGCTTCCTCGCCCGAGCCGATGCGCGCACGCTGCTGGTCGTAGGAACGGGCCGCATCGCGCGCAACCTCGTGGCGGCCCATTGCGCCGCGCGGCCTTACGACAACGTGATGATCTGGGGCCGGTCCGGCGACAAGGCGCGGGAGCTCGCCGGCGTCCTGGCCAAGGTGGCGCCGCGGGTCGCGGCGGTCGATGACCTGCGACGGGCGGCGGGGGAGGCGGACGTCATCAGCTGCGCGACCCTGGCCATGGCGCCCTTGGTACGCGGAGCCTGGCTCCGCGAGGGCGCGCATCTCGATCTCGTGGGCGGCTTCACGCCGGACATGCGGGAGGTCGACGACGAGGCCGTCGGCCGCTCCAACCTGATCGCGGTCGACACGTACGAGGGCGCCCTGTCGGAGGCCGGCGACCTCGTGCAGCCGCTGCGGTCCGGGCTGATCCCGCGATCCCGCATTCAGGCCGAGATGGCCGAACTCTGCGCCGGCACCAAGCCGGGCCGCTCCGACGCGGCGCAGATCACCCTGTTCAAGTCGGTCGGAACGGCCATCGAGGATTACGCCGCCGCCAGCCTGGTGATCGAGGCCTACACGACGGGCGGTTAGGCCCGATCCGAGCGGCGGACGGCGACGCGTTCGAATCGCGAAATCGCGAGCGTTCGACGGGTCCGGGCGGATACCGGGCCACCCTGTCCCGAGGACACCGAAGGAGGACACCATGGTTTCGATCAGTCAGGCGGCGAACGGCCGCCACGTCGTGCGCGTCGAGCATGAGGAATCGACCGAGATTCCGGGAAGCCAGGGTCTCGTCCTGGGCCGCACGCGCTATTATGGGCTTTACTTCCACGACGACGAGGTGGCGACCTGCTGGGCGGTCGAGACCTTCGAGCGGTCGCCGCAGGGTGGATCGCAGAAGGGCTATACCGTCAACCTCTACAAGGATGGATCCTCGACCGTGATGGCCTTCGAGGGCGGCAAGGCGAAGATGGGCAGCGAGAGCCGCAACCATTTCGAGGGCGGCTGGCAGTTCGTGTCCGGCACCGGACGCTTCGCCGGGATCGAGGGCGGCGGCAACTACGAGGGTGAATCCTTCGAGGGCATCGCCTATTCCAACGTGTCCGGCAACGTCGCCCAGCGATGACGGACGCCGCGATCGGGCGCGCCGAGTTTCGCGAGCGCCAGAGTCGCTTCGCCGAGGCCCTGGGCTCGGCGGGGCTCGACGGCGCGCTCGTGGTGTCGCGCGGAGGCTCGACGCTCGATCGCTACGCGCAGGTCCTCTATCTGACGGGCCATTACCAGCATTATTCCTATCTCCCCGACACCCCCACGCTGTTTTCGGGGCGCGCCCATACGGCACTGGCGATCTCCGCCAGCGCCGCCACGATCCTGTGCGTGTCCGTCCCCGAATACGAGGCGGCGGAGATCGTGGCCGGGGACATCCGCCATTCGGCCGACTTCGTCGGCACGATTGCTGGCGCGTTGGCGAGCCTCGGGCTGAACAATGGAAAACTGGGTCTCGTCGGCGCGGATGTCCTGTCGCTGCGTGACTGGCGCCATCTCGCCGGCCGCGTGTCGGCCGCGACCTGGACCGACTGCGACGAACGTCTCGATCGGATGCGCCGCATCAAGAGTCCCGCCGAGATGGCGATCGTCCGGCAGGCGGCCGCGATCCACCGCCGGGCCACGACGGCATTGCTCGACAGCGTGGACGAGGGGCGCACCGAGGCCGAGCTCGTGGCCGCCCTGGCGGCTTCCGCGATCGCCGAGGGATGCGGCATCTATTTCGCCTCCCTCTCCTCGGGCGAAACAACCCACCGCTGGACCTCGGCGCCGCTGCCGGGCTTTTCGACCCGCGTGCTGCGGAAGGGCGACCTCCTGCGCTTCGACACCGGCATCGTGCATCGCGGTTATTTGTCGGATTTCGGCCGGGCCGTGGTGGTCGGACCGGCGAGCGAAGCGCAGCGGCGCCTCCTCGACACCCTTCACGGCGGTCTGGACGCCACCCTGGACGCGATTGCGCCGGGGGTCCCGGTTCGCGCCGCCGTGGCGGCGGGCGAGGCCGCGCTGGCCCGCTTGGCCGTCGTCCCGGCCGGGCGGGGGGGCGACGGCATCGTGTCGAGCTTCCCGGTTCATTGGGGCCACGGCCTGGGCCTGGGCTGGGAGCGCCCCTGGCTCACCGAGGACGAGTCGTCGAGCTTCGAACCCGGGATGGTGATCGCGGTCGAGCGTGCCCTGACGCTGCCGGGGGTCGGCACCGCCGCGGCCGAGCAGAACATCCTGGTCGGCGAGACCGGGATCGAACTGCTGACCGGCGGCAGCCGAGGCCGCTGGAGCTGACGATGGCGCCGCCCGCACGGATCGATCTTTCGGGCCAGCGCGTCCTGGTCACGGGGGCGGGACGCGGCCTCGGGCGCGGGATGGCGGAGGCCTTCGCGGCGTGGGGCGCCAGCGTAGGGGTTGCCGACCTCGCTCCCGGGGGCGTCGCGGAGACGCTCGAACGGGTGCGTCGGCCGGGCGCATCCTTCTGGGGCGGCACGCTCGACGTCGCCGACGAGGCCAGCGTCGAAAAGGCTGTCGGCCTGTGCTGCGGGGCGCTCGGCGGCATCGATCTTCTGGTCAACAACGCGGGCGTCCTGTCGGTCAGCCCCGTGGTCGACCTTACCCTCGCGGAATGGCGCCGCGTCATGGAGGTCAACGCCACCGGCGTGTTCCTCATGTCTCGCGCCGTCGTCCGGCACATGATCGCGGCGCGCCAGCCCGGCTCGGTCGTGTCGATCTCCTCGATCGCGGGCAAGCGGGGCGATCCCGGGCTCGCCCATTACAGCGCCTCGAAATTCGCCGTGATCGGCTTCACGCAAGCGCTGGCCCGCGAGGTCGCCCGGCACGGCATCATGGTGAACGCGCTGTGCCCCGGCGTGGTCGAGACCCCGATGATCGACGACCTGTCGCACGCGGCTTCGGTTCCGATCGCCGAGTGGCTGGCCCATCAGGCGATCGGGCGCAGCCAGACGCCGGAGGATATCGCCTTCGCGGCGGCGTTCCTGCACCGCAGCCGTTCCATGACGGGCCAGTCCCTGAACATCGATGGCGGGACACTGTTCCACTGAAAGGGATCACACCGCCGGCTCGCCCTCGTCGGCCCGCACAAAGGCGCCGCAGTCCGCCGCGATCTCGACGCCGACCTCCTCGCCGCGTGCCCTCCGACGGTCGTCGCCCCCGCGCACGCGCACGCCGCCGCCCTCGATGGCCACGACATAGTCCGTAGCGGCGCCCGTGAACACGACGCCCGCGATCGTGCCGGCGAACGCGCCGGAACCCGGCGGCACGAGCGCCAAGTGCTGCGGACGGAGCGAGACGAAGCCGGGCGCGCCCGGCTCGACGCCGCCGTCGCCGTAGAAGTCGAAGGCGCGATGCTTGCCGGTCGCGAAGGCGACCTCGACGGTGTGGCCGACGCGGCGCTTGAGCGTGCAGGCGACCATCGACGTATCGCCGATGAACTCGGCCACGAAGCGCGTCTTCGGGCGGCGGTACACCTCCCGCGGGGTGCCGACCTGGACGATACGGCCGGCCTGCATCAGGATCACGCGGTCGCTGAGCACGAGCGCCTCTTCCTGGTCGTGCGTAACGTGGATGAATGTCGTGCCGATGCGCTCCTGGATGGTGCGCAGCTCGATCTGCATGCGCTTGCGCAACTGCAGATCGAGCGCCGCGAGCGGCTCGTCGAGCAGCAGGACCTGGGGCTGGTTGACGATGGCGCGCACCAGCGCGACCCGCTGGCTCATGCCGCCCGAAAGCAGGTCCACCGGCCGGTGCGCGTGCGCCTGCAGGCCCACCATGGCCAGGGCGGCGGCGACCCGCGCGGCGATCTCCCGTTCGCCGACGCCGCTTGCCCGCGGCCCGTAGGCGACATTGTCGAACACGTCGAGATGGGGGAACAACGCGTAGCTCTGGAACACCATGTTGAAGGGGCGACGCTCGGGACGCAGCCCGGTCACGTCCCGTCCGGCAACCTCGATGGAGCCGGCGGTCGGCCGTTCGAGGCCGGCGATCATCCGCAGCAGCGTGGTCTTGCCGCAGCCCGAGGGACCCAACAAGGTCACGAACTCGCCGGGCGCGATGTCGAGCGTCACGGGATGCACGGCGGCCGTGCCGCCGAAGGATTTTTCGAGGCCCCGAAGCCGGAGCAGCGGTACCCCGGCCGCGTCGGGCGGCGCCGTGTCGAGCGCACGCCCGATCGGCGGAATCGTCTCGGCCGCGGCTGCCATCATGCCGGCGACCGCGCGAAGGCCGTCAGCGCCCGGATCGCCAGATCAAGCTGCTCGACGGCATCGGCGGGGTTGTAGAGCTTGGCGTGGCCGCGCGGCACGCGGAAGCGGCCGTCGGCCAACGTGTCCCCCACATTGAGGAGCGCCGCCACATCGCTGTCACGCGCCTGCCCCACGGCGAAAGCCGACGACGCCTCGTTGTTGACGACGAGGCAGCCCTCGGCCTGGAAGGCGCGCAGGCGCGGCAGAGCCTGCCGGAAGTGCGCCGTGATGGTCCACATCGGACCCGATCTGACCGTACGCTTCGCGCCGCCGCACACCGAGAGCAAAGCGTCGGTCAGCCGCCGCGACGGGTGGGCGTAGCGCGAGGGCGGGATGTAATGGCAGGACACGCCCTCGTCGCGCAGGGCCTTGGTGGGAACGAACAGATCATCGACCGCGACCTCGGGCGAGATCGTCCCCGACCCGCCCAGGAAGACGATGTGGCGCGCCCCGAGCGCGATCATCTCGTCGAGGCCGCCCGCCGCGTAGGACCCCTTTGCCGAGCGGCTGATCACCATCGGAAGGCCTTCGTGCTCGAACATCGCGAGCGGATGGTCGGCCAGCGTGAAATCGTCGACCTTGGCGCCGTAGCGCTCGACCACGAGATCGAAATGCGCCGGGATCACGGTCTGGATCGCCAGCGCCGGAAGCACGGGTCGCGGCCGACCGTTGATCTCCTCGCAATAATCGAACCAGTCCGCCGGATCGAAGGCGGACGGCGCCCCGGTCGTGTCCCAGGCGAGTGGGAAAGCGTCGCGATCGTTGGTCATGCGGTCCCCGCGAGGGTGGAGGAAAGGCGGGCCGAGCGGCGCATTCGCACCGCCATGGCCGCAAGCCCGATCAGGCCCAGGGACCCCAGCAGCATCAGGACCGCCACGGCGTTGAGCGAGGGCGAGAGGCCGATCCGCATCTGCGACGAAATCCAGACCGGGATCGTCGCTTGCGCGCCGATGGTGAAATTCGTCACGAGCAGCTCGTCGAGGGAGATGGCGGCCGCCAGCACGCCCGCGCCGACCAGCGACGGCATCAGGATCGGCAAGGTGACGGTGCGGAACACCCGCTCGGGCGAGGAGCCGAGGTCGCGCGCCGCCTCTTCGAGCCGCCGATCCATCGTTTCGAGGCGGGTACGGATCACGATGACGATGAACGGGGTGACGAGCAGGATGTGGGCCGCGACGGTCCCGACGGTGCCGAGCCTCACCCCGGTGAACACGAAGGTGGCGAGCAGAGCCACCCCGATCACGATGCCCGGCACCGCCATCGGGCCATAGACCAGCAGGCCGACGAAGCCCCGCAGGGCGAAGCGCGACCGGGCCAGCGCCAGGGCGGCCGGCAGTCCGATCAGCAGGCCGCCCGACACCGCGCTGGCGCAGATGACGAGACTCGTGTGCAGCACGTGCAGGAAGTCGGGGCTCCGCACCACCTCGCCATACCAGTGGAGCGTGAAGCCCGTGAACGGAAGGCCCGGGTTGCGCGCCTGGTTGAAGGAGAAGACCGCGACGGTCAGCAAGGGCGCGAACAGGATCAGAAGGGCCAGGATCGTGACGGTCTCGCTCCAGGGCAGATTCGGCCATTCGAAGCCGCGGTGCGCACCGGCCGGACCTGGCCCCCGAACAACGCGCAGGCGGCGCAGGCGGCCGACGAGCGCACCCAGCAGGAAGACGCCGCCGATCACCAGGGCGAAGCCGAAAACCATGGCCACCGAGAGCGCGGCGCCCATCGGATAGTTGCTGGCGCCGCCGAACTGGTCGGCGATGATGGCGCCGATCATCTGCCCGCTGAGACCGCCGACCAGTTTGGGAGCGACGTAGTCGGCGGCCGCGAGGACGAAGCAGAACACGAAGGCCGTGCCGATGCCGCGCATCGCCAGCGGCAGGGTCACGTCGAGGAACACCCGCACCGGACCCGAGCCGAGGTCGCTCGCCGCTTCCAGCAGGTTGCGCCCGATGCCCTGCAGCCCCGAATACATGGGCAGAACTGCGAACGGGAGGTAGACGTAAGTCAGCGTCAGGAAGATCGCGAAATAGCCGTAGAGGAGATAGCCCAACGGCTGCTGGATGATCCCGAGGGCGAGCAGCGCCTGGTTGAGCAGGCCGTTCGTGCCCAGGATGGTGGTCAGCGCGTAGAGGCGGACGATATAGCTCGACAGCAGCGACGCCATGATCATGACGAGGATGCGCGGCCCCCAGGCCTTCAACCGGTAGGTGATCGCATAGGCGATGCAGAAGCCGACCACCACGACGGTGCAGGCCACCGCCAGCGAGCACGCCAGGGTCTTGAGGAGGATCTGGGTGTAGAGCGTGCTGTCGAGCAGCCGCGCGTAGTTTTCCAGCGTGAAGGTGCGGGTGACGGCGAAGAAGCTCGCCTTCCAAAAGCTGTAGGCGACCAACAGGCCCAGCGGCGCGATCAGCAGGGCGGCGAAATACAGCATCAGCGGAACGATGCCGGGCGCCGCCACGCGCCCGAGCCAGGCGGCCGGCACGATCCGGCCGGGCCGTTCCATCCCGGCGCCGGATCCGGGCGACAGGCTCACGCGGCCTTGAACTCCTCCCAGGCCCGGACCCATTCCTGGAACGGAACCTCGCTGCCGCCTTCCTCCACCGTGACGCCGGGCACCAGCGGCGCCGCTTTAAGGACATCGGCGCTCGATTGGTAGGCGAGATCCTTGGCGATGGCCGGGATGGCGTCGTCGTTGACCGGGAAGGCCATGCTGTGTTCGGTCGTCAGCTTCTGCGAGTCGGTGGCCAGCGCCGAGTCGATGAACTTGTAGGCGGCGGCCGGGTGTTCGGCGCCCTTGAGGACCATCATGCAGTCGACATAGCTCCACGCCGCCAGTTTCGTGAACTGGATGCTGGTCGCGCCCGCCTTGTGGCTCTGCATCAGCGAGTCGGAATATTCGGGAAAGCCGACCCAGATGTCCTTGCGAGCGAACAGCGCCACCTCGTCCCCGTAATTATGGATGGTGAGGACCTGAGGGCGGAAGCTTTTCAACAGCTTTATGGTGTCGGCGAATTCCTTGCGGCTGAGGTTGTTGGGTTTGGGCGCGCCCGCGAACAGCGCGAAAGTGGTGATCACCGCGTAAGGATCGTCCGGCAGCCCGATCTTTTTCGTGAGCTTCGGGCTGAGAAGATCGTCGTAGGACTTGGGTGCCGCGATTTCGTCGGCGTTGTATTCGAGGTAGCCGTAGCCCCAGTGGAACGGCACCGCATAGACCTTGCCGTCGCGGCGGATCACGTCGGAGTCGCGGAAGAGCGGGGCGACTTTGTTCCAGTTCTCGAGGAGACTCGTGTCGATGGGCTCGATCCGGTCGAGCTTGCGCAGCTGGTCGATCTCGCCCTGGTAGATGATGCACAAGTCGAAGGTTCCCGCCTGCGTGGTCTTGGTCAGGATCTCCTCGTTGGTGCTGTTGTAGGCCCAGGTGATGTCGAGGCCGGCGGGCCAGGAGGCGCGCGTCTCGTAAGGTTGACTGCCCAGGATGCTGAGCGGTCCCTGGGCGGCTTTGACGTCCGCGGCGGTCGGCGCCCCGGCGGCCCGGGCGCGGCCTGCCCTCAGGCCCGCTCCGAGGGACGCGAGCCCGAGGGTCGCCAGGCCCGTCGTGACTTGACGTCGGTTGAGGCCGACGAGGCCTCTCGGCCGGGGCTTGATCAGGTTGCTCATCGGGCTCATCTCCGCGCTGAAAACTGGACGTCGCAACCTGGTTGCGGCAGGGCTTTACTTGCCCTGGACCAGAAGGCTAGCCAATCCGCCGGGCCGGCGGTAGAACGCGCGATCCCTCTTTTTGAACGGTCGCGACGAGCCGTCCCCTACCCGCCGGCCGGCGCGTCAGGCCGCTTCGGCGGCGGCCGTCCGGCGCAGCCCGCTCGGCAGTTCCCCATACTCACGCTTGAAGCTGCGGGTGAGGTGAGCCGTATCGGCAAAACCGCAGTCGATGCCGATCTGCGTGATGCTGAGGGTCGAATGCAGCACCAGCCAGCGGGCGCGACGCAGCCGCATCAGCCGGAAGAAACAGGAGGGCGACATCAGGAAGGCGCGCTGGAAGCCCCGTTCGAGCTGCCGAGCCGGCACGCCGATGCGGCGCGCGATGCTGGCCACCGCGATCGGATTGGCGATATGCTTCTGCATGAGGAAGACCGCGGCCCGCACGCGCTCGTCGTAAACCGTGAAATAATGGTCGAGCAACAGCAATTGCGGATGCTCGGCCGGCCGCAACTCGTCGACCAGCAGGTGGGGCAGGATCTTGCGCGAGCGGCTGACGCCGCAATCGCGCTCGAGCAGGTAGCCGACGAGATCGATCGCCGCGACGCCGCCCGCACAGGTGATGCGGTTGCGATCGACCACGAAAATCTGATCGCTCACGCTGTGGACGAGGGGAAACCGCTCGTTGAAGTCGGCGGCGTGATAGCCGTGAACGCAGCAGCGATGGCCCGCGAGCACGCCGGCCTCGGCCATTGCGAACACGCCCGTGCAGATGCCGATGATCTTGACGCCGGCGGCGGCGGCCTGGCGCAGATAGTCGAGCAGGCGCGGATCGCTGACCTCGTCCCGCAGGAGGCCTCCGACCACGACGACGTAGTCGAACCGGGACGGGTCGCCGAACTTTTCCCAATGACTGAAGGCGGCGCCGCAACTCGAGGCCACGGGATGGGTATTCGGCCCGACGAGCGTCCAGGAACAATGGCGCGGCTCGCTCCGGTCCCCGATGTCGCTCGCGATCCGAATTGCATCGACGAAGGCCGAGAAGGCCAGAAGCGTGAAGCGCTGCAGTGCAGTGATCGAAAATCGAAGTTTCGTGGCGGGCTGCCCGGCTTCCGCCGTCTCGGAGACGATCAGTTCCATGAACCCCGGGCGGTAATCCTCGTCACCTCGCGTCGAGGTCCGGGAACTTTTCTTCGGCGACTCGCGCATGGCAGTTGCCCGTGGGTCGTGACTAGAGGAACGTTTAGCATGGATGCATCCGCCAGCAAGTTCGGTGCCACACCCGGCGCCGTGCCGCCCCCTGTGGACCGTCTTGCCGCCCTGTCCGGGTTCAGAGACATGTGAGACGGGTTGCGTAGGAGGCGGGGGTCTCCGAAGCTGATGTTGCGAAGACCAACGTCAGGAGACCCCCATGCAGGTTTTTGGCCTGCCTTCCCATCTTATCCGAAACGGCCGGGCGGCGTCGCGCCTTCTCGACGCGAAGCCCCCAAATAGCGAAGCGGCGAGCTGTCGAGCGCGCCCAAGGCTCATGGCGATACGAGTTCTACGCCTGCTTCGACCTGCCCCACCACATCGACAAGCTCCAGGCCCACGTCGACGCCTTCGCCCACCGCTACAACCACCACAGGCCTCACCAGGCCCTTGGCGATCGAACCCCGGCAGAGTATCTCGCATCAATCAGCAGCGGACCTCCCGCGTCTCATATGTCCTGAACTCGGTCAATCGCTTGCGGAGAGGGGGTTATAGTCCTCCAATGGGTGGTTAGCCGACATCGGGTCTAAACCAGAATGCGGACCAGGTGTTCACGAAGGCGAAAGCGGTCGATTCGGAAAGGCCAAGACCCTCGCGGTCGCCCAGCTGGTCGAGACCGCCCTGCGCAGCAGCGGCTGGCTGCCGGACCGCTGCAAGTTCTTATGTGAGCGGAACCCGGAGCCAGGTTCGTTCGGCTCCGGCACTTCACCTTTCAGGATTCAGCCCTGCACATTACGGCGCCGCATGAGCAGCACGCGTCGCTCGGCCGAATGACGGACAGCGGACGTTCTGGCCGCCGCGCGGCCGACGGAGCTCCGGGGGTCGCGCCCGGGGAGACCGGGCCCCGACCAAGCCGGGCCGCGCAGACGCGGCGGCAGGAAGCAACGGCGATGAAGTTCGAAAGCCGGGTGGTGTTTGATCCCGAACGCCGCATAACGCCTGGCCAGTCCGGTTGTTTCAGCCAGGGTCGCTCGCATCGGCACGGGCGACCATGCGCCTGATGACGTACACGCTTATCCAGCTGGCTATACGCAAATAGCCTTCCATCGCCATAACCAATTTGTTAGGATAGTAATAATGCTCGCACTTATTACAACTTTATTTGACGATAGCCCGAATAGAGCTATTACAAAAATACATGCGGTTTATAGTATTCTTATTTTTGCCAATGTTGCGGCATGGGCCTGGGCGATTGTCGCTTTTCGTGATTTTCCCATTCTTCTGGGAACGGCGATGATCGCGTACGGTTTCGGTTTGCGGCACGCCTTCGACGCCGATCACATTGCGGCCATCGACAATGTGACGCGCAAGCTGATGCAGGAAGGCAAGCGGCCCGTCGGGGTGGGCCTGTTCTTCTCGCTCGGCCACTCCACCATCGTTGTCGGCCTCTCGGTGGCCATCGCGGTCGCCATGACCGCGATGCAGACGCGATTCGATTCCTTCAAGAGCGTCGGAGGCGTCATCGGCACGCTCGTATCGGCGCTCTTCCTGTTCGCCATCGCGTTCGCCAACATGCTTGTCCTGATCTCGATCTACCGGACCTTTCGGACGGTCAGCAACGGGGGCCGGTTCGTCGAGGAGGATCTCGTTCTCGCGCTCGCCAACAGGGGGCTGCTGGGACGCCTGTTCCGTCGCTTCTTCAAGGTGATCGAACGCAGCTGGCAGATGTACCCGCTCGGCGTGCTGTTCGGCCTCGGCTTCGATACGGCAACCGAGGTCGGTCTCCTCGGAATCTCGGCGACCCAGGCGTCGCAAGGCCTATCGATCTGGTCGATCCTGGTATTCCCGGCCCTTTTCACGGTCGGAATGACGTTGGTCGATACGACCGACAGCATTCTGATGCTGGGCGCCTACGGGTGGGCGTTCGTGAAGCCGATCCGCAAGCTCTACTACAACCTGACCATCACGGCCGTCTCGGTCGTCGTCGCGGTGGTCGTGGGCGGCCTGGAGGCCCTCGATCTGATCGGCGACAGGCTGGGCCTCTCGGAGCGCGGCGGCTTCTGGGGCCTGATCGGATCGCTCAACGACAACTTCGGCGCTCTCGGCTATCTGATCGTCGGCATTTTCATCGTCGCGTGGCTGGTGTCCTACATTGTGTACCGCATCAATCGGTACGACGAGATCGAGGTCTCGAGCGGATAGCTCGGCAAAGACCATGGGCTCGCCGAGGCCGCGCGCGGTTCCCTCCCCGGCCGACGTTCGACCGTGCTTGCCGTTAACGTCGCAGTCACTTCTTTCCCGGAAACCGGATCGGCAGCCGCCGTTCTCGCCCGGCGCGGCACCTTCGACATGGCGCCCGCCTCACCTTCTTGACGTGGCCGGGCCAGCTTTGAAAAAACTTCGGGAGGATCGAACGGCGTGCATGCAGGTTCCTCCACCGGCGCGAGGATAACCCGACAGGTCGGGGAAGCCCTCCGCAACTGGCGTGTGCTGTTCGGGCTGCTCTGCGGCGCGTTGCTGGGGATCTTCCTGATCTTCGGGATGATCGTCAACGACGCGCGTCAGGATGTGACGCGAGGGGTTGCCATTGCGGCAGGAAACCTGGCGACCGCCGTAGCCCACGACGTCGATCGCAATCTGGAATTGCTCGACGTGTCGCTGCAGACCGTCGCCGAAGCCTGGGTCGATCCGAAAGTGCAGGCGCTGGACGTCGCCCTCCGGGACATGGTCCTGTTCGATCGTTCGGCCGCGGCGCAAGGGCTCGGCTCGATCATCGTCCTCGACCCCAACGGTACGGTGGAAGCGGCTTCGAGGGCGGCCATCGCCAGGGGGATGTCCTTTGCCGACCGCGACTATTTCCGCGTTCATCTCACGACCAGCGACATCGGGCTGTTCGTCAGCAAGCCCTTCGTCGGACGGATCAACGGCGCGTGGCAACTTGCCATCAGCCGCCGCATTCAGACCCGTGACGGCGGGTTCGGAGGCGTTGTCTTCGGCACGCTTCAGCTTTCCTATCTCAGCAAGCTCTACAAGGGGCTGAATGTCGGGAGCGACGGCTCGATCACCTTGTTCCGTACCGACGGACGCGTGATCGTTCGCGAGCCCTACGTCGAGAGCGACGTACGCCGCGATCTCGGTTTCAACGAAGGGTTCGACCAAATCAGATCGGCGAGGTCCGGCTCGTTCGAGGGGGTGTCGCCCGTCGACGGAGCGCGACGGATCGTTTCGTTTCACCGTGTCGGTTCCCTGCCGTTGATCCAGGACGTCGAAGTCTCCGTGGATCAGGCCTATGCCAGTTGGTGGCGCAAGACGATCACGATCGGCGCGGTTCTCGGCCTTCTTTGCCTTTGCACGGTGACCTTGGCTTGGATACTGAACGCCGAGCTCAAGCGACGCGTCAAGATCGAGGCGATCCTCGAGAACCTGGCCGCTACGGATCCCCTCACCGGGCTGGCGAACCGTCGGCGCCTCGGAGAGACGCTCCACGCGGAATGGCGGCGGGCGATTCGAGAAGGCACGACCATGTCGCTCCTCATGATCGATGCCGATCGCTTCAAGACATTCAACGACACCTATGGCCATCCCGCGGGAGACGAATTGATCAAGGCCCTGGCGGGCTGCATACGCGAAAACGTCCACCGCCCCGGGGACCTGGCAGCCCGCTACGGGGGCGAGGAGTTCGCGGTGTTGCTGCCCGACACGAACCTGGCGGGTGCGCTCACGGTGGCGGAGGGGATTCGAGAGCGCGTTCTACAACTCTCGAGCCCTCATTCCGGCTCGCGGGACCAAATCGCGACCGTCAGCATCGGCATAGCGAGCCTCCAGCCGACCCTCGACGTGCCGAGCGACGCACTGATCGCCGCGGCCGACGGGGCTCTCTACCGCGCCAAGCAGGATGGACGAAACTGCTGCCGCGTCACTTCCGGGCCGGTGCAGCTCGCGGTGGCATGACGAGCCCGCGTTGAGCACGGGGGCCTGGATGCCGGCAGGGTGTCATCGGCCGTTCGCCACCGACGGTTTCAGAAATCTCGGTTGCGCGGATTTGGTGTGCTGGCGTCCGGGGCATTGTCGCCAAGCCGACGTCGGACATCGCCCCGCCGCACAGCCCCGAAGCACCCTCGCCCGCCGGCTCCCGCCTCTGATCGGCCGACAGCTCGTTCCGCTTCGATATCGTAGGCCTGCCCGGCCCCGGGAATCCACCCACACGGCGCCCTGGAAACTCGACAAAACGCACGAATCGAACGAGCAGATCGGAAAAGCAGCTGGACCGCGCAATTTAGAAAATGCAAACAAGGCCTGCTGTCCTGCAACACTCGCGACGTCATTTTTAGCGGCTTTGAATCCCAGGGGGGTCTGATGATATTTGTCCTTATTGTTCTGGCCATTGTGGCAATCGTTGCCATTGCACTTGGAATGAGGACGGTACCACAGGGACAGGTATGGACTGTCGAACGCTTCGGCCGCTTTACTCGTGTGTTGAATCCTGGCTTGAATCTGATGACACCCTTTGTCGAAAGGGTCGGTCGCAAGATGAACGTGCAGGAAATAGTAATAGAAATACCCGAGCAGGCGGTAATTACGCGCGATAATGCGGCGGTCATCGTCGACGGCATTATGTATTATCGTGTCTTGGACGCAGGAATGGCGGCGTATGGCGCACAGAATCTGGTGCAAGCGTTGACGACTCTTGCCATGACAAACATAAGGTCGGTGATAGGCGCACTCGATCTCGACGGCGCTTTGTCCGGCCGCGAGGAAATCAATGGGCGCCTGTTGGAAACGCTGGATCACGCGACGGCACCCTGGGGCGTAAAGGTGAGCCGCGTGGAACTCCGCAAGATCGAACCTCCGGCCAATCTGGTCGCGGCGATGAACCTGCAGATGACGGCCGAGCGTGAAAGGCGGGCGACGGTTGCCCGTGCCAACGGCGAGCGCGAGGCCGAGATCGCACGAGCGGAGGGAGCGAAACAGGCCCATATCCTCGAAGCCGAAGGCCGCCTCGTCGCCGCGCTCAAGGACGCGGAGGCTCGGGTCGCACTGGCGCAAGCCGAAGCGAAGGCGACCGAATTGGTCGCCAGCGCCGCTCAGGGAGCGGGCGGGGAGGCGCTGCGCTACTTTGTGGCGACCAAATACGTCGATGCTATCGGTCTGCTCGCCGCCAACCCGGCGGGACGCACGCTGGTCATTCCTATCGAGAGTAGCGGCTTGGCTGGCGGCATCACTCAGGCGCTGGCGGCGATGCAGCTCGGCGGCTCGCCAAAATGAGCGCCGGTCTGCTTTGGATTTTGGCGGGGATCATGGTCTGCGGCGTTGAACTCCTTCAACCTGGCGTATTCCTGCTTTGGATCGGGTTGGCGGCGATCGGTTCGGGCGGGGTCGTCCTCGCCGGGAACCTTAGCTTATCCTGGCAGGTCGCGACATTCCTTATGTGCCTGGCCGTTTCGCTGTCCGTCCCGGTCGTTTGGCGACGGCGGCTGCCGCACTACGATGGCGGGATCAACGCGCCGGACAGCAATCTTCTCGGCAGGACCTGCCACGCCCTGTCGTTCGAAGGTTCGGAGGGGCGGGTCAGCTTCCGGGACGGAACATGGCCGGCTCGCACGTCCGCCGGGCCGACGCCCGCCCCCGGTACGGTCCTTCGGATCGTTGGACTGGAGGGAACGACGCTCCTGGTGGTGGCAAAGGGGGCTGTCGACCCGCCGCCCTCTTGGCGGAGCGACGCGATCTGACGAGCCGCGGCCCCGGGCAACGCGACAGCGCCCCTGCGCCAAAGGCCCAGGTGAGGGAGCGGACACCCGAGCCTCGAGGACGGAGCCGATCGTCACGTCGGGGCGGGGGCTGGGGTTGCGCGGACCTTTCGCAGGAACGGCAGGATCGCGTCGCGGACGGCCGCCAGTCGGGCGAATCCGAGGCCGATCTCGTCGGCGTTGAAGGCGGCGAAGCCGAACAGGAGGCCTTGCTGGCGCATGGGCGACACATAATAGGGCGACAAGGGTCGCACGACGACGCCCCGCTCGGCCGCGGCGCGCACGAGACGCCGGTCGTCGGCTTGTTCGGTCAGGCTCAAGGTGACGTGGACGCCGGTGTCCGTGGCGACGAAGGGCAGGTCCTGCCCGAACAGGGTCTTGAGACCCTCGATCGTCAGCGACTGCCGCGCCCGGTAGAGGCCCCTCATGCGGCGGACGTGCGACATGAACAAGCCCCGCAGCATGAACTCGGAAAGCACCATCTGCTCGATCAACGACGCGTGCCGGTCGAGGACGGCGCGGGCCTTCGCGAAGGCCTCGGACAGGTCGCGCGGCACGACGAGGTAGCCGAGCCTGAACGAGGGCAGCAGGATCTTCGAGAACGTGCCGACGTGGAAGGTCCGGCCGTCTCCGTCGAGCCCGAACACGGCGGGCAGCGACGCGTTCGCGTAGCGGAACTCGTTGTCGTAGTCGTCCTCGACGACCCAGGAGCCGCCCTGGCGGGCGAACTGAAGGAGGGCGTGGCGCCGCGCGAGCGAGAGCGCGGGTCCGAGCGGGTAGTGCCGCGAAGGGCTCGCCACGATCAGGCGCGGGACGGGGTGCTCGGCCGCGGCCTCCTCGATCCGCATCCCGTCGCCATCCACCGCGACGGGATAGACCGTCCCCCCGTTCGCGCCCACCACGGCCCGCGACCCGACGTAGCCGGGGTCCTCGAGCCACACCGGATCGCCCGGGTCGAGCATCATCCGGCAGATCAGGTCGAGGCTCTGCTGGGATCCCGTCGTCACGATGACCTGGGAATAGTCGCACCGCATGCCGCGCGACGCGTTCAGGTGCTGCGCGATCGCGCGACGCAGCGGCTCGTATCCCGCGTTGGACGTGTCGGCGAGGATCTCGCCGGTCAGGCGTCCCGAGGTCTCGTTCAGGAGCCGCAGCCACGTCTTGATGGGGAATTCCCGCAGGTCCGGGACATCGGGCATGAACGCCGTCGGCCGTTCGACGAACTCGCCCGTAGCCGACGACAAGATGCCCCGCCCGCGCCGCGAGAGCGTGCGGAAGGGGTAGCTCGCGCCATCTTGGCCGCGCTCGGGCACCGGCCCCCCGACCTCGGCCGGGGCCGCCGCCACGAACGTCCCCGCGCCCACGCGGCTCGACAGGAAACCTTCCTGGGTCAAGGTTTCGAAGACCTGGAGCACCGTGTTCCGCGACAGGCCGAGCTCCTCGGCGAAGACGCGCGTGGACGGCAACTTGAGACCCGTGGGCATGCGGCCGTTCTGGATCGCCTCCCGCAAGCGGTCGGCGACCTGCTTGTGCAGCGGCTCCTTGCCCGATCTGTCTAGTTCCAGGGCAATAAGCGATCCCGTGAGCGCAGTTTTCGGCATCCTGCCTACCCGATGGTCAAACAGAGGGGGCGATGTCGATGTGTGAACACCAATGGACCCGCATTTCAAGCGAAAATGGCTCTCCCGGAAGAAGGCGCGAGGCCATAGTTTACTTCGAAATTCATCGCAAGAGCCCGTTTAGACCGGGATCTTGCCGGGCCACGATGCTTCGTCCGGTCTGGACGCGGCTCCGCGTGCGCCGACACCCCGGACATCCCTGGAGGATCACGTCACGATGAATAACCAGAAGCAAGCGATCACCGATGTGCTCGCCCGCTATGACGCCCGGCAACTGAGCCGCCGCAGCGTCCTGAAGTCGCTCGGGCTGCTCGGCGTGTCCTCCGCCGTCGCCACGGCGATCCTCCAATCGCCGCTCGGCGCCGTCGAGGCGCTGGCCGCGATCACCGGGCCCGAGGAACGCGCCTGGGCCCTGGCCAAGGACGCGGCCGCCAAAGCCGCCAAGAAGACGCTCACGGTGCTGATCCCGACGGGATCGATCGGGAACATGAGGCCCTACGTCGGCAAGTGGAAGGACGAACTGGGCATCCAGATCGAGTTCATCGAGGAACCGGACGAGGTCGTCCACACCAAGGGCATGCAGGAAGCCGTCGCCAAGACCGGCCGCTACGATGTCATGATGCCGACCGCCATGTCCTATCCGGATTGGATCGACTCCGGCGTGATCTTCGATCTGACGGACTGGACGGAGAAGTATCGTCCGGATCTGTTCCACAAGGAATGGGGCGTCGTGTTCCCCACCAGCCATCACGCGCAGCTCTACAACGGCCGCGTCGCCGGCCTCGCCTGCGACGGCGACCAGATCACCCTGCTGTGCCGCGACGACCACCTCAAAAATCCCGAGAAAATGAAGGCCTTCGCCGACAAGTACGGCTATCCGCTCGCCGTGCCCAACACATGGAAGGAGTATTTCAACCTCGCGCAGTTCATGCACGATCCCGCTAAGAAGTTCTTTGGCAGTCTCGAATACCGGTCGCGCTACTACGTGAAATGGATGTTCATGCAGCGCCTGGCCTCCAAGGGGCGCCTGTGGTTCGACGGGGACTTGAACCCGACGTTCAACTCGGACGAGGGCCTGGCGACCATCGAGGACATGCTGGCCGTCAACCCCTACCTCCACCCCGACTCGTTCAGCTCGACGTGGTCGTCGAACTACAACGCCTTCGGGCGGGGCGAAGGGTTCATGAACATCGTCTGGCCATCGGGCTTCAAATACGCGAAGGCCCCCTCGACGGGACCCGCGACCAGCGGGAAGATCGCCGCGACCGTCATGCCCGCCGATACGCTGAAGGACGGCACCCTGCTCTACGCCGGCATGTTCTGCTGGGGTTACGGCTACGCGGTGTCGAAATATTCGGCCAACCCCGAACTGGCCTATGCCTATTCGCAATGGATGGTGTCGCCGACGATTTCCATGGACGCCATCCCGTACCTCGGCGGCTACGCGGATCCGATCCGCATCAACCACATGCTGGCGCCCTCGCAGCGTATGATCGACACGTATTCGGCGGAGTACCTGCAAACGCTCTACAAGAACATGGTCAATACCGTGCCGGATTTCTGCCTGCCCGGCGGTTTCGAATACCAGGACGCGCTCGACAAGGAGGTGCATGCCTGCATGACGGGCGAAAAGAAGCCCAAACAGGCGCTGGACGACGCGGCGCGGGCGTTCGAGCGCATCACGCGGCGTGTCGGCAAGGACAAGGTCAAGAGGTCCTGGCTGTCGCTCGCCAAGAACCTCGCGGAGCCGATCAAGAAGGCGAGCGGCGCGGACAAGTGGGCGTGATCGAGCCCCGAGAGTCAGGCCCCGGCGCCGCGCGCGACGGGGCCGCCCGCCACCGGACAGCCCGACCGCGCCCCGCATGACCGTCCTCACCGGCAGCGCCGATGGCCGGACCGGGGCCGCCCCGGTGGCGGAAGCGGTCGCGGCCCGGCGCCGAGCTCCCAGCCTGGGGCGCCTGATGACCCTTCCGGGTCAGCTCGTGTCCGTGCTCGTGCTCATCGTACCGCTTCTCGTGGCGCTCTACATGAGCGTGACGGACTGGTCGCCGACCCGGGGTTCGCTGTTCGCCGCCCAGTTCGTCGGCTTCGACAATTACGCGGACCTCCTCGTCTACGACACGCGCTTCATCGAGGCCGTGGTTCGCACCCTGGTGCTGTCCGTCATCTGCCTCAGTCTCGAGTTTGTCTTGGGCCTTGGTCTCGCGGTGCTGTTCCTGCGGGAGTTCCGCGGCAAGGCGGTCCTGTTCTCGGCGTTCCTCACCCCGATGATGATCCTGCCGGTCGTGGTCGGCTACACCTTCTGGATGCTGTTCCAGTCGAACGGACCGATCAACCAGGTGCTGGCGCTCCTGTTCGGCGCCCAGGCCGCGCCGGAATGGTTCCGGAGCGCCCCGCTGGCGATGATCGCGGTCATCGTCACCGAGGTCTGGCATTGGACCCCGTTGTTCTTCCTCATCCTGCTGTCGGGCCTGAACGCCATTCCCGAGAACCCCATCCGGGCCGCCATCGTGCTCGGCGCGAGCCCGGGCCAGATTTTCTGGCGGGTCGTGCTGCCGATGCTGAAGCCCGTCATCATCGTGGCTTTCGTGATCCGCGCCATGGAGATCGTGAAGCTCTTCGACGAGGTGTTCATGCTGACCCGCGGCGGGCCCGGCACCTCGACCGAGACGATCAGCCTCTACATCTACAAGCTCGCCTTCAACGACTTCCAGCTCGCCTACGGGGCCGCCGCGGCCTTCCTGGTCCTGGTCGGGACCTTGGCGCTCATCCACCTGCTGTTGACGCCCGTGCGCGACCAGCTCCTCCAGGCGCGAAGCTGATGCCCGCCCGCCGCCTGACCTGGCCGTTGGCGCTCCTTCTCGCCGCGGCGCTCGCCGTGACGCTGTTCCCGGTGTTCTGGATCGTGATGACCTCGATCAAGCCGCCGACCGACTGGAACGTGGCGCCGGCGATCTGGATTCCGTCGCAGCCGACGGCGCTGAACTACCGGACGCTGTTCGATCCCGACGCGCTGCGCGAATATGGCGTCGGCGGGGTCAGCCAGTCCGCGACGGGCGCCGTGTTCGGCTCGGTCCTGGCGTCCGTGACCGCCACGGCCCTGTCGGTGGCGATCGGGCTCTTCGCCGCGATCGGGCTGTCGCGTTACGGCCGGGGCGGGCGGGCGACGCCGCTGGTCATCCTGTCGGGGCGCATGTTCCCGCCCGCCGCGATCGCGGTTCCCATCGTGATCATCTTCTCGAACGTGGGCCTGATCGACAGCTACATCGGGCTGATCGCGATCTACGTCGCCACGACGCTGCCGTTCTCGACCTGGATGCTGAAGAGCTTCGTCGACGACCTCCCGCGCGAGATCGAGGAGGCCGCCATGATCGACGGCCGGTCGCGGTTCAACGCCCACCTCACCGTCACCATCCCCCTCATCCGCGGCGGCCTGTTCGCGACCGTGATGTTCATCTTCATCCTGAACTGGTCCGAGTTCATGTTCGCGCTGGTCCTCGCCTACACGAACGTGATCACGATCCCGGTGCAGCTCGCGAAATACGTGACCGCGACGGCCGGCACGCTCTACGGCGTGCAGGCCGCGCTGGCGGTGCTGGCGATGGTCCCGCTCGTGATCGGCGGATTGATGATCCAGTCGCACCTGGCGCGCGGGATGACCTTCGGGGCCATCAAGCGATGACCGGGGCGCCGAAACTGGAACTGATCGGGCTGCGCAAGGCCTTCAACGACGGCTCGGTCCCCGCCGTCGACGGCATCGACCTCACGGTCGGTGCCGGCGAGACGCTCGCGCTGCTGGGCTCGTCGGGCTGCGGAAAATCGACGACGCTCAACATGATCGTGGGCCTCGAGCGCCCGACGTCGGGCGACATCCGGATCGACGGCAGATCCGTGGTGGACGTTGCGCCCGGGCGGCGGAACGTGGGCCTCGTGTTCCAGGACTACGCCGTCTTCACCCACATGAGCGTCCGGCAGAACCTCGCGTTCGGGCTCGCGGTGCGCGGCGTCGGAAAGGCGGAAGCGGCCCGCGCGGTCGCGGAAACGGCCGACCTCCTCGGCATCGCGGACCGCCTCGACGTCAAGGCCGGCAGCCTCGGCGGGTCCGACCTGCAACGCGTCGCGATCGGGCGCACCCTTGTCACGCGACCGTCCATCCTCCTCCTCGACGAGCCGCTGTCGAACCTCGAGGCGTCGGCGCGGCTCGCCATGCGCCGCGAGCTCCGCCGTCTGCAGAAGGAGGTCGGGCTGACCATCGTCTACGTCACGCACGACCAGATCGAGGCGCTGTCGCTCGCCGACCGCATCGCCGTGATGAACGCCGGCAAGATCCAGCAGGTGCAGCGGGCGTCCCTGATCTGCGAGCGTCCCGACACGGTGTTCGTGGCCGGCTTCTTGGGCTCCCCGCCGATGAACCTCATCCGCGGGACGCTCAGGCACGATGCCGCCGGGGCGACCTTCGACGGGAACGGGTTCACGCTGCCGATGGGCGGGCCGCTCCTGCCAGAAGCGGCCGACACCATCGTGACGCTCGGCATCCGTCCGGAGTCGCTGCGCATCGCGGCGGTCGCGAGCGAAGGCATCGCGGGGCGGGTGGTCACCGTCGAACCGAGGGGGGCCGAAGCGGTGGTCACGGTGGAAAGCGGTCCCGTGCGGCTCAAGCTCGTCACGGCCTCGATCGGCCGGCCGCGGGAAGGGGCGACGGTCGGCCTCGTCGCGGACCCGGGAAGCTTCGTCCTCTTCAGCGGCGAGACCGGCCGCCGGATCGCGGCCTGAGCATGGGCGCGCCATCGGCGGTGTCGGCGACCGAAACGCCCGTGTCCGGCAGCCCCGAGGCGCTCCGCGTCGAAGGGCTGAGCAAGCGTTTCGGCAAGACGCAGGCGCTCGCGGACGTGCGGCTCGGCGTGCCGCGCGGATCCCTGACGGTCCTGCTGGGCCCAGCGGGCGCGGGCAAGACCACGGCCCTGCGCATCGTCGCCGGCCTCGACCGTCCGGACTCCGGCCGCATCCTCATGCGCGGAGTCGATGTCGGGGTGCTGCAGCCGAAGGACCGCGACGTCGCCATGATCTTCGACAACCTGGCGCTCTACCCGAACCGCACCGGCTTCGAGAACATCGCGAGCCCGCTCGCGATCCGCGGCACGCCCCGGGCCGCGATCGAGGCGGAAGTGAAGGCGATGGCGGCGACGTTGCGGGTGCCGCACGTTCTCAACAGGTTGCCCCGGACCATGAGCGGCGGCGAGCGGCAGCGGGTGGCGCTCGGGCGGGCGCTGATCCGCAAGCCGGGCCTGTTCCTGCTCGACGAACCGCTGTCCAGCCTCGACGCCATGCTCCGGATCGAACTGCGTGCGGAGCTGAAGCGCCTTCAGCGCGAGTCGGGCGACACGTTCCTCCTGGCCACGCCGGACTACGCCGAAGCCCTGGCGGTCGCCGACACCGTGGTGATGCTGCGGGCCGGACGCGTGGTCCAGGTGTCTGACGCGCAGTCCCTCTACGACTCCCCGGCTGACCGGGAGGTCGCGCGCTTCGTCGGGGCGCCGGAGATTAACCTTCTCGGCGCGAGCCTCGACGGCGCGCCCGCGGGGACGTTCCGGCTCGCCGGGGGGACGCTGCCCGTGCCGCGTCATCTCCTCGGTCCGCTGTCCCGATCCGGTCCCGACTTCGAGGCGGGCCTGCGCCCCGAGCATCTGACGCTGGCCGAGCCCGCCAGGGCCGATGTGCGGGGAACGCTCGTCGACGTCGAACCGCTCGGTCTGAAATCGGTGCTGACGGTCCGCGTCGACGCGGTCGACCTGCGGATGGTGACGGACGCCGCCACCGCGCGCGACCTGCGGCCCGGCGCAACGCTCGGCATGGACGTTGCGACGGATCACATGGTCGCGTTCGACAGCTCGAGCGGGGTACGATTGTGACGGGCGGCGATCTCACCCGGGGGCGTGCCCGCGCTTCGCTCGCCTCGAACCGACCCCGCCGGACGCGGGACGCACCGACGGGAACACCGATGAACATCCTCGTCTTCCAGCACGTCGACGTCGAGCACCCGGGGGTTTTCCGGGAGTTCTGGGAAGAAGCCGGGCACCTTTGGGTGCCGGTGGAACTCGATGCCGGCGAAGCCATCCCGGCGCTCGACGGGTTCGATCTTCTGGTCGTGATGGGCGGCCCGATGGACGTATGGCAGGAGGACGAATATCCCTGGCTCCGCGCCGAGAAGGCCGCCATCCGGCACTGGGCCGGGGCGCTCGGACGCCCCTACCTCGGCGTGTGCCTCGGTCACCAGTTGCTGGCCGCCGCGCTCGGGGGCGAGGTGACCCCCATGGCGCGGCCCGAGGTCGGCTTGACGGACGTGGCCGTGACCCTCGCGGGGCGGTCCGATCCGGTGCTGCGGGATTTCGGGCCGACGGTGGAAACCTTCCAGTGGCACGGGGCGGAGGTTTCGAAACCGCCGGACGGCGCCGAGGTCCTGGCGGCGAACGCCGCGTGCCCCGTCCAGGCGATGCGCTGCGGGCGCCACGCCTACGGGTTTCAGTACCATTGCGAGATCACCGCCACGACCGTGAGCGACTGGGAACGCATCCCCGCCTATCGGGCGAGCCTCGAACAGGCACTCGGGTCGGCCGAGGCGGCCGGCCTCGGGTCGAAGGTCCGCGCCCGGCTGCCCGAGTTCCGCCGGGCCGCGCGGCGGCTCAACGACAACCTCATGGCCACCCTGGCGTGAGCGACCACCTGGCGACCCGTCGGCACCAGACACCTCCCGGAGACCGGAGCTTGCAAATGTTGAAGGCCGTCGACGAGCCGTCCTACGCCAATCACGCGCCGCCTGTCCGCCTCGCCACACGCGAGGCGGCGGAGGCCTTCGTCGAGACCGTGAAGGCCGCGGGCTTCGATTACCTGCGCTTCGAACTGCCCGACATGGCGGGACTGAGCCGCGGGAAGACGATCCCGATCGGCCACGTCGCCGGCTACCTGCGAAAAGGCCTCAACCTTTACGGGGGAACGGTGGCGCTCGACAGCTCCTCGGTCCCGGTGCGCGACTCCGGGTACAACGAGGAGATGAACTACCAGGACTGCGTGATGGTCGCCGACCTGGACACGCTCACGCCGGTCCCGTGGCTTCCGGGAACGGGGCGGGTGATCTGCGACACGATGTGGTACGATGGGCGCCCCCAGTTGGCGTCGCCGCGCCTGCTGCTCAAGAAGATGCTCTCCCTCGCCGGCTCGCTCGGCTACGTGGCGAAGATGGGGCACGAGTACGAGTTCTACGTCGTCGACGCCGTTACCCGGCAACCGATCTTCGGGGGGCAGCCGATTTTCGCGACCGCCCGCACCCACCAGGTCCCGGCCATCGACGAACTGATCAAGGTGCTGCAGGCGCAGGGCATCGACGTCATCACCTACAACGTCGAGCACGGCCCCGGCCAGGTGGAGATCAACTACGAGGCGCTCGATGGCGTCGCGGCGTCCGATTGCGCCTTCGTGTTCAAGGGGACCGTCAAGGAATACCTCGCCAAGCACGGGTTGCTCGCGACGTTCATGACCAAGCCCTACAAGGGCCTGTCCGGGAGCTGCTCCCACTTCCACATCTCGCTCCTCGACCAGGCCTCGGGCGCCAACGCCTTCTTCGACGAGCGCGACCCGGACGGCATGTCGGGGGTCTTCAAGAGCTTCATCCAGGGCGTGCTCGACCACACCCGCGCCGCGATGGCGGTGTGGAGCCCGACCCCGAATTGCTACCGACGCATCCGCCCGCGGACCTACGCCCCGTCCAACGTTTCCTGGGGCGTCCAGGACCGGTCGGCCAGCGTGAGGGTGAAGGCCAGCCACGACCAGGCGACCCACATGGAGGTGCGTGTGCCGGCCGCGCTGTCCAATCCCTACCTGGTCGCGGCCGCGACCATCGGGGCCGGCCTCCTCGGCATCACGCAGCAGCGCGAACTGATGCCGGCCGGCTCCGGCCCCAAGGAGGACGACGATCGCTACGCCAAGCTGCCGACCGAGCTCGGCGACGCGCTCGACGCCTTCGAGGCCGACATGGCGCTGCGGGAGATGCTGGGCGAGGAGTTCGTGAAGGTGTACCTCGCCATGAAGCGCCAGGAAGCGGCCCGCCTGCGCGACGAAATCCCGTCCGCTGAAACCAGCGAGTATTTCGAGCTTTACTGAGCGCGCGATCGCGGGCGACCGGAGCGGGACACACTGAGATGACGGACGCCGCCGGCCACGCCGCCGCACCGGACGACGAGGTGGCCTACCTCGACGTCGCGCAGCTGACCGCGGCCTTCCGCCGCCGCACGCTCTCCCCCGTGGAGGTCGCCGACGCCCTGCTCGATCGCGTGGCGCGGCTCGACCCGCGCGTGAACGCGGTCGTGCACGTCGACCGCGGCTACACGCGCGCCATGGCGCGGGACGCCGAGGCCCGCTACGCGACCGGTGCGCCGTTGTCGCCGGTCGACGGCGTGCCGGTGACGGTCAAGGACCTGTCGCGCGTCGCCGGGATGCCGCTCCGACGGGGTTGCGCGGCTCTCGATGGGGATCGCCCGGCCACGGACGACACGCCGTGCGTCGGCCGCCTCCGCGAGGCCGGAGCGGTATTCCTGGCGAAGACCGCGACGCCCGACGCCGGCTGCAAGGTCGTCACGCGGAGCCCCGTGCACGGCGTCACGGCAAACCCCTACGATCTCGGACGCACGCCCGGCGGCTCCTCGGGGGGCGCCTCGGCGGCGCTCGCCCTGGGGTTCGGGCCGCTGGCGATCGGCAGCGACGGCGCGGGCTCGCTGCGCATCCCAGCCTCGGCGACCAACGTGTTCGCCCTGAAGCCCGGGTTCGGGCGCGTCCCGACGCTGCCCCACGGCGTCGACATGCCGCTGTCCGTGGTCGGCCCGATGGCACGCACGGTCGGCGACGCTGCCGTCATGCTCGAGATCATGTGCCGGTCGGAGCCCCGCGACCCGTTCGCCTGGCCCGTCGGCTTCGCCATGCCGGCCGACCTCGCGTCGCCCGACCTGTCGGGGTCCCGCGTCGCGGTGTCGCCCCGGCTGGGATGCAACGCACCGCTGGTCGACGTCGAGGTCGACGCCCTCGTGGCCAAGGCCGGGCCCTTGCTCGCCGACGCCGGGGCGTCGGTCGTCGCGGCCGATCCGGCCTGGCCGATCGATCCCCACGAGCCGTTCCGGATCCTGTGGGAGGGGGCCTGCGCGGACACTCTGGCCGGGTTCCCGGCGCCGCGACGGGCGCTGCTCGACCCGCTGATCCAGGCCCTCGCCCGCCGGGGCCGGGCGCGGAGCGCGACGGAGATCTACGCCGCGATCGGCCAGCGCATCGACCTCGCGGTCGCCGCCCAGGCGTTCTTCAACCGCTTCGATCTCCTGGTCGGGCCCGTCATGCCGGTTCCGCCCTACGCGATCGACCGCGACGTCCCCGAAGGCTTCGCCGACGAGGACTGGTCCTGGTGCCCCTACACCTATCCCTGGAACATGACGGGGCAGCCGGCGGCCTCGGTGCCGATCGGCTTCACCCGGGCGGGCCTTCCGGTCGGCGTCCAGATCATCGGCCGGCTCGGCGGCGAGGCGCAGGTCCTGCGCGCCGCCGCGGCCATCGAGGTGCGGCGACCGCTCCATCGCCGACGCCCGGCCCTGGCCCTGACGGCCGCTTGAGCGCGGCCGCGGGCGCCCGGCAATGGACCCTTCGATGATCCCAAAATGGGTCCTGCCGGGCGCCGACGAAGGCCTACCCCTGGGACCCCGACGCTCCACCGGCTCCCACCCCCGAGGCTCGAACGATGACCGTCACCGTTGCCGAACCGCCCAGCGACAAGACGCGGCTGCGTCGCTACAACTGGCTCGCCAGATACGACCGCGACACGATCAACGCGATCATCGACGCCGGCATCGTGTGCCAGGTCGGCTACGTCATCGACGGCCTGCCCTACGTCACGCCGACGAACCACTGGCGGATCGAGTCCCACGTGTATTGGCACGGCTCGTCCGCGAGCCGGATGCTCAAGGCCCAGCAGAAGGGCATCCCGGTCTGCTTCACCGTCACCCATCTCGACGGGATCGTGTTCTCGCGCGCGGCGTTCAACCACAACGTCAAGTTCCGCTCGTTGATGGCCTTCGGCGAGGCCGAACTGTGCGAGGAGGACGTCAAGCGCCATGCGCTGCAGGTCTTCACCGACCGCCTCGCTCCTGGCTTGTGGGCGTACGCGAGGGCGCCCACCGAGCAGGAGTGGAAGGCCAGCAAGGTGATCCGGATGCGGCTCGACGAGGTTTCGGCCAAGGTCAGCGACGACCTTCCCGAGGAGGAGGCCGCCGATTACGCGTCCGACCGCTGGGCCGGCTCGATCCCGCTTCGGCTCGTGCAGCTCCCCCCGGTGCCCGACCCCAAACTCAGGGACGGGATCGCCATGCCCGACTTCGTGAAGGTGTTCCGCTACGGCGCCCGGTGACCGGCCGACCGTTGCGCGGAACCGTCTTCCCGGACGGGAAAACGACCGATCGCCGTTCAACGAAATCGCCGCCCACCGGCCCGCGGGGGTGAGTTCGTCCGAACCGCGGTACGAGGGGGCATGCGGCGCTCCCCCCACGGCCATCGCTTGCCTCCGTGCATCGTCCGGCACGCGGCCTGGCTGTGCCGGCGCTTCACCTGAGCCTGCGCGATTCCGCGTCTATCGAATCGCTTGGACGATGACCCTCACCTGCCGACCGTCTCGAGTTCACGGGCGGTCCGGGAGTTAGCCGAGGCCCGCCCCGCGGCCTCCCGCCGCTTGACCGCCTCGATGTCCCTGAAAGCAGCGGCGGGGTGGGTGCCCGGCAGGCGGGGGCCATCGCCGAACAGTTTCTCCCTCAACGTGCCCGACCGGTAAGCGGTCGGATAGGCGCCGCGCTTCTGAAGTTCCGGCACGAGGTGGGCGACGACGTCCTCGAAACTTTCCGGCGTCACCGCGTAGGCGAGGTTGAAGCCGTCGGTGTCCGTGTCCTCCGCCCAGTCCTGGAGTATGTCCGCGATGGTCGACGGCGAGCCGACGAAGACCGGCCCGAGGCCGCCGATGCCGCCCCACAGCGCCAGCTCCTCGATGGTCCAGGACCGGTCGCCGCCCGCGAAGTGCTCGACCATCGACACGATCGCGTTCGTTTCGACCTTCTTGATCAGGTCGGTGGGCGCGTACTGGCCGAAGTCGATACCGCTCCAGCCCGACAGGAAGACGAGGGAACCGTCATAGGACGCGAAGGACTGGTAGTCCTTGAACTTCGCCTCCGCACTGGCGTCCGTCTGGTCGACGATCACCGTGGTCAGGTTGTAGATGCGGATCTTTTTCGGATCGCGCCCGGCCGCGGCCGCCTGCCGGCGGATGTCGGTCACGTAGGCCTTGAGCATCGGCTTCGTGGGCGCGGCGACGAACACGCATTCCGCATGGCCCGCCGCGAACGCCTTGCCCGGACCCGAAGCGCCAGCCTGGTAGAGCACCGGCGTGCGCTGCGGCGAGGGCTCGCACAAGTGGTAGCCGGGAACCTCGAAGAACTTTCCCCGATGCCCGATCTCGTGGACCTTGGCGGGATCGGTGAAGATGCGGCGTTCGCGGTCGCGCAGGACCGCGCCATCTTCCCAACTGCCCTCGAACAGCTTGTAGAGGACCTCGACGTACTCGGAAGCGACCTCGTAGCGGTTGTCGTGGCGGCGCAGACCCCCTTCGCCGACGTTCCTGGCGCCGCTTTCCAGATAGGAGGTCACGATATTCCAGCCGACCCGTCCCTTGCTGTGGTGGTCGGCCGTGGAAAGGCGGCGGGCGAACGTATAGGGGTGCTCGAACGAGGTCGAAGCCGTGATGCCGATGCCGAGGTGCTCGGTCGCGAGCGCGATCGGCGCCACGAGCTGGAGCGGATCGTTGACGGGGATTTGCGCGGCCTGATGGATCGCGTGGTGGTTCGATCCCTTGTAGACGTCGTAATAACCGATCACGTCGGCGATGAAAATGCCGTCGAATACGCCACGCTCCAGCGTTCTCGCCAGATCCTGCCAGTAGCTGAGGTCCTTGTACATCCAGGACCGGTCGCGTGGATGGGCCCATAGGCCGGGGGACTGATGGCCGACGCAGTTCATGTCGAAGGCATTGAACCTTATTTGCCGTGCCATCCCACGCTCCGTCGCTCGACCGGCCTGGTCGGCCGCCGGTTCGCGAGAGGTATGCCGCGCCGCCAAGTTAATGTCTAGTCAGATTATAAACATTGTTGACAGATAGCGGATGATATGCTCCGTTGGCGGTCAGGCCTTGGCGTCGCGTCGGCACCGGGCTGGTTCCTTCAACGGAGCGCGGCATGGCGCAGGCCGAAACCCTTCCCCTCCTCGATCTCGCCAGCTTCGAGCGCGGCGGTCCGGATCGAGCGGGCTTCCTCGAAAAACTGCGCGACGCGGCCGGCGGGCCAGGCTTCTTCTATCTGACGGGCCACGATATCGCGCCGGATCTCATTCGGCAGGTCGTCGATCTGTCTCGGCGTTTCTTCTCCTTGCCGGATGAAGCCAAGCTCTCGATCGCGATGGTGAACTCGCCGCAGTTCCGCGGCTACAACCGTGCCGGACTGGAGCACACCCTTGGCAAGCCAGACTGGCGCGAACAGATCGACATCGGTCCGGAACGGGCCGCGCTGGCGCTCCATCCCGCCCTGCCGGGCTGGGCGCGCCTCCAGGGTCCCAACCAGTGGCCGAAAGCGCTCCCGGACCTCAAGCCGGTATTGCTTCGCTATCAGGACGCCGCGACCGCGCTCGCCATCCGGGTGCTGCGGGCCTTCGCGCTGGCCTTGGGTCAGATCGAGACCGTGTTCGAGCCGATCTACGCGCCCGTGCCGAACCAGCTCCTGAAGATCATCCGCTATCCCGGACGCGCCCGGGGCGAAGGCGACCAGGGGGTCGGCGCTCACAAGGACTCGGGCTTCATCACGATCCTGCTGCAGGACACGGAGCCCGGGCTTCAGGTCGAGGGCGGGCGAGGCTGGATCGAGGCTCCGCCCGTGCCCGGTACCTTCGTGGTCAACGTGGGCGAAATCCTCGAAATGGCTTCGAACGGCTTTCTGCGCGCCAACGTCCACCGGGTCGTGTCGCCGCCCGAAGGCGCGGAGCGGCTGTCGATCGCCTTCTTCCTCGGCGCGCGGCTCGACGCCACCGTTCCGGTCCTGACACTCCCGCCCGCGCTCGCCGCACGTGCCGGCGGGGTGACGCGGGACCCGCGCAACCCGCTCTTCCGCGAGGTCGGCCGCAACTACCTCAAAAGCCGCCTGCGCTCGCACCCCGATGTCGCGCGCAGGCATCATCCCGACCTGATCGACGCGGCGGAGATCCCGGCCGTCGAGCCCGCGCCCGCCCTGGCCGGAGCCTCCTAGCCGCGATCCGACGCCACACCATCGACGAAAAAGCGCGCCACGGCGCCACGGAAAAGCTGGCCATGACGATCGCATCCAAGCATTTCGAAACCGTCGCCCTGCACGGCGGCACGTATCGCGCCGACCCCGCAACGGGCGCCGTGGCGGTGCCGATCTACCAGACCACGTCGTACCAGTTCCATGACACCGGCCACGCCGCGCGCCTGTTTTCCCTCGAGGAACTCGGCAACATCTACACGCGCGTGCAAAACCCGACGCAGGATGCCTTCGAGCAGCGGATCGCGGCGATCGAGGGCGGCGCCGCGGCGTTGGCGGTCGCCAGCGGCCAGACCGCGTCGGCCTATTCGGTCCTGAACCTCGCCCAGGCGGGAGACAACATCGTCAGCGCGACCGATCTCTACGGCGGCACCTGGACGCTGTTCGCCCAAACCTTGAAGCAGTTCGCCATCGAGGTCCGCTTCGTCGATCCGGCCGACCCGGAGAACTTTCGCCGCGCGACCGACGCCAAGACGCGCGCCTATTTTGCCGAGACGCTGCCGAACCCGAAGCTGAACGTCTTCCCGATCCGCGAGGTGGCCGACATCGGCCGCGAGTTCGGCGTCCCGCTCATCGTCGACAATACCGCCTCGCCGCTCATCGCCCGGCCGTTCGAGCACGGCGCCGCGATCGTCGTGTATTCGGCCACGAAGTACATCGGCGGTCACGGCACTTCGATCGGGGGCGTCATCGTCGATGGCGGCAACTTCCCCTGGGAGGAGCACGCCGACCGCTTCCCGCTGCTGACGGAACCCGACGACGCCTACCACGGCGCGATCTGGACCGAGGCCGCCAAGCCGCTGGGCCCGATCGCCTACGTCCTGCGCATCCGGGTGAAGCTGCTGCGCGATCTCGGGGCCGCGATCTCGCCCTTCAACGCCTGGCAGCTGCTGCAGGGCCTCGAGACCCTGCCGTTGCGGATGCGCCAGCATAACGCCAACGCCATCGCGGTGGCCGAGTACCTGTCGCGGCACCGCGACGTGGACCAGGTCATCTTCCCCGGCCTGCAGGCGGGCGAGAACCGGCGCCGCGCCGACGCCGTGCTGAAGGGCGGCTACGGCGCCCTGGTCGGCTTCGAGCTCCAGGGCGGCCTCGACGCCGGGCGCCGCTTCATCGACGCGCTGAAGCTGCTCTACCACGTGGCCAACATCGGCGACGCCCGCTCGCTCGCCATCCATCCGGCCTCGACCACGCACCAGCAATTGCTCCCCGACGAGCAGCTCGCCGCGGGCGTAACCCCCGGCTACGTGCGCCTGTCGATCGGCATCGAACATCCCGACGACATCATCGCCGACATCGCCCAGGCGCTCGAGGCGGCCGGTGCGGCCTCCCTCACGCCCGCGCTCAAGGCCGCCTGAGCGGCGGCCGCCAAGACCCGAACTCAACCCGAAAGGTGTCTGCCCATGTCGACCGCCTCCCCGTCCGCCCCCGCCGCCGTGAAGCTGTCCCGCCGCACGCTGCTCAAGACGGCGGGCGGCGCCGGCGCGCTCGCCTCGCTCGGGCTCGCGGGTTCCCGCGTCTTCTCGCCCGCCATCGCCGGGCCGGCCCCCAAGGTGCGCCTGGCCTGGACGGAGGTCGCGGCCTGCCACTCGCCGCTCGGCTTCGGGGTCGCGAAGGGCATCTACGCCAAGCACAACCTCGACGTTGAACTGTTCTACCAGGGCGCCAGCGGCCAGACGCTGATCCAGGCGCTCGCGACCGGCAAGGCCGACGCCGGCGCGGGCCTCGTCGGCGACTGGCTGAAGCCCCTCGAACAGGGCTTCGACGTGAAGCTCTTCGTGGGCTCGCACGGGGGCTGCCAGCGCCTTCTCGCGTCGCCGGCCTCGGGCATCACCGATATCGCCGGCGTCAAGGGCAAGACCATCGCGTCCTACGACGTGGTGTCACCCCCGAAGGTGGCGTTCCAGGTCACGCTCGCCAAGGCCGGCATCGACCCCGAGACGGACGTCACCTGGAAGGTGGTGCCCTTCGATCTCGTGGGCGAGGCGGTGCATCGCGGCGACGCCGATCTCGCCGCCCACCTCGACCCCTGGGCCTGGTCGATCGAGAAGCAGTTCGACCTCGTCAAGATCGCCGACACGCAGACCGGCGTCTATTCGGGCCACACCTGCTGCGTGCTCGGCGCCAACGGACCCTTCCTCGAGTCCAACAGGGACGCGCTGCGCCGGCTCGCCGAGGCCAACATCGAGGTCCACGACTATACGGCGAACCATCCGGACGAGGTGGCGCAATGGTACTTCGACACGCTGAAGCCGGCGGGCCTCAGCAAGGAGAACCTGACCGAGATCCTCGGCGCGCTGCTCTATCACGACCATCCGATCGGCCCCGCCCTGATCCACCAGATCAAGATCACGGCGGACGACCTCAAGCTCGTGAAGGTGCTCGACCCGACGACGGACGCCCAGGCCTTCGCCGAGCGCGTCACGGTCGACCTGCTGTCCTGAGAGCCTGCCGATGACCGACGCCGCGCAGACTCTTCCGCTCGACCGTTCGGCCGGCCACGCGCCGGCGGTCCCGGCGCTCTGGCGCAGCGGCGCCCTCGCGGCCGCCGCCTGGGCCGCGACCGCCGCCGTGACGTTGGGGTTGCGCGACGTCGTGCCCTGGGGCAGCGCCGGCCTGTTCGCCGCCATCACCGGCACGGGGGCGGCGATCCTGGCCATCCTGTCCCTCACGGTGCGGCAGCTCGGCGGTCCCGGCCGCGCGTTGATCCATGCCGGGCCGTGGCTCGTGGCCATCGGGGTCTGGCTGGCGCTGTGGGAACTGACGACGGCGAAGTTCGGCTGGCTGCCGAAGCCGTTCTTCTCGCCGCCGCACGGGCTGCTCAACGTCTACGTCACGGACGGGCCGCGCCTCCTCGTGTGCATCGGCTACACGCTGCGGCTCTGGGCGCTGGGCTTCGGCGCGGGCATCGCGGTCGGCTATGTCTGCGGCGTGGCGCTCGGCTGGTCGAAGGCCGTCCATTATTGGGGCATGCCGCTCCTGAAGCTGATCGGCCCGGTGCCGGCCACCGCCTGGATCCCCGTCACGTTCTACTTCTTCCCGACCACCTTCGCGGCGAGCGTGTTCATCGTGGCCCTCGCGGGGGGCATACCGGTCGCGATCCTCACGGCGTCTGGCGTCGGCTCCGTCAACCGGTCCTTCTACGACGTCGGCCGGGTGCTGGGCGCCAACGAATGGTATCTCATCCGCAACGTCGCCATCCCGGCCTCGCTGCCGCACGTCTTCGTCGGGCTGTTCATGGGCCTCTACTACTCGTTCGCGGTGCTGGTCGTGGCCGAGATGCTCGGCGCGAAATTCGGGCTTGGCTGGTACATCCAGTTCCAGACCGCCTATTCGGGCTACGCCAACGTCTACGCGACGCTGCTCATCATGGCCCTGCTGTGTTCCGGGATCATCCGGCTGCTGTTCCTGGGCCGCGACAGGCTCCTGGTCTGGCAGAAGGGTCTCATCTGATGCCGGGCGCCGCCTTCGAGACCTCCGCACCCCGGTCCTTCGCGCCCGCGGCGGCGGCGCTGTCGCTCGACATCCGCAACGTCAGTCACGCCTACGACCTGCCCGACGCGCGCCTGGCGGTCCTCGACGACGTCAGCCTCGCCGTCGCCCCGGGATCGTTCACGGCGCTGATCGGCCCCTCGGGTTGCGGCAAGTCGACCCTGCTGCGGCTGACGGCCGGCCTCGAGCCGCCGACGCGCGGCAGCATCGCGGCGGGCGGGCGCCCGGTCGACCGGCCGCATCATTCCCGCACCCTGATGTTCCAGGACGCGACCTTGTTCCCGTGGCGGACCGTCTGGAAGAACGTCGCGACGGGCCTCGAGACGCGCGGCCTGTTGGCCGCGCACCGCGGCCGCGTCGACGACGCGCTGTCGCTCGTCCGGCTCGACGGCTTCGCGCAGGCCTATCCGCATCAATTGTCGGGCGGCATGGCGCAGCGCGCGGCGCTCGCCCGAGCGCTCGTCAACGAACCCGCCTTGCTGCTGCTCGACGAACCCCTGGGCAAGCTCGACTCGCTCACCCGCATGACGCTGCAGGACGAACTTGCCGCCCTGTGGCGGCGGGTCGGCTTCACGGCCCTGCTCGTGACCCACGACATCGAGGAGGCCCTGCTGCTCGCCTCGCGCATCGTCGTGTTCAGCGAACGGCCGGCCCGCATCAAGGCCGAGATCGCGGTCGACAAACCCTACCCCCGCCGTCGCGACGATCCGGACCTCGTGGCCCTGCGCGGCACCGTGCTGGCGGCGCTGGGCCCCGAGCGGGTCCCGGCGTGAGGACGCGGCTGCGGTTCAGCGTGCAGCGGGCCATCGGCGCGCTCGGATGGGCCGTCACGGTCGTCGCCGTGGCGTGGTGGGCCTTGAGCTTCGGCGAGGTCTACGCCCACGACTACATCACGCTGCGGGAGGCGCTGTCCTGCTCGGTGGTCGATTCCGAGATCTGCCGGCTCGCGACGTCGCTGTGCCGGTCGCGGCACGCGCTCACGGTCGCGGCCTACAATTCGGCGACGCTCTGGGCCGGCGCGGCGCTCCTCCTGGGGAGTCTCGCGACCGGCGCGTCGAGCCCGGATCACGCCGGCGCCCGCCGCGAGGGGCCGTCGCGGGCCCGTGACAGGTGACCGTGATGTCGGACCCCATCCTGGTCGAAGACCTGCCGGCGGCGACCCCCGAGGCCGAGCCCCTCGTCGATTGGCGGGACGGCCTCGGGGCCGTGGTGGCGGGGCTCCACACGTCGCGCGAGGTGACGCACAACATCCGCCACGACGGCCGCATCCGCGACCTGCCCTCGCAGCAGGCCCTGATCAAGATCCTAGCGCGGCTTTCGTCGGCGTTGTTCCCCACCCACTACGGCCAGGCCGACCTGACCTACGAGACGATCGACGGTTTCGTCGAGAGCGCGCTGGCCGAGGCGCTCCCGGCGCTCGACGATCAGGTGCGGCGTGACCTGTCGGGTTCCCGGCGCCACGACCACCTGACGCCCTCCGAGGTCAACGCGCGGGCGGCCGACATCGTCGGTCGGTTCGCCCGGCAATTGCCCGACATCCGCGCCCTGCTGGTGAGCGATCTCCTGGCCGCCTTCGCGGGCGACCCGGCGGCCAACAGCTATCCCGAGGTGATGCTCACCTATCCCGGGCTGATCGCCATCCGGTATTACCGGCTGGGGCGGGCGCTGCACCGGCTCGGCGCCACGCTGCTGGCCCGGCTGATCTCGCAGATCGCCCATTCGCGGACCGCGATCGACATCCACCCGGGCGCCGACATCGGGCACAGTTTCTTCATCGACCACGGCACCGGCGTCGTCATCGGCGAGACCGCGGTGATCGGCGACCGGGTGCGCATCTACCAGGCCGTGACCCTCGGCGCGAAGAGCTTCGCGGTCGACCAGGACGGCGCGCCCGTCAAGGGTGGGCACCGCCATCCCAAGGTCGGCAGCGATGTCGTGATCTATGCGGGCGCGACGGTGCTCGGCCCGATCACCATCGGGGAGGGATCGGTGATCGGCGGCAACGTGTGGCTCACGCAGAGCGTCCCGCCCCGGAGTCGCGTCACGCAGGCCGTCCTGCGCCGCGAGCGCCCGTCCCGCCCGGCCGAACCCGGCTGATTGATGGACCGGCATCGCTCCGGGGGGCTGTTCGGCGCCGCCCCGCGCGACGACGGGTCCTGAGCCTGCCGCGAGGAAGCGGCGGCCCGGGGTCAGAGCGGTGCGGGCGCGGCCCCATCGGGCGCAAGGGCGATGCCGGCGGGCGATCCGTCCCCCGACCGGCCATCGGGATGGACCGTCAAGCCACGGTTCCAACGGTCGACCGCGCCCCAGGCGTATTTGTAGCCCTCCTGGCCGCGCAGGAAGTGGAACTCCGTGCAGCCCCGCAGCGTCGCCTCGCGCATGGCGTGGCCGAGCAGCGCCGTGCCGGGGCTTTGGGAACTCCAGTCCGGGTCGAAGCCGCTGAGGTAACCGTAGGCACGCTGCCCGTGCAGGAACCCGTAATAGGCCCCGACGGTCTGCCCCTCGACCGCGAGCCCGAACAGCTGCAGAAGTCCCGCGTCGAGCAGCCGCGGCGCGGCCTCGCGGTGGAACGCCTGCACGGCCGGATCGGCGAGGACGCCGCTTTGGCCGGCCCTGGTCCAGCGCCGGGCGTGCAGCGCGATCAGCCAGTCGAGCAGGGCGTGGACGTTCCCCGCGTCGGCCGCCAAGACCGCGACGCGGGAAAAGCGTTCGACGCGGTTCCACGCACGGCGCCAGCGCCGCCCCGCCCGGGATCGGGGCCAGCCCGCCACGGTGGGCAGCGACAGGACCGGGCAGGGAGATTGCGGGCGCGAGCGGACGCCCGCCCCCTCGATCGCGAGGTCGAGCGCTGCGGCACCGGGGGAGAGTTCCTCGAGTTCCCAACTGTCCCACCGGTCGGCGTGCCGGAGCGTTTCGCCCACCAGCGCCTCGCCGACGCCCGCCACCACAGGGTCGATCAGGACATCGAGGTAGTCGCTGACCCCGATGCCGACCGGCAGCAGCCGTCGCCCGAGCGGATTCTGTTCGACGTAGGACGGCGCCAGGCCGACCAGACGCCCATGGTGGCGCACCGCCACCGTGAGCATCGGCCCCGGACGGAAGGTTCGCCACCACGGCAGCAGCCAGGCCGGGGAGCCGAACGGCGTGGCGTTCCCGAGCCGGCTCCACAGCCCCCACCATTCCGGAAGAAGCCGATGCAGACCCTCGTCGCTGGTGATGATCTCGGCTTCGCATCCCGAACCCCTCATGGCGGAGCCTTTCTCCAAAGGGAGGCCGGCGTGTTCCGGTCCCCGACCGCGTCGTCGGGCTGCGATGCAGCTCCAGGGCAATGTCTCATACATATATAAACGCACTAGACAACACGCATCGTCCGCCCTAGTCTCGTGCTTCGTCCTCCGCATGTCGGAACAGGGTCATGAACGAAGCCGTCCCGGATAACGCGGTTCCCGCCTTGGCGATGCGCGGCGTCGCCAAGGCTTATGGGCCGACCCGCGCCTTGCTGGGGGTCGACCTCGACCTGCGTCGTGGCGAGGTCCTGGGGCTGATGGGGGCCAACGGGGCCGGCAAGTCGACGCTCGCGAAAATCCTCTGCGGCGTCGAGCGCGCGGATGCCGGCGCGATCCTGCTCGACGGGCGCGCCATCGCGCCCCGCTCTCCCGCCGAGGCGCGGTCCGAGGGGATCGTCGCCGTGCATCAGTCGATCGCCGATGTCGGCGTGGCCGGGCTTTCGGTCGCCGACAATCTCCTGCTCGACGATCTCTGCTCGGGGCGGGAACCGATCCTCCTGCGCCGGGCGGGCCTGCGCTCCCGCGCCCAAGCCATGGCGGATGCCGTCGGCTTGAGGGGGGATCTGGACCACAAGCTCGGAACCCTGTCGATCGCCGACCGCCAGCTCGTGGCGATCGCCCGCGCGGTCGCGCAAGACCCGAAGGTGATCCTGTTCGACGAGCCGACCGCCAGCCTGTCCTCGGCCGAGTCGGGGCGGTTGTTCGGCGTGATCGACAAGCTGCGGCGCCGGGGCGTCGGCATCGTCTACATCTCCCACAAGACGGGCGACCTGCGCCGCCTCGCCGACCGCTGCGTCGTGCTGCGCGACGGACAGGTGGCGGGATCCTACGCCCGCCCGATCGACTTCGACGCGGCGATCGGGACCATGGTGGGCCGGGCCCTCGCGGGCGTCAGGCCCCGACGCGAGGGTGCGCCGGGGGGGCGGCCCGTGCTCCGCATCGTCGGCGCGCGCCTCAGGCGCAGCGAAGCCGAATTCGATCTCGAAGCCCACGAGGGCGAGGTGCTGGCCGTGACGGGACCGGTCGGCGCCGGAAAGACCTCGCTGGCGGGCGCGATCTTCGGCCGGTGGGCGCTTTCGTCGGGCACGATGGAACTCGACGGGGCGCCTTGGGCGCCCCGCGACCCGGCCGGGGCCATCCGACGCGGCGTGTTCCACGCCGGCGAGGACCGCTGGCGCAGTTCCTTCTTCCCCGCGAGCGTGCCGTGGGCCTCCATCGCCGGCACGATCGGCTTCCCGTTCCTGCCGGCCTGGTCCCGCGCCGGGCTCGTCGACCGGAACCGCGAGGCGCGCGCCGGCGGCGACGCGATCACGGCCTTCGGCATCAAGGCGCGCGGCCCGGGCGACCGGCTGACCGCCCTGTCGGGCGGGAACCAGCAGAAGGTGGTACTCGCCCGCTGGTACGCGGAGCCGGCCCGCCTGCTCCTGCTCGACGAGCCGTTCCAGGGCGTCGACGTCGGGGCGCGGGCCGACCTCGTGCGGTCCATCCGCCGCGAGGCCCGGGACCGCGCCACGATCGTGTTCGTCAACGACACCGAGGAGGCGCTCGAGATCGGCGATCGCGTGGTCGCGATGGAGCACGGCGTGGTGCGGCC
>CAXTIC010000025.1:0-54906 GCA_964244255.1 uncultured Lichenihabitans sp. | reverse complement strand
CTGTCAAACCGAAGCGACCAGAAGCGAAGCGGTAAATCGTCGATGCTTCCTTAGGGCCGGAACACCGGTTCGAACAGCGCCGTCGCGGCCGCTGCGGTGGAGCGGGTCACGTGGCCGGCATCCGAGAAGAGCGGTCGCCCGTTTTGCGCGACGGCGCAGACGTGTCCGTCGCACAGGGTCGTGGCGGGGTCGATCACCGCGAAGCCGTAGCGTTGGCGCAGGGCCTCGATGGCCTCGGTCGACCGGCGCTGCGCCGCCCGGGCGTCGGATTCGAGGATCGGCGGCGGGGCGGGCACATGGCGCAGCGCCGCGAGCGCGAGTGTCCGCGGGACGGAATAGGCCGCCTGCGGCGGCGCCAGGACGACGACGATTTTCTTGCCCCCTCGGGCAAGGGCCGCGAGCGTCCGGTCCAGCGTCTCCGCCAGCCGGTCGTCGAACGCGAACCAATTCGCGCCCAACACCACGGTCGTGACCGCGGGACGGGTGCCGATGAAGGCGAGGGCCTCGCCGTTGAACCCCCGGCAATCGGGAGCGTCGCCGATCTCGGTGTCGAGAAGGGGCGGGCACTTGCTGCGCACGAGCGACACGCCGGCGACGCCGGCGCGCGCGCCGTCCGCGTCAAGCGCCGGGAGCCACATGCGCGCGTAGGAATTGCCCCACAGGACGACGGTCGGGGCCGCGCCGGGCGCGCCGAAGCGGCACGGCAGACCGGTCGCGGCATCGGCGTCGGAGGGACGGCATTCGCCTTCGAGCCGGTCGAACTCACCTGCCGCGAGGGCGAGGACCTCCGGGGGAAGCCGCGCGAACGGCAGCACCCCGCGGCCGACGAGCGCGACGGCCAGGCCGCCCGACGCCAGCACGACGGTTGCGACGAGCGCCCCCGCGGCGAGGCCGCGACCACTCGGCAGCAGCGTGCGGGCGATGAACGGCCGCTCGACGAAGCGCCAGGACAGGACGGCGATAGCCATCGTTCCCGCCAAGAGGGCGACGCGCGTTCCCGGGCCGAGGCCGTCCGCGCTGCCGTATCCGGCCAGGACCAGCAGCGGCCAATGCCAGAGATAGAGCGAATACGAGATGCGTCCGACGAAGGCCAAAGGCGCGGCGCCGAGCACGCCCGCGAGCGCGCGCCCTTGTCCCCCCTTCTCGCCCGACGCGATCACCAGCGCCGCGCCCACGCAGGGCAGCAGCGCCGCGGCCCCGGGGAATGGCGTCGTGCGGTCGAACGCGAGGGCGGCGATCAGGATCAGCGCCAGCCCGAGCCCTCCGGCCGCCCCGGCGGCGCCAGGAAGGACCGGCAGGCGGACGGCGCCCAACGCGAGCGCCGCGCCGAGCAGCGGTTCCCAGGCTCGCGCCGGCAGCAGGTAGAACGTCGCCCCCGGCGCGTAAGCGGCGCCCCAGACGCTGCCGGCTAGCGATAGCGCGAGAAGCACGGCGACCGCCGTCCTGGGGGACAGGCCGAAGCGTCGGCTCGCGACCAGGAGCAGCGGAAAGACAAGGTAGAACTGCGCCTCGACACCGAGCGACCACGTGTGAAGCAACGGCTGCTGCGTCAGGTTGTCGGCGGCGAAATAGTCCTTCGCCAGCGAGAGGAAGAACACGTTCGAGGTGAACAGGGCCGCGGCGGCGACGCTCGATCCGACCAGCCGGAGGTCGTTCGGCAGGAACACGAACAGGCTCGCGAGGCTGCAGAACGCGAGGAGCACCAGCAGAGCCGGCAGGATGCGGCGCAAGCGGCGCCCATAGAAGACCGCGACCGAAAAGCGGCCCGCCTCGCCTTCGGCCGCCGCGATGGCGGCGATGAGGTACCCGGAAATGACGAAGAAGACGTCGACGCCGACGAAGCCGCCCGAAAGCGGTGGAATCCCGTAGTGGAACATGACGACGGCGAGAACGGCCAGCCCCCGCAGACCCTCGATGTCGGGGCGGAACGCCGGTTTCACGTGCCGGGGGTTTGCCGGTTGACGGCGGGACCTGGGATGCCGCCCGTCTGGTCCCACGCCGCGCCCATGAGGGACGCTTGCGCTGGCTTCCTCCCGTCGGGCTCGCGGATGCGTGCGGGCCGCACGCCTCGATCAGATCGCCGATGCCGGGACGCTTCTACCGACGATCGAGCGCCCAAGGCAGGCTGTCGTGCCCGTTCAGGCCGCCTTCGGCGCCTCGGCCTGCTTCTTCTCGATCTCGCGCTTGAGCACGCGCGCACGCGTCGACAGGCCATCGGTCTTGGCCTTCACCAGAAAGGCGTCGAGGCCGCCGCGATGTTCGACCGAGCGGAGCGCCGCGGCGGCGATACGCAGCCTCACGGTGCGGTTCAGCGCTTCCGACATGAGACTGACGGAACAAAGGTTCGGGAGGAAGCGCGTCTTCGTCTTGCGGTTGGAATGGCTGACGAGATGGCCGACCTGCACGGCCTTGCCGGTCAGTTCGCAACGACGGGACATGAGGCGTGATCCTTGGGGATGACGGCCGCTACGGAAACGCGGCCGGAGCCGCGCGAGCAACCCCAGCCGCGCGCGAACGGCCTGTCTTCGAAGAGCGGTTCTATAGTGAGCCGCTCCCCCATGGTCAAGCGCGTGACCGGGCTCGATGTCGGGAGCCTGTCATCCGCTCGTCCCGCCGGCGAGCCTGGATCCATGTGGCCTCACGCGCCGCCCGCATCGAGCCCTTGCCCGCGCCCCGTCCCGTCGTCCGCCGCATGAGGGGCGGCCTGTCGGCCGATGTCAGGCCAGGCGGGCGAAACGTTCCACCCGCCGTCGGTCGGCGACCGGCTGGAAAGCGACCCTCGTGTGAGCGGTGCAGTAGGGGGAGCCCTGGATGGCACGGCAGCCGCAAAAGCGAAACTCGGCGCTCGTCGGGTCGCCGAGCGGCCAACGGCACATCGATTCCCGCAGATCCAGGATGGTGACGCGATCGGCGAGCGGCAGGATCGCGCCGAGCGCTTGAGCGATCGGCGCCGGCTGCGGGGCGGGCGGCGCGGGAACGTGCTGCGTCGGCGCCTTCGAACCGGCGTGCGCGCCGCCTTCCGCCAGGCTCGACGCGTCGCCGGCGGACTTGACCGTGCGTCCTCCGAGACCCAGGCGGTGGACCTTGCCGATCACCGCGTTTCGCGAAACACCCTCGCCGAGCTCGTTGGCGATCTGGCTCGCCGTACGCCCTTCCAGCCAGAGCCTACTAAGACGCGCGACGCGCTCATCCGTCCAGGACATGGCCTCTCCGATCAATAAGTTTTCATGCAAGACAAGACGCATCGAATCCCGCAGAATCCGACGGCACGCCGCTCTACACTACCGGGGACTGGCCGCTTGCGTCGTTTCCGACCCAAGGAAACTACACGGCCCAAGGAATCAGGTGCAAGAGTCGTGGTCAAGCAAATAAGTTTTTCCCCAGGTTGCTGCGGTCGAAACATCGCGCCGGCGCGCCGCGGACGCGGCGCGGTGCGCCATTTGACCTGGCCACAAGCAGCCGTTAGGAACGCCGAACGGCGAGGCCGGGGCGCCGGGGACGTGGGCCGCGGCTCCCGCGCCGGTTCAAGCGATCGTCGGCGTGCTTTCCGCTCAAAGACCCGTAAGCCGGGGCCGCATCATCCGCCGTCCGCTTCCTGTCCTGCGGCGCGGCGCGCGAACGTTGGGGACTGCCATGCCCGGGTCTTCGCCGATCCTGCCGACCTACAACCGGGTCGAACTCAGCTTCGAGCGCGGTGAGGGTGCCTGGCTCACCACGACCGACGGCGAGCGCTACCTCGATTTCGGCGCCGGCATCGCGGTCGCGTCGCTCGGCTATTCGCACCCGCATCTCGTGGCCGCGCTCGCCGAACAGGGCGCCAAACTCTGGCATACGTCGAACCTCTACCGCATCCCCGAGGGCGAGCGGCTGGCGCAACGGCTGGTCGACGCCACCTTCGCCGACGTGGTGTTCTTCACCAATTCCGGCGCCGAGGCCAACGAGGCCGCCATCAAGATGGCGCGCAAATACCAATCGGCCTGCGGCCGGCCCGAACGGTTTCGGATCGTCACCTTCGAAGGGGCCTTCCACGGGCGCACCCTCGCGACGATCGCGGCCGGGGGCCAGAAGAAGTATCTCGACGGGTTCGGCCCCGTCGTCGACGGGTTCGACCAGGTTCCCTTCGGCGACCGGGCGGCGCTCGACGCGGCGCTCGGGCCGGAAACCGCCGCGATCCTGGTCGAGCCGATTCAGGGCGAGGGTGGCATCCGGGTCGCCGAACACGGGTTCCTGCGCCACTTGCGCGAGGCGTGCGACGCCCGGAACCTGCTGCTCGTCTTCGACGAAGTCCAGAGTGGCGTCGGCCGCACCGGCCGTTTCTTCGCCCACCAGGGCACCGGTATCGTGCCAGACATCATGGCTATCGCCAAGGGGATCGGCGGCGGTTTTCCGCTCGGGGCCTGCCTCGCGACCGCCGAAGCCGCCAAGGGCATGACGGTGGGCACGCACGGCACCACCTTCGGCGGCAACCCGCTGGCGATGAGCGTCGGCAACGCGGTTCTCGACGTGGTGCTGGCGCCGGGCTTCCTCGACCGGGTGAAGGGGGCCGGCCTCCTCCTGAAGCAGCGGTTGGCCGAGCTTCGGGACCGGCACCCCGACGTGATCGCGGAGATCCGTGGCGAAGGCCTGATGATGGGCCTGCGCGCCGTGGTGCCGAACGGCAACCTCGTCGCGGCGCTCCGCGAGCACCATCTCCTCGCGATCGCGGCCGGCGACAACGTTGTTCGCCTGCTGCCCCCCCTCGTGGTCACCGACGCGGAGATCGGCGAAGCCGTCCGCAGGATCGGCGCGGCCTGCGCCGACCTCGAAGCGGTGCTTCGTCCCATGGAAAAAGGCGCCGCATGAGGCGCACGCCGCCGCCGCGCCATTTCCTCGATCTCAGCGACGTGCCCGCCCACGAATTGCGCGCGATCCTCGGAGCTTCGGCGCGCATGAAGCGCGAGCGGAAGACGGGCGAGGGCGTCGATGCCAAGCCGTTGGCGGGCAGGATGCTGGCGATGATCTTCGACCAGCCGTCGACGCGCACGCGCGTGTCCTTCGACGTCGCCATGCGCCAGCTCGGCGGCGAGACGATGATGCTGACGGGCACCGAGATGCAGCTCGGCCGCGGCGAAACCCTGGCCGACACCGCGCGCGTCCTGTCGCGCTACGTCGACGCCATCGTGATCCGCACGCTCGAACGCGACACGGTCGCGGAGCTTGCCCGTCACGCCACCGTGCCGGTCATCAACGGCCTGACCAAGGCGTCCCACCCCTGCCAGGTGATGGCCGACGTGATGACGTTCGAGGAGCACCGCGGTCCGATCGGCGGCCGCAAGGTCGCCTGGAGCGGCGACAGCAACAACGTGCTGACGAGCTGGGTCCACGCGGCCGCACGGTTCGAGTTCCGGTTGGCGGTGGCGACCCCGGCCGAGCTTCGCCCGGCGCCCGACGTGCTCGCATGGGCGCGGTCCCACGGGGCTGGCGTTCAGGTGATGGAGGACCCATTTGAAGCGGTGCGTGGTGCCGATGCCGTGGTGTCGGACTGCTGGGTGTCCATGGGCTTCGAGGAAGCCGGACCGCGGCACAACCTGCTCGCGCCCTACCAGGTCAACGGGCGGCTCATGGGAGCCGCGGGGAAGGACGCCGTGTTCATGCATTGCCTGCCCGCGCACCGCGGCGAGGAAGTGACCGACGAGGTGATCGACGGCCCCCAATCGGTGGTGTTCGACGAGGCGGAGAACCGCCTTCACGCCCAGAAGGGCATCCTGGCGTGGTGCTTCGGGGCGATGCCGTCATGAGCGCCGGGCCCGCCGAGCGCCTCGTGTCGGACCAGGCCGTCGACGACCTCGTGCTTCCTTTCGCGGTGACGCCGCTCGACGTTCGTGGTCGTCTGGTGCGCCTCGGCCCCGCCGTCGACCGCATCCTGGAGCGGCACAAATACCCCGACGCCGTCTCGCGGCTCGTGGGCGAAGCCGCGACGTTGACGGCGCTGCTCGGCTCCGTCCTGAAGACCGAAGGCCGCTTCCAGATGCAGGCGCGCACCGACGGCGTCGTCGACATGCTCGTCGTCGACCTCGACGCGCCCGACCGGCTGCGGGCCTTCGCGCGTTTCGACGCCGCGCGGCTCGAGGAAGCGGCCGACAAGCTCGGGCCCTCCGAGCTGCTCGGCAAGGGCCACCTCGCGCTCACCATCGACCCGGGGGGCGACATGTCGCGCTACCAGGGCGTGGTGCCGCTCGAAGGGCAGGGGCTCGAGGCCGCGGCGCACCAGTATTTCACCCAGTCCGAACAGATCCCGACCCTCGTGCGGCTGGCCGTCGCGCAGAACGTCACGGGCGAGGGCGCCCATTGGCGCGCCGGCGGCGTGCTGGTGCAGTTCCTGCCCGAGTCGGAAGACCGACGCCGCCTGGCCGACCTCGCTCCCGGGGACGCCCCCGCGGGCTATGCACCGGACTTCAAGGAGGACGATGCCTGGGCCGAGGCCAAGGCCTTGGCCGGCACGGTCGAGGACCACGAGCTCGTCGACCCCACCCTGTCGAGCGAGCGCCTGCTCCTGCGCCTGTTCCACGAACGCGGCGTCACGGTTTTCGCGCCGCAGGCGCTGCGCGACGCGTGCCGGTGTTCGCGCGAGCGCATCGCCGGCATGCTGCGCAGCTTCACGGCCGCGGAGCGCCGCGACATGGTCGGGCCGGAGGGGCGCATCGGCGTCACGTGCGAGTTCTGCGGCGTGCACCGTGATTTCGATCCGGGGGAGTTCTACGCGCCGGACGCGATCCCGCCGGACGTTCACGCGCCTTGATCCCGTCCGCCGGTACGTCGCCACGCCCGCTTCTCGAACGGGCTCCGCCCCCGGGAGCCAGGGCCGGCTCCGCTCGGCAATGAGGCGGAGCGGCGCCCGGGCCGCCGAAGCCGCGACTGCCGTCAAGTCGAAGCCGCCAAGTCGAAGCCGCCAAGTCGAAGGACGACGGTGTGGGGCCCGATGAAACACTTGGCGGCCGCCTATCTTCTTTCCGAACAACGATGGGGCGCGTTCCATGACCTATGATGTCGTCGTGATCGGCACCGGTCCCGGGGGCTACGTGTGCGCCATCCGGGCGGCGCAGCTCGGCTTGAAGACCGCCGTCGTGGAGAAGCGCGCCACGCAGGGGGGCACGTGCCTCAACGTCGGCTGCATCCCGTCGAAGGCGCTGCTCTACGCGACCGAGATGTTCGAGGCGGCGGGGCACGAGTTCGCCAAGCTCGGCATCGTGACCGAGCCCCCGAGGCTGGATTGGCCCGCCATGGCGAAACATCGGGACGACACGGTCACGGCCAACGTCGATGGCGTCGGCTACCTGTTCAAGAAGAACAGGATCGACCCCTACCACGGCACCGCATTCATCGCCGGGCCGGGGAAGGTCGCGGTCCGCAAGGACGACGGCGGCGTCGAGACGCTCGACACGAAGGCGATCGTGATCGCGACCGGCTCGGAGGCGGCGACGCTGCCGGGCATCGCGATCGACGAGACGACGATCGTGTCGTCCACCGGGGCGCTGTTCCTTCCCGGCGTGCCGAAGCGGTTGCTGGTGATCGGCGCGGGCGTGATCGGCCTCGAACTCGGCTCCGTGTGGCACCGGCTCGGCGCCGAGGTGACGGTCGTCGAATACCTCGACCGCATCCTGCCCGGCCTCGACGCCGAGGTGGCGAAGACGTTCCAGCGCCTGCTCGGCAAGCAGGGCTTCACCTTCCACCTCGGTCAGAAGGTGTCGGCGGCCGCGGCGCGGGACGGCGGCGGCGCGACCGTCACGTTCGCGCCCGTGGCGGGCGGCGACGCCCGGACGCTCGACGCCGACGTGGTGCTCGTCGCCACCGGCCGGCGGCCCTATACGGACGAGCTCGGGCTCGCGGCGGCGGGCGTGGCGCTCGACCGCGGCCGCGTCGTCATCGACGACCGTTTCCAGACCAACGTGCCCGGACTCTTCGCCATCGGCGACGTCGTGCGTGGGCCGATGCTCGCCCACAAGGCCGAGGACGAGGGCATCGCGCTGGCCGAGATCCTGGCCGGGCAGGCGGGCCACGTGAACTACGGCGTGATCCCGACCGTGATCTATACGATGCCGGAAGTCGCGGCGGTGGGGCAAAGCGAGGAGGAACTGAAGGCGGCCGGCGTGCCCTACCGGGTGGGGCGCTTCCCTTACACGGCCAATGGGCGCGCCCGCGCCACCCGCCACACCGACGGGTTCGTGAAGGTACTGGCCCACGCCGATACCGACCGGGTGCTCGGCGTGCACATCATCGCCTCGGTGGCGGGCGAATTGATCCAGGAAGCCTCCGTGCTGATGGAGTTCGGCGGCTCGGCCGAGGACCTGGCCCGCACCTGCCACGCCCACCCGACCATGTCCGAAGCCGTCAAGGAAGCCGCCATGGCGGTGGCTGGGCGGGCCATTCACATGTAAGGAACGTCGTGTCGCGTCGACTGCTGCGGCGATATGATTTCTTCCGCGCCTGTCAGGCGAAGCATGTCGGCGGCCTTGGCCACCTACGGCATGAGCTGGCCGCCGTTGACCTCGATCACCTGCCCGGTGATGAAGCCCGACAGGCCCTCCGAAGCCAGGAACAGGTAGGCGCCCACGCAATCCTCCGCCGTGCCGAGCCGTTCCATGGGGATGGTCTTGCGCTGCGTTTCGAGCTGTTCCGCGGTCGAGTAGCGCTCGTGGAACGGGGTGGCGATCACGCCGGGGGACACCGCGTTGACGCGGATGCCCCATTGGATCAGCTCCTTGGCGTGACCGCGGGTGATGTTCGACACGAAGGCCTTCGAGGCCGCGTAGAGCGAGGAGCCCGGGCCGCCGCCGTTGCGCGCCGCGATGGAGCTCGTGTTGATGATGAAGCCCCGCGTGGCTTTGAGGTGGGGCACCGAAGCGCGTGCGGCGGCCAGCACCGAGCGGGCGTTGAGATCCATCACGCGCGCGTAATGGTCATCCGTGATGTCCGCGAGCGGCACCCGGCCGAGCATGCCGCCCGCGTTGTTGATGACGCCGTCGAGCCGCCCGAGCTTGGTGGCCGCTTCCCCGACGACCCGCTCCGTGGCGCCCGCCTCGGACACGTCGCCCGCGACCAGCACGGCTTTGCCGAGGCCGGCGTCTTCGATCCCGCGCGCCAGGCCCTCCGCCGCCGCCGCGCTGCGATGGTAGTGGATCGCGACCGCGGCACCCTGCCGTGCCAGGGCGCGGGCGACCGCGGCGCCGATGCCGGTCGAGGCGCCCGTCACCAGGATGGCCTTGCCTTGGAGGTCGGGGATCGTCGGCTGCCGGTCGGCGGCTATCGATGCGTTCAAGGGGCCCTCCGTTCGTCGCCGGATGCCGGCGCCGTTTTGCGCGCGGCGCAATACGCGCGTATACGACAGGCGCGGGCGAACGGAAAATTGCCGCTTTCAATGCCGCAAATCGCGCAGCGTGCCGCCGTGCGTCGAGCGGCGCGGGGGCTCGCCAACCCGAGGAGGTGAGCGTTGAAGCGTGCGGCGATATTCCTCGTGGTCCTGGCGTTGATCGGTGGGCTCACCTACGGGCTCACTTATTTCCACTTCACGCTCAAGCCGCAGATCATCAAGGCGGCCATCGGCGGGCATGCGCCGCCGCCCACCACCGTCGCGGTGGCGGAGGCCAGGCCCGACACTTGGGTCCAGCGCTTCAGCGCCATCGGCACCTTCAGGCCCGTGCAGGGGATCGACGTCGCGCCCCAGGTCGGCGGCCTCGTCCGCGCCATCCGGTTCGATTCGTCGCAGGAGGTGGCGAAGGGGGCGCCGCTGATCGAGATCGACGACTCGACCGAACAGGCGGATCTGAAGTCGGGCTTGGCCCAGATGAAGAACGCCGACGCGTCGCTGACGCGTCAGCAGCAGTTGATCGCCGGAGGCAACACCGCCAAGGCGACCGTCGACCAGGCTCAGGCGGCCCGCGACACCGCGGCGGCCAGCGTCGACCGCGCGCGGGCCGTGATCGCACAGAAGAACGTGGCCGCCCCCTTCGCCGGCCGGCTCGGGCTGCGCAAGGTCGACATCGGCCAGTACCTGTCGCCCGGCACCGCGCTCGTCACCCTGACGCAGCTCGACCCGATCTACGTCGACTTCCCCGTGACCGAGCAGCAGCTGTCCTCGCTGAAGCCGGGCGTCGCCGTGGAAATTCGTGTGGACGGCTACCCCGGCACGGTGTTCAACGGCCAGGTGAAGTCGATTGACAACCGCGTCTCGCAGGATTCCCGCTCCGTCCTGGTGCGCGCCGAACTCCCCAACGCGGACAAGCGGCTCCTGCCGGGCATGTTCGCCAACGTCGCGGTCCTGTCCGGCGCCGCGCGCGACGTGGTGACCGTGCCGCGGACGGGGGTGACGTATTCCCTCTATGGCGACAGTCTCTACGTGGCGGTTCCAGCGCCGGCGGCGCCCGGCGGTCCGGGCGCGGCGCAGGCCGCGGCGCCCGAGGGCGAGGATTTCATCGCCCAGCGCCGCTTCGTGCGCACCGGCGAGGTTCGGGGCGACCGCATCGCCGTGCTCGAAGGCTTGAAGGCCGGCGAACTCGTGATCACCGAAGGCCAGATCAAGCTCACGCCCGACGCCCATGTCCGCATCGACCGGTCGGCGGGGCTCGAGCCGCGCCCGGTCCTGCCGAGCCAGTAGTCGGGGCCGCCCATGTTCACCGACATCTTCATCCGGCGGCCGGTGCTGGCGAGCGTCGTCAGTCTGCTGATCCTGCTCGTCGGCTTCATGGCCTTCACCAAGCTGCCGATCCGGCAGTATCCCGAACTGTCGTCGACCAACATCACCATCACGACGACCTATCCGGGCGCCAACGCCGACCTGATCAAGGGGTTCATCACCACCCCGCTCGAACAGGCGGTGGCGAGCACGGAGGGGATCGACACGCTGGTGTCGAACTCGCAGCAGAACGCCTCGACGATCACGCTGAACCTGCGCCTCAACGCCAATCCCGACCGCGCGGTGGCCGACGTGCTGTCGAAGGTCAACCAGGTGCGGGGCGTGCTGCCGCGCGAGGCCAACGACCCCATCGTGGTCAAGCAGACCGGCCAGGGCATCGCGCTGATGTACCTGTCGTTCAATTCGGACAAGCTCGACTCGGCGCAGATCACGGATTACCTGACCCGCGTGGTGCAGCCCAAGCTGCAGACGACCGACGGGGTCGCCAACGCGCAGATCCTCGGCGGCCAGACCTTCGCCATGCGCATCTGGCTCGATCCGAACCGCATGGCGGCGCGCGGCGTGACGCCGACCGACGTGCGCAACGCGCTCGTCGCCAACAACTTCATTTCCGCGGCGGGGCAGATCAAGGGCGACTACGTCCAGACCTCGATCAACGCCGAGACCTCGCTCGACAGCGCCAAGGCCTTCGGGCAGCTCTCGATCTTCACGCGTGGCGACGCCGTCACGCGCCTCGGCGATATCGCCCGCATCGAGCTCGGCCCGGAATCGGTCGACGCGTCGGCCGTGTTCGACGGGCTGAAGGCGGTGTTCGTCGGCATCTACGCGACACCGACGGCGAACCCGCTGACGGTGATCGAGAACGTCAAGGCCGCGTTCCCGGACCTCGTGGCGCAGCTGCCGCCCGGGCTCAACGCCGCCATCGCGTACGACTCGACCGAGTTCATCCGCGCCTCGATCGCGGAAGTCGCCAAGACCCTCGGCGAGGCCGGCCTCATCGTCGTGGCCGTGATCTTCCTGTTCCTCGGCAACCTCCGGTCGACCCTGATCCCGATCGTGACGATCCCGCTGTCGCTCGTCGGCGTGATGATCTTCCTGCTGGCGCTCGGCTATTCCATCAACCTGCTCACCCTGCTGGCGCTGGTGCTCGCCATCGGGCTCGTGGTCGACGACGCGATCGTCGTCGTCGAGAACATCTACCGCCATATCGAGGAGGGGATGACGCCCTTCGACGCCGCGACGGTCGGGGCGCGCGAGATCGCCGGCCCGGTGGTGTCCATGACGATCACCTTGGCGGCCGTTTACGCACCGATCGGCTTCGTGTCTGGCGTCACCGGCGCGCTGTTCCGCGAGTTCGCCTTCACGCTCGCGGGCTCGGTCGTCGTGTCGGGCGTCATCGCGCTGACCTTGTCGCCGATGATGTGCTCGCGCCTGCTCAAGCGCGAAACCGGCCAGGGCGGTTTCGTGCGCTTCCTCGACCGGATGTTCGAGGGGCTTCGCCGCCGCTACGAGCGGCGCCTGCACCGCACGTTGAACTTCCGGGCCTTGACGCTGCTGATCCTCGGCGGCACCGTCGTGCTGACCGGAATCCTTTACGTCTCGACGCCCAAGGAACTCGCGCCCGAGGAAGACCAGGGCATCTTGATCGCGATCACCAAGAGCCCGCAATACGCGAACCTCGACTATACCGAGAGCACGACCACCGGCCTGAACAAGGTCATGGAAACGGTGCCGGAACGCGCGCACGTGTTCGCCATCAACGGCTCCCAGGGCGTTTCCCAAGGCTTCGCGGGCCTGCTGTTCAAGCCATGGGACCAGCGCACCCGCAACCAGAAGCAGATCCTCGGCGAACTGCAGCCGAAATTCGCGACCATCACGGGCGCGAAGGTGTTCGCCTTCTCGCCGCCGCCCTTGCCGGGCTCGACCGGCGGACCGCCCATGCAGTTCGTCGTCCGCACGACCGGCGACTACCGCCAGCTCGCCGACGTGGTGGCGCAGCTCAAGAAGGAGGCCGACGCGAGCGGTCTGTTCATCTTCACCGACACCGACCTGCGGTTCGACACCCCGCAGGTCGAGGTGAAGATCAACGCGCTCAAGGCCAACCGGCTCGGCGTCGCCATGCAGGACATCGGCTCGGCCTTGGCGACCCTGCTCGGCGGCAATTACGTCAACCGGTTCAACCTGTTCGGCCGCTCCTACGAGGTCATCCCCCAGGTGCCGCGCGAGTTCCGCACGAGCACCGACTGGATCTTGCGCTATCAGGTGCGCAGCGCCTCGGGCGAACTCGTGCCGATGTCCTCGTTCGCCACCGTGTCGCAATCCGTGCAGCCGAACGCGCTCAACAATTTCCAGCAGCTGAGCTCGGCGACGCTCCAGGGCGTGCCGTTCCCGGGCCGAACGCTCGGCGACGCGCTCGACTTCCTCAAGGCCAAGTCGGCGGACATATTCCCCGGCGGCTACACCTACGACTTCGCCGGCGACAGCCGGCAATACGAGCAGGAGGGCTCGGCCCTCGTCGTCACCTTCGTGTTCGCGCTGATCGTCATCTTCCTGGTGCTGGCGGCGCAGTTCGAAAGCTTCAGGGACCCGTTCGTCATCCTGATCGCCTTGCCGACCTCGATGTTCGGCGCCCTGCTGCCGTTGAACATCGGCAGCGTGCTGCAGATCACCTCCATCAACATCTACACGCAGATCGGGCTCGTGACCTTGATCGGGCTGATCTCGAAGCACGGCATCCTAATGGTGGAATTCGCCAACCGGATGCAGGATGAGGGGCTGTCGCGGCGCGCCGCCATCGAGCACGCGGCGGGCGTGCGGCTGCGGCCCATCCTCATGACGACGGCCGCCATGGTGGTTTCCATGATCCCGCTGATCATCGCCAGCGGGGCGGGGGCGCAGAGCCGCTTCTCGATCGGCGTCGTGATCGCGGCCGGCATGACGATCGGCACGCTGTTCACGCTGTTCGTGACGCCCGCCGTCTACACGCTGGTCGCGCGCGACCACGGCCGCGGCCGGGCGGCCGAGCCGGCCGCGGCGGTCCCCGACCTGATCGGTCCCCGGCAGCCGCGGGAACTGATGCCCCGCGCGGCGGAATAGCGGCGGGTTGCCTGCATTGCCGGAGCGTGTCGATGCCCCCTCCGTTCAAGGTCGAGTTGCGCCCTCACGACCCTCGATGGGCCGCCGAAGCGGAGGATGAACGTAGGGCGCTCGCGGCGGCGTTGGGGTCCTGCCTGGTGAACGTTCATCACGTCGGATCAACTGCCGTTCCCGCCATTCACGCCAAGCCCGTCCTCGACCTCATGCCGGTTGCGACCACCCTGGCAGAGCTGGACGACCGCAGGGGCGAAGTCGAGTCGCTGGGCTACGAATGGTGGGGAGAGCATGGCCTTCCTGGCCGGCGCTATTGTTCGAAGTCCGACCCTGTCACGGGGCGCCGGCTCGTCCAGCTTCACTGCTATGCACAAGGTTCGCCCGAGATCACCCGCCACCTCGCATTCCGGGATCATCTGCGGGCGCATCCTGAGATCGCGCGTGCCTACGAGCGCGAGAAGATGCGGTGCCAAGCGCTGCATCCCGATGATACGCACGCCTACGGCGACTGCAAAGGCGCATGGATCGAGCGCGTCGAAGCCGAAGCGCTCGGTTCGGCAGGCCATCGGTCGCCGTCTTGACGCGCAATCATCGAACGCGGCACGGCGACACCCCGTCCCCTCCGGCTCAGGAGTTCGTCCTGACCCCACCCTCGGGTTCGCGGCGGGCGACGTAGTCCTCGGGCGCCTCGAGGCGCTCGGGCTCGATCGGCGTCGGCGCAGGCGGCGAGCTTGTCCCGGTAGGGGCATTTCCTTCGGGTCTTCACGAAGGGTGAACCATCTCGGGAAGATCAAGTCACGGCGAGCGAGCGTCCTCCCCGTCTTTGCGCTCCGATAAGCTCGCGTGTGCCATCCTGAGAGGCCCCCAACTCCTGCTTGCGTCGGCGTGATGGGGTCTGCCCGGCGTCCCGCCGGATGGGCTCGGCAGCGGATCTCGCAATGCTTCACAATGCCGTTGTCGAAAGTACAGGTCGACCTGGGTCCGAGCGCGTCCGCCTGTCCGAAATCCTGGGAGCGCTGAGCTACGCCCTCGATTTGACGGAGGGCCAGCCTGCCGGCCATTGCCTCCGTTCATGCTGGATCGGCTTGAATATTGGGCAGGAATTGGGCCTCGATGCCGGCCAACTTTGGGAAGTATACTATACAATATTACTCAAGGATGTTGGATGTAGCAGCAACGCGGCGCGTATTTGTCAGTTGTACTTGTCAGACGATCTGACCTTCAAGCACGACTACAAGCTCGTCGACGGTTCGCTGCGGCACCTACTGGGCTTCGTGATGGCGCACGCCGGGCTCCAGGCGCCTTTGGCCGAGCGCTTCCGCGTCCTCGTGAACATCTTCCGGAACGGCGGCGAAATCTCCCGCGAATTGATCGAAACGCGCTGCCAGCGCGGCGCCGACATCGCGCGTAAGCTGCGCTTCTCGGACGCCGTCGCGGGCGCGATCCTTTCGCTCGACGAGCACTGGAACGGTGGCGGGATGCCGCTCGGACTCGGCGGCGCGCGCATCCCCCTGCCGTCGCGGATCGCGCTGCTGGCTCAGGTCGTCGACGTTTTCAGCACCACGGCGGGCAAAGGCGCGGCGCGCGAGGAGGCGAGGCTCCGCTGCGGCACCTGGTTCGACCCGCGGGCGGTCGCGGCCTTCGAGCGCGTGGCGGAGCGTGAGGATTTCTGGGCGATGCTGGCGTCGCCCGAGATCGAACGCACGGTTTACGCGATGGAGCCGGCGCAAGGCGGGTACACCGTCGACGACACATATCTGGACGATATCGCCCAGGGCTTCGCCGAGATCATCGATTCGAAGAGTCCCTACACGTGCGGCCACAGCGAGCGGGTCGCGCGATACACCGACCTCATCGCCGGCTCGCTCGGGATCGAGAGCCCACGCCGCGCCCGGCTGCGGCGGGCGGCCCTGCTTCACGACGTGGGCAAGCTCGGCGTGAGCAACACGATCCTGGACAAGCCGGGGAGGCTCGACCCGGACGAGTGGTCCTCCATGCGCAGGCACCCGGCCTTCAGCCGCACGATCCTGTCCCGGATCGAGGCCTTCACGGGCGCGGCGCGGGTCGGGGGCGACCACCACGAGAGGCTCGACGGCGGCGGCTACCCGCGGGGTCTCAAGGGCGGGGCCATCGACCTCGACACGCGCATCGTTTCCGTGGCCGACGTGTTCGACGCCTTGACGGCGCGTCGCCCCTACCGCGACGCCATGACGGTCGGGACGGCGCTCGGCATCATGGCGGGGGACGTCGGGTCGGCCTTCGATCCGCGATGTTTCGAGGCCCTGTGCCGAAACTTCTCGAGCCGGCACGCGCACCGCCTCGACGCCGCATAGCGCAACGCGCGCCTGGCTTCGCGGGTGCTTCGAGGGCGGAGAACGACGAACCCGAGACCCCGCCCTCCGCGCTCAAAAATCCGTCTTCACCCCGCCCTCGGCCTTGCGGCGCGCGACGTAGTCCTTCAGCGCTTCGAGGCGCTCGGGTTCGATCGGGGGAGGTTCGTAGGCCGCGAGCTTTTCCCTATAGATGCGGTGCGCGGTGTCGTAGGCGGTCGGGGAACCGGCTTCCCGCCAGGTTTCGTAATTGCGCCAGTCCGAGATCATCGGCGCGAAGAAGGCCGTGCGGTAACGCGCCTGGGTGTGGGCGCAGCCGAAGAAGTGTCCCCCGGGGCCGACCTCTCGCATCGCGTCGAGCGCGAGCTCGTCGTCGTCGATCGCGATGGGCTTCAGGAACTCCGCCACCATGTCGAGGAGGTCGGCGTCGAGCACCATCTTCTCGAAGGAGGCCTGAAGCCCGCCCTCCATCCAGCCGGCGCCGTGCATGACGAGGTTGGCCCCGCCCATGACGGCGGCCCACAGCGAGAACACGCTTTCGTAGGCCGCCTGGGCGTCGAGGCTGTTCGCCGCGTTGGCGTTCGACGATCGGTAGGGCAGGCCGTAGCGGCGCGCCAACTGGCCGCCGAGCAGCGTCGCCTTCATGTATTCCGGCGTGCCGAAGGCGGGCGCGCCCGACTTCATGTCGACGTTCGACGTGAAGCCGCCGTAGACGAAGGGCGAACCCGGCCTGACGGTTTGCGCCAGCACGAGACCGGCCAGCGCCTCGGCGTTCTGCTGCGTCACCGCGCCCGCGATCGTCACCGGCGCCATCGCGCCCGCGAGCGTGAACGGCGTCAGCACCACCACCTGGTTGCGCCGGGCCATCTGGATGATGCCTTCGCACATCGGCGCGTCGAGCCGCAGCGGCGAGGACGAGTTGATGACCGTGAAAACGGAGGGCTCGCGCTCGAGCGTGGCGTCGTCGATGCCGCGCGCACGCTTCACGAGTTCGAAGGCGTCGAGGTTGCGTCCGCGCCCGAGGCTGTAGGCATGGATCGCCTTGTCGGACAGCGTCAGCATGTCGAACAGGGCGTCGAGGTGGCGCACGGAGGCGTGGATGTCGACGGGCTCGACCGGGTAGCCGCCCCACAGGTGCACGGCGTCGAGCGTCTGCCCGAGGCGGATGAAGTTCTGGAAATCGTGGTGGTTGCCGGGCCGGCGGCCGCCGTCGCGGTCGAAGCTGTTCGGCGTCGAGGCGACCGAACAGAAGGCCACGTGGCCGTCCCCGATGACGAGGTCGCGCGCCGGGTTGCGGGCGTGGAGCGTGAAGCGCTTCGGCGCGAGCCCGAGGCGCGACTCGACGAGGCCGGGATCGAAACGGACGCGCTGCCCTTGCGGCGCCACGTCGGCACCGGCCTCCTTCAGGATCGCCCGCGCGCCCTCGTGGAGCACGTCGATGCCGATGTCGGCCAGCACCTTCAGGGCGCCCTGGTGCACGGCTTCGAGCCCGTCGGCCGACACGATGTCGGTGGGGGCGAACGGCAGGCGGGGTTGCCGACGGACGGTGGCGCGGGTTTCGGCCGCGCGCTCGACGCTACGGGCCGCGCGGCCGCGCCTGCCCCCGCCGCGACCCTCGGTGCCAATACCCCCGTCGCTCATGCGAGCCTCCGGGAGCGCTTCGCTGGCCGCCTTCGACAGCGGCTCAGGATGACGGGCAGGGTCCCATAAGGTTTCACGGTGCGGCCTCCGGCGCCGGCTGCGGCAGGCCTTCCGCGAAGCGGCGGATCAGCCAGGAGCGGAACAGGTTGACGGCTTCGTCGAGGTCTTCCGGCATGGTCGCGAGATAATAGCCGTAGCCCGAAGCAAGACGGGTCTCGAAGGGGCACGCGAGGCGACCCGACCGGAGGTCGTCGCGGAACAGCATCGGATCGACGAGCGCCAAGCCTTCGCCGGAGAGCGCGTACTGGACGGCGAGCTGGGCGGTGTCGACGACGAGGCCCCGATCGGTCGGGAGGTCGGGCCGGCCGAGGGCGCGGCCCATGAGCGCCCACATGTGCCCGTGCGGGCGCCCGCCGAGCTTGACGTGGACGAGGTCGCTCGAAGCGATGAAGGCCCCCGGATCCGTGACCCCGGGCCCGACCGCCTGGGGCGAACAGCCGACGGCCGGACGCTCCATCCTCAGCAGGTCGAGGATGGCGTCGCTGACGAGCGGCTCGGCATAGCGGATGGCGAGCGAAACCTCGCCGTCCGGCTCCCCCGCGGGGCTCGACGCGATCTCGATCGAGACGTCGGTATGCTCGGCCCGGAAGTCGCGCAGCAGCGGCACCGCCAGTTGGTGCGCGAAGGTCGGGGGCATCGCGATCCGCAGGAAGCGCCGCGGCGCCGCGCGCTCCTGGCGGATGGCGCCCAACGCCTGGTCGATCCGGTCGAAGCAACGCGTCACGACGGGCAGCAGGTGGCGTCCCGCATCGGTCAGGACGAGGCGCTGCGGCCGGCGCTCGAACAGGGGCGCGCCCAGGAAGCGTTCGAGCACGATGACGTGGCGGCTGACCGCGCTCTGCGCCACCGCGAGGCTTTGCGCCGCGGCCGTGAAGGAGCCGGACCGGCCGGCGGCCTCGAAGGCCCGCAGCGCGTTCAGCGGCAGCCATTGCCGGCTCGCGGGGCTGCGTGGGGCCGCCGAGCGCCATGTCACCCCTGTCACCCCCCCTCGCGGTCCCGTGCGATCGCCCCCGTCGAACCATAGCCGACCGCTGACGGTTTCGTCAGCACGATCGCGCGCTCGTCCGCGCTTCCCCCGAGGCGTCAGGCCGCCGCGAGCGTGGCCCGTGCCAGAAGCAGCAGATCGGCGTCGGAAGCGTCGCGGCGGGTCGTACGGATCATGGCGACGTTCTCCGGACGCGTCATCTGTGCCGCGAGCGCTTCGGGGCTTATGCCGTCAAACTCCTCAGCGAGCGACACCTTGACGCCGACCCGGCGGATCAGCGCCTCATAGGCATCGATGAAGCCCGCGGCCGTCGGCTCGCCGCCCATGGCGGCGCCGCAGGCCGCGAAGCGGCCCTCGTCGTCGTCACCCACCGTCCACGGCAGCGAGGCGAGCATCGCCACGCCGACCGCGCGGCCATGATGCAGCGGACGCAGCGACGCGAGCGCGTGGCCGATCGAATGGGCGATGGCGGTCGAGCAATTGTCGATGGCGCTGCCGGCGAGGGCCGCCGCGCGGGCCATGCCCATCCGCGCCTCGAGGTCGCCCGGCGCGCTCACGGCGCGTTCGAGGTGACGCGCCACCAGCCGGATCGCCTCGTGGGCGTAAAGGTCGTTGCCGGCGTGCGCGTTGCGGTTCGTCGCGGCCTCGACGGCGTGGACGAGCGCGTCGATGCCCGTCGCCGCCGTCAGCCCCGACGGCAAGGTGACGCTGAGTTCGGGGTCGAGCACCACTTCGTCCGCCCGCAGTTCGTCGCCCCAGAACCACAGTTTGGCGCCGTCGGCGCCGGACAGGATGGCGGTGCGGGTGGTCTCGGAGCCCGTGCCCGACGTCGTCGGGACGCAGATCGTCCGCAGCCCGGTGGTCGGCAACGGCGCGGCCGAAAGCGCGTAGGTCGATGCCGGCGCGCCCGCGCCCGCGACCGCCGCCACCGCCTTGCCGAGATCGAGCGCCGAGCCCCCGCCCAGCGCCACCATGAGTTTCGCCCCGGCCTGCCGCGCGAGGGCCGCCGCCGCCTCGGCCTGCGCCACGGTCGGATCGCTACGGATGTCGGAGAACAGCGAAACGCCGAACCCCGCGGCGCGGAGCATGGCGGCCATGGCGTCGCTGGCGCCCAGGGCGGCGAGCCCGGGATCGGCCACGAGCAGCACGCCGGAGCCGGCCGGCACGAGCCCGCGGGCAAGTCGCGCGACCTCCCGGCGCGCGCCGGGGCCGAACGTGACGCGGGGCACGCGCGCGAGTTGATGAACGACCACGAGGTCCCGCCTTCCCGTCCGCGACCGCGCCGTGCGGTCACGCCCGCGTCGTGCGGTGACGCCCGAGTGGGCGCGAAGACAAGCTCCCCGGCAACATCATTAAACAGATGCGGGAACCGCAAAATTCGCTGCCGGCTCGGGAGCCTCCGAGCCCGGCCGAAGGTCGGGCGGCAGCGCTTCGGCGGCGAGCGCCTGGAGCACGTCGGCCCCGCGCCCGGAGGATTGCTCGTTCGAGCCGAGGCGGCGCACCGAGACCGTGCCGTCGGCCGCTTCCTTGCGCCCGATTACGAGGAGGACGGGCACCTTGGCCAGGGAATGCTCGCGCACCTTGTAGGTGATCTTCTCGTTGCGCAGGTCCGCTTCCACGCGCAGGCCGAGCGCGCGGGCCCGCGCCAGCAGTCCGCGCGCGTAGGCGTCGGCCTCCTGCGTGATGGTGGCGACGACGACCTGCACGGGCGAGAGCCACAGCGGCAGGTGCCCGGCGAAGTTCTCGATCAGGATGCCGGTGAACCGTTCGAGGGAGCCGAAGATGGCCTGGTGCAGCATGACGGGCGTCACCTTCTCGCTGTTCGGACCGATGAAGAACGCCCCGAACCGCCCCGGCAGGTTGAAGTCGACCTGCAGGGTGCCGCACTGCCAGTCCCGGCCGATGGCATCGCGCAATACGTATTCGAGCTTGGGACCGTAGAACGCCCCCTCGCCGGGGTTGATCGCGGTCGCGATGCCCCGGGCCGCGACGGCCTCCAGCACGCGCCCGAGCGCCGCTTCCGCCTTGTCCCACACCTCGTCGGTGCCGACGCGCTTTTCGGGCCGCGTCGACAGTTTCACGGACACGTCGTCGAAGCCGAAGTCGGCGTAGATCGAAAGGATCAAGTCGTTGACCTTGGCGCTTTCGGCGAGGATCTGGTCCTCCGTGCAGAACAGGTGCGCGTCGTCCTGCGTGAAGGCGCGCACCCGCATGACGCCGTGCAGCGCGCCCGACGGCTCGTAGCGGTGGACCATGCCGAACTCGGCGATCTTCAGCGGCAGGTCGCGGTAGCTCTTGAGCCCGTTCTTGAAGATCTGGACGTGGCCGGGGCAGTTCATCGGCTTCAGCGCGAACACGCGGTCGTCCTCGGTCCGCGTGAAGAACATGTTCTCGCGGTAGGTGTCCCAATGGCCCGAGGTCACCCACAGCGACTTGTCGAGCACCTGCGGGGTGTTGACCTCGATATACCCGGCCAGCGCCTCCCGCCGGCGCATGTAGTTGATCAGCGTCTGGAACAGCGTCCAGCCGTGCGGGTGCCAGAAGATCGTGCCCGGCCCCTCCTCCTGGAAATGGAACAGGTCCATCTCGCGCCCCAGGCGCCGATGGTCGCGCCTGGCAGCCTCCTCGAGCTGCTTCAGGTGGGCGTCGAGGTCGGTCTGCTTGGCGAACGCGGTGCCGTAGATGCGCGACAGCATGGGTTTCGTGGAGTCGCCGCGCCAATAGGCGCCCGCGACCTTCATCAGCTTGAAGGCGGTGCCGATCTTGCCCGTGGAGGTCATGTGGGGGCCGCGGCACAGGTCGAACCAGTCCCCTTGCCGGTAGATCGTGAGGTCCTGGTCGGGCGGGATCGCGTCGACCAGTTCGACCTTGAAGGCTTCGCCCTTGGTCTCGAACACGGAGCGCGCCGCGTCGCGGCTCCAGACCTCCTTGGTGAACGGGCGGTCGCGCGCGACGATCTCGCGCATGCGCGCCTCGATGGCGGCGAAGTCGTCCGGCGTGAAGGGTTCGGCGCGATGGAAGTCGTAATAGAAGCCGTCGGCGATCACCGGGCCGATCGTCACCTGCGTGCCGGGGTAGAGCCCCTGCACGGCTTCCGCCAGCACGTGGGCCGCGTCGTGGCGGATCAGCGCGAGCGCGCGCGGGTCCTCCCGGCTCAGGAACTCGATCCCGCCGTCGTGGGGGATGGGGTCGGCGAGGTCCACCACGATCCCGTCGAGCGCCGCCGCGACCGTGCGCTTGGCGAGCGAGGGCGAGATGGACGACGCCACGTCGCGGCCGGTGGTTCCCGGCGGAAAGCTGCGCCGCGCCCCGTCGGGGAAGGTCAACGTCGGCATGGTCATCCTCCTGCTCACTCGCCGAAACGGATCGGCGTAAGCGTCGCTCATCGGAGCCCGGCAGGCGCTACAAGAAACCTCGGTCGACCGCAACCGTCGCAGGCTGAAAGTTTTGGGTGGGGTGGTCAGGTTGCCGACCGTGCGGGGACGGCGGTGTCATTCCGGGATGCGTCGGCCGCGGCGCCGCGCGCGCCAGCTCCGGCCTGACACGGTCCATTTACGGAGAGCGCCGGCATGATGCGATCGCATGCCGGCATGGCCTACTCCGGGCGCGCGCCAAAGCGCGAACCGGGCGCCGCCGAAAAGCCACCCGCCTTGGCCGTTTCCGCCGTCTCGGCTATCGTTCGGCAACAGCAACGGTTTAGCTTGAGCCATGCGTGCGTTACGCTTCGTGTTCCTCGGCCTCGCGGCGTTCGTGCTCGTCGCGGTCGGCTGGCGGTTCACCGCGGACCGTCCGGCGCCGTCCCGGCCGGGGCCGCTGGCGATGCCCGTGTCGGCACCCGCCGCGCCGCTGCCGGGAACGAACCGGGAGGTCGCCCGCCCGCGCGTCGCCGACCCGTCCGAGTTCGCACCCTTCTACACGGCGTTGCGGAGCGACTTCCCCCGCACCTACGCGCAGGTGGTGGACGCGGAGCAGCGTACCGAAAGCGCGACGGGAGCCCCCCCCGACGCGGACGCCGCGATCTGGGACGCGCTCCGCGCCTTGCAGCAATCCCAGGGTCTGCTCGCGGCGCGCGCGGGCACGGACGACCTGCGGGCCTATTTCGACGCGCGCCTCTCCGTGCTCGACGCGCTCGCCGCCGAGGACCCCCGCACCTGCGCGGATTTCCTGTACGGGATCATGGATCCGCCGTTCGCCGGTTTTACGGCCCGGCACCGCGGGCTCGTCGCGATCCTGGCGAGCCGGCAGCTCGCCGCCATCCTGGGCGGCCGGGACAAGAAGACCGATCGCACACCCCCGGAAGCGGCCGACTTCGACAGTTTCGCCGCCGCGCTCGCGTCCCACGCACTGTCGCCCGACGAGATCGCCGTCCTGCTCGACGGCAAGGCGCTCGATCCGCCGCTCCCGGACGCGCGGCTCTGCGACATGGGTCGCATTTACCTGTCGGTGCTGCGCCAACTTCCCGACGCCGTGCGCTACCGCATCTACGGGCTCGCGGCCGAACTGCTGGCCCGCTCCTGAGCGGGCCGTGTCCTGGCGCGCCAGGACCCATGATCCCATGGCCGATACCAGGGCACGGCGGCACGGGTCGGCGGCGGCGGATCGAAGCCAGACCCGCCCCACGGGTGGCAGCGGCACACGCGGGCGAGCCCCATCCAGGTGCCGGGCCAGGCGCCGTGGGCCATGACGGCTTCGGCGGCGTAGGCCGAGCATGTCGGCAGGTAGCGGCATCGCCGGCCCAGAAACCCCGACAAGGTCAGCTGATAGGCGCGGATAAGGCCGTAGACGGCGCGGCGCGGCAGCCGGGCCAGCATGGCGCCGGGCCTCACGCGGGCGGCGCCGCCCGCGACGGCGTCGCCGGCGGCGCCGCCCGCGCCGCGGTTCCCGCGAGCGCGTCCACCACCGCGTCGAAGGTCAGCAGCGTCGAGGCATGCCTCGCCTTGAAGCCGCGAACCGGTTCGAGGACGGCGCAATCGGCCCATTTGCCGTCGGGCGGCGGTCCGTTCTCCTTCAGCATCGAGCGCATCGCCGCGCGGAGGCGCCGGAGTTCGTCCGCGCTGGCCCCGACCACGTGGCGCGCCATGACGGAGGAGGACGCCTGGCCCAGCGCGCAGGCGCTGACCTCGTGCGCGAAATCGGTGACGACGCCGTCCCGCACGACGAGGTCGACCGTCACCGTCGAGCCGCAGAGCTTCGAATGCGCGGTCGCGGAGGCGTCGGGGCGCTCGAGCCGGCCGAGCCGCGGGATGTTCGCCGCGAGATCGAGGATGCGGGCATTGTAGATGTCGTCGAGCATGGTTGCGTGTTCCGCGCCGTCCTTCGTAACCATATAGGGCGGTGCATCCCCGCGCGCGAGACGCCGGAGGGGCTCGCAGGGACACCCGACCGATGACATTAGCCGAAGCCACCCCCGCGACCATCGAGGAAACCGACGCGTTCTCGCCGCGGTTCGACGCCGCGGGCCTTATTTCGTGCGTCACGGTCGGCCGCGACGGCACGGTGCTGATGGTCGCGCACATGAACGCGGAAGCGTTGCGGCTGACGCTCGAGACCGCCGTCGTGCACTACTGGTCCCGCTCGCGGGATGCCCTGTGGCGCAAGGGCGACACCTCTGGGCAGGTCCAGCATCTCCTCGAATTGCGCGTCGACTGCGACCAGGACGTCCTGCTCGCGGTCGTGGCGGTCGACGGCGACGGTGGTGCGTGCCATACGGGGCGCAGATCCTGCTTCTACCGGCGCGTCGTCACCAGCGAAGGGACCGCGCCCACGCTGGCCACCGTCGCCGAACGGCGCTAAACGTTCGGCGTGGGCCAGGGCGCCGCCGTCGGGTCCGGTGTTGCACGGGCCGGGCAGACTCGCTAGCTGTTCGCCTCCCGGGTTCGTTCGCGTCGCGCCATGGCCGCCGTTGCGCGCCAAGCGCCAGAGGACAAGGCATGACCTACGTCGTCGTCGAGAACTGCATCAAGTGCAAGTACATGGATTGCGTTGAAGTTTGCCCCGTCGATTGTTTCTACGAAGGGGAGAACATGCTGGTGATCCATCCCGACGAATGCATCGACTGTGGCGTGTGCGAACCGGAGTGTCCGGCCGAAGCCATCAAGCCCGACACCGAGCCGGGCCTCGAAAAATGGCTGGGCCTCAACGCCGACTACGCCAAGACGTGGCCGAACATCTCCGTCAAACGGGACGGCCCGGCCGACGGCAAGGAATGGGACGGGAAACCCGGCAAGCTCGAAGCGCATTTCTCGCCGAACCCCGGCACGGGCGATTGAGGCCGACCGGCCGCCGTTGAAAGCGGCTGCCGGAGCCGCGAGCGCGCCGGTCGTCAGCGGGTGTTCGGCGAGGGTGTCACGGTCAACCGCCGCAGGGCCGTCGGGGCGCCGGCCGTCCCTTCCGCGACGTTCGTCAACGTCGGCCGCACGATGCGGCGCGCCAGCGGCCAGCAGCAGAGCGCGATGACGCCTTCCGAGACCGTGAAGCCCAGCACGGCCCAGGGCGGCGAGGTCGTGCGCAGCAGCACGGCCGTGATCGCGAGGCCGATCACCGCGCTGACGGCCGTCAGGATCGCGACCGGCTTGAACGCCGACGCCGCTTCGAGCAGCGCGCGCGGCACGGAATAGATCGTGAACAGGCTCGTCGCGCCCCAGATCAGCCCCGCGATGAGGCTGAGTGGATGGTCCGCGGCGAACTTCGACAGGACGCGGTGCTCGACGACGGGAAAGGTCAGCGCCAGCGCCACGCCGAACAGAAGGCAGCCGAGCGCCATCCACCCCGCCGACGTCCGCACGAGGTCGCGGACATCGCGCCATCGACCGCGCGCCAGGCGGGCGGACAGCTCCGGCTGGACCAGGTTGCAGAGCGCCACCGCCGCCAGCCGGAGCGGCGCGAACAACAGCAGCGTCGCCCCGATCGGCGCATAGGCGGCGGCGCCCGCGACGATCGCGATGAACATCATCTGCGCCGGCATCTGCGCGTTCGAGGTCGTCGTGCTGATGACCGACCAGGTCAGCCACCCGCGCATCGCGCCGTAACGGCGGCGGATGCTCCGCCGCGCCGCGATGCGGATGGGCCGGCGCTCGGCGACCACGACGACGAGCATCGCCAAGCCATGCGCGCCGGCCAGCAGGAACAGGACCTGCGTGAGGAGGTCCGCGCCGCCCTCCCGCGCCCCGCCGCGCAGGACGATGACGGCCGCCAGGACCCCGGTCACGAGGAAGACGCCGTCGCCGAGGCTCGACAAGGTCGCACGCTGGCGGGCGTAGCAGACGATGCGGAGGTGGCTTCGCAGCGACCAGGCCGCCACGAATGCGACGCTTCCCAACGCGACGTCGGGGCGGCGCAGCCACAGCCAGCAACCGATGCCGACGGCGAGCCCCGCCGCGAGCGCGATGGCGGCGGCGGCCGAGCCGAACACCACATCGTGAACGTTGGCGACGTGGCGGGTTCGGCTGCGCGGCAGGTGGATCGTGGCCGGGACGCTGGCCAGCGCCCGCGTATAGGTCAGGGAGACACCGGCGATCAGGAACAGGATCGAGAACACCCCGTAGTCGTGCGCCGGCAGGATGTGGATGAGCGCGAAGCCCAGCCCGAAATGGAACACGCTCTGCAGGCCTTCCGAGCCCAGCATGAGGGCGAACAGGCGCCCGGCCCGGTTGCCCCCCATCAGGGAACCCCGAGATCGGTTTCCGCCCGGCCTCCGGCGGGGCGGGTCCGCCGTTCGAGGTTGCGTCGGACCACGTCGACCATCGCGCGCTCGACCGACGCGGCGCTGAACAGCGCCTCGTAGCGGGCGCGAGCCCCCGCGGGAAACTCCCGCCAGGCCGACGGCGCCTCCAGGATGCGCGCGAGCGCCTGGCCGAGCGCGGCGGGGTCGTCGGGGGGAACGAGCCATCCCGTGACGCCGTCGGCCACCACCTCGCGCAGGCCGCCGATCGCGGAGGCCAAGACGGGGCGGCCGTATGACAGGGCCTCGATGGCGACGCGCCCGAGCGATTCCGGGCGCCGGGACGGCATGGTCACGACATCGGCCCAGCGGTAGAGCGCGTCGGGGTCGGGCGCGAAGGGCAGCAGCGCGACCGTTGCCCCGAGGCCGGCGGCGGCGAGCCGCTCGGCGAGCCTCCGCTCGGCCGTTTCGTCCTCGTAGGCGCTTCCGGCGATCTTGACGCGAAGCCGCGCGCGATGGTCCGGATCGAGCCCCGCGACGGCATCGATGAGCGTTTCCTGGCCTTTGATGCGGTTGATGCGGCCGAGCATCAGCACACGCAAGGGCCGCGTGCCATCGTAGGTCGCGGGCGGCACCGCGGCCGGCCCCGCGATCCCATTGTAGATCACGTGCTGGCGAACGTGCGACGGCAGCGCGAAGGCGGTCCTGGTGGCCTGCGAATTGAAGACGATCTCGGCGCCGCTCCACAGCAGCAGGGCGCGCAGCACCCCGAGGACCGCCCCTTCGGGGATTTCATGAACGTGCACGAGGGCGCGGCCGGGAAAAAGCCGCGCCGCCACGAGGTGGTCGAACACGGTCGAGGTGTTGACGAAAACGAGGTCGCTCGCGCGGAACCGGGCGCCCGCACGCGCCAGCGCCGCCGGCAGTCGCACGACGCCCGTGCCCAGCAGTCGGCCCAGTCGGCGGCGGCGCAGCACCCACAGGCGTTCGAAGCCGATGCGCGACGCGTGGGGCTTCAGCGCCGCCACGATGGGACCGTCGCGCGGCAGCGTCACGTCGATCGCGGCGCCCGCGAACCCGGCGCGCAGCGCGCCCACGGTTTCGACGAAGCTCCGGTCGGCCCCATACATCTCGTAGCCCTGATGAACGCAACTCAGACGCATCCCGACCGACCGTCCTTGACCCATCCTGACGCAGGCGGAGCCGAGCCACCCCGGCATCGCAAGTTTCGCACCGCCTCGACGCTCCCGCGCGACCCTGCCGCCCCCCGGGCGCGTTCAATTTCCAGCGTGGCCAATATACGGTGAGATCAGTCGAAAGTTTCCCCGCTCGGCCAATGTGTCGAGCGTTCCACTTTACGTTTGCTTAGCAGGCGGAAACTAAAGCTGCGCTGCGGCAAGGGAAGGCGCTGGTCGTGAGGGGGAAAACGGCATGACCGAGGCGCGACCCGCCCTGCTCGTCCTGGGGACGCGGGGCATCCCGGCGGCGCACGGGGGCTTCGAAACCTTTGCCGAGCGGTTGTCCCTGTTTCTGGCGGAGCGCGGCTGGGCGGTGACGGTGTATTGCCAGCGGGAGGTCGACATCGTCCGCCGTGCGATCTCGGCGGACCGTTGGCGCGGGGTCGACCGCGTCACCATCGAGGTGCGCGGCGGAGGCCCCCGCGCCACGCTCGCGTTCGACTGGGCCTGCGTGCGGGACGCGTCCGAGCGGCCCGGCATCTGCCTGTCGCTCGGCTACAATTCGGCGGTGTTCCTCGCGGCGTTGCGCGCGCGGGGACGCCGCATCCTCACCAACATGGACGGCGTCGAGTGGCGGCGCGACAAGTGGTCCGTGCCCGCCAAGGCCTGGCTTTACGCCAACGAGCGGGTGGCGATCCGCGTGTCGGACCGGCTCGTCGCCGACCATCCCGCCATCGCGGCCCACCTCGCCGGGCGCGGCGGTGCCGGCAAAACCGTGACCATCCCCTACGGCGCCGACCCGGTCGAGGCCGCATCGACCGAACCGGTCGCCGCGATGGGGATCGCGCCGGGGCGCTACCTCGTCGCGATCGCGCGCATCGAGCCCGACAATTCCCTCTTGCCGATCGTCGAGGCGTTTTCGCGGGCGCCCCTCGGCATGAAGCTCGTCGTGCTCGGCCGCCTCGACGCCGCGAACCCCTACCACCGCGCCGTGCGCGCCGCCGCGAACGCCGAGGTGCTGTTTCCCGGCGCGATCTACGATCCCGCGACGGTCCGCGCGCTCCGCTTCCACGCGCGAGCCTATTGCCACGGGCACAAGGTGGGGGGCACGAACCCGTCGCTCGTCGAAGCGCTGTGGGCCGGCAACGCCGTGATGGCGCACCGCAACCCGTTCAACGCCTGGACGGCGGGTCCCGACCAGTTCTTCTTCTCCGACGCCGACGAATGCGCCGCCGCGATGCGACGGGTCGCCACGGACGACGCGGCCGTCGTCGCCGCGCGACGGGCCGCCCGCGCGCGCGCCGCCGCGCTGTTCGCCTGGGAGCCGATCCTCGAAAGCTACGAGCGGGAGATCGCGCGTCTCGGCGCGTTCCCGTCTCGCGCCGAGACCGACGCCGGCGCGGCCTCGGCCCTGCGGCGTTGGGCGCTGTGACGCGGCCGCTCAGCCGCCGGGCGGTGCTCGGCGCCGCCGCGGCATGTTCGGCCGGCGTCGTCGGCGTGCCGCGGCTCGCGGCCGCGGCTGCCCCGCGCCTGCGCCGCGGCATGAACCTGTGGCCCTGGTTCGCGCTGACGCGGGAATTCCCGCCGCCGCGCACCGACTACGCCTGGCCGCCGTTCCAGGACGGGCGGCCGGTTCCGACCGTCGACGACCTCCGCCGCCTGCGCGACGCGGGCTTCGATTTCGTCCGCCTGCCGGTCGACCCCGGGCCGTTCCTCGCCTTCGCGGGCGCGCGCCGCGCCGCCCTCCTCGAAACGTTGGGCGGCGCCGTGGCGCTCTGCCTCGCGCGCGACCTGTCCGTGGTCGTCACGCTGATGCCGAACGAAGCCACCCATTTCTGGAACGCCGCGCACCTCGTGAGCGACGCGTCGGCGCCCGGTTTCGAGGCCTATCGCGGCCTCGTCGCCGACGCCGCCAGGCTCCTGCGCGGCCACGCCCCCGGGCGCGTCCTCCTGGAGCCGCTGAACGAGCCGCCCCAGGGCTGCGCCGCGACCGCGTGGCGTTCGGTGCAGGGGTCGCTGCTGCGCGCCGCGCGGGACGCCGCGCCGTCCCTGCCGCTGATCGCGACGGGAAGCTGCGGCGGCATGATCGACGGACTCACGGCGCTCGATCCCGGCGACGCGCTCGCCCTCGCGCCTGTCGCGTTCACGTTCCACTTCTACGAGCCCTACCTGTTCACCCACCAGGGCGCCCCCTGGATGGCCGAGCCCGTGTATCGCGACCTCAACGCCGTTCCCTGGCCGGGCAGTGCCGGCTCGTTCGAGGCCACCATGGCGGCCGTCGAGCGCCGGGCCGCCGCCGATGCGACCCGCCCTTCCGGCGAAACGGCCGCGGCGCTCGCCGAAACGCGGCGGGTGCTCCGCGTGTACTTCGACGCCCGGCCCGACAAGGGCTTCGTCGAACGCTATTTCGCACGCGTGAAAACCTGGGGCGACAGCCACGGCATCGCGCCCGGCGGGATCCTGCTCGGCGAGTTCGGCGCCCTGCGCACCGACGCGCGCTACACCGCCGCGCCCGCGCCCGACCGGGCGCGCTACATCCGCGACGTGCGCCAGGTCGCGGAGGCCTCCGGCTTCCCGTGGGCGTTCTGGAACCTGTTCGACGGCATGGGCCTCATGGACGAGACGACGCGGGCGCTCGACCCGGCCATCGCCGAGGCGCTCGGACTGCGGTAACAACGTCCCGGGGCGGCGAACGTCGACGGCCCGCTCAATGGTGTGGTGGCTTCCGCGACGCCCGCATCTCGCCGCCCGCCGTGGCGAGCCCTGTCACCGCCCGGATGCCGAACCGGAGGACCGTATGGAGCCCGCCCCCGCCGCTTTCACGCTTTCCCCCGGTCCGCGGGTGCTGATCACCGCCGGCGCGTCGGGCATCGGGCGCGCCATCGCCGATCGACTCGCGGCGCACGGGGCACGTGTGCGACGTGTCGGACGCCGTCCTGGCGGCTTTCACCGCCGCGCACCCGGAGGCGGGCGCGACGAACGCCGATGTCTCGTCCGAAGACGACGTGGCGCGGCTCTTCGCGGATGCGCGACGGACGCTCGGCGGCCTCGACGCCCTCGTCAATAACGCCGGCATCTCGGGGCCGACCGGAGGGGTCGCGGACATCGCGCCCGCCGACTGGCGGCGCACGATCGACGTGTGCCTGACGGGCCAGTTCCTCTGCGCCCACCACGCCGTGCCGATGCTCAAGGCCGCGCGCGAGGGCGCCATCGTCAACATGTCTTCCGCCGCGGGGCGGTTCGGCTACGCCTTCCGGACGCCCTGCGCGGCCGCGAAATGGGGGGTGATCGGCTTCACGCAGAGCCTCGCCAAGGAACTCGGGCCGAGCGGCATAAGGGCCAACGCCGTCCTGCCCGGCACATGACCTGTGCATGCCGAGCGGACCGTGAATGTGGACGCGGCGCCGACGGCCGTGCCGTGCATGTGAAGTCGCCGGGATCGTGCGAGGGGTGCCGCGTCTCGGTCTGTCCCGCCTCAGCCCACCCTCCGGCCCGAGAACACGAACAACGCGGTCGGGACGGCCGAGCCCGCGGCGCGGGCGGAGTCGAGGGCGGCCGCGACGTCGCGCTGTCGCGTCCGGCCCGCGAAGGCGGCGAGCACGACATCGCCGAGCCCGCCCGCCAGGGCCGCGGCGCGGGCATCCTCGCCGAGGCCGCCGGCATCGAACAGGATGGCGTCGAAATAGCGGCCCGCCATGGCCAGGAATTGCTGCAGGTTGTCGCCCGACACGACCGCGGGCGCGCTGCGGCCCGTGCCGAGCGGCAGGATCATGATGCCCGTTTCGCGGTCCTCGACGACGGCGCGGTCGAGGCTTTCGCGGCCGTTCAGCACGTCGAGGAGGCCCGCGTGGGCGGGCTCCGCGACGAGGCTCGACAAGGTCCGATGGCGAAAATCGGCGTCGACGAGCAGCACGTGCCGGCCTTGCGCCGCCGCCGAGGCGGCGAGCGCGCCGCAAAGCCGCGTCCGCGCGAGCCGGTCGCGGTCGGCGGAGGCGAGCAGCAGCACCGGTGCCTTGCCGCCGCTGCGCCCCCCCTTGAACCGCGCCTGGAGCAGCCCGAAGGCACCTTCGATCCCGCGCGCGCCCTCGAACAGCCTGCCTCGGCGCGGCGCCTTGGCGGGTACGGGTCCGATCGACACGATGGGGACGCCGGTCGCCCGCATGAGTTGGGCGGGCGTGAGCACGGTCGGGGTCGCGTATTCGCGCATGAGGGCGATGGCCGCCCCGAGCCCCGCCCCGAGCGCGAGCGCGCCGAGGGACAACAGCAGCGTCGGCGGCCAGCTCGCCCGCTCGGGCGGCACCGCGACCGTGATGATCCGGGCGTTGGTGGAATTGATGCTGGCCTGTTCCCCCGTTTCCCGGGCACGGACGAGGAAGGCCTCGTAGACGGCGCGGTTCGCGTCCACGTCCCGATCGAGTTCGCGCAAGCGGACGGAGGCCTGGCTCGTGGTCACGGCCTCGCCCTCGAGCGCCGCGAGCTGGCCGCGCAACGCGCGCTCGTTGTCCTGCGCCCGGTCGTAGTCGTTGCGGACCGAGCGGGCCACCCTGTCGAGTTCCGCCACGATCAGGCGCTTGACGTCGACGAGCTGCGCCTTGATGGCCGCCAGGGAGGGATGGCGGTCGCCGAGCTGGGTTTCGAGGTCGGCCTTTTGCCGCGCGATCTGCGCGAATTGGGCGCGCAGCTGTACGATCGCCGGCGTTTGAACGGCTTCGGGCATGGCATCGAGATCGCCGCCGTTCCTGCGGGCCCGCTCGATCTGGTCGACCTTGGCCCGCGCCTCCGCCGTGTGCGACGAGGCGCCGACGAGTTGCAGGTTCAGCGCGTTCAGCTCCTGGTCCTTGACGAGGGCGCCGCTCGAACTGAGGATCTTGTGTTGTTCCCGGTAGGTTTCGACGGCGTTCTCGGCCACGCGCAGCTTGTTGCGCAGCTCCGCCAGGCGGCCGGTCAGTTCCGAAGACGCCTGGTTCGACGCCGAGGACCGGGCGCCCGCCTGGTCGGCGAGATACCCCTCGACCACGGCGTTGGCGATGCGCGCGGCCTTGTCGGGCGACTTGGCGGTGGCGGCGACGTCGAGGACGAAGACCTTGTCGGCGCGCTTGATCGCGAGGCTGCGCTTGAGCCGGTTGAGCGCCCTGAGCTCCGGCGTGGTGTCCGGGTCGCGCGGCCCCAAGCCGACCTGAGCCGAGAACGCCCGCCCCGCCTGGGACAGGAGACCATCGGGTGCCGCGCCGAACTCCGGATCGGAGGCGAGGCCCGCCGTCGTCACGGCGCGGAGCAGGACGACGTCGGACTCCAGCACCCGCAACTGGCTCTCGATCTGCGTGATACCGCCATCGGGCGCCATGGTGCCGGGATTGATCCCGTTGTTGACCACCTGCAGCTCGCGGGGGTCGACGAACAGCTGCGCGTCGGCGGTGTAGAGCCGGGGCGTCAGCAGCGCGTAAAGCGCGGCCACGGCGAAGCCGAGCGCGGCGGTCGCGAGCAGGAGCCGGCGCGCGTGCCACAGGATGCGCCAGACATCGACGAGGTCCGCGTCCCGCGACGCGTCGCCCTCCGCGGGAGCCGCGGTCGGTTGGGGAAGCGGCTTTTCGAAACGGATGCTGGTCAAGAGGGCCGCTCGGGTGAAGGCGCCGGGTCCCCCGCTCGACGAGACCGCGACGATCTCGAGCACCGAACCGGGCACCATCAGCATCTCCCGATTTCCTTAAACTTTCTGTCGGCACCACGCCCGGTGCCGACCGCCCAACCCGCCCGCGCGGCGGGTTTTTGTGCCTGAAGGGACCGGCCAGGACCCGCTCCGACCTGCACGGCCTCTCGCCCGGTCGCGTGCGACGGCGATGGCCCGATGACGGCCCGATCGCTCCCCTCCGTCGAGGATTTGACCTCAAAGGGAGTTGTGCGGCTCCGTCATGGCCGCGTGCGCCTCGTCGGGTGCGGGGGGGATCGTCGGCGCCCGGAGCCTGACGGCACCCATCAGGCCGCTCGGCTTGATCAGCACGGTGCCGACGAGGAGTATGCCGGCGACATACAGCCGGTAGTCGATCAGGCTGCGGATCGATTCAAAGGTGCCGATGATCAGGATGGCGCCGAGAATGGTGCCCGGGATCGAGCCAAGGCCGCCGACGAGTACGATCGCGAAGACGACGGTCGATTCCCAGTTCGTGAACATGTCCGGGCCGACATAGGCGAGGAAATGGGCGATGAGCGAGCCGGCGACGCCGCCCAGCGACGCGCCGATGCCGAAAGCCAGCAGCTTGTAGTAGGTTACGTTGATGCCGACCGATCGCGCCGCGAGCTCGTCCTCGCGTATCGCCTTGAAGCACCGGCCGACGTCCGTATCGAGGAGCCGCATAACCGCCACTACGATGATCGCGAGAAGGCCGAGCGACAGGTAGTAGTAGTGGACGTTGGTCTCGAGTGCGAAGCCGAAGAGCGTGATCGGCGGTACGCCCGGCAGCCCGATGGCGCCACCGGTCAGGTCGTCCCAATTGAGAAACACCTCGCGGATGATCTCGGCGAAACCGATCGTGACGAGGAACAGGTAGTCGCCCCCGATCCGCACCGCGGGATAGCCGACGATGACGCCGGCAAGCCCCGACATGCCGGCCGCGGCAAGTAGGACAAGCGGATACGGCAGGTCGTAGCGCATGGTCAGGATCGCGGACGTGTAGGCACCGATGCCGTAGAAGGCGGCCTGTCCGAACGAAAGCTGCCCGCAGAACCCGGTGATGACGTTCTGTCCGAGTGCCAGGATCGACCAGATGAGCACGGTGGTCAGGACGCGGAACAGGTAGGGGTTGTGGTGGAACGCCGGCAGGGCGACGAGCGCCAGGAGGAGCAGGAGCGACAGGGACCTCACCGGCCAGCGGCCCATCCGGGCGGCGGCCGCGCCCCGCCGTTTCAGGCGGGCGGCGAAGCGCAGCATCTCACACCTTCACGACGAGAGGCCGGCCGAGGAGCCCCTGCGGACGGACGAGCAGAATCCCGATGAGGACCGCGAAGGAGATCGCGTCGCGATATCCCGACGACAGGTAGCCCGAGGTCATCGCCTCGATGACGCCGAGCAGTAGACCGCCGATGAAGGCACCGCGGATGTTGCCGATGCCCCCGATCACCGCTGCCACGAAGGCTTTGATCATCACCGAGAAGCCCATCATGAGGAACACGGTGTTGTAGTTGATCGAGTAGAGCAGCCCGGCCGCGACGCCGAGCGCCCCTCCCATCATGTAAACGAGGCTGATCACCCGGTTGACCGGGATGCCCATGTAGCCCGCGGCATCCGTGTCCTGCTGCACGGCACGCATGGCCTTGCCGATCAGCGTGCGATCGACGAAGAGGCGGGTCGCGAGCACCAGCAGGCACGCCGTGACGAAGACGATGATCTGCGTGCTGGAGACGCCGATCCCGAACATGGGGATGGTGCGGGATGGGATGTCGATCGGGAAGGCCTGGGTGGTCGTTCCCCACATCGACTGCGCCGCGTTGCGAATGATCAGGGCGACCCCGATGGCGCTCACGGTCGGCACCATCCGATGCGCCCCGCGCGTCGGCCTGAAGGCGACCCGCTCGATGACGAAGCCCATGGCCGCGCCGAGCAGGAGCGCCAGCGGCACGGCGATCACGGCGGGGACGGCGGCGAAGATCAGGCCCAGCGCCGCGAAGGTGCCGAACATCAGGGTGTCGCCATGGGCGAAGTTGTGCATCTGCAACACGCCGAAGACCATGCTGTAGCCGACCGCCGCAACGGCGTAGATGCCGCCGGCCGACAGCCCGTTGACCGCCTGCGCGCAGAAATAGTCGACGGGGGTCATGCGGCGGCCCGGCGCGCGAGGTAGCGCCCGAAGCCCGGGTCGACCCGGGCGATGCCATCGAGCAGGACGGTGCGCCCGCGCACCATCGTGCGCACCACCGTGGCGCCGCAGGCCATCCCCTCGTAGGGGCTCCACGTTCCGTGGCCCTTGAAGGCCGCGCCGCGCACGACCCAGGGCCGGTCGGCGTAGAAGGCGAGGTCGGCGTCGAGACCCAGCTTTATCGACCCCTTGCGGTCGTCGAGGCCGAAGATGCGGGCGGCATTGGTGGCCGTCATCGCGGCGAAGCGCGCAAGCCCCAGGCCGCGGTCGGCGGCGGCGGCGTAGAAGAACGGAACGGCGGTCTCGATCCCGGTCAGGCCCATCGCGGCCGTCCAGATCGATCCGCCGCCGTTGCCCTTCTGCGCCGGCAGATACGGGCAGTGGTCGGACGACAGCGCGTCGATCCGGCCGGCGAGAACGTCGCCCCAGAGGGCCTCCACCGTGGTCCGCTTGCGGATCGGCGGGCCGCAACGGGCGAAGGGGCCGATGCGCTCGAGGTCGTCCTCGTCCAGAAGCAGGTACTGCGGACAGGTCTCGACGGAGACCCGCGTCGTGGCGCGCGCCTGCGCGATCAGCGCGGCCGAGCGTGACGAGCTCATATGGACGATGTGGAGCGCGGCGCCGGTTTCGCGCGCGAGGAGCAGGGCGCGAGCGATGGCCTCGATCTCGGCGATCTCCGGCTGGGCGGCGGCGTGCGCGTGGCCCCCCTCGCGTCCCGCGGCTTGCAGCGCGGCCGTGCGGCCCTGGATCACGAAGTGGTTCTCGGCGTGCAGTCCCACCACCGCACCAAGGGGCTCGGCCACCCGCATGGCCTCCAGAAGGTCGTCGTCGTCGAGCATGGGCAGGCCCCGCTTGTCGCCGGCCTCGCCGCTTGGCTTGCCGCTGCACATGAATCCCTTGAGCGCCGCGGCGCCCGCCGCCACGAGGCGGGGAATCTCCTCGAGATTGTCGCCGTCGAGCCCACCCCACAAGGCGAAGTCAACGCTCGATCCCGCCGCGAAGAGCGCGCGCTTGGCCTCGAAGGCGGCCAGTCGGGTGGCGGGCGGCGCGGAATGGGGCATCTCGATCACCGTCGTGACGCCGCCGATCGCCGCCCCGAGCGTGCCGGCCCGGACCTCGTCCTCGACGAAATCATGCGCGCCGGTGAAATGCGTGTGGGCGTCGATCGCGCCCGGCGCGACGACGAGGCCTTTGGCGTCGATCGTCTCGCGCGCCGCGGGGCGGGGTGCCCCGCCGGCGACGAGTTCGACGACGCGGCCATTCTCGATGCCGATGTCGATCGGGCCCACGGCCGTGTCCGTGACGACGGTTCCGCCGACGATCAGGGTATCGATCACATCGCTCTCCACGGCACGCGCCCGGGCGCTTAGAACAGGTAGAGGTCCTCGACGGATTCGATGAAGGGCAGCTCGGTCCCGAGGCCCATGGCCCTTGCCCGGTCGAGCGCCAACTGGCCGACCGCGGTGTCCTCGATCGCCATGCCCTCGTTCATCACGACGATCGTCTCCCGGTCGGTTTCGCGGCCGGGCTTGGCGCCGGAGACGACCTCGTGCAGCTCGGCGTGACAGCGGGGCATCCCGCCGGGGAAATGGCCGGCCTCGCCGACCGACATCAGCACGTCCCACCGGTCGGTCACGAATTTCCCCGGCGCGAGATAGGCGGAGGGTTCCCAGGCCGTGGCGACATCGATCGGCATCAACAGGGCTCCGGGCTTGACCCATTCGCCCTTCAACGTCGGATCCGGGACGATCGCGAACTTGGTCGCCGAGACGATCACGTCGGCGCCGCGCACGACGCTCTCCGCATCGGGGGCGACGACGATCGGGCGGCCCGTGCGGCGGCTCATCTGTGCCACGAACGCACCGGCCGCCTCCGGGCGGATGTCGAAGATGCGGATCGTCCCCGGGTCGACGACTTCCAGGAGGCCGAGGAGCTGGGTCCGCATCTGGACCCCGCAGCCCACCAGGGCGAGTTCTTCCACCCGGCGCGGCGCCATGAGTTCCGCCGAGATCGCCGACACCGCGCCCGTCCGCATGGCGGTGATCCAGGTGCCGTCGATCACGGCCGTGGGGAAGCCCGTCTCGGGGTCGTTCAGCAGGAGCAGCGCGGTCAGGTTCGGCAGTCCCTCGGCCACATTGGCGGGGACCTCCGCGTTCCATTTGATGCCGAGCGACGGGGGATCGGCCACGAAGGCCGCGTTGCCATTGAGCCGGCCGCCATCCTTCCAGGCGAGAGTCGTCTTGGCGGGCATCACGACGCCCCCTCGGCCCTGCTGCAGGATCGCGCTGCGTACCGTCGCGATCACGGTCGTCATGTCGAGCCCGAGGCGGAGGAGGTCCGATCGCCCCAGATAGGTCAGGGTCTCGGCCATGGGATCAGGCTGCCGCCTTCTTTTGCCCGATCGCCTGCAGGTAGCCGATCACCTCGTCGGTCGGGACCACGTCCGCATAGCGCGCGTTGATGTCGAACAGGTTGGCCTCATGGGCGGACTTGCAGCGGTCGCCGACGGCTTCCCGGGGCACGATCGTGTGGAGATTGTTGTCGATCGAGGACTCGCAGGTGGCGCGGATGCAGCCGCTTGTGCTGCATCCGGTCACGATCAGCGTGTCGACCTTCTTGCCGACCAGTTGGCTGAGGAGGTTCGTGCCGAAGAAGCAGGACGGCCGCTGCTTGACGAAGAAGATCTCCTCGGGGCGGCGTTCGAGTTCCGGCAGCAACTGGACGATCTCGGTGTTCTTCACGAACACGTCGAGGTGCCGCAGCTTCTTGTCGATCACGCCGCCGGCGTCGGACAGGTCGCGCTCGTAGGCCATGGTGGAGAAGAAGACCGGGATGCCGGCCTGCCGGCCCGCGGCGAGGAGCCGCTTGACCTGGTCCACGACGGGCGACAGGTCGCTGCCCACCTTGTCGCCTGTGAGCCAGGCGTTCGCGAGATCGACGACGAGAAGCGCCGGGCGGTCGCCGAACCCGACGGTGCCGCACCAACCGCGGGCCTGGTAGTAGGCGAGGAGCTCGGGGTTGCTGAGCGAGTGTTCCAAAGATGTCCTCCACAGCCGTCCGGATCCAGAGGGGTTGAAGACGCGATCAGCCGGCGAGGTCGGGGACCACCTGATCGCGGTAGGGTACCGGGCGAGGGACCCATCGGCACTCCCGGAGGATGTCGTGGAAGTGCTGGTAGTCGGCTTCCGGAATGGTCGTGGCCGTGGGCCAGATCGCCTCGCCCTTGTATCTGCCGATGCCGTAGTCCAGGGCCGCCCGGGGGTAACCGGGGTAGTCCTCGGCCACGAGGTCGGCGATGTCCCGTGGCGAACTCGCCGCGATCCAGCCGAGGGCCGCGTGGATGGCCCGGGTGAACGCCACGTAGCTGGCGCGCCTGGCCTCGAACCGGTCACGGCGGGCGATATAAGCACTCCAGGGTACCGGGCCGGTCGCCGCCGCGAGACTGGTGGCGAGCGTCAGTTCGCCGCGTTCGACGAGCGGCGCGAGGGAGTGGAGGGAATGAAGCACATAATCGACCTCGCCGCTCGCAAGCCGCGCGAGGTCGGTCGCCTCGTCCCCTGACCCCTCGATCAGTTGCGTGCTGTCGGCAAGGCCGCGCCGACGCAGGATCCAGCCGAAGCAGAGCGTCGCGGTCGTGATCAGGCTGACGTCGAGCACCTTCCGGCCTGCGAGGCCGTCCCACGTGAACGGCCGCGCGTCGAGGCGCGAGGCGAGAAACCACGGGTTGGCGCGTACGGCCGACGAGAAGCACACGAGGTCGGCGCTGCCCTCGGCCTTCATCCGCATGGTCACCATCGGGCCGCCGATGGCCAGGTCCGCGTCGCCGTTCAGCAAGGGGGGGATCTGCCCGCTCTTGGCCATGTAGTCGCCGGGGTCGGACCAGATGAAGTCGACCGCGACGCCTTCCCTCTCGAACAGACCTTGCCGCCGCGCCACGAAATGGGGTGCGAAGTAGATCCGGGTCTCGGTCCGGTCGCCCTGGTTCATGCGAAGCCTGGGAAGGGCAGGGGACATCAGGAGCGGCTCACATCGTAATTTCCTCGCGACGTGGGCTTTAATAATGTATACTTTAGCACAAGTCAAACGTCGGGAGCTACGGCTCGTTGCAGCATTCGGGCCACATCGACCGTGCAGGTCGTGCCCTCCGGAGCGGCGGCGCGCGGCGCCGACGGATCGCACGGGTGGGATTGAACCTTGGACGCAGCGCAGACGACATCCGCGACGACAGCGGCACTGGGGGAGGCAGAGCGCCGCTACGCCGCCGCCAACCCCCGCAGCGCGGCCCTGTTTGCGCGGGCCCAGACCACCATGCCGGGCGGCAACACCCGCACGGCCCTGCACTTCGAACCCTTTCCGCTTGCCGTGGGCACGAGCGCCGGCGCCCAAATCCAGGACCTCGACGGCCACGTCTACCTCGACGTGCTGGGCGAATATTCCGCCGGCCTGTTCGGCCATTCACCGGCACCGGTCTTCGAGGCCGCGCGCGCCGCGCTCGACGCCGGCATCGCCAACGGCGCCCCGGGCCTGGGCGAGGTCGAGCTCGCCGAATTGCTCTGTGCGCGGTTCCCCGGGATCGATCGCCTCCGCTTCTGCAATTCCGGAACGGAGGCCAATCTGTATGCGCTGACGCTGGCCCGCATCGCGACGGACCGGACGGCGTTCGTCGGCTTTTCGGGCGCCTATCATGGCGGCGTGCTGTCGCTCGCCGAAGCCGGGAACCGGATGAACGTGCCGCTCGACTGGAGGGTGCTGCGCTACAACGACATCGCGGCGGCGGAGGCCGCCTTCGCCCGGGCGGGGCCGGCCATTGCCGCCGTGATCGTCGAGCCGATGATGAGCAACGGGGGCTGCCTGCCTGCGACGCGTTCCTTCCTGATGGCCTTGCGCGACCTTTGCGACCGGCACGGTGCCGTGCTGATCTTCGACGAGGTGGTCACCGCGCGGATGGGCTCGGGCGGGATGCAGGGGCGGCTCGGCATCACGCCGGACCTCACCACCTTGGGCAAGTTCATCGGCGGCGGCTTCCCGCTGGCGGCATTCGGCGGCCGGTCCGCTCTCATGGACCTGCTGAGCCCGAGCCATGCCGCGCGCCTGTCGCATGCCGGCACGTTCAACAACCACGTCGTGTCGACCGGTGCCGGCGCCGCCGCCCTCCGCGAAATCTTCACCCCGGCACGCGCGGAGCGGTTCTTCGCCGAGGGCGAGCGCCTCAGGGGACGCCTCAACGACAGGGCCGCCGCCACCGGCCGCGCCGTCCAGTTCACCGGCTGCGGCTCGGCGATGAACATCCATTTCGTGAGCGGTCCCCTGGCGGCGCCCCAGGATCTGTCGGACGAGCCGAAGGACCTGTTCCGGCTCTTCCACTTCGACATGATGGCCTGCGGGGTCTATCCGGCGCGGCGGGGCCAGATCAATCTCAGCCTCCCCATGGGGAAGCCGGAGCTCGCCACCCTCGAAGCGGCCGTGGGCGCCTTCCTCGACCGTCGACGCGACCTGATGCGGACGATCCCGTCGTCCGGCTAGACCGCTCGGGGCACCGGCGTCGCCATGATGTGGCTCTCGATCAGCGCGTCGAGCCCTGCGGCGGCGCCGCTGCGGATCGCCTCCAGAAGCAGCTCGTGGTCGACGATCGAGCGATCGTAGTCATAATAGGCCTGCCGCTCCTGCATGAAGTAGACGAGGATGCCGCGCGAGATCGCGTTCCAGATCGGCAGCAGCACGGGGCTGCCGGACAGCTCGATCAGCGTCGCGTGAAAGGCGAGGTCCGCCTGGCACGAGGCGAGCTTGTCGTCGATGGTGTGCGCCTGGCGCATCTTCTGGATGATATCGGCCAGCGGGTCGAGGCAGGCGGAGTCGCGCTTGACGACGCGGACGAGCCGCTTGAGGGCGATCTGCTCGACGCACAGGCGCACCCGCAGGAACTCTTGGGCCTCTTCCGAACCGTAACGGTTCATGAAGCTGCCGCGGTTCGGCTCGGTCTTGACGACCCCCTGGGCCTGGAGCAGCCGGAGCGCCTCCCGGACGGGGATGCGGCTGACCCCGAGCAGCTTGCAGATTTCGGCTTCGAACAGGCGCTGCCCCGGCTGCAGTTCGCCCTTGGCGAGCAGGAGAACGATGTGGTCCGCCAACTGGTCGGGAAGGTTGCGGTGCTTGAAGGGTGTCTCTATCGGCCGCATCGGTGTCACTGCCCCCTCCCCCTCTTCTTCCCGTTCGGCCAGGGAAATCCCCCGGCCCCGCGGCTGTCGTTCGTCCGCAGCCAACCCGCCGTCGATCACATCGACATCACGTGGCGACGGTCAATCTCGTCGAGCGTCTCGCAGCCCAGCCAACTCACGATCGACGTGATCTCGTCCACGAACCCCGACAGCAACGCCCTCACGCCAGCTTCTCCGCCCGTCACCAGCGCGACCACGACGGGGCGGACCAGGCTCGCGAGGTCGGCGCCCAGCGCACGCGCCACCACGATGTCGGGGGCATTGCGGATGCCGCCATCGAGGATCAACGTTCGTCCGGCCACATCGGTCGCCTCCCGGATGGCCGGCAGCTGGGTCACCGCCGGCACCCAGCGCCCGAGGTTCCGCACCCCCATGTTGGAGACCATCACGGCCGCGCACCCCCGCTCGAACGCAAAGGCCGCGTCCCGGGGATCGAGCACGCCCTTGGCGACCACCGGCAGGCCCCGCCCGGCCGCGTAGTCCACGGCGGCGGAGAGCTCGGTCCAGCTCCAGGTCGGGAAGGGCGCGACGGGGCGGGGATCCACCCGGTCGGCGATCGTCCGCAGGCCGCGCGCGACGATCTCTTCCCCGATGTTCACCCCGCCGGGATAGAGGCCCGGCCGGACATGCGTCGGTGCCAGCACCGAGATCAGCAGGCCGCGCGCGCCGTTCCCCGCCGCCGTGTCGATCAGGGCGCGGTAGCGCTCCGGCGGGCCGGCGCCGCGGATCTGGAGCCAGCAATCGTCGTGAAGGGCGGTGATGCCGTCCAGCGGCGTCAAGCATTCTTCCGAGATCATCAGCGGCAGGTTCATGGCGGCGCAGACGCGCGCGATCGGCAGCACGCCGTCCGCGGCAAAGAGCCGATCGGCCGCATAGGCGCCGACCGCAAGCGGCGCCGCGATGCGGCGGCCGCAGAAATCCATCGAGACGTCGACATGGGCGCGGGGCGTCATGACGCGCGGAACGAGCTTGAAGCGGGCGAGAGCCGCCTCGTTCGGATCGGGCTCCCCGGGTCCCATGTCGCGCGGGCGGCCCATCAGATAGGCGAACAGACGTTCGCCGAGGAGCGAGCGCGCGCGTCCGCGGTCGGGGCCGTCACATCCCATGGTGCGCTCCCCTGTGGATCGTACCGTCAGGCATGGCCGAGATAGGCCTCCTGAATCCGCGGGTTGGCGAGCAGCCTGCTCGCCTCGTCGGCCAGCACGATCCGGCCGGTCTGGATCACGTAGCCCCGGTGGGCGATGCTCAGCGCCATGGCGGCGTTTTGCTCGACGACGAAGATCGCGATCCCCTGCCGGTTCAGCGTCTGGATGGTCTCGAAGACCCGCTCCACCAGCAGCGGCGACAGCCCCATGCTCGGCTCGTCCATGCAGATCAGGCGGGGGCGGGCCATCAGGGCCCGGCCGATCGCCAGCATCTGCTGCTCGCCGCCGGACATGGTTCCGGCGAGCTGCTGGCGGCGCTCGGCGAGGCGGGGGAAGAGATCGAAAACGCGCGCGTAGTCGCTCTTGATGTCCGCTTTGTCGCGGCGCGCATAGGCGCCGAGTTCGAGGTTGTCCATCACGCTCATGTCCGGGAACACCCGGCGCGCCTCCGGCACGGGCGCGATCCCGGCCCGCACGCGGTCGCCGGTTTCCCAGGTGTCGATCCGCTGACCGGCGAATTCGATGCTGCCGCGCTTGGGCCTGACGACACCGAGGATCGCCTTCATGGTCGTCGACTTCCCGCTGGCGTTGCCGCCGAGGAGGCAGACGATCTCGCCTTCGTTGATCTCGTAGTCGACGGCTTTCAGGACATGATGCGGGCCGTAATAGGCATCGACGGCCCGGAACCTAAGCAGCGGCGGCTTTGCGTCCAAGATAAGCCTCGATGACGTAGGGGTCGCGGCGGATCGCTTCGGCGCTTCCCTCCGCGATCTTCTTGCCGTGGTCGAGAACCACGACGCGGTCGGAAATGCGGTTGACCACGTCGAGCTTGTGCTCGATCACCACCACGGTTAAGCCGCGCCGCTTGATCTCGGCCACATGGGTCACGAGTTCGGCCGTTTCGCTCGGGTTCATGCCTGCGGTGGGCTCGTCGAGGAGGAGGATCTTGGGCCGGGCCGCCATGGCCCGGGCGATCTCCACCCGGCGGCGGTTGGCGTAGGACAGGCCGAACACCGGATGGTCGAGCCGCGGTGTGAGGCGCTGGCCGAAGATGGCGATGAGATCGAGCGCCCGGATGCGGGCCTCCTCCTCGGCCCGGCGCAGCGACGGGGGCCGCAGCAGCGCTTTCCAAACCGGTGTGCGCAGCGACTGGTGCATGCCGATCATCACGTTCTCCAGCACCGTGAGGTTGCTGAAGAGCCGGATGTTCTGAAACGTCCGCGCGATCCCCGCGCAGGCGATCTGGTGCGTCTTGAGGGCCGTGATGTCGCGGCCGTCCAGCAACATCTGGCCGCCGTCGCACGGATAGATACCCGTCAGAATGTTGAAGAGGGTCGATTTGCCGGACCCGTTGGGGCCGATGATCGTCACCGTTTCGCCCGCGCCGACGATGAGGTCGACCCCATCGACGGCATGGACGCCGCCGAAGGACTTGCGCAGGCCCCGCGCCTCGAGGAGGACGGGAGGCGTCACGTTGCCTCGGGACGGAAGGCCATGCCCTCGATCTCGACGAGGAGGTCCGGGTTGCCGAGTTGGATGCCCACGGTCGAGCGCACCGGGAACGGTTCGGGGAAGTACTCGCGGTAGACCGCGTTCATGGCGCCGAAATGCGCGACATCCGTGAGGAAGACGTTGGTCTTCACGACATCGGCCATCGAGAGGCCGGCCGCTTCGATCAGCGCTCGAAAATTCTCCAGCGTTTGCCGGGTCTGGGACGCGATGTCGGTCCCCACGAGATGCCCGTCCTTCGGATGGAGGCCCACCTGGCCGGACACGAACACGAAGGGGCCGACCCTCAGCGCAGGCGAGAGGGGCGCCGGCCCCATCGGCCGCTCCGACGGGGACAGGCCCGGATAGTTCACCCGTTGCTTGTTCATGCGGATCCTGGCCGGTCGCGCAGGGGGACTGAGGCGCGGGCGCGCCTCAGTCCTTGTCGTAGGCGGCGAACTTGCCGTCTTGGACCACGAAGACGAACATCTTCTTGCCGAGCGGATCGCCGTTGGCGTCGAACTGGAGGTGGCCCGACACGCCGTCGATCGTGGTCTTGCGCAACACGTCCGGCAGCGTTGCCTTGGTGGCGCCGTTCTCGATCGCGGTCTTGAGCACGTAGACCACATCGTAGTTATGCGCCTCCTGCTCGGTGGGCGGATGGCCGAACAGCTTCATGGTCTTGTCGCGGAAGGCGGCCGTCTTCGGGGCGTCCGACAGGGAGTTGAAGGACGCGAAGATCAGCAGACCCTCGGCCGCCTGCTTGCCGGCGAGGCCGACCAGGGCGTCCTGTCGCAAGCCGTCGAAGCCGAGCTTGAGCACCTTGCCGTCCGAGGTCAGGCCAAGGCGGTAGGCCTGGCTGAGGATCGGCCCACCTTCGCCGTACTGCCCGCCGATGATGAGCGCGTCGGGGCTGGCTGCTTTGATCTTGGTGAGTTGGGCCGAGAAATCGCGATCGACGCCGGCCGTGTAGGTTTCGGCATCCACCACGTCGACGCCGAGCTTCTTGGCCTCCTTCACGGCGGCGTCGTAGAGGCCTTTGCCGTAGTCGCTGTTCTCGTAGATGATCGCGAGGTGCTTGCGACCTTGCTTCTGGACCGCCTCGTCCACGACGACCGGCGCCTGCGCGAAATCGTCGATGATGACGCGGAAGAAGTTGCTGTAGCCGAGGTGCGTGAGCTTGTACGAGCTCGAATTCCCCGACACCTCCGTCAGGCCTGCCCGCTTGTAGATGGGCAACGCCGCCATCGAGGCGGACGAGTTGATGTGGCCGATCACCGCGAACACGTCCGGGTCGGAAGCGATCTTCTGCGCCACGGAAGCCGCGCCCTCCGGCTTGCCTTCATCGTCGAAGAAATCGACCGCGACCTTCTTTCCACCGACCCCGCCGGCCGCGTTGATCTCCCCGATGGCGAGTTCGATTCCCGCGCGCATGCGCTGACCGGTTTCCCCGCTCGGCCCCGTCATCGGCCCCGCGGCGGCAAACTTGATGGTCTCGGCGGCCCGGGCAGGCGCGCCGACGCCCCCTAGGACGAGGCAGGCGGCCGCCGCTATGGGCGGAAGCGACTTGATGATCGTCGGCATCGATTGGGTCTTCCGCTTTAGCTGGCGCCAGCCATCACGGCCGCGACGTTGTCCAAGCGAGGAGGCACAGCCGCCTTGCCGCTTCATATTGTATACGTTAATACAACTGTCAATATGCCCTCTGACTCGAGCCCTGCCGTTGCGAGCGGCGCGCGCACCAAACGGGCATATCGTCGAGCGGGACTGGTCCACATGCGCCTCCACGTCGAGAACGATCCGAACGCATCCCCCGACCTTTACGTGACCCCCACGTCGCTCGCGGCGGCGCTGAGCCGGTTCCCGGCGGTCCTGGGCAGCATCGTTGCCTCGTTCAACGAGCGGCCCGCCGCCTTCCCCGCATGCATGGGCGATGCCGAGGCCGTCGTCTCCGTTCGGACCCTGGATCTGCGTGCGGCGAAGGCCGCCAATCCGCGGCTTCGCCTCGTGCAGATCACGCATGCGGGCGTCGAGCGCTACCGCGGTGCCGTACCGGACGGCCTCAGCCTGTGCAATGCCTCCGGCGTTCATGCGGGGAAGGGCGCGGAATTCATCCTCGCGGCCTGCCTGATGCTGAATTTCCGGATTCCGCATTTCATGGCGGCGCGCGCCCGGGAGGCGTGGCTGCCGAGCTATGGCGGGACGCTCGCCGGGCGCCGCGTCACGATGCTCGGCGTCGGTGCGATCGGGGCCGCGGCCATCGACATGCTGCGTCCCTTCGGCGTGCGTCTGACCGGTGTGACGCGCACGGGCCGTGCGTCCGTCGCCCTCGACCGCTGCGTCGCGCCGGACGCGCTCGACGCCGTGCTTCCCGAAACCGACATCCTCGTCTCGACGCTGCCCCTGACCCCCGAGACCGCGGGGCTGGTCGACGCGCGGCGCGTCGACCTCCTGCCCCGTGGCGCGGGCGTCGTGGTGGTCGGCCGCGCCAAGGTCCTCGACTATCCCGCGATCCTGCGCCGCCTCGCCGACGAAACGCTCGAGGGCGCCGTGCTCGACGTTTTCCCCGAGGAGCCGATCCCTCCGGGCGATCCGTTGTGGCGCGTACCCCGGCTCGTGGCGACCCCACACTGCAGCCTGGACGACCACTCGATCTACCGGGACGCCTGCCTGGCGATCCTCGCGGACAACCTCGAGCGGCTCCGCACCGGCCAGCCGCTGCGCAACGTCGTCGATCCCGAGCGCGGATACTGAAGGAGCCATTCGCCCATGCCGAGCCGCCTCACGGCCCGACCGTCCCGCTTGCCGCCCGAGCGCATCCGCTCGGTCGTGGTGGCGCCGCTATCGGGTGAAAGCCCGAAGGGCGGCTGGTCCGCCGAGATCAAGCCGGCGGATTCCGTCCACGCCCTGGTGGCCGTCCACACCGAGGGCGGCTTGACCGGCTACGGCAGCGTGTTCACCGACGGGCGACTGGTCCAGGCCGGCGTCGGCGTCCTCGAACCGCTGTTCGCGGGCGAAAATGCCCTCGAACCCGAGCGCGTCACCGAGAAGATGCACCAAAATACCTTCTGGATGGGGCGTGGCGGCTCGCTGACACACGCGATCGGCGGCATCGACATCGCGCTCTGGGACATCCTCGGCCAGGCGACCGGGCTGCCTGTGTCGCAGCTGCTCGGGGGCAACTACCGCTCCCGCGTCCGCCCCTATTGCTCGCTGCTGATGGAGGAGCCCGCCGCGATGCGGGACAGCCTCGCCTTCTACAAGGAGCGCGACGGCTTCCGCGCCTTCAAGATCGGATGGGGGCCGTTCGGCCGCGCGCTCGATGCACGGCTGGACGAAGCCATCGTGCGCGCGGCCCGGGAGGCGGTCGGCCCGGATGCCAAGCTGTTCGTCGATGCCGGCGCCTGCGACGCCCATTGGCCGCACGGGCTGAAATGGGCGATCAGGACGGCCGATATGCTGGCCGGCTACGGCGTCGACTGGTTCGAGGAGCCGCTGCGCCCGGACGCCATCGACGATTTCTGCCACCTGCGGCGCGTCAGTCGGGTGCCGATCGCGGGCGGCGAGGTGCTGACACGCCGGCAGGCGTTCCTGCCATGGCTGAGCCGAGGCGCCTTCGATATCGTGCAGCCCGACGTCACCAAGGTCGGAGGCCTATCCGAGCAGCGCCGCATCGCCTGGCTCGCCGACGACTTCGACGTACGCTACGTGGGGCATGGGTGGAACACGGCCCTCGGGGTCGCGGCGGACCTCCAGATGGCGGCCGCCTTCCCGCATGTCGACTATGTGGAGTTCATCGGCGGCAGCCCCTATGTCGACGGCATCATGACGGAGCCGTTCGCTCTCGACGCCGAGGGTTACCTTCCCATCCCGGGTCGGCCCGGACTCGGCGTGGCACTGGATCCGGACAAGCTCGCCCGCTACACGCGGGACGCATCTGCGCTGTTCCTGCCCTGATCGCATCGACCGACGCTTGTGTCCAAGGGGGGTTCAGGACGGACACGCGATGCGCGGCGGGGCGCTCGATCGGCGGGGAGACGCCGCAACCGGTCGGTCACGCTCCGCGCATGTGCGGTCGCTTCACGCGGGCCCACTCCTGGTACCCGCCCTCGGCACGTCCCGGGGCCGGCGCTCGACCTGCCAGAGCGGGCGGCGCTCCCCGCGGATCCGGAACGCCGGTGCGGAAGCGGCGTCGCGCCTGACGGCGCCGCGACGGCAATGCCGACGATCCGGGGATGGCGACGATCATTCGCCGGCTGCCCCGTACGGTCGGCGCCTGCCCCCTCACATCGCCTGCGGCACGGGCCTCGGAAGCGGGCGTACGACCGGGGCAACCGGGCGAGGCCTGTTGATCACCCGTGACGCCGCGACCCCGGCCGCACATCCGGCCGCGGCACCCGCCAGCCCGTGACCAGCGAAATGGCCCGCGATACCGCCGACGATCGCGCCCCTGATGCATCCCCTTGCCTGAACGGTCGTGGATCCGACCACCAGGGAGGCGGCGCAAAGCGCCGCGACAACGATTCCACGCATTTGAGCTTGTCTCCAGAAACACCAGGAGGCGAACGCGCGCGACCGGAGGAAAGTGCCGTTGCGGTGCCCCGCGTGAATGGGAAGGAAAGGCCGGAGACCCGAGGACCTTGTTGGCCAGCCTCTTTCGTCACGTAGGTTCGGTCCCTCCGTCCGGTTCGCTGACCACGGCGGTGTGCATGGAATGGCCGGGCTCGGCTCCCTCGGCCGAATCTTCCTCGGCTTTCGCCTCGGACTGGCGAACCGCAACCTCGGCCCGCAATCCACGCGTTGCCATCAGCACCTCGACGAGGAAGGCCGCCAGCGCGCCAAACGTACACACAAGCGCGAGCCCGAAGGCCATGAGCAGCAAAGTGGCTCCCGTGCTATCGCGCATGGCGCCGACAAAGAGGGCGAGCGCCGCGACGCAGGTTGCGCCGCCACCGATGGCTCCGAGCACCACCGCCGCGTCAAGCGCGTGCGAGCGCTTCCGAAGATAGGAAAGCTGGGCAGCGACATGCGCGGCCGTGTCGGGTTTGGCTTTCTCGAGTCCCTTAACGAGAACATCCAAGCGGTCCGCCACTCTCGCGAGGCGGGAGGAGAAAACGTTCAGAAGGGCAGCGATGCCCGACAACAGGAACACGGGCGTAAGCGCGACTTGAATGATGTGCGCGACGCCCTCCAGCGGCGACTGCGCGAGATCAGGGTCAACCATTGGAGCGAGGCCTCGGAGGCGAACGACCCCGGTCACCTATCACGTCGCCCTGCCGTTCGACCGCGACGACCGCGGCAACCTTGTCGCGCTCGAGCCCGCCGAGGCGCCGAACCCGGACCCCGCCAAGCGCCGAACGGCCGCGCGCGCGGCCAAGCACGCCGGCGCGGTGGCGTTCGGCACCGAAGGCGAAAATCGAACGCCCGGTACGACGGAAACTCCGTCATGTCGGAGGCCCGGACGTTCGGCGGGTGGTTCGGGTTGGTGGTGTCGTGCGCCGTTGCCGCGCCGGGGTCCGCACGCCGGCCGGCGATCGTCACGTGCCTGTCCATGGCGCCGTCATTCGACAGGCGAGGAGCACACCGGTGGCTGCCCGTCCACCGCGGGGACACGCGTCACCCGCCGCCCCAGCGGTGCTGTGCGGCCGGGTGCGAAGCATCGAGCCGCGCGCCGCGCCCGAACAGTTTCTGCCGCAACGTCCCGTCAGCATAGGTCCGCTTGTAGCGTCCCCGCCGTTGCAGTTCGGGCACGAGCAGGTCCACGACGTCCGTGAAGGTTTCGGGTCGGACCGCGAACACCAGGTTGAAGCCGTCGACGCCCGTCTCCTCCACCCAGGATTCGAGTTCGTCGGCGACGCCGGCGGGCGTACCGACCAGAACCGGGCCGATACCGCCGATCGACACGTGCTCCGCCACTTCGCGCACGGTCCACCGCCGGTTCGGATCGGCGCGGGTGATGTTTTCGAGCGCGCTGCGCCCGGCCTGCGTTTCGACGTGCTCGACGTAGCCGTCCGGATCGAGCGTGGAGAAGTCGACACCCGTCCAGCCCGACATCAGCACGAGCGCCCCTTCGGGGTCGGCGTAGCCGCGATAATCGGCGAGCCTGGCCTCGGCCTCCCCCCGGGTCGGCGCCACGATCGCCGTCATCATCGTGAACATCAGGATGTCCGAGGGATCACGGCCGTTCTCTGCCGCGAGCGTGCGGATGGCGGCAACGCGCGGCGCGATCACCTGTTTCGACGGTCCCGACATGAACACGCATTCGGCGTGGCGGGCCGCGAAGGCGCGGCCGGCGGGCGAGGTGCCGGCCTGATAGAGCACGGGCGTCCGCTGGGGAGACGGTTCGCCGAGGTGGATCGCGTCGAGCCGATAGTGCGGCCCGTCGTGCCGGACTTTGCGGACGCGGGCGGGATCGGCGAACATGCCCCGCCGGCGATCCGCGATAACGGCGTCATCGGCCCAACTGCCTTCCCACAGCTTGTAGACGACGTCCATGTAGTCTTCGGCCACGGCGTAGCGGTCGTCGTGCCCCCGCTGTCCGGCTTCGCCCACCCCTCGCGCCGCGCTGTCGAGGTAACCCGTGACGACGTTCCAGCCGATGCGCCCGTCCGTCAGATGGTCGAGCGTCGTCATGCGTCGCGCGAACGGGAAAGGAGGCTCGTAGGACAGCGTGACGGTGACGCCGAAGCCGAGGTGACGTGTGGCCGCCGCCATGGCGGGTACGAGCAGGAGCGGGTCGTTGACCGGCACCTGCGTCGCATGCCGCAGCGCCGCGTCCGGGGTTCCGCCGAACACGTCGTAGACGCCCAGCACGTCCGCCAGAAAGATGCCGTCGAACAGGCCGCGCTCGAGCGTGCGCGCGAGGTCGACCCAGGACGCGAGCCGCCGGTAGTCGCGCGACCGGTCGCGCGGATGCCGCCAGAGGCCCGGCGACTGGTGGGCGACGCAGTTCATCTCGAAAGCGTTGAGGCGAATCTCTTGTGGCAAAGCGCGTGCGCCCCCTCGCTATGCCGCGGCCTTGCGGCGCTCGGCCGGAACGATGGCGTTGGCGATGATTTCGCCGAAGGGCCGGGCATTGCGAGCCAGGCCGCGACGGGTCCCCGTGCTCACCCAAAGCGGAGGCTTCGGGAGCCGGGTTCGGCGAAGCGGCAACGTTCTTCCAAATGCGGGTAGCCCGACAAGGAGGGAAGCGATCGACACCGAGCGCCATGTGGTGCCTCATGTGCCGCGACCTCGTCGGGATCGCCGGCCGGCGCCGTGCCGGCGCGGCGGCGCACGAGGCCCGCTCCGGCCCACGAGCTGGGGCCGACCTCGAGGCTTTCCCGTCGTCCCCCGTGCGACACCGCCAATGCGCCTTCGTCGTCAGATCGCGCCGTGGCGCGGCGGGTTGACCCCATTCAGCCAGAAATCGCCGACGGCGCGGTACTTCCACCGCACCGGGTCGTGGACCGAATGGGTGCGGGCGTTGCGCCAGAACCGGTCGAGGTCGTGCTTGGCCAGCGTGGCGCTCGCCCCCCCGAGTTCGATCAGCTTGGAGGACGCGAGGAGCGCCGCTTCCGTCGACGCGATCTTGCTTTCGGCGACCGCGATCGAAGCCGCCGCGACCGTCTCGACCGACGGGTCGGCCTTGGCCCGGTCCACGAACGGCCCGGCCCGCTCCAACATGGCCGCGGCCGCATCGACGCGGATCTTCACCTCCCCGACGGCGCTGACCACGTAGGGATCCTGGCTCGCGCGCGAAACGCCGCTGTCCTTCCAGGGCCGGGCGTGGTCGCGCACGAAGCGGATGGTTTCGGCGAGCGACGCTTCGGCGATGCCCTGCTGCACGGCCGCGTGCATGACCTGCGCGAACGGCCCCATGGCGGTCGGCCGCTCGAACAGGCGGCCGAAGCCGATCACCGCGAACGGGTCCACGGCGACGTTGTCGAAGTTGGTGGTGCCCGATCCCGTGACCCGCTGCCCGAAACCGGTCCAGTCGTCGACGGTCGTGACGCCCGGCGCGTCCTTGGGCACGAAAGCGATCACGCTCTTGTTCTCGTCGTCGTTCGCCACCACGGCCAGCCAGTGGGCGAACAGAACGCCCGTCGAGTAGAATTTCCGACCGTTGAGCGCGTAGCCCGAGCCGGTCCGCGTCAACCGCGTCGCGTGGTCTTGCGCGGTCTTGGTGCCGGTTTCGGAAAGCGCGTTGCCGATCCGCTCTCCGGCCAGCACGCGCCCGTAGAAGAAACGCTTCTGTTCGTCCGACCCTTCCAGTCGCAGTCCCTCCAGCATGAAGAAGTGGTTTTGCGGAATCTGGCCGATCGAGCCGTCGGCGGCGCTCAAGGTCGCGATGACGGCGGCGACGGTCGCGCTCCGAACGTCCGGGCCGCCGTAAGCCCTCGGCACCGTGATGGACAGCAGGCCGGCTTCGGACAGCGCGTCCATTTCGGCGTGGGGAAGGATGCGCTCCCTGTCGCGCGCAGCCGCTCCCGCGGCGAGATCCACCCCGGCCTCGCGGGCGATCGCGACCGCCTCGGCATCGCCGCGAACAAGGCGGATCGGCCGTTTGGGTAAGGGTGGCGCACTGAAACGCACGTCCGCGTGGATTTCACGGACGTGCCCGTCGGTTCTCGCCAGAGCGGCCGTCATGATTTCCGTCCTTTCCGATCCATTGTCTCAACTCCAGGCATGGCGGGGCGGGGCTATGCCGTTCAGCGCGTAATTGCCCACGTGGAAGTACTTCCAGCGCACGGGGTCGTGCAGCGTGTGGGTGCGGGCGTTCCGCCAGTGCCGGTCGAGGTTGTACCGGCCGAGCGTCGAGCGGGTGCCGCCGAACTCGTGGAGCTTGTTCGTCGCCAGGATGGCGATCTCGGTCGTCAGCACCTTGGCTTCGGCGACCTCTACGGCGACACCGGCCGCCGCCGCGTCCGACGGCTGATCGAGGATGCCGTCGATGGCCCGGCCCGCCCGCGCCAGCATGGCTTCGGCGGCGTGCAGCTTCACTTCGAGGTCGCCGACGCCGTGGATCGTGAACACGTCCTCGTGGCCGTGCTCCTGGTTGGCATCGATCCACGGGCGTGTCGTGCGGACGAAGGCGATCGTCTCCGCGATCGCGCCGCGCGCGATGCCGAGGTCGACGGCCGCCTGGATGATCTGCGACACGCATCCGTTGGACGACGCTTGCTCGCCGCCCCGCCACGCCGGGATCACGGCCTCGGGGCCGACCCGGACGTCGGCGATCCGCACGTTGCCGCTGGCCGTCGTGCGCTGGCCGAAGCTCGACCAATTGTCGACGATGGTCAGCCCCGGGGCGTCGCGGGGCGCGATCAGCAGGTGGACGCGGCCGGCCTCGTCGATCGCCCCGATGTGGATGAAATGGGCGAACAATGCCCCGGTGGCGTAGAACTTCTCGCCCGTGACCACGAAGGCGTCGCCATCCTGTCGGAAGCGCGTTTCGAAGGCGCCGACGTGCCGGCTCTTGGCTTCGGAAAAGGCGTTGCCGAGCCGGTAGCCGCGCAGCGCGCGGCCGAACCAGAGCGCCTTCTGGTCCTCGCTCGCGGTGACCCGGATGGCGTCGAGCGCCGCCAGGTGGTTTTGCGGGATCTGGCCGATCGAGGGGTCGGCGGCCGAGACGATCGCGATGACCTCGGCCAGCGTGGCGAAGGACACGCCGGCCCCCCCGTAGGCGCGCGGCACCGTGATGCCCCACAGTCCCGATCCCGAGAACCGGTCGAGTTCGGCCGCCGGCAGGCGACGGTCGCGGTCGCGGTCGGCCGCGCCGACCTTGAACGCCGCCGCGAGTTCGTGGGCCAAGGCCAAAGCCTCGTCGTCCGACACGACGACGTGGGCGTTCGGGTGGGGTTCGAAGACGGGCGAAGCGGTCATCGGGAGTCGGGGCCTTGGGAGAGGGATCGGGTCGCGGCTGCTCGCGGCGCCGCGAAGATCGAGCCGTCGATGTCGCAGGATCGATCAGCGCGCGGCCGCCTTGATCCAGTCGGACGTGACCGCGTCGTTCAGCGCGAAGGCGGGCAGCTTCCTGTTCAGCTCCTCCTCCGACTTCACGTCGTTCTCGAGCAGGAACTTCTGCGTGATCAGGGTCGGCGGCAGCAGGATGGTGGTGGTCTTGAGTTCGCCCGTCAGCGCCAGCGCGATGGCCCGCACCGCGGCCGCGCCCGTGCCCGAGGCGCTGATGGCCGCGGTGGCGACCCAGGGGCTTTTCGGTTCGCGGATCGCCTGGATGTCGGACGTCGACACGTCCACGCTGTAGATCCTGACCCGCTTGCCGAGCTGCGCCTCGTCGGTGGCGATCTTGGCGCCGCGTCCGAACTCGTCCCACGGCGCCAGCACGACGTCGATGTCGGGGTGCGCCCGGTAGACGGCGGCGGTCTGGTCGGCGACGGTCTTGGCCGGGGTGTCGTCCACGGCGCCCCACCGCGCCACTTCGCTGACCCCGCCGTGTCCCGCCTTGAAGGCCGTCCACGCCTTGTCGCGCTTGTCGAGCGCCGGGAACCCTTCGACGTAGATGTATCCCGCCTTGAACTTGTCGCCGTTGTCCTGCACGGCCTGGTTCAGGACGAGGTCGAGCTGGCGGCTTTCGTCCTGGTCGATGACGATCA
>CAXTIC010000024.1:0-55168 GCA_964244255.1 uncultured Lichenihabitans sp. | reverse complement strand
TACTGTCAAACCGAAGCGACCAGAAGCGAAGCGGTAAATCGTCGATGCTTCCTAAAGCGCTCACACCTCGCGTTGCGGGGCGACGTGGCCCTTCTCCCGGCGGGAGAAGGCGGCGGGCGGCGCCGGACGAGGGCGGAGCCCCCCGTCGTCTCCGGTTCGCGGACCTTCTCCCCTCCGGGGGAAAGGGTTGAACCGCCCGGCGCCGTAGCAAAGGCAAGATGCAAAAACTTGCCGAGTCGTCCGTGATGGGGTCACAGCGGCGAGTTTGGACGATATCGTTGCGCACGATGCATCCACCCAAGGGGCGCGGCATGAGGGACCACCGTAACACGTCGGGCAAGAACGCCGATAGCTTGGCGCCGATGGGCGCCGACCACGGCGCGAATGCGGCCCTATCGCTCCCGGCCCACCGTCGCGTCCTCGGTTCATGACCATGCGCGGGGCGCTCGTCGGCTGCGGCTTCTTCGCCCAGAACCACCTGCACGCCTGGGCCGACCTCAGGGCCGAGGGCGTCGAACTCGTCGCGGTCTGCGACCGCGACCGCGCCAAGGCCGAGCAGGCTGCCGCGCACTTCGGCGTCCCGGCCGTCTACGACGACGCGGAGGCCCTGTTCGCGCGGGAGCGGCTCGATTTCGTCGATATCGCCACCCGGATGGACACCCACCTGGCGCTCGTCACGCTGGCGGTGCGCCACGGGGTGCGCACGATCGTGCAGAAGCCGTTCGCGCCGGACTGGGACGCTTGCGTCGCCATGGTGGAGGCGGCCCGGGCCGCGGGCGTGCCGCTCGCCGTGCACGAGAACTTCCGCTTCCAGGCGCCGATGCTGCGCGTGCGCGACGTGCTGGCGTCGGGCGCGATCGGGCGGCCGACCTGGGCGCGCCTCGCGTTCCGCACCGGCTTCGACGTCTACCGGACGCAGCCCTATTTCCACGACGAGGAGCGCTTCGCGATCCTCGATGTCGGCATCCACGTGCTCGACCTCGCGCGCGTCTTCATCGGCGAGGTCGCGCGCGTGTCCTGCGAAACGCAGCGCCGCAACGCGAGGAATCGGGGCGAGGACACGGCGACCATGATGCTGCGGCACGCCTCGGGCGCCGTCAGCCTCGTCGAGTGCACCTACGAGGCGCGGCAGATCCCCGACCCGTTCCCGCAGACGCTGCTGACGATCGAGGGCGAGCGCGGGTCCATCAAGGTGCACGAGGATTTCCGCATGGCCGTCACGGCCGACGGCCGGGCGACGGAGCGCTTCATCGGCTCGCCGACCCTGCCGTGGACGGCCGAGCCCTGGCACACGGCGCAGGAAAGCGTGCTGAATACGCAGCGCGCGATCATCGCGGCCTGGCGGGCGGGGCGCGACGCGGATACGAGCGGCGCCGACAACCTCAAGACCTTCGCGCTCGCGGAAGCCGCCTACCGTGCCGCCGCCGAGGGCCGGGCGGTGGAGCCGACGGCGTGGCGGGGTTAGGGCGGGAGGATGATCGTTGCTTCCCGCCGATGCGCCACGCGGCACTGGCGGCCGGCAGCAGGGACAGTGCGGCGCCGACGAGCGCGGCGGCATGGAGGGTGCCAAGCAAAGCCGCGTCCGAGCCGGCGCGACCGAGGACGAGGCCGAGCAGTGCCGTCGCGATCATGCCCGCCGCGCGGGCGAGGGCGCTGTCGACGCCCGACGCCGAGGGCGAGGTAGCCGACGATCGGGCTCGGCGCCAGCGCGCGGCTCAGGACGGCGGCCCCGGCCCCGAGGCCAGAAGCACGATGACGGGCAGGAGCGCCGGCAGCCGACCGAGGCTGGCCCGGCGTGCTCGTCCCCGGCGTTCGCATCGAAGATTCGCTTAAGTACCCTTCGGCATGCATCGTCGCGAAGCGCCGTTCGGACGGTATTCGGCACGCGCGATACCGAAATTTTAACCGGGCGTCCCGTAGCCTTTTTGGTCGGAACGACACGTCAGCCGGTCGGGATCAGCGGGACGCTTGCGGGATGGATCACCTGCCGGAGCACGATCGGGGTTTTGCGGCGGAGCCCGCCGATGCTCTGCTGGCGTCCTATCTCGCGGTCGTGGACGAGCCCCTTCTCCTGGTCGACCGCCGCGGTCGCATCGTGTTCTGCAACGATCCGGCACGAGGCATCTTCGGGGCCGCGCCGACGGCCGGCGTCGGCGACCCCGCACGCACCCTCCTGCGGCGCGTGCGCCGTGGCGATCCGCCGGCCTGGCACGCCCTTGTCGCGGCGTTGCGCGCGGCAACGTCCGCCGTCGTGCCCATGCTCCTCGACGGGCGCACGACCGAGGTAGCCTTGCATCCCTTGCGGGACGGCTGGGCCGTCCGCGTCGCGCGCGGGGCGCCGCGGGGCGAACGTCCGGCCGGGGCGGACGCGAACCTCGACCCGCTCACGGGTTTGCCTAACCGCATCGGGCTGCACGAGCGCTTCGGCGCGGCCTTGGAACGTCAGGCCCGCACCGGCGAGGGCTGCGCCGTGCTCATGGTCGACCTCGACCGGTTCAAGCAGGTCAACGACAGCCTCGGCCACGCCGTCGGCGACGCGCTGCTGCGCACGGTGGCCGATCGCCTGCGCTCGGCCACGCGCCCGAACGACACCGTCGCGCGGGTCGGCGGCGACGAGTTCGTCATCATTCAAGCGGCGGCGGGCGCCGCCGGGACCGCAGAGATCCTTGCCGAGCGCCTCGTCGATCTGGTGAGCCGCGCCTACATGGTGGAGGGCCACCTGGTCAGTATCGGGGCCAGCGTCGGCATCGCGCTCGCGCCGCGCGACGGCGTCGACACCGACAAGCTGCTGAGGAGCGCCGATCTCGCGCTCTATCGCGCGAAACGCGACGGGCGGGGCACGTTCCGGTTTTTCGAGCCCGCCATGGACGCGCTCCTGCGCGCGCGCCGCGGGCTCGAGTTCGACCTTCGGAAGGCGCTGGCGCTCAAGGAATTCGAACTGCATTACCAGCCTCAGCTCAATCTCGAAACCGACACCGTGGTCGGGTTCGAGGCGCTGCTGCGCTGGCGTCACCCGACGCGCGGCATGACGTCGCCGGCCGAATTCGTGCCGCTCGCGGAAGAGATCGGGCTCATCGTTCCCCTGGGCGAATGGGTGGTGCGGACCGCTTGCCAGGAAGCGGCGCGGTGGCCCGACACCGTGTCCGTCGCGGTCAACCTTTCCCCCGCCCAGTTCAAGAGCAAGCGCCTCTACGACACGATCGTCACGGCCCTCGCCACTTCGGGCCTGCCGGCGCGGCGGCTCGAACTGGAGATCACGGAAGGCGTCCTGATGCAGGAGAACGCCGCGACGCTCGCCACGCTGCACCGCCTGCGCGACCTCGGCATCCGGATTTCCATGGACGATTTCGGCACGGGCTATTCTTCCCTGAGCTACCTGCGGTCCTTTCCCTTCGACAAGATCAAGATCGACCGCTCGTTCATCGACGAACTCGCCAAGAAGCCCGACAGCGACGCCATCATCCGCGCCATCGCGGGGCTCGGGATGAGCCTCGGCATGACCACCGTGGCCGAGGGCGTCGAAACGATCGAGCAGATGCGGCGCATCCGCGCCGAGGGCTGCACCGACGTGCAAGGCTACCTGATCAGCAAGCCGATCCCGCCGAGCGACATCCTGCAGCTGCTGTCCGACCGCCGCCGGGCGGCGGCGTGATCGCGCCGTGTCGCAACCTTTCGGTCCGCCAACAATGACCCAGTTGTACCGAGTCGTTTACACCAGCCGTAACCTGATGGAGGGGTCGGAAGCCGAGCTCGACGCGGCGATCGCCGATGTCCTCGCTACGTCGCAACGCAACAACGCGCGCGTCGGCGTGACCGGGGCGCTGCTGTTCAACAAGCAGGCCTTCGCCCAGGTTCTCGAAGGGCCGCGCGCGCACGTCGAGACCACGTTCGAACGCATCCAGTGCGACGCGCGTCACGGAGACGTCACCGTGCTCGAATGCGCGCCGGCCGAGAGCCGCGTCTTCCCGAATTGGTCCATGGCCTTCGTCGGTCGTTCGGCGAAGGGCCAGGCGCTGTGGGGCGAGATGGCGACGCGCAGCGGGTTCGACCACAAGCACCTCGCCGCCGACGACGTGCTCGCGGTGCTGCAGCAATTGGTCACCGAGGAAGAGGACGCCGAGGGGGGCGGGGCGGGCGCGCTCCCGGAGCGCGCCACGATGCCGGTCGCGACGGCCCCTCCGCCCGCATCGCAGGACTTCGACGCCATTCGCGGCGAGCTCCGGCAGATCATGACGAGCATCGCGGCCGCGAGGGGCACGGCCGAGCGACCGCCCGGACACGACAGCGTCCCCGGACCCCGCGCGGTCGGCCCGAGCCCGTCCGCGATCGCGGACGCCTCGAACGATCCCGGATCGTCGCTCGCCATCGAGGTCGGGGTGCTTCGGCAAGCCTTGGCCAGCGAGAGGGCGCGCACGAGCGCCCTGCGGGACGAGATCGACGCCGCCCAAGCGGCGCTGCTCGCCGCCCGGGAGCGGAGCGCTCGCCTCGAAACCGAGCGGGACCTTTGGGCCGAGCGCGTCCGCTCCGCCGCGCGCGCGCTGTTCCACGACATCGACGCGTTCGCGGGCGACGAAGTGATCCGCGCGCCGGGGGCGTTGAGCGCCTGAGCGCCCGCCGTGGTGGCCATAGGCCGTGGCGGCGGAACCCGTCAGGTGCGAACCCGCCTCTTGGCCTGCCCGCGATCCGAGGCAAAAGACGCGCCGACGTTCCGGCCCCGGGGCGTGGATGGGCGGAGCCGCGCGGTTCCGCGAGCCGCTACAGCGGCCCCATGACCTGCCCAAGGAACCCATAAACCTCGCGGGTGCCGGCGAGCGCGACGAGCGTCACGTCCCGCGTCTGCCCCGGTTCGAAGCGCACGGCCGTGCCGGCCGGGATGTCGAGCCGGAAGCCCCGCGCACGGTCCCGGTCGAACCGCAGCGCGCCGTTGGTTTCGAAGAAATGATAGTGCGAACCGACCTGGATCGGCCGGTCGCCGGTGTTGGACACGGTCACGCTCACCGTGTCGCGGCCTTCGTTCATCACGATGTCGCCTTCGGCGGCCATCAGCGCGCCGGGTGCGGTCGCGGCGCCCGCATCGCCGCGGACGGGATTGTGCACGGTCACGAGCTTGCTGCCGTCCGGGAACGTCGCCTCGACCTGCACGTCGTGGATCATGGCTGCAACGCCGTCCATCACCTGGGCGGCATGGATCACGTGGGCGCCGGCCTCCATCAGGTCGGCCACGCTCCGCCCGTCGCGCGCGCCTTCGACCACGAAGTCGGTGATGAGCGCGACCGCTTCCGGATGGTTGAGCTTGACGCCGCGTTCGAGCCGCCGGCGCGCCACCTGCGCCGCCATGGCGATCAAGAGCTTGTCCTTTTCGCGCGGCGTCAGGTTCATGGCGTGTCTCCGTTCATGATTGCCACACCCGCGGCAGGGCGCGGCCGCGCAGGGCGGCGAGGACCGCCACGATAGCGCCCCGCAACCTTTCCGGCGAGGGCGACAGCGCGCGGGCGAGCAGCATGTCGTTCCACGCGCTGGCGCCGCCCGTGACGGCGTCCGTCGCGAGCGCGTCGCGCACGGCTTCGAGGCGCTGGCCCGCGTCGGCACCGACGACGAGGACCGTCGCGGACGCCCGCGCGCCGCCGCCGAGCGCAGGCCGGTCCAGCGCGGCGGCGACGTCGTCGGCGATCATCATCTCCTCGGCGAAGACGAGCGTGCCGGCGCGCCGCACGCGCCAGCGGTCGCGCACCGACCCGGAGCGCATCACCTCGCCCATCGCGAGGCGTCCGAAGACGAAGGTTTCCGCGAGCAGCAGCGTGGCGTCGGCCGCGAGCTCGACCTCGCAACGGCGCGCGAGCCGCGCCCCGTCGAACAGGATGGTTTCCTGCGGCAGCCATTCGAGCGTGGCGCCGCCGGCAACCTCGAGTCGCAGGTCGACGCGCGTCGGCGCGGCTTCGGCGCGGTATAGCTTTTCCGCGGCGGTGGTGGTCAGCGTCGCGCTTGCGCCCTCGGCGCAGCGAAACACGAACCGCGCCGCGTCGCCGCCCGCCATGCCGCCGCCGGTGTTCACGATCACGGCCTCGCAAGCCGCGCCATGGGGGCGCGGCAGGCGCAGACGGTAGCCGCCGGTCTCGAAGACCCGGCTCATCTCGGTACGCGCCCCGGCCCGCGCGAACGTGGCCCTGAGTTCCCCGCGCGCGCGGTTGGCATTCCGTACCGGTGGAAGAAGTGGCCCAGGCACGCGTCCGCTCGAATGGTCGGCCCGCGTGGCTTCGATCGGCTTGCCCGGACGGCCGTGCTCGGGAATACAGGCGGACCGGGCGAAGGTTCAAGCGCCACGGCGGGACGAGCATGTCATGATCCGGGGCTTCGCCATCCTGCTCGTGTGTCAGCTCGCCGGGGAGATCGCGAGCCGAAGCCTCGCTTTGCCGGTCCCCGGCGCGGTGCTCGGCATGGTGCTCCTCGTCGCCGGCCTGGGCCTGCGGACGCGGCGCGGCGCGGTCGGGGGAGACGGCCTCGACGGCAGCGACCTGGCGCGCGTCGCCGACGGGCTGCTCGGCGCGCTCGCCCTCCTGTTCGTGCCGGCCGGCGTCGGCGTCGTGCAATACCTGACGCTGCTCGAGGCGCACGCGCTCGCCTTGGCGCTGGCGCTCGTCGGCTCGACGCTGGTCACCCTCCTGGTGACGGTCGGCGTCTTCCTCGCCGTCGGCCGCCTGCGTGGCGGCGCGACGGGGGAGCGGGCGTGACCACCGCCTTCGGTCTCTGGGTCTACCTGTCGACCGCGCCGCTGTTCTGGCTCACGGTGACGCTCGTGGCCTGGCTCGTCGCGGACGGGCTGGCGAGAACCTCCGGCCGCAACCCGCTGGTCAACCCGGTGCTGATCGCCGTGGCCATCGTGGCGTCGCTGCTCGCGGCGTCGGGGACGGGTTACCGGACCTATTTCGACGGCGCCCAGTTCATCCACTTCCTCTTGGGACCCGCGACCGTGGCGCTCGGCGTGCCGCTCTACCGCAACCGGGTCCTCGTCCGGCGCAACCTCCTGCCGATGGCTGCGGCGCTCGTCGCCGGCTCGGTCACGGCGGTCGTGTCGGCATTGGGCATCGCCGCCGCGCTCGGGGTGCCGCGCCCGGTCCTCGCCGCGCTGGCGCCGAAGTCGGTGACGGCCGCGGTCGCCATGGCGGTGTCGGAACGGCTCGGCGGCGAACCGTCTTTGACAGCGGTACTGGTGATCCTCACCGGCATCACGGGCGCCGTGATGGTGACGCCGCTCATGAACCGGCTCGGCATCGCCAACTACGCGGCGCGGGGCTTCGCCGTGGGGCTCGCGTCGCACGGCATCGGCACCGCGCGGGCCTTCGCGGTCGACAGCGTGGCGGGAACCTTCGCGGGCATCGCCATGGGTCTCAACGCGATCGTCACCGCCGTGCTGGCGCCGCTGCTGATGCGGCTGTTTTGACCCGCCGAGTGCCGCGTTGAAGCCGCACGATCTCGTGCCCTATGATGTGGGCAAGCGCGCGCGGTCCGCGCAGCCGCCGGGGAGGACATCATGCAGGCGCTCGTGCTCGAGGGGACGCGCAAGCTTTCGCTGCGCGACATCCCGTTGCCCGACCGCGTCGGCCCGAGGGACGTGAGGATCACGGTCGACACGGTCGGCGTGTGCGGCAGCGACGTGCATTATTATACGCACGGGCGCATCGGCCCCTTCGTCGTCAAGGAACCGATGGTGCTGGGCCACGAGGCCTCGGGCACGGTGGCGGAGGTCGGCGCGGAGGTGCGGGGCCTCAAGCCCGGCGACCGCGTGTGCGCCGAGCCTGGCATCCCGGACCTCGAATCCCGCGCCTCGAAACTCGGCCTCTACAACGTCGATCCGAGCGTGAGCTTCTGGGCCACGCCGCCGGTGCATGGCTGCCTCACCCCGACGGTGGTTCACCCCGAGGCCTTCACCTTCAAGATGCCCGACAATGTCAGCTTCGCCGAAGGCGCCATGGTGGAGCCCTTCGCGGTCGGGCTCCAGGCGGCCGTCAAGGCCCGCATCATGCCGGGCGACCTCGGCGTCGTGGTCGGCGCCGGGCCGATCGGCATCATGGTGGCGCTGGCCGCGTTGGCGGGCGGCTGCTCCCAGGTCGTCATCGCCGACCTCGTGGCGGAGAAGCTCGCCATCGCCGGGCGCTACCCGGGCGTCACCCCGGTGAACATCCGCGAACGGCCCCTCGCCGAGGCCGTGGCCGAGAGCAGCCAAGGCTGGGGGGCCGACATCGTGTTCGAGGCGAGCGGCTCGCCCAGGGCCTTCCAGGGCATCGCGGCCCTGTCGCGGCCGGGCGGGTGCCTCGTGCTGGTCGGCATGCCGGTCGAGCCGGTGTCGTTCGACGTGGTGTCGGCGGCCGCCAAGGAGCTGCGCATCGAGACCGTGTTCCGCTACGCCAACGTGTTCGACCGGGCGCTGGCCATGATCGCGAGCGGCAAGGTAGACCTGAAACCGCTCGTGTCGGGAACCTACCCGTTCGCCGACAGCATCGCGGCCTTCGAGCGCGCGGCGGAAGGGCGCCCGGGCGACGTGAAGCTTCAGATCAAGATGTGATCGGGTGCGCCGCCACGGCGTGACGGGACTTCCGGTCATCGACGCCCATCCCCGGCATAGACGGCACCGCGATCGGCCGCCACAAGCGCGCGGCATGATGGCCGCGGCGACGCCATGACGGTGTTCTTCACGGCCGACACGCATTTCGGCGACATGCGCGCGCTGCGCTTCGACCATCGTCCGTTCCCGACCCTCGACGCGCATGACGCCGCGCTCGTCACCCGCTGGAACGCCGCCGTCGGGGCGGACGATACCGTGTGGCACCTGGGCGACGTCGCGCTGGGGCCGCCGCCTGCGCGCGTCGCCGAACTCGTGGCCGCGTTGAACGGCACGAAGCACCTCCTCGTCGGCAACAACGACGACGCGGCGACGCTCGCCGCGCCCGGTTGGGCCTCGGTCGGGCACTACGCGGAGTTCGCCGTCGACGGCCGGCCGCTGGTGCTGTGCCATTACGCCTTCCGCACCTGGAACGGCATCTCACGCGGCGCGCTGAACCTGCACGGCCATTCCCACGGCAAGCTGACGCCCATGCCGAAACAATACGATGTCGGCGTCGACGCCCAGGAGTTCCGGCCCGTGACCCTCGCCGAGATCGTGAGCAGGCGGCGGCGTATGTCCCGCAAAGCCGTGAAGGCGGTCGAACCCTGAGGTGCGGGCAGTCAAAGCGGGAAGGATCGCGACCCGTTGCGCCGAACGAGCAGGTCCGCGGAGGCGATCCGCTCCGCTTCGGCCTCCGCCTCCCATTCCGGGGAGATGCGAAAAGCGTCCTCGCCTTCGGCAGCGACGCGAACCTTGCTGAGGACGACGCGGTCCCCCTCGATCCGATACGCGATCAGGTCACCCTCCTTGACACCCAAGGCGTCCAGGGCGGTTTGGGGAAGCGTCGTCTCCCTATTGCTCGTCAGCTTGCTCGTGATCATGGTTCACCTGGGCGGCGGGGTCCCCGGGGTTCTTTCGCGTGCCGCGACGCGTGTCCGAAATCAGAGCTTAAGCGTGATCCGAGCCGCTGAACATACCCCGCCCGAACCCTCGACCTCCGTCCTCGGCCGCTACCGCGCCAGGGTCGCCAAGGGCGAGTTCCAGTCCGATCCCGCCCAGGACAGCGTCGCCGCTCACCTCGACGCGCTGGCGTTCCGGCTCGGTGACGCGGCGCATAAAACGCAGGGATGGGGCCGCTTCCTCGCCCTCGGGTCCGCTCCGGACCCCGTCCGCGGTCTCTACATCGTCGGCGATGTCGGCCGCGGCAAGACGATGCTCATGGATTCGTTTTTCGAAGTGGCACCGGTCGAGAAGAAGCGGCGCGTTCACTTCCACGCCTTCATGGCGGAGGTGCACGGTCGCATCCACGCGTGGCGGCAGGACAGGAAACAGGGCCTCGCGAGGGGCGAGGACCCGATCGGGCCCGTCGCGGACGCGCTCGCGAGCGACGCGCACCTGCTGTGTTTCGACGAGTTCTCGGTGACCGACATCGCCGACGCCATGATCCTCGGCCGGCTCTTCGCGGCGCTGTTCGCCGATCGCGTGACGGTCGTGGCCACCTCCAACGTGGCGCCCGGGGGGCTCTACCGCGACGGCCTCAACCGCGCGCTGTTCCTGCCTTTCGTCGCGCAGTTGGAAGCGCACATGGAGGTCCTGCGACTCGATGCGGCGCGCGACTTCCGCTACGCCCGGCTGACGCAGGCCGCGACCTGGTTCACGCCGGCGGATGCCCCAGCGCGCGCCGCGCTCGACCGGGTTTTCCTTTCGCTCGCCGGGGTGCCGCACGGGAGGCCCGCGACATTGCCGCTGCTCGGCCGCGCCCTCGCGGTGCCCGAGGCCGCGGGCGGTGTCGCGCGCTTCCCCTTCGCGGCGCTCTGCGAAGCGCCGCTCGGCTCGCAGGATTACCTCGCGGTCGCGCGGACCTTCGGCACGGTCGTGATCGACGACATCCGGGTGATCCGGCCGGGCGAGCGCAACCTCGCCAAGCGCTTCGTCACGATGGTCGATACGTTCTACGACGAGCGGATAAAGCTCATCGCCTCCGCGGAAGCCGAGCCGGAGGCACTCTACGCCGCGGACGCGGGGCACGAGGGTCTCGAGTTCCGCCGCACGGTGTCGCGCTTGCACGAAATGCGCTCGGTCGAATATCTGGCCCTGCCGCACGGACACGGCCGCACGTCGGACAGTTCGCACGGGCTCGTGGAAACGTGAGCCCCGCTCTCACAAGGGGAGGTCACAACATGGGCGATGCTACTGGTGCGATCAGCAAAAGCGCGGGGGACAGGGGCCGTTTCGACGTCCTGGCGTTAGCCGCGGCGCTGCCGCGAACCGCGACGACACTGCTGGTGGACCGCTACCTGACGGACCGCGAAGCGGCGAGCGCCCGGGTGTTCCGCGTCTACCGGCCGACGCCGCCGCATCATCACGCGGGCTGCGACGAATACCTTTACTGCCTTGCGGGGCGCGGCACGTTCTGGATGGGCGATCCCTCCGAGCAGGACGAGTTCCGACCCGGGCATTTGCTGTTCTTCCGGCGGGGGATCGTTCACGCCGTGTCCGGCCTGATCGAGGAACCCGTGCTGTTCCTGTCGGTCGACACGCCGCGTCGCGACCCCCTGGACGTCATCTTCGTAGACCCGACGGACGCGTCACCCCGAATGTTCATCGCCCAGGACGTCGGCTGAGCAAGGCGGTCCTTGCGCGGCCAGCCCGCGTCCGGCATGGGCGGCCGACGTTGACCGGAATCGGCGGCGGACCCATGTTCGCGGGCACGACAAGCTGGCCGTGGCCACGGCGCCGCAACCCCGGGAGGACTCGATGGCTCGCATCGCTTTGGTGACGGGGGGAACGCGGGGCATCGGGGCCGCCATCTGCCGGGCGCTGCATGAGGCGGGCGCGACGGTCGTCGCCAATTACGGCGGCAACGACGCGGCCGCGGCGAGGTTCACGGGCGAGACGGGCCTGCCCGCGTTCAAGTGGGACGTGGGCAGCTACGAGGCCTCGGCGGAAGGGCTGAAGCGCGTCGAGGCGGAGGTCGGGCCGGTCGACATCCTCGTCAACAACGCCGGCATCACGCGCGACGGCTTCTTCCACAAGATGACGCACGAGCAATGGCGCGCGGTGCTCACCACGAACCTCGATTCGCTGTTCAACGTGACGCGCCCGGTGATCGAGGGCATGCGCGCGCGCAACTGGGGGCGCGTCGTCGTCATCTCCTCGGTGAACGGCCAGAAGGGCCAGATGGGGCAGGTGAACTATTCCGCCGCCAAGGCGGGCGATCTCGGCTTCGTGCGGGCGCTGGCGCAGGAAAGCGCCGGCAAGGGCATCACGGTCAACGCGATCTGCCCGGGCTACATCGCCACCGACATGGTCCAGGCCATCGCGCCCGACGTGCTCAAGACGAAAATCCTGCCGCACATCCCGGTCGGGCGCCTGGGCCTCCCCGAAGAGGTCGGCCGCGCCGTCGCCTATCTCGCGTCGGACGACGCGAGCTTCATCACCGGGGCGACGCTGTCCATCAACGGCGGACAGTACATGGCGGCGTGAGGGGGCGGCTGGTCCGGGGCTTCGATGGGGAGCAACGCTGCCGCCGGCAGTTCCCCGGCGGTTGCCGGGTCCGTCGCAAGGCCGTTCACCGCAGCCCATCGACGCGAGGCAAAGCCGCGGCGATCCAGCTTGCCCGACGCCCGGTCTGGATCGTCGTTCCTCGCTCCCGAGGACGGTTTCGCGGGCCTCCACATGCGTCACTGCAGGCCCGTCCGGCCGCTAGCGGGGCTGCGCCCCGGAGCCGGGAAACAGAGACCTCGCGAGGCTCGGCTTCAGGGGAACGTACGTCCGGCACCCAAATCCGGATCGGGTGCAAACCCTGCTCGCGCGGAAGCAGCCCACGCTCGCGCACCTTACGCGCGAAACTTCGGCACCCGATGTCGCGGCCATGACAGTCCTCGACATGCGTTACATGCAACGTATCCCGGGTGGCCGAACCGTCAAACACGGCTAATGTCACCGGAGGGAGCCAGGGTTTGAGCGCCGGCCGCATGGGCGGGCTCGGGAGGGAGACCGCCCATGGACGGACGGCAGGAACCAGGGGCATGATCGCGACGCGCCTCGTCGAGCGGCTGCGCGGCGGCGTGGCGGCCAACGTCGCCCTCATGCATCTGTTGATGGAGGCACCATCGGCGGAAGCCGCCTCGGCGGCGCTCGCCGAAGCCCGCCGCACCGTCGCGGACGATCGGGTGGCCGCGCAAGGCGATGCGGTCGCGCGCCTCTGGCAACAGAACCCGGAGGCCTGGCGCGCGGTGCGCACCGCTCTCGCCCATGCGGCGCACGACGCGCCTGCCGCGGACCAGGATGCGGCGCTCGATTCGTGGGAGGGCGCCTTCGACGCGCTGGCGGGGGCGGCGCCCGAGGCGGCTGTCGCGCTCTACGCGCTCGGCAGCGCCGATCTCCTCGCGGCGGCGACGGCCGAGGTCGTGGAGCAACTCGACGCCTGGGGGCACGTCGCGCTCGACCGCGACGTGCTCGACCTCGGCTGCGGCATCGGGCGCTTCGCGCTGGCGCTGGCTCCGCGGGTCCGCTCCGTGCTCGGGATCGACCTGTCCGCGCGCATGGTCGCCGAAGCGCGGCGGCGCTGCGCCCACCTGCCGGGCGTTCGTTTCCTCAAGGGCAGCGGCCGCGACCTCGCGGGGGCACCGACGGGCGGCTTCGACCTGCTGCTCGCGGCGGACGTGTTCCCCTACCTCGTCCAGGCCGGCGAGGCCTTGGTCGAGACCCATGTCGCGGAAGCCCGGCGCGTCCTGCGGCCGGGCGGGTCGCTCGTGATCCTCAATTATTCGTACCGGGGCGACGACGCCGCGGACCGGGCCGACGTCGCCCGCCGGGCGGCAGCGGCGGGCTTCGCCATGGTGCGCCAGGGCACGCGCGACTTCAGCCTTTGGGACGCGACGGCGTTCCATCTGCGAAGGTCGTCGTCGGGGTGATCATTCCCGCAGCGCGGGATAGAGCGAAGCGACGAGCAGGGCCGCCATCGACAGGTTGAAGATCCGCAGCGTCGCGGGGTTGGCGAGCGCTCGCCGCAGCGCGGCGCCGCCGATGACCCAGATGGACACCGAGGGGAGGTTCACGACGCCGAACACGCCCGCGACGATCAGGACCGTCACGGCATAGCGCTCGGGCAAGGTGTAGGTCGCGCAGGCGGTGACCGCCATGATCCACGCTTTCGGGTTGACCCACTGGAAAGCCGCGGCCTGCAGGAAGGTCATCGGGCGCCCCGGGGCCGCGCCGTCCTCGATAGGCCTGGCACGGGCGATCTTCCACGCGAGGACGAGCATGTAGCCGGCCCCGACCCACTTGAGGACGACGAGGAGCACCGGCGCGGCGGCGAACACGCCCGACAGGCCGATGCCGACCAGCGCCACCATCAGCGTGAAGCCGAGCGCGACGCCCAGCGCGTGCGGGATAGTGCGGCGGAAGCCGAAATTGACCCCCGACGCCAACAGCATGAGGTTGTTCGGCCCCGGGGTGAGCGAGGTCACGAAGGCGAACGCGACCAGGGCCGACAGAAGCGCGAACGGCACCGGGCGGCTCCCTCACATGCCGTCCGGCCCGCGCGAGATCGCCGCGACGCCGGTCCGCGACACTTCGACGAGGCCGATCGGCCGCATGAGTTCCACGAACTGGTCGACCTTGTCGGGCCGGCCGGTCAGTTCGAACACGAAGCTTTCCGTCGTGGCGTCGATCACCCGGGCGCGGAACGCGTCCGACAGGCGCAGCGCCTCCATGCGGTTCTCTCCCCTGCCCCGCACCTTCACCATGGCGAGTTCGCGCTCGATGGCGCGGCCGTCGAGGGTCAGGTCCGTGACCCGGTGGATCGGCACCAGGCGTTCCAACTGGTGGCGGATCTGCTCGATCGCCTCCGGGGTGCCGGAGGTCACGATGGTGATCCGCGACAGATGCTCGGCGTGGGCCACCTCCGCGACCGTCAGGCTCTCGATGTTGTAACCGCGCCCCGAGAACAGGCCGACGACGCGGGCGAGGACGCCGGGCTCGTTGTCGACGAGGACCGAAAGGGTGTGGGCTTCCGTGTTCGACGTGACGAGCGCGGACGCGTAGGGCGAAGGCGGGGACGACGGCGCGGGCGATATGGCGTTCATGGGTTCGGCTTTCTTGCTTTCCGTCTCCAGCTTGCGGGAGAAGGGCTCGGTCACACCAGCAGCTTGCCTTTTTCGTCGATCACCGCGCCCAGGTCCGGGCCGCCCCAATCGTCGTCGACATCGGCCAACAGCATCTCGTTGTGCGCCTTGCCCGAGGGGATCATGGGGAAGCAGTTCTCGTTCTTGTCGACCACGCAGTCGAGGATCACCGGGCGCGGCGTGTCGATCATGGTCCGGATGGCGTCGTCGAGGTGGGCGGGGTCCGCGCAACGCAGGCCGACACCGCCATAGGCTTCCGCCAGCTTGACGAAATCGGGCAGCGCTTCCGAATAGCTTTCGGAATAGCGGCCGCCGTGCAGCAGTTCCTGCCATTGCCGCACCATGCCCATGTAGCTGTTGTTGAGGATGAACACCTTGATGGGCAGGCGGTATTGCAGGGCCGTCGACATTTCCTGCATGTTCATGAGCACGGAGGCTTCCCCGGCGATGTCGACGACGAGCGCATCCGGGTGCGCCATCTGCACCCCGATGGCGGCCGGCAGGCCGTAGCCCATCGTGCCGAGCCCGCCCGACGTCATCCACCGGTTGGGTTCCTCGAAGCGGTAGTGCTGCGCCGCCCACATCTGGTGCTGTCCCACCTCGGTGGTGATGTAGGTGTCGCGGCCTTTGGTGAGTTCGAACAGCCGCCTGACGGCGTGCTGCGGCTTGATCGTCGTTTCCGACGGCCGGAAGGCGAGCGAGTCGCGCTTGCGCCACGTGCCGATCTCGCCCCACCAGCGGCCGAGAGCCGCCCGGTCGAGAGCGGGTTTTTGCACGCCCCAGGCGGCCAGAAGGTCGGCCAGCACCGAGCCGCAATCGCCCACGATGCCGAGGTCGACCTTGACGATCTTGTTGATGGACGACGGGTCGATGTCGATGTGTATCTTCTTCGACCCCGGCGAGAACGCGTCGAGGCGGCCGGTGATGCGGTCGTCGAAGCGCGCCCCCACCGCGACCATCAGGTCGCAATCGTGCATGGCGTGGTTGGCCTCGTAGGTCCCGTGCATGCCGAGCATGCCGAGCCAGTTGTCGCCGGACGCCGGGTAGGCGCCGAGCCCCATCAGCGTCGACGTGACGGGGAAGCCGGTCAGCGCCACGAGGTCGCGCAGCAGGCGCGACGCTTCCGGGCCGCTGTTGATGACGCCGCCGCCCGTGTAGAAAACGGGCCGCTTGGCGGCCGCCATCATGCGGACCGCGTGCGCGATCTTGTCGGGATCACCTTTGATCCGGGGATTGTAGGTCTTGTGGACGATGTTCTCCGGCCCGACATAGGTTCCGCTCGCGAACTGCACGTCTTTCGGTATGTCGATGACGACCGGTCCGGGGCGCCCGTGCGAGGCCACGAAGAACGCCTCGTGGAGGATACGCGGCAGGTCGGCGACGCGCCGCACGAGGTAATTGTGCTTGGTGCAATGGCGGGTGATGCCGGTCGTGTCGCATTCCTGGAACGCGTCCGAGCCGATGAGGTGGGTCGGCACCTGCCCGGTGATGCACACGAGCGGGATCGAATCCATGAGCGCGTCGGTCAGCCCCGTGATGGCGTTGGTGGCGCCCGGGCCGGACGTGACGAGCAGCACGCCGACCTTGCCGGACGAGCGGGCGTAGCCCTCGGCCGCGTGAGCCGCGCCCTGTTCGTGACGGACCAGCACGTGGCGGACATGGTTCTGGTGGAACAGCGCGTCGTAGATCGGCAGGACGGCGCCGCCCGGATAGCCGAACAGCGTGTCGACGCCCTGGTCCGTCAACGCCCGCACCACCATGTCGGCGCCGGTCATCGTGGTCATCGCTTCGCTCCGGTTCTGGGATTCTTGTGGGGGTGGACGTTCGGGCAATAAAAAAGGCCCCCGAGGGAGCCTGGAAAAGCGCCAAAAGCGGACCCGAGATCAGTCTCGGTCCGCTCCAGGCGCTACGGGTACGATAAGGAACTGCGACATACGCGGTCTGAGCCTTGCTTTTCAGCGTGGACCGCTAGCATCGCCCGGAAGGTAGGTCAAGGTACTCCTTGCAGGGCAGTCAGGGTGAATGCCATCCACGGGCATGGGCTGCCGGTCGCGAGCACCTCCGCACGCATCTCGTCGACCCCGAAGCGCATCCCGGCGCTCTCAACGCCGAAGCCGCCGACCAAGTGCTCGAACTGGTCCGCACCTATCTGAAGCGAGGCGAGCATGCCCGATCCGGGCGCGGTTCTTTCCGCCTGCCACGACCACGTGTTCCTCGGCGAAGGCCACGCGCACGCCGAGCGCCGGACCCGGGCCGTCGTCTGGCTCCGCGCCGCCATGACGGCCCTCGAGAAGGTCCGGCACATGAACGGGTCGGCTCGGGGCGGAGCGCGGGAATTCACATTGCCGACGTGATCCGATCCTATCCTGGCGTCGCCGGCCCACAAGATCGGAGGAAGCATCGTGAAGACCATCGTCGCGGCGAGCCTCGCGTTCCTGCTCCTCGCGGGAAGCGCGATCGCGCAGACACCGCCAACCACGCCCCCCACGACACCCGAAACGCAGCCCGGACTTGGCAAGGCGACGGGCAACGAACCGCGGCCTGGAGGCCCTGCGAAATCCGCGCGCTTCCGGCTTCAGGTAGGGCGCATCTACCTCGGCCTGACGTGCCCGGACGACGAATCCCTGAAGGCGTGCGCGGATTTCGCGATGCAACTCCTCGACAAGGCCGACGCCCTGCAGAAACACTGAGCGATGCGGCAGCGCACGAAGCGGCGAACTGAGCCCTGACCGGGCGGCATTGCGACCTCGAAACCCAGACCGGTCCATGATCGGCCGAGTGCCGCCCGGGTCTTCCGCGCCGGCGCCAGGGACGCCGGTCCCTAGGGATTCGGCGGCAAGTCCAGCCGATACAGATCCTCGCCGATCGCGAAGGCGGTCGTGCCGCCGCCGGGGCGGGGCACGAAGGCGATCTTGTTCGTCGACAGGCCCATGGCGACGGGATGCCACGTCCGGCCGCCGTCGCGCGTCGCGTAGCCTCCGGTGGCGCCGCCGACCCAGCCGCGGTTCTCGTCGATGAAGTTGATGCCGTAGGGGACCCAGCCGTGGTCGCGCGTCACGACGAGCGGGCGCCAATGCTCGCCGCCGTCCTCCGTCTTGACCACGTAGCCGCGCGCCTCGCTTTCCGGCGCCCCGTAGCTGATGATGGTGGCGTAGCCGACACGCGCGCTCGGGAAGGAAAGTTTCCAGTTGTTGTCGCCCGGCCGCGCGCTGTCGAACACGGCGCGCCATGTTTGGCCGCCGTCGGTGGTCTTCAGGATGCGCGCGTGCGCCTTGTCCTCTTCCGCCTGGCTGGCCCCCGCGATGAAGCCGGTCTTGGCGTCGAGGAAGCGGATGTCGAGGATCATGCCGGTGACGCCGCCGAGGTCGCGCGCGTGCCAGGTTCCGCCGCCGTCCAAGGATTCGATGAGACCGGCCGGCCCACCCACGCGGCCCCCGGCGCGCACCGCGACCACCTTGCCGTCGACCTTGAGCACGTCGATCGCGCACACGCCCGTCACGCGCGGCCCGTCGCCCGTGACCACGGGCGCCCAATGCGCGCCGCCGTTGTGCGTCGCGTAGAGCGGCCGCGTATCGGTGACGGCATCGAAATAGCCGGGTCCGACGTTGCCGAGGAACCCCGTTTGCGCGTCCACGAAGGCGAGCGCCCGCACGTAGGTGCCAGGCGCGCGCCAGAGTTCGCGCCAATGCCGGCCGGCATCGTCGGTGCGGTAGACGCGACCCGTACCGTTGCCGTACCAGCCGGTCGTCGCGTCCGCGAACACGATGGCGTCCTGCTTGTTGTTGAGCGTATAGGCGACGGTCGGAACCTTCCGCCAGGGCTCGACGAACTCGGCGCTCGCGGGGCCGGCCGCGAGGGCCACCGCCAGGAGCGCGCCCGCGAGCCGGGCCGGCGTGGGCGTGATCGACATGGTAGGACCCCGGTGTTGCCCGCCGCCCCGCGACGGCCCGGAGCTCAGAACGGTTTTCGACGCGATGCGGGTCCCCGAACGTGATCCGGCGGCCGCCGCCCACCGCCTCGCCGCGAGGGAGGTCGTGGTGTTCCACGCCGACCCTGCCGCACCATCGTGGACCGGTGCCGAGGGCGACGTTTGGCTCGACGACGCCGAACGGCGGCGGGCGGCGGGCTTCAAGCTGGATGCGGTCAGGCGGGAATACGTGTCCGCGCGGCGCTTGCAACGGGTGAGCCTGTCGCGATGCGCGGCCGTCGACCCCGCCGAATGGCGTTTCGCGGCGGCGCCGGGCGGCCGGCCCGAGATCAGCGCACCGGCCGCGTTCCAACGGCTCCGATTCTCTGTCACGCACACCTCCGGCCTGATCGCCTGCGCGGTCGCCTGGGACGTTCCGGTCGGCGTCGACGCCGAGGCGCTCGAACGCCCGGTCGAGGCCGAGGCGCTGGCGTCGCGTTTCTTCGCGGCGGAGGAAACGGCGGCGCTCCTGGCGCTCCCGACAAGCCTGCGCAAGCGGCGCTTCCTCGAGCACTGGACATTGAAGGAGGCCTGCTTCAAGGCCCTCGGCACGGGCCTGACGACGCCGCTCGATGCGTTGCGGCTCGCCTTCGCGGACGACGGCCGCGTGTCGGCCGCCTTCTCGCCCAGGATGGCGGAAACCGCCGCCGCCTGGACGTTCGAACTGCACGCGCCGACCGGGGAACACGTCCTCGCGCTGGCCGTCCGCACGGGCGGGCGGGCGCGTCGGGTGACGCGCGTGCGCGTTCTCAGGATTTGAGGCTGCCCGCCGCCTTTGGATTGCGGTGCCCACCGTCCCGTGCGAAGTTGCCGCGCCAAATGGCAGCGCAAACCGGGACCCGCTCGATCATGGCATTCGACCCGTCCCGGGCGAAACCGATGTACGCCGCGGACCGCGTGGCGATCCTGGCGGGCGTCCTCATGCTCGCGTTCACGGGTCCATCGCTTGCCGCCGACGTCGAACGACCGATGAAGATCCGCATCCTCGAGAGCCAGACACGGCTGGCGCGGGTGCTGCTCGGCAAGATCGCGGACGGGCAGGCGAAGGGCACGAACCTCATCGTCTCTCCGGCGAGCCTCGCGGGAATGTTGACGGCCATCGATCTCGGTGCCGATGACGCCCTGCGACGGTCCATCGGGATTGTTCTGCAGATTGAACCTGGCGAAGCCGCCGGAAGCGAAGCGGACGCTCTGCGGACCGCTACCGCGAAGCTTTCTGAGGTCGGCGAACTCGCAAGCGCGACCCGCATCGTCTTCAGCCCGGCCAATCCGGCATCGGCCGAAGCCCTCACGAAGCTGCACGACGCGGGGGTGGAGGCCGGGGTCTCCGACCTTCGCAGCAGCGACGCTCTGGCGGTGATCAACGACTGGGTCGACCGGGAAACACACGGCAAGGTTTCGCACATCGTCGACCACGACAGCGCCCCGGACGACACGGGGTTCCTCGCCCTCAACGCGCTGTATTTCAAGGACGTGTGGCGCAGCCCGTTCGACAAGCGCGCGACGGCGCCGGCGGATTTCCAATCGAGCGCGGAGACGCGGATCCGCACGGGTTTCATGCATTCGCGACCCGGAAAATACAGCTGCGTGGAAGACGACAAGTTCATCGCGGTCGATCTGCCGTTCGCGAGCCTTCGGTTTTCCATGGTGGTCATCACCACCAAGCGGGCGCCCGTCGGCATCAAGGAATTCGACGATCACGTCGGCTGGCTGTCGGGACGCGACTTCGAAACGCGCGAGCCCGCGATCGTCTCCATGCCGCAACTGACGGTGGACGCCCGAACGGACCTCATCAAACCCCTCGTCGCGCTGGGCCTCGACCAGAACGGCTCCTTCCCCAAGTTCACCGCCTTGCCGCTGCGGCTGTCGAAGGTGCTCCAGATCGTCAAGCTGTTGTGGAACGAGGAAGGCGCCGAGGTGGCGGCCGTGACGGCGGGCATGGCGAGCCGATCTCTTCAGATGGCGGCGCCGGCATTCGACATCGTCGTGGATAAGCCGTTCTTGTACGGGCTCCGCGACACGGAAACGGGGCTGCTCGTGGTCGCCGGCTATGTGGCGAAGGTCGACGGCGCGCTTTTGGCGCCGGACGATACGCCGAAATCCGCACGCTCGCATTGAGGACCGTCGCGAAGCGCGTCGTTCCGACCTGATCGCGAGGGTTTGCTGCCAGAGGCAGAGCCGCGGCCGTTGCCGGCCGCGCGCTCCCTCGGCGTCCTCCGAGGCCCGCGCGGCCGGCATTCAAGGACGAGGGCCGTGGGCTTTGGGACGGCAGGCAATGAAGGTGCCAGCCGGAAGCGCTGTTGCGCGTCAGGCCGCGCTCCGTCCTGGAGCGGACCTTCGTTCATGGCCGTCCTTTTCGGAGGGGCGCACCGGCCGTCGCGGTGGAGGCGGGCCACCGGTTTGACAGAGGCGGCCGAAACGAAGTACGGCTGGCGCCCACGCGATCACTTTGGATGAGCAACCGATGCGGGTTCCGCTCACCGGCAGAGCGGCTCCGTCGGGCCGCATCCCCGCCGCGACCTTGTCGACGTCGGGCCTATGGTGGCGTTTCGGATGAGTCCCGTCGGCGATCGCGTGACATCGGTGCGCCGTGACGGGTGCCGGCGAGGCGGTCGCGTCGAGGCCTCGGCTTCGTGCTGGTCCCCGTTCCGCTGCGTCCCTGCCGCCCGGCGGGTCGCCGGCCGTGCCTCGGCCGGCCGCGACATGGGGCGAGGGGACGTGACCAGCCATCGTGCGTTGAGACCGCCTGCCGCCCCCGTCGGCCGAAGCGCCGCGCGGGCGTTAGCCTCCTGCCGGCCGAGCGCCGGGGTGTGCGAACGCGAGCATACCGGATGAGACGGCGCTTGGTCGATCTCGGGCACGCCGCCCGTCGGGTGAGGTTCATCCGCTTCCTCGCGACGGGATGCCTGAACACGGCGTTCGGATATGCGGTCTACCTCCTCGGGCTCACGGCCCATCTCGTGCCCGAGGTCGCGCTGGCGCTCGCCACCGCGGTCGGGGCGGTGTTCAACTATGTCACCACCGCGCGTTTCGTGTTCGGCCATCGGGCCGCGAGCCGACTGCCGGTCTTCATCATGACGTATGCGCTGGTTTACGCGGTCAACGCCGTTCTGGTTCGCGTTTCGGTCGGTGCGGGCGCGGGACCCGCGCTCGCCCAAGGCATGCTCACCCCGGTGATCGCGATCTTGTCTTATGTCCTGTTCCGGACCTTCGTCTTCAGACCGGCCCGGCTGCCATGACGCGGCGCCTGATCAGCATCGTATCGCCCTGCTTCAACGAGGAAGACAACGTCGAGGCCTGCTACGAGACGCTTCGCGACCTGTTCCTCAACGACCCTGTGCTGCAAAAATACGACTACGAGCACATCTTCGCGGATAACAGTTCGTCGGACGACACCGTGGCGAAGCTACGCGCCATCGCCAAGCGGGATCCGGGCGTGCGCGTGATCGTCAACGCCCGGAACTACGGGCCCTTTCGGTCGACGTTCAACGCGCTGAGGCGGGCCCGGGGAGACGCCGTCATACCGATGCTGCCGGTCGACCTGCAGGACCCGCCCGAACTGATACCCGAATTCGTGCGCCGCTGGGAAGAAGGCTATCTTCGCGTTTACGGCGTGCGCACGCAAAGGCAGGAAGGCGCGCTCATGCGCTTCGTCCGCCGCCGCTATTATTGGACGGTGAACCGTTTCTCGAACATCGAGATCCCCGAAAACGTCGCCGAGTTCCAGATCATCGACCGGCAAGTGCTCGATGCCCTGCTGCGTTTCAAGGACTATTACCCCTATATCCGGGGCATGCTGGCCAACATCGGTTTCGCCAGGGATTCGATCGCGATCGAATACACTTGGCGGGAGCGGCGCTCCGGCATGTCGAAAAACCGATTCTTCAACCTGGTCGACCAGGCCCTGAACGGTATGATCTCGTTCACCAACGCCCCCATGCGCGTGGCCATTTTCACCGGGTTCGGCATGGCGGGTCTGTCGTTCGCCTACGGCTTGTTCCAGCTCGTGGTCAACGTGCTCGATCCCAGCGCGGCGCCGCCCGGGATCGCGACGCTGATCGTGTCGCTGTTCTTCCTGTCCGGCGTGCAACTCGCGTTGCTGGGTGTTCTCGGCGAATATATTTCCGCGATCCATTTCCAGGTGCGCCAGGGCGACGTGGTCGTCGAGCGGGAACTGATCAACCTCGACCGGGAGGCGTCGGCGCCCGCGGCGGCTTCGGCCCCCGCCTTCGCGCCGGCGGGGAGCGAGAACGTCGTGCGGGGTGGGGCGTGACCGATATCGCAGAGATGAAGACCGTGATCCTGGCGGGCGGCCTCGGAACCCGCATGCAGGAACTCACCCGGCTGGTGCCCAAGCCCATGGTCGAGATCGGCTCGCAGCCGATCCTTTGGCACATCATGAAGATCTACGCCCATTTCAGGGTGCGCCAGTTCTGCGTCGCGCTCGGATACCGCGGCGATATCGTGAAGGAGTATTTCGCCAACTACAGGCTGCGTGCGAATTCGGTGCGGGTCCATCTCGGGTCCGGTTCGGTCGATCTGCACGGGTTCGACCACGAGGACTGGGTGCTCGACCTCGTCGAGACCGGGGCCGCGACCCAGACCGGCGGGCGTGTGGCGAAACTGAAACACCATCTCGGGCAACGGCCCTTCTTCCTGACCTATGGCGACGGGGTCGCGGACATCGACCTCGACGCGGTTTTGGAATTCCACCGCGCCCATGGCAAGATCGCGACCGTCTCGGCCGTGCGCCCGCCCTCGAAATTCGGCGCGCTCGAGATCAGCGATGGGAACCTGGTGACGAGCTTCACCGAAAAGCCGATTTCGGGCGATACCTGGATCAACGGCGGCTTCTTCGTCTTCGAACCCGGCATTTTCGACTACGTCACCCCCGAGGACGATTGCGTCCTGGAGCGTGCGCCGCTCGAAGCCCTGGCGCGCGACGGAGAGCTCGTCGCCTACCGTCACCATGGCTACTGGCAGTGCCTCGACACCGCCCGCGACGTCGAAACCGTAAACAGGATCTGGAACTCCGGATCGGCTCCATGGAAGGTTTGGGCCTGACGCATGGCACAGGTCGACGCGCTCCGGGCGGCGGCGGGTACGCCGCATAACCGCCGATACACCGACGAGGTGTCCAACGTCGCGACCGGCGCCGACGTCACGGCGGCGGGGTTCGACAGGAACCTGCTCGCCTTCGAGCAGGCGGGCGACTTTTTCGGCCTGCTTGCCGCGCAGGACTACTCGCTCCTCGTCACGCGCGAATACGAACATTTCCTGCTGGCGCTCGATGGCGGCCCGGGCGGCCCGGTTCAGTCCCCCTTCCCGCTGCCGCACCCTTCGGGCGCCTGGTACGACCGGGTTTCCGGCGAGCTGATCGTTTCGTCCACACGGACACCGAACATCATCCTCTGGATGTCGCCCTACGCCGATTCCGGGGCGGGCGCCGAGATTCGCCCCGTCGATGTCGCGGCACCCGCGGACGGCACGCTCTTCCTGCCGCGCAAGGCGCGCTACCTGCCGGGCAGCCTCTACATCCACGACCTCGTGATGATGGGTCGGGAGCTTTATGCGACCGTCACCGGCCACAATTTTCTTGCAAGGCTGTCGCTCGAAGGCGGCTTCGAGCGCGTCTGGTGGCCTGCCGCGCTCGACGGCCTCGGCCGCGACGCGTTCAATCAGAACTATTTCCAACTGAACTCGATCGCGATCAACGGCTCGCCGGAGAAAAGCTTCTACACCGGCTTCTCCGACGCTGTTTCCGGGCCGAAACCCTGGAAGGAGGGCTACGGCCCCCGCGGCAAGGGCGTCGTCTTCTCGGGCGAAACGCGCGCCCCCATCCTGCGCGGCCTGACCTGCCCGCACGCCGCCAAGCTGCACGGGGGCCGGCTGTGGCTCTGCGATTCCGGCTATGGCACGATCGGCTATGTCGACAACTACGAAACACTCGACCCGGGGCGGACGCGCTACGTCCCGATCGCCAAAGCGCCGGGCTTCACCCGCGGGCTGGCGTTCGCGGGCGACCTCGTCTTCGTTGGTTTGTCGAAGGTCATCAAGCAGTACGAACCCTACGCGCCCGGCCTCACGCCGGAAGAAACGCGATGCGGCATCGGTGTCTTCAATTGGCGCACGGGCGAGAGCGTCGCCTCGCTGTTCTGGCCCGAGGGTTACCAGATTTACGACGTACAAATCCTTCAGGACTTGAAGAACCCGCGGCTGCCCCTCGCCTCGCGGATTCAGGACGGCGTCAATCCCTACCTGCGGTTCCTGGCCTGACCGCCGTGGCCCCACTCACATCAGGCTTTTGGAACGGCCGTAAGGTATTCGTCACGGGACACATGGGCTTCAAGGGCGCGTGGCTCACGTATCTGCTCTCGAGGCTCGGTGCGCGAACCTTCGGCTTCGGCCGCGATGTCCGTTCCCCGCTGCTGTACCCCGGCCTCGCGATCCCGGAACATACGCACCGGGAGGGCGATGTGAGGGACTACCCCGACCTGCAACAGGCCTTGCGGGCGTCGGAAGCCGAGATCGCCTTCCACCTGGCGGCACAACCGATCGTCCTCACGTCCTACGTCGAGCCGCTCGGCACGTTCAACGACAACATCATGGGGACCGCCAACCTCCTCGAAGCCGCCCGCCACGCCCCGGCGGTGAAGGCCGTCGTCGTCGTGACGAGCGACAAGGTCTACCGCAACAACGAATGGGTCTGGGCCTACCGGGAAAACGAGGCCCTGGGCGGGTCGGACCCTTACAGCGCGTCGAAGGCCGCGGCCGAAATCGTCACGCAGTCGATGATCGCATCCTTCTTCTCCAAGCCCGGCGCGGCGCGGGTCGCGACCGCGCGTGCCGGCAACGTGATCGGCGGCGGGGACTGGGCCGAGTTCCGTCTGCTCCCCGACGCCGCGCGGGCGCTCGCGCGCGGCGAGCCGCTGCTGGTGCGCAACGCCTCTTCGACGCGACCCTGGCAGCACGTGCTCGAGCCGCTCAGCGGCTATCTCGCCCTGGCCCAGGCCCTGTTCCAGGGCGAAACCTCCGGCCGTCCGGCCTGGAATTTCGGCCCCGCCCACGAGGATGCGCTGCCGGTCGGCGAGATCGCCGACCTGTTCGTCGCGTCGTGGGGTCGAGGCGCGCGCTGGCGACTTGCCGAGACGGTCGCGGAACCCCCCAAGGAGGCGGGCTTCCTCGCCGTCGATGTGGCGCTCGCCCGGCGCGAACTCGGCTGGCGGCCGCGATGGCGGGTGGCGGAAGCCGTCGCTCGAACGGCCGACTGGTACCGGGACGCGAGCGCCGGGTCCGATCCCCGCGCACTGCTCGACCGTGACATCGACGCTTACCTCGCCTCGGCCTGACGGGAGCTCGTCGATGTTGAGAAACCATCCCGACACCGAGGCCCTCGCGAGGCGGCTCCGGCTGCACGCCGTCCGCATGGTGCACAGGTCCAAATCCTCCCACATCGGGTCCTGCCTGTCGCTGGCGGACCTGCTGGCCGTGGTCTACGGCGGCTTCCTGCGCTACCGGCCCGAAGCACCCGACTGGCCCGAGCGCGACAAGGTGGTCGTATCCAAGGGGCACGCGGCCGCGGTGGTCTACGCGGTTCTCGCGGAATGCGGCTTCTTTGCCCTGGATCGTCTCGACCATTACGGCGAGGACGGCCAGCCCTTGTCGGGGCATGTCACACATTCCAACAACCCCGGCGTCGAAGTCTCGTCGGGGTCGCTCGGCCATGGCTTGTCGATCGCCGCGGGCTTCGCCCTCGCGGCCGACCGGCGCCGCAACGGCGCCCGCGCGGTGGCGATCCTGAGCGACGGCGAGTGCGACGAGGGCTCCATCTGGGAGGCCGCGCTGTTCGCGTCACACCACAAGCTCTCGAATCTGACGGCGGTGATCGACTACAATAAAATCCAGAGCTTCGGCCGCGTCGCCGACGTTCTTGCGCTGGAGCCTTTCGCCGCCAAGTGGCGCGCCTTCGGGTGGGGCGTGGTCGAGATCGACGGGCACGACCACGGCGCCATCCGGGCGGCGCTCGAAGGCGTCGGGTCGGAGGGAAAGCCGACCGCGATCGTCGCCCACACGGTGAAGGGCAAGGGGGTGAGCTTCATGGAGGACAAGCTCCTGTGGCACTACCGCCCGCCGTCGGACGAACAGCTGGCTGAGGCCATCCGCGAACTGGAGGCTGCGGCGTGAGAACCGCTTTCATCGAGGCCCTGGTCGAGGTGGCCGAGAAGGACCCCGATGTGTGGCTGGTGAACGCCGACCTCGGGTTCTCGGTGCTGGAACGGTTCGCCGAGCGCTTTCCGGACCGTTACCTCAACGTCGGCGTCGCCGAGCAGAACATGATCGGCGTCGCAGCCGGCCTCGCGTTGTCGGGCTACAAGGTGTTTGTCTATTCGATCGCCAATTTCCCGACGCAACGCTGCCTCGAACAGATCCGCGTCGACGTCTGCTACCACAACGCCCACGTGATCGTGACGGCGGTCGGCGGGGGGTTCGCGTACGGCTCGCAGGGCTACACCCATCACGCCATCGAGGATCTCGCGGTGATGCGGGCGTTGCCCGGCATGCGGGTCGTGGCCCCGGCCGACCCGCATGAAACCCGGGCCTTCGTGCGTGAACTCGCGGTCGCGCCGGGTCCGGGATACCTGCGTCTCGGGCGCGGTGGCGAACCGGCGCTCCATCCCGGCCCGCTGGCCCGGGCACCGGCCGAGCCCATCGTCATGCGCCAAGGGAGCGACGTGACGCTGCTCGCCACGGGCGCGATCTTGTCCGAGGTCCTCGGCGCGGCCGAGCGGCTTCAGGAGACCGGGATCGCGGCGCGCGTGATCTCGGTGCCTCTGCTGAAGCCCCTCGCGGTCGAGGCGCTGATGCGGCAGGCTGAGGGGCCGAGCGTCTTGGTGACCGTGGAAGAGCACAGCCTCATCGGCGGCCTGCGCGACGCCGTGGCGCCGATCCTCGCGGCACGCGGCAACGCGCCGCGGCTCCTGGCTTTCGGGGTCGAGGACGGGCAGACGCGCGGGGTCATCAAGGGCCAGCCGGCGATGCGGGCGCATTGCGGCATCGACGCCGCGAGCCTCGCCGCCCGGATCCGTGCCGCCCTCAGGGAATAGTCGGCATGCGCCTCGTCCAGGTATCGGCCTGGAACGACAGCGGCGGCGGTTTCACCCACCGCCTGCTCGACGGCCACCCCGCGCTACGCAGCTGGCCCTTCGAGCTTCTGCTCGGGCGGGACCGCTATTCCGTCGACAGCTTCGGCGAGGATTGGTTCCGCGGACGTTTCCGTTGGCCGCGCCTCGGCCAGGCGATCTCGGCGGCGGACGGCGGCGCCCTTTTCGATCTTGTTTCGGACGCGGAACTGAAGGGCATGCTGCGCGACCCTGTCGCCGCCAAGCACCGGGGCTTCCCGATTCCGGTCGCGCTCGACGACTGGCGGGCCGAGACCGTGCGACGATGGACCGTTCCGGGGCCGCGCACCCAGGCGGCCTTCCTCGACGCCTATGTCGACGGCTTCTTCGCGCTGCTCGAAGGCCGCGAGGACGTTCGCACCACACTGGCGCATTGCCCCGTCGCCATTCTCGACGCTCCCGAAACCTGGGCCGACTTTCCGGACGCGCGCTTCCTCTGCGTGATCCGCTCGCCACTGCCGGGTTTCGCCGACATGAGCCGCCGCCACCCGGGTCTCGAGCCCGCGCGCTACGCGATGAAGTGGAGCCTCGTCAACGGCGCTTCGGCGCTGTGGGCCGGCAAGTCACCCGACCGCGTCAGGATCGTGACGCTGAGGCAATTGCTGACGCGCCGGGAGCGCACGATGGAGGAGCTTTGCGGCTGGCTCGACCTCGCCTTCGACCCTGTCCTCCTCACGCCGACCTGGCGCGGCCGTCCCCTGGCCGAGACGGCCATGGGGCCGTTCGGCGGCGTGCCGTCCTTGTCGACGGCGCGGGAACAGACCCTCGCGTCCGGGCTCGACCCGGACATCCGAGACACGCTGGAACGCGGCACGGCCGCGGTCGCGGATCTGCTGGCTGCCCTGGGCGTCGCGGTGGACCTTGGGTGATCGTGCGGCAGGCTCGTCCGTCCGGTTTCGACGCTCGATGCGGGTTGCCGGCGGGTTGGCTCGCCGCCGGACGATCCAGGACGATGATGTCCTTGAACCGCTTGCATCCTCGTGATGAGACCGGCATCGCTATCCGCGGAGGGATGTGGCCACGTGTCGGAGGCCGGATAGGTGTGAGGAGCTTGATCGTGTGGGGATTGCGCTCGACGGCCTTCGTCGTGGCCGCGTGTCTCGCGGCCGCCGCCGCCGAGACGCGCGCCGCGGATGCCGCGCCGCCCCGGGTCGAGGTCCCGATCACGCAGACCGTGCTGCCCAACGGCAACGTGCGGTATTCGCTGCCGGTGTCGATCGGGGGCGCCCCACCCATCGCTGCCGCGCTCGACACCGGGTCGTTCGGGTTGCGCGTCCTGGCACGTGCGATCGCGCCGGCGCGATACCAGGATACGGGGGTCGAGCGCGCCTACCCCTACGGCAGCGGCGCGCGCTTGAACGGCCCCCTGGCGCGGGCCAAGGTCGCGATCGGCGAGGCGGAAACGCCCGAGCCGATCCTGATCCAGGTGGTCAAGACCGTCGATTGCGTCGAGCGGAAGCCCCACTGCCCCGCGTCCCGCCTCAGCCCGGCCGATTACGGCATCGAGGGCGACGGCTATCCCGGACAGGGGTTCGACGCCATCCTGGGCATGTCGCTGCGCCGGGCGCCTGCCGCGATGAGCGCCGAGAACCCGCTGGGCGCCATGGGGGACGATTGGATCGTCATGCTCCCCCGGCCCGGCGCGTCGGAACCCGGCCGCCTGATCGTCAACCCGACGGCGGCCGAGGTCGCGGGTTTCACGCTGATCCACCTCGAGCGGCAGCCCGCGCGGGGCGACGGCGCCCCGGGCTGGAAGGACGCGGCGCTCGCCGGCTGCCTGACGAACGAGGGCACCGCGCGTCGCGCGTGCGGCGCGACCCTCCTCGACACCGGTGCGCCCGGCATCGCGGTCGCCTCGGCGGCCGCCGGCGGCGGGTCGTCCTGGCGCGCCGGCACGCGGGCGACGCTCGCCGTCTCCGGCGGCGACCAGCCGGTCGCCATGCCGTTCGTCGTCGGCACGGACGTTTCGACGGGCGTGCGCGTGGAACAGCCGGTCGAAGGCGGGGACGACCGGATTTCGGCCGGCACCCTGCCGTTCCTCGTCTACGCGGTACTGTTCGATGGCAAGGCCGGCCTCATCGGGTTCAAGCCGCGCGATTGAACGAACCGTAAGCGCCGGCTCGAACCGGCACCCGTCACGGCGCCGAGACCGGCCGTCGTCAGCGCGAAACGTCCGAGAACAGGAAGATGAACGCCGGCTTCTCCATCGACTCGGCCAGCGTCGGGCCCGCGTCACGGATGCACTCCCTCCCGGTCTTGGCGAACATCCCGGAAAAGTCGACCACATCGCCCGGCTTGTAGGCGGAGATCCTTCGGAACAGCGCCGAGTCGGCGGCGATCGATTGTTTGCTCGTCGCGTCGGGAGAATAAGTGTTGCCGGCAGTGACGAACATGTCGTCAGCGATGGCCAACGACAACACCCCCTCGTCGCCTTTGGCGACCGGCGTTTGCACGACACGGCCACGCCAATTCGCCAGGGAGGAGGATTGCAGGATCTTGCAGAGCTCCTGCGTTCGCGCGGCTCGCGAGGCCGCTTTCCGCGCGTCGTCGCCGCCCGACTTAAAGGTAGTGGGTCCGTTTGAAATCCGTCCCGCTTGACGAAACAGGCGCTGCCTGTCTGAGTCAAAGCATGGACACCGTTACGGTCGAGCAATGCGAGCTCTGGCTCAAGGGCGCATGGACGCCTATCACGCTTGAGCGTGCTCTCAGCCTAGATCGGTCCAGGCGCAAGCGTTGCGTTGAGTGCCATGGTCAGGTGCAGGCCCATAGTCTGAAATCGACGGGACAGCGCGCCCACTTCGGACACAAGAAGGCGCACCAAAGGTTGCTCCGTTGGTGACTGCTTCTGCGGCATTCGATCGATGCACCCGAAGGCTCTGAGATGACCACGTACCGCCCTAAGCGCCCCCGCGACCCCGCCCAGCTCGCGAAGATGGTGGTTGATATCGCGACGGGAGAGGTTGAGGACGAAAGGCCTGGATCTCCTGCTAAGCCGGCTGATCGAACAAAGAACCCTGAACCATTGTCGGCTTCGCAATTACGGAAAACGGGTCGTCGTCTCCCTTCGTGAGTCTATTTGCAGCCCGAATTCGGCGCACGATGTCGTTGGCTACATAGTGGCGTCCTCTTTTTTCGCCTTGGGGATGCAAAAGGCCAGCGTCGACCATGTCCTTCAGATCACGGCTGGCCAAATTGTATGACACGTCCGTACTGACCCTGTATGAGGAGTTTCGAACCCTTCCACCGAAGGCGGCCTCAAGCAGTCCCAATGCTGTCCTTTCAGCAAGCCCTTTATCCTTAACTAGCTTGCTAAGCTCTTCATAAGTTAACTCAGTCTCGCGGGACCGCCTGATCAGCGTTTGCGCTTGGCGATAGTGCCCTGTTATACAAAATCTGACCCACGGCTGACAATCTCGCTGGGGGTTCCAGTTTCCACCGCCAACGGCGCTTAGTACACTGTAATATTCCTGTTGGTTACGGCCTATATATTCCTCGATGCTAGAAAACTGCGGAGCTACAATTCCTTCTCTGGTAAGGGCTGCCGCATGTAAACATCTAGCAGTTCTTCCGTTCCCATCCGAGAAGGGATGCAGCATCACAAGATTTAAGTGGACCATAGCAGCTCGCAGCATAACGGACTCAACCTTATCGCTGTTCATGTAATCCACGAGTTCTGCCATAAGCGGCTCCAGCAGTTGCCTGTCGACACCCTCGTGGACGACATCCCCTGACTCCGAGTTTCGAACACCAACCCATCCTCTGCGAAAATTCCCAGGGTTTGCATCCAGGTCATGTTGCGCGATCATAAAGTGGACCGCTAGAATGACATCCTGGCTGAACCGGAATCCTTCATTCCCGGTGCGCTGGAGAATGTACTCCATTGCATTCTGATATCCGATCACCGCGCGCCATGTCGGACGGTCGGCCTCTCGGGGATCTTCGCCGTCTACAGCTGCAATGGCGTCCTCCTGAGAAACGTTGATTCCCTCGATGCTGTTGGACGCTCTGAGCGCTCTGGCCCTTGTTATGCGGGCGAGCAGGCCGGTCCATCTCCGTGGCTGCTGAACGACTAGGTATCTCAAATCGTGACGCATTTGCGCTATGCGATCGAGTACCCGCTTTTCTTCCGAATCGAGCGAACGATAGGTGAACAGCATGCTCCATAACCTCATTTTAACTGACCGCAGGTCAGATACTTATTGACCTTCGGTCGGTTGTCAACTAGTTATGAAGCATGAACAAGCGGTCCTCCGCCGAGCGCGCTCGCATCCTCCACCTTCTCTGCGAAGGTAGTTCGATCCGCTCGGTGACTCGGCTGATGAACGTCGGAAAGAACACGGTCATCCGGCTCATGATCGATGCCGGAAAAGTTTGCGCGGCGTACCACGACGAACACGCCCGCAACCTCCAATCCAAGCGCATCCAGGTCGATGAGATTTGGGGGCCTCACCGGAAAGCGCGAAGGGCCGCTACAGCCCCGCCGATTGCACGGGCATCCGAAAGACACGGATCGAAGGCTCTCCGGACTTCGACCACGTCTCGACCTCCTACGTCGAGCGCAGCAATCTCACAATGCGGATGCACAACCGCCACTTCACCAGGCTGACGAACGCCTTCTCGAAAAAGGTCGAAAACCACGCGCATTCGGTTGCGCTGTTCGCAACCTATTACAACTTCGTCAAAATCCACAAGACGCTCCGCGTTACGCCCGCCATGGCGGCTGGCGTGTCGGATCGGCTCTGGGAGGTTGCGGATATCGTCGCCTTGGTGGAAGCTGCGGAGGCGCCTGCAAAGAAGCGCGGGCCGTACAGGAAGCGCGGAATAACGGAAGGACTGGAAGTCTAATGAATGTTCAATACACCTTACCGCTTGGTGCCGGGCATTCAATTGAGCTTGGCGAGTCGACCTGGGACCCGCAGGGTGCTCGTTCCATCCGTGATCGATGGACCACGCCAGGCGGCGGCTTCAGCAATACTCAATCAAGTGAGCTGCCGATCGCGTCTCTTGTCCCCCTGCTCACATTCGCAGCACAGCACGATGAACTACCCGCAGCCGAATGCGCCGAGATTATCGCGGCTCTTGCGGGATCAATAAGGCGTCAGCATCCATAATTTCAAACGGACCCACTACCGACTTGAAGGCATCGCGCGACGTCCGCACGGCCGCGATGAAGAGCTTCTCGCCGTCGGGTATGGTGTTTTCATCCACCGCCGGCGGCGCCGCCAGCGAAGCGAGCGCGCCGCCGAACATGAGTCCGCCGGCACCGGTTCCGTGCTTGCCCATGTGCGTTTCCCCCAATCGGACATCGACGGGCTGGACGCGCGGGATCGCGCGATAACCCCCGCCGCGGACGCCTTACGCGATCATGTCCAGCGAAACCAATCGACACAACACCGGCCGTCCGTCTTGAATTCGGGAACGGCCCGGGAGCGCTTCGCCCGTCGCACCGGGACGGGCGACGCACCCCCGATTGGCCGTGACAAGCGTTCCCGTCCCGCTTATCCAGCGTGGCATGCGCGCCCCGCCCCCCCCGCGTTTCGTCAAGATGAACGGCCTCGGCAACGCCATCCTCGTGGTCGACGGCCGCGGCGCGGCCGCGCCGCCGGACGGGGCCGCCGCACGCGCGCTCTGCCGGGGCGACCTGTCTTTCGATCAGTTGATGCTGATCGAGAACCCGACCGGCCCCGGAGCCGACGCCGGCGTGCGCATCTTCAACGGCGACGGGTCACGTGCGGGCGCGTGCGGCAACGGGGCGCGCTGCGTCGCCTGGTTCCTGGCCCGCGACTTTGGCCGCGACGACCTGGTCCTCGACATCGAAGGGAGCCGCGCCGCGTGCCGCCGCGAAGGCGAGTGGACCTTCACGGTGGACATGGGCGCGCCGCGCTTCGGGTGGCGCGACATCCCGCTGCGTGCGGAGCTCGACACGGCCGCCGTGCCGCTCGGCCCGATCCTGACCGAATTCGGCCTTCAGCCGCCGGCGGCGGTCAGCATGGGCAACCCTCACGCCGTGTTCTTCATCGCCGATCTCGACCGGGTCGACCTGCATGCCGCCGGGCCGCGGCTCGAAACCCACCCGATGTTTCCGGATCGCGCCAACATCTCTTTCGCGCGCGTCCGGGGTTCCGACCGCATCGCGCTCAAGGTTTGGGAGCGCGGCGCGGGGGCGACGCGCGCCTGCGGCTCGGCCGCTTGCGCCACCCTCGCGGCCGCCGCGCGCGCGGGCCTGACGGGGCGGATGGCCAGGGTCGAACTGCCGGGCGGCGCGCTCGCGATCGACTGGGGGCACGACGGCCGCATCGCCATGACGGGGCCGGTGGAATTGGAACACGAGGGCACGTTGCCGCCGGTTCACGCCGCGTTTTTCGCGTGAGCGGGCCCGCGGCTGTGCCCGGCGCGGTCGACGTCCTGACTTTCGGATGCCGCCTCAACATCGTCGAATCGGAGGCGATGCGCGCCTTGGCGATTGCGGCCGGGGAGCGCGACCTCGTCATCGTCAACACCTGCGCGGTCACCGGCGAGGCGGTGCGGCAGGCGCGGCAGGCGATCCGGCGGGTCAAGCGCGACCGCCCCGGCGCACGCGTCGTCGTCACGGGCTGCGCGTCGGCCATCGACCCCGACGCCTTCGCGGCCATGCCGGAGGTGGAGCGGCTCATCGACAATGCGCGCAAGACCTCGGCCTGTGTCTGGAACCGGGAAGGACCGCCGCCGGAGATCGCCGCGGCGGCCCGCGGACCCGGCACGGCCCGCGGACTCGGCACGGCCGGCGGACCCGGCACGGCCGGCGGGCGCACCCGCGGGTTCGTCGAGATCCAGAACGGCTGCGACCATCGCTGCACCTTCTGCGTGATTCCCTTCGGCCGGGGCGCGTCGCGGTCGACGCCCGCCGACGCCGTGGTCGCGACCGTCCGGGGCATGGTGGCGCGCGGGGCGGGCGAGGTGGTGCTGACGGGCGTCGACGCCACGTCCTACGCGGCCGACGGCCTCGCGCTGGGCGGCCTCGTCAAGCGCGTGCTGGCCGAGGTGCCGGACCTGTCCCGCCTGCGCCTGTCCTCGATCGACTGCGCGGAAGCCGACCGCGACCTCCTCGACGTGATCGCGAACGATCAACGCTTCATGCCGCACCTGCATCTCTCGCTGCAGTCGGGCTCGGACCTGATCCTGAAGCGCATGAGGCGACGGCACGGGAGCGCGCATGCGCAGGCCTTGTGCCGACAGGTGCGGGCGCTGCGCCCCGACATCGCGTTCGGCGCCGATGTCATCGCCGGATTTCCCACGGAGACCGAGGCGAACGCCCGCGAAACGGAAGCGCACGTGGAGGCGTGCGGCATCGCCTTCCTGCACGTGTTCCCGTATTCGGCCCGCCCGAACACGCCGGCAGCCCGGATGCCGCCCGTGCCGGGCGAAGTGGTGCGCGAGCGGGCCGCGAAGCTTCGCGCCGGCGGCGAGCGCGCCCTGCGCCGCCACCTCGACGGCTGGGTCGGTCGTTCGGGGCCGGTTCTCGTCGAGCGGGGCGGGCGCGGGCACTTGCCGGATTTCACGGCGGTGCGGGTCGGGCCGCATCCGGCGGGCCTCGTGGCCGTCGTCGTCGTCGCGGACCACAACGGCCGCGAACTCCTGACGGCGACCGACGTGGCGGCCCACCGATAGCCTTCCGACGCCGGCGCCCGCCCCCCGTCGACCCTTGAGCGGCTCTATTCCGCGGCATGCGCCGGGTTCGCGGACGCCATCACCTCCAGGCAGGCGCGCAGGGCCTCCTCGACGGGCAATTCCTGCATGGAAGGACCCGAGGCGAGGGCCCACGTGGCGGCACGGCCGACGGGCTTCATTTCCCCTGCCCGCGCGATGGTGGTGCCGCACAGGCCGACGGTCGGCGTCCCCGCCGCCGCCGCCAAATGGGTCAAGCCGGAATCATTGCCGACGAACAGCCCGCAACGCCCGATACACGCCGCCGCTTCCGACAGCGTCAAGGCCCCGCACAGGTCGACGCCCTGCGGAAGCGCCGCGAGGAGCGGCGCCGCCATCGCCTGTTCCCGAGGCCCCGGCCCGCTCAGGATCACCGGCACGGCGCCCGGCAGCGGGCCGTTCGCGAGCGCGGAAAACAGCGCGGCGAAACGCTCGGCCGGCCAGGTCTTGGGCTCCCAGCCCGCCGTCGGGGACAGCGCGATCAGCGGGACGCCGGTCGGCAACAGGGCTGCGGCGCGCGCGCGATCCGTCGCCGAGGTCCAGGCCACCGGCAGCGGCGCCGGGGACAGGCCCAGCATACCGGCGCAACGAACATACATCGGAGCGTCGGAGCGCCCGGGCCACAGCGCACGCCGGCTCGCCCTCAACAGATAGGCGAGACCCGAACCCTTGAAGTCGAGCACGAGATCCCAGCGGGTGGGGAATACCTGGCGCCACAGGGAAACCCAATGCAGGGCCAGCTCACGTTTCCGCACGACGACGATGCGTTCGAGACCCGGCATGGCCGCGAACAGCCCCGCCACGGCGGGCCGGCAAGCCACGGTGATCCGGGGGGCCGGGTGGGCGCGGACGAGATGGTCCAGGACCCCGCACGTGATGACGGCATCGCCGATGCCACTCGGCGCGACGTAGAGGATGCGCATGGCGGACTCGAAGGGTAGCGACGCCCGTTCGGGGGCGCTCCGTCGGACGGATGGACGATGGTAAGGAAAGCGCGACCGCCTTGACAGGCCGTTCGGCGGAACGTGACGCGATATCGGGGCTACCGATGCGACGCAAACATGGCATTTGGCAAGGCCCGCCCGGCCGCGGCGGGGGCTCCGTATCCCGATCATCGGGCAACGATATTTTCCGTCCTGGCCGGGCTTGTCCCGGCCATCCACGTGAACGCGGAGGGTTGCCGAAAATGCCGGCGTCGGCCGGTGTTCGCGTGGGTGCCCGTGCCGGGCACGGGCAAGACGAACGTGCGTCGACGCCCAACCCGGTCGAGCGGACGGCGATCCACAAAATTCGTTTGGCGAAACCGGGTCGGGACAGTAGTGGTCCGACACCGCCGCGCGCGATGCGCGACGGCAGGAAACGCCCGTTCGCGCCGTTGCGCCCGGCGTCGCGATCGAGGTGCGTTTCATGGCTGAGGGCTGCACCGAAGGGCTCGACACGGGTTTCGTCGCGCTGGGCCACGCCAAGGTGGCGCTGCTCGGCGTCGTGCAGGGCTTGACCGAGCTCATGCCGATCTCGTCGACCGCGCACATGCGGATCGTGCCGGCGCTGCTCGGCTGGCAGGATCCCGGCTCGGCCTTTTCGGCCGCGATGCAGCTCGCGGCCCTGGCGGCGGTCACGGTCTATTTCCGGCGCGACATCGTCGGCATCGGGGGCGGGGCCATCCGGGCGGCCGCGCGGGGCAACTTCGGCGCCTGGGACTTTCGGTTCGTGCTGTGGATCGTGCTGGCGACCATCCCGATCGCGCTCGCGGGGTACTTCCTGAGTTCGCGGCTGAACGCCTGCGGCTCCGCCCTGCGCGGCCTCGGCGTCATCGGCGTGGCGTCGATCGCCATGGCGGCGCTGCTCGCCATCGCCGAACTCTACTGCCAGCATCGGCGGACGCTGGCGAGCATGACGCTGTTCGACACCATGGTGGTGGGCATCGCCCAGATCGGGGCTCTGATCCCCGGCGTGTCGCGCTCCGGGTCGACGCTGACCGCCGCGCTGTTCCTCGACCTCAAGCGCGAGGAAGCGGCACGGTTCTCGTTCCTGCTGGGCCTGCCCGCGATCGCGCTGGCGGGGCTCAGGGAGATTTACGCGCTCTACAAGGCCCATCTCGACGCCCACGGCTGGAGCATCCTCGCGTTGGGGCTCGTCATCGGCTCGCTGTCGGCCTTCGTGGCCATCGCCCTGTTGATGCGCATCCTCGAGCGGTTTTCGGCGTGGCCCTTCGTGGTCTACCGCGCGCTCATGGGCGTGTTCCTGCTGGTGGGCGCCAATGCAGGCTGGCTGTCGTGACCGCCCGCGGAGCGCGTCGGTCCGCTCACGCCGAGCCGAAGTGGGCGAGGTAGCGCCGGTCGAGCGAGGCCAGCGGCATCACCGCGAAAACGTCGGTCGTGCCGAACTGGTGGTCGATGACGACGCCCTCGCCGAACCGCGCCCCGGCCCGCAGGTAGCCTTTGACCAGGGGAGGCAGCCGCGCCAGTGCCGCCTTGCGGTCGACCGCCTCGGCCGGTATCGGGGCGAACGCGGAAGCGCGGCGCGGAAGCGCGTGGGCGTTCCATCGCGCTTCCGCCGGCGCGTGGTGACGGATGAAGCTCAAAGGTAGCGCGAGCGCGTCGAGGTCGGTGCCGTTGAGGCTCGCGCAGCCGATGAGCACGTCGATCGCGTGCCGTTCCACATAGACCCAGATCGCCCGCCACAGAAGCTCGATCGTGCGCTTCGATCGGTAGTCCGGCAGGACGCAGGAGCGGCCGAGCTCGAGGAAGCGCTTGTCGGGGTGGCGAGCGAGCAGCGGCCCGATGTCGAACTCGCCCGCCGAATAGAAGCCCGAATGCCGCGCCGCCACCTCCTGCCGGAGCAGTCGGTAGGTGCCGACGACCTTGGGGCGGGGAACCCCGAGGCGGCGGCTCGCCACGGCATGGTCGAGCACGATGAGGTGGTCGCAGATGGAGTCGAAAGGGCACAGGTCCCGGCGGCGAAGGGCGGCGAACCTGTCGGGCACCGCGCTGCCCTCCTCGTAGAACACCTTGTAGCGGACGCGCTGCGCCCGCCGGACGTCCTTGCGCCTGGCGGCGAGCCGCACTTCGAGCGAGCCCAAGGTCCCGAGCGCGTCGGCATCCGAGGTGTCCCATGCCGGCCGGGGCCAGGCCCGGGCCGCCGCCTGCCCCATGAACGCCGAGGCGCCGCCCGCGAGCGCGCAGGCGTTGAGCGCCATGGTGGCGAAGACTCGGCCGTTGACGCGCGGGCCCGGCATGACGGATCGCTCCGATGGGAAGGTCCGACAACGGAAACATCACGAAGTGCCGAAGGATTTATGACGGCCGGAACCGTCCGGAGCCACGGTGCGCCGCCTCGGTGCCGGGGAGCGTCACGGGGGCGGCGGCGTCCACAGGCGCGGCACGGTGAGGAGCGTGTCGGCGACGATCACCGGCGCGAGGAGGACGAGGCTCCCGGCGACCATCGCACGGGGTGTCGCAGCGGCCTCGCGCGGAATGGCCGGCGCGGCGGGAGTCGCGAACACCCGTTGTCAGCCGGCGAGCGGCAGGATCAGGTTCTTGAGCTTCTTGATGCGGGTCGCGAAGGCGTGCCGGCGCTGTTCCGACGCCACCACGTCGGCGCCCGTCACCCAGTTGAGCTGGACCGCGCGGCGCTCGCCCGTGAACGTCTTGTGGCCGTGCCAGGAATTGTCGGCGCGCCGGAACACGAGCAGCGTGCCGCCATTCGGAGACACTTCCGCGACCGGGTCTTCGAGGCTCTCGTTCGTGCGGAGCAGCCGGAGCCGGCCCCCATCCGCTTCCCACCCCTCGTTCAGGTAGAGCAGCACCGTTACGATCTTCGTCTTTGAATCGGTGTGGATGAAACCGTCGCGGTCGCCCACGAAGCCGCGGACGGTGTACATGGTCGGCCGCCCCGACAGGTCGATGCCGAACTTCCGCTCCACGGCTTCGCGGAATGCCGCGCCCTCGAGATCCGCCATCAGCGCCGCGAACCGCCCCTTGATGTCGAGTTCGGCGGGCGGGTGGGACCCCGGCCCCGGAATGCGGGGGAAGTCGGCGATGACGCCCTTGAACGTGTCCGCCCGGATGAACCGTTCGACGATCACGAAATCGAACGGGTCGCGCACGAGCGGGGTCGCGTCGAAGGCGGCGAGATCGAGCGTGCTCACGGCGCGGAAACTCCAGGGGCATCGGGCGGCGGAACGCCGCGACGGCGCAGCCTACGAGGACCGCAAGATGCCGCAAGCCGTCCCGCAAGGCAAACCGGGGGCCCGTCGGCAGGGCGATCGCATTTCGCTCGAGACCCCTTTCCTCCTCCTGGGCGAAGCGGCTTTCCGAGCCATCCCGTTCGCGCGAGAATGGACCCGCGCGCAAGTTTCGCGAGCGCCACCGAGGGTTCCCGCCCATGACGCGTTACGCCATCTACTACGTGCCGCACGCGGCGAGTCTCTTGTGGCGGTTCGGCTCCTCGGTCCTGGGATTTGACGCCGATGCCTTCATGGATGTCGGCTATCCCGACCATCCCTTGTTCCAGGATCCGGCCGCGCTGGCGTGGACGGCCGCGCCGCGGCGCTACGGCTTCCATGCCACCCTGAAGGCGCCCTTCCACTTGGCGCCGGGGCACGGCGCCGCCGATCTCGCGGCCGATCTCGAAGGCTTCGCCTCGGAACAGCGCGCCTTTGCCGTCGACCTGAAGCTCGCGAGCGTGCGGGATTTCCTGGCGCTGGTCACGGTCGAGCCATCGGCGGGCCTGCAGCGCCTGGCGGATCGATGCGTCAGCGCCTTCGACGCCTACCGCGCGCCGCTGACGGCCTCGGATCGCGAACGACGCCACCCGGAGCGGCTATCCGAACGCGGACGCGCTCACCTCGACCGCTGGGGCTACCCATTCGTGTTCGAGGACTTCCGCTTTCACATGACCTTGACGGGCGTGCTCGACACGGCGGACCGCCTGCGCCTCGAGCCCGTTCTCACCGACCTGCTGGCGCTCGTGCCGCCGCGGACCTCGATCGACGGCGTCGCGCTGTTCCGGCAGGACGCGCCCGAAGCGCGGTTCCGCCTGGAGCATCGCTTCCCCTTCGCCCCCGCGTGAGACAGGCGGCCTCCGGGCGTCACCGCGCCGTGTAGAGGGGTCCGGCGGCCGGCACCCCGATCGACACCCAAACGTTCGCGTCTTCCTGCGATTGACGCTTGACGAACGTGTAGCCCGTGTCGGCCCAGGGCCGAACCCGGTCGTCGAGGTTGTCGAGGACGAACTCGCCCCTGCTGGTCTTGACCGTCAAGATGGCGTGTCCCTCGCCGTCGAGGTTGCGAACGACGGTCATGAGCAGGGCTTGCCGGGGATAGCCGGCCGCGATCAGCAATTTGCGCTTCAGCAGCGCGTAGTCCTCGCAGTCGCCCTTGCCGTCCGTCGGATAATCCCATTGGTCGACCACGCCCCAATGGTCCGTGTCGGTCGTGGGGGTGATGGCCCCGTTCACCTGCCGGTCGATCCGCTCGAGATCCTTAAAAGCCGCGGGCGTGAGCTCGAGGTCGACGGCGGCCCGGGCCGGCTCGTCGCATTCGGGTACGTAGCGGTTGCAGAAATCCACCCAGCCGTAGGGCACACTGGTCTTGGGTCCCACGGGGGCGTAGCTCGCGTGAGGAACCGCCATCCCGGCCGCCCCGGCGCCCGTCGTTCCCATGGCGAAAGCGAGGCCGATCAGGATAAATGCTGGTATCGCTCGCTTCGTCATGGCTCCCCTCGCCCGCCGTCACGACACAACATCGCAGCGAGGCACTGCCGGGCATGTAAGTAAAACTCTAGCGTTTTAGCGGTGCGGCTTCATCTTTCTTGCCGCATTCTGAAGCTGCACCTGTCGGCGCCGCCCTGATCCGGAACAACACAGGCTGAATATCTCCTTACATTTGCGGCCACCGCGAACGATCGAGGACGAAGCGGGCCGGGCGCCATCGAACGCTTAGAACTTGCGAAACCATTCGGCCCGATGCGCTTGGTTAACGGGCGGCCCGTCCCGTCACTTTTCTTAACGGCTTTGGCGCGGTCGCGGCAAAACCAGGGCGGTCGCGCGTCGGCACCCGCATCCGGGGTGTCCCGCCACGGGTCCCGATACGCCACATCGAATCGCGGCTGCCGGACGTGGGGCGACGCATGGCGTTAATAAAGCGTTAAGTTTCGGTTGAAATCGAGTCCTCAATCGTACTTTACTGTGTTCGCAATCGCCAGGAAGGGTCGTTCGAGCATGGCAGCGGCGCCGACGCGGCATCCGGCGCCGCCGCGGTCCTCGCGGGCGGGCGCCCCGCCCGGATCGGCACGCCCGCGACCGTCGTGTTGCCCGGCGTACGGGTGAGCGTCGGTGGCGGGCGGCCCTTCATCGAAGGCTCGACATCGCGGCCGCCTGTTCCGGCGCGCCATCGGGTGCGCCCTCGCGATCCTGGCGAGCCCCGCCGGCGCCCGGGCGAGCGCCTGGAACCGCCTGCCGGGACAGGGCCTCGTGATCGCCGACGTGACGTTCGGCGGGGGCTCCCGCTATTTCAACGGACTCGGGCATCTCGTTCCGGCCCGGTCCTATGCCAAGCGGGAGCTCGACACCTACGTCGAGTACGGCCTCACCGATTGGCTCACGGCGATCGTCAAGCCGAGCCTCGTGTCGACATCGCTCGGCAGCCCCGACGCCGCAAACTACCGCGGTCTCGGCACCAGCGAGGCCGGCGCGCAGGTGCATCTGCTGACCTTCGGACCGGCTGTCTTCGCCGCCCAGGGGACGTTCCGCCTGCCCGCGACGACGAAGGAGGACAACCCCGCCCTGATCGGGAACACCTCCCGCGACGCGCTCGTCAAGGCCCTCGCCGGGGTCGGGTTCCTGGTCGGATCCTGGCCGTCCTTCGCCGACCTGCAGGCGGGCTACGGGATACGCACGGGGCGGGGCACCGGCCGAATGGCTCGCGGACCTGACGCTTGGCACGCGCCCCACCCCTCGGCTCCTGCTGCTGCTGCAGGATTTCAACACGATCCCGCAGGGGCGGGGACGTCCGTGGTTCCCGCGCTCGCTCTACTCCAAGCTCGGCGTCACGGCGGTCTACGACCTGTCGGCGTCCTGGTCGGTCGAGATCGGCGTTTTTTCCACCATCGGCGGGATCGACGCCCTGCGGGAGCGTGGCGTCAAGACGGGCCTGTGGTATAGGTTCTGATGGGCGCCGCCCCTACGTCCACCCGCCTCCGCCACGGCGCGCCGGTTTAGCTCAGTCGGTAGAGCAACTGATTTGTAATCAGTAGGTCGCGGGTTCGATTCCTGCAACCGGCACCAATTATTACAAGGGCTTAAGCGGAATTTTTGCGATGACTGCTTGCCAAAAAGCGCTGACGGGAAACTGATGGGAATCACGGGCAACGCCGCGATGTCAGTGATCCCGAGATAGTGGACAAGGAGGGCAGGTGGACCGCGACCGGGACACCGAGCAACAAATGCTTGAACAGGAGCGCGACGCCGCCTTTGCGGAAATGCGGAGCTCGCAGCCGAGTGCCTCGTCCCTGCCGAAGCACTTCGCGGGCTTCCACGTCAAGGTGGCGCGTCACGCCGCTGCAAAGGAACAATTCGAGCGGTTCCTTGTAGATCGGATGAAGAACGATCCGTCCTGGCGCCCAAAGCGACAGGCTCCCGCTACACCGGCCCGGCTACGACCCTCGGCAACATGCGCCAGAATGGCGTGCGGTCGATCCTGGCATCGTGCGCGTGCGGCCACGGGTCGAGCGTCAACGCCGATGCCTTGCCGGACTTCGTCGAGGTGCCGCGGGTGCGCCAGCGCCGTGAGGTTTGTGGGGTGGTCGGGGTTTTTGCGCAATATCGGCTGGCAGAACCCTGCGACTTTGGCGCCTGTTGCCGAGGAACGTGGCCGCGGCCGACATGTTGTAGTCTGTCCGTTCTCACTTTGCGCAACTTATCAAGGCAAAGGTTCGGCAGGCCCTGGGTAGCCTACGGGTTTACGATCAGTGTTGCCACATACCCCGTTACGATCTCGTTGAAGTCAGGGAACCCGAGTTCTTCGACACGAAGCCGTTGTCCCTCACAAAGCCTCGGAAGAAAGCGCTCGAACTCCTCATACTCTTCAACAATCGCGTGCCCGCCACCGACACGAGATCCGCCGGGCTGACCTCGAAGCCATGTCGTCAGCTCTCGAATGACGCAACGAACATCTCCTTCATGTGAATGGATATCCTGCCCAGCGATATCGGAGATGAACTGCTGGTACCGGTATTGCTCGCGATCAAAGATGATGCAGATCTTCCCCTTCTGATCTCGGCTTCCATACCGCTTGGCACCAAGAAAAATCCCAAGCTCAAGCGGCATGTTGAACCGTGGAAGCCCGCTTCCCTCGTCCGCGTCTGTTCGAGAGATGTCATGGATCCCAAACTTGCACGCCGCAATGATGTTGAAGATCCTTGCCAAGCGAGTTTCGCCTGCGTCGTCGGTTTCCAGAGCGCATCTGGCGCGATATCCCGACCTCACCACGGTGAAGACGATCGCGTTGAACATTGGCTTGAAGCGATCGTCGAACGGACAATTCACGAAGATGTCGCGCGGATCGACCGGCATTAGTGAGACTTGAAACTTGCGACGGCAGTTCTCCTCACGCTTTTCTCCACTGGCCGCGTGAGCCCGATTTCGTGTTCCTAACCCGCTTCACCAGAGGAGACTTCTCGGGCTCCAGCTCGTGCGCTCGTGCGACAGCCTCCGCTTGCGTAGGGAGCACATCGCTGGCTCGTTTTGCCTTCGCTCGCTTCACCGCAAAATCGCCCTGTGGACGGGGTTCAACGAAGATGTTGCCGCCCTTGTCCTTCGCCTGGAGGGTTCTTATGGCGGCTCGAATTTGCTGTGACGTAAAATGAGTCGGCTTCGTTTTCGGCTTCAGTACCTTCACGCCATCGTAGGTCGTGCCAAGGCTTCGCGACGTGCTTGCTGCCTTGCCCTTTGTCCGCGATTTCGCCATTCCACAAATCTCTAATGCCGGGGCTCGGAAAGCAAGGCCTACACCATCAGAAGGGAATGGATTTGACGTGCATGCGGCCCCCTCGCCGCCGGCCCGGAACCGGCGAAGCCACTCGTAGGCGCGCCGCTCCGACAGCCCGGCCACCGCCGCCGCATCGGCGACCCCATTTCGACACCGCGGTGGAGCGTCAGGGCTCGACCTCGCGGCGTCAGCCGCGCATCCTGGTGGACGTTCATCCGGGCGCTCCGGTCAGGGTTGGTTGGCTTCGCAGCCCCAGCCTCACACCTCAAACCAGGATGAACAACCTCCATAGCTTCGACACGTAGCGCGCCGCACGTGCGCGCGCTTCGCCTCGCCGGTTCGCGCGGCAGGTTCGCGTGGTGCTGGATCCGGCTTACGAGACCGACCGTAGGCACGCCGCCATCGTTATTTGCCGGCGTTTATGCCTTGGTCATAAACCTTGCGACAAGCCGGGCTCAGTTGCGTCCGTTTTACCGCGAAGCATGCCGTGATCTTGTCCTCATCTGGGACCGCGTCGGCGCAAAGCCTTTGCGCGTCGTTGTAGCAGTCGTGCTCGGCCTGGGCGCGAACACGGTCCTTCTCTTTGGTCATCTTCGCGACTGCGGGGGCAACGGGAACGAGGGCCAGCGCCGCGCAAAAAATCAACCGTGAAACCAGCATGTATCTCTCCGAATGATCTTCGTGCGATCCGACGCGGGACGGTTCGGTGTTGCGCGACGCTGTCCATCGTCGGAACGAGCATAACGTCACGAAACGAACCTGCGAAGCCTCAACCCCGGCGTCCCCGTGTTTGTTCGCCGCGAAGAAGCCGCAGGGTTCAAGCTCGGACTCGAATTCCGTGCGCTCCGGTCGAACGGACCAAGAGCCGCCTCGAGCAAAACGCGCCCATGCCGGCGAGCGCCGTCTCGCTCCGACCGGAGCCTGTTTCCAGTCGCCCGCCCCCGCCGTCTCCACGCGAACCGTCATGCGCCGACGACGCCTCGAGGTCGATGCGCCGCACGCGGTCGAACGCATTCTGGAACGTCGACGATCGACGGAGGTGGATGACGCCGGCGTTGTCGATCAGGATGTCGGGTCCGCCGAAACGGCTCACGGCCTTGCTGACCATCCCGGCCGGCCAAGGCCGAAAAATCCCGGAGAACCGGTGGCACGCGAGGCGGTCCGCTCTCCGGGCGGCTCCACACCTGCCCTGACCGGTCCGCTTGGACGCGGCGCCGGTCTCAGGTCATGCCGAGGCGCTGGAGAGCGGGTCCGAGCGACAGGATGTCGACCGTCGCGTCCCCGGCCCGGATGCGCTCGCGGATGGCCCGTTCCTTCAGCTCGCGCGCCTCCGCGGCCACGATGGCCGAGGCCAGATCCTCTTGGGCAACGACCACGAGCCCGTCCCTGTCCCCGACGATGATGTCCCCCGAACGCACGCTCTGGCCGCCGCAGACGATGTCGACCCCCACGCGTCCGGCTTGGTTCTTGAACGTCGCCTTGATGGACAAAGCCCTCGCGAATACCGGGAACCCAAGTTCGATGATGCCGTCGCCGTCCCGCACGGCCCCGTCGATGACGAGCCCGACGATGCCGCGCTTCATGGCCGCGAGCGTGAGGATGTCCCCCCAGGGGCCGGCTTCGGTGAAGCCCTTGGCGTCGACGACCAGGACGTCGCCCGGGCGCGCCTTTGTCAGCGCGTAGTGGATCGCGAGGTTGTCGAGGGCGCAGCAGTCCACCGTGAGGGCCACGCCGGCGAGCCGCCGCGTGGGATCGACGGGCTTGATGCCACTGTCGAGCGCCCCCTTCTGCCCCTGCGCCTCATGGATCGTGGCGGCGCCGAGGCGCTTCAGCGCCTCGATCTGCAGGGGTGTCGGTCGTCTCGACCCGTTCTCGCCGCCGCGTTCCATGACGCTCCGCTCCCTGATAGGCATCGACGGCCCCGTCGCCGTGCGTGAGCCCTACCCCCGCCCCGCTCAGGATCGTGCCTCTGCAGTTACATCAGATGCCGCCTCGATCGTACAGCGACCTATCGGCCTGGGCTCCTCCCCGCGGACCGATGGGGGGCCGCGTGGCGGCGGTGGGCTCGGCGCCGCCATGCGGGAGCGTCAGACGTTGCGCTGGACGCCCGAGCGGGCGAGGACGCCGGGCTTCAGCCGCTCGTCCGCGCCGTAGTCCTCGGCCGGGTGAAAGAAGAGCTTCGGCGTCGTTTCCCATCCGATGAGCCGGCCTCGGTACGCCTCGAGGTAAGTGTCGCGGCCGCGCGGCCCGACACGGCCCGGCATGTAGGCCACGAACGGCGGCAGAACGTCAAAGCCGCAGTAGCGCAGCAAGCCATTGTGCAACGGCCACAGGACGGTGAGAATGTCTCCGTCGATGCCGTCGGGCGCATAGGTGTCCGGCGAGGTTCCGGTGGTGGCCGCCACGAGGGCCGTCTTGCCGCGAAACATGCCGGTATCGTATTTGCGGCCGGCCAGGTAAGCGAAGCCGCGCGCGAACACCCGGTCGGCCCAGCCCTTCATGATCGCCGGCATCCCGAACCACCAGATGGGGAACTGGAAGATCACCAGATCGGCGCGGCGTAGCTTGTCTTGTTCGGCCAGGATGTCCGCCGCGAGGCTGCCCGTTTCGAAGGCTCGGGTTTGCTCCCTGGCGATGCTGAGGACGTCGGCATCCGCACGCCGTCCCAGGAAATCTTCCGCGCCAACCACCGGATTGAAGCGCATCGCATAGAGATCGCTCACCACGACCTCGTGGCCAGCGCCGCGCAGCACGTCCATGGCCAAGTCCTTCATCGCACCGTTGAAGGACTTCGGCTCGGGATGGGCATAGACGATCAGCACGTTCATGAGGCGAACTCGGGAAAGCGGGTCGGACGGCACGACGAAAGGTCGAACCGGGACGAGCGCGGGAAAACATCCACGGCGGGTCGAACAGCCGTACACTCCAGCGAGTCCGGAACGTCCGCCACCAAAGCGTCAACCCTTGCCGACGCGCAGGAGCGTCTCGCAGACCAGTTGTAGCAGGATTGTGTCGCGCCGGTCATTCCGTCAGGAACTGACCGCTCCCAAACGGCCCGCTCGACATCGTCACGCACGAGCGCCGCTATCGCCTCCCGGCGAAACGGGCCATTCGGGGCGTTGGACGATCTGGCGGAAAGGATAGCGCCAGCCGGCGGGCTGGTCGGGATCGACCAGGTCAGCCGAGGCGCGAACCCTGTTCAGCCGCCAAGGGGGCCAGGCCGCCCCGACGAAACTCGGGACGCGAGCGGTCCCGAACGGCGGGGTCGTCCCAGAACGCTGGCCAACACCCACCCTCCGGCCAGGAAGGCCGCGAAGGCGAACGAGACCAGGGGGTTGCCGATCCGCTGCGGGAAAAGGGGAGGTTCGCACTTCCCGGAACGCGGCACCACATCGATCGATTCGCCGGGCGCGGGCCGACGAGGCAGGAAATCGACGCGTATCTGCGATCGACATGGGGCGGCCGCCGGGGAAGGCGTGAAATCCAGCAGCACATTCAAGGCGACGCCCGAACTCTTGCCACCTCCGAACGCCTCCGTCGATACCACGAGCGCCGAAACGGCCGGGTGAGCCTCCATGAACGCCCGGTCACGCCATTGGCCGATGCCGACCACGACCGCCCAGAAAACCAGGAACGCGACCACGATTCCCCATTCGAGGCGGCCCTCGTCCGGGAGGACGTGGAACGGTCGTGACAGCGCGTGCGCCAACACCCTCCGTTCCGAAGCCGCGAACCCGCCCGGACCCTCGGCGACCACCGGCCGCGGCGCATCGCCGGCCACGCTCGGAAGCCGGTCGTCTTCGACGATCGTCCAGGTCATCCAGCGCACCAGGTCGGTGGCGTCGACCGGGCGGTATGTCACGCCGATCCGCGCGAACAGCTCGTTCCGCCGCGCTCCGTAGCGCCGCGCGAGATGGGTCGTCGACAGCATCGATTGGAAGATCAGGAAGACGTGAAGGTCGAGGTTCCGCACGTCCTCCGCGAGGCGTTCGAGAAGGGCGATGACCTTGCGGTCCTCGGCGGTGGGGGCTTGGTACGGCGACAGGCGTCGGCGGCGCCCCACCTGGTGGATAAGGCGGGCCGCAAGATCCTGACGGAAGGCATCGAACGGCACGATGGCGCCGGCGGGGGATCTCGGTTTCAGCGTCGCGGACGCAAGCTCGGCCGCTCCCGGCGGGCGGTCCATCTCAAAGGCGACGGACCGCGAAGCGACCTCACGCGCCCTGGGCATGTCCCCGCCCGGGGGATGGGAGGCCTGAACATAGCGACGAGCGTCGCCGTCCCGTCCCGGGACGCGGCTTCTGCCGAGCGTTGCAAACGCCGAGGTTAGAGCCTCATGGTCGTCGAGCACGGGGAACCATCGCTGCACCGACGACTTCTGCGCCCGCGTCGCGACGCAAACAATATAGCGTTGAGGCCCTCCGTATAGATTTTCCATAAAGACGCGCGGCATAAATTATATCTATAGGATGCAGCGACTTCCGACCTTCCTCGAACGGCCCGCCACCGCAGGCAGATCTTCAGGGGCGCTCCCGCATTCGGCTCCCGAGCGAGCGGGTCGCCGCCGGGGACGGGTCGCGCCGCCAAGGGCGGCTCGCCGCCAAGGGCGGGCCGTCGCGCGTGCTGTCGCGGGGCCAACCTGCGCCACACCAGCATGGCGTCGGCGAAGGTCGGCGCTGGCCGGGCCGACGGATTTGCCAAGCGCGATCCTATCCCTCCGCGCGCCGCCCTCGTGTGGCGCGGCGGGCGTGTCGACGAACACGCGGGCGCGGCGCCGCGGCGCCGGCTTCCCGCACCGCCATCGTGAAGGCGCCGAGGAGGTCGGGTCGGCGCCAGGCGCGAGCCAAGCGGCTTCGACGAGCCGCACGGCCGAGAACGGCGCGCCGGACACGATGTCAGTCCGCGTCGTGCAGGGCGGGGGCCGGCAAAGCGGTCCGCGCGCGCGCGCGCCGCGCCTCGATGGCGAATTCCGTCCGCAGGCGTTCGATCTCGGCCTTGGCGGCGTCGGCTTCGGCCTGCGCGCGGCGCGCGGCGCCCCGGTGACGACCCTGGCCGAGCCAGCTCGCGACACCGCCGATCGCTACACCCGACATAAGCAGGATGAACACGACGAGGAACAGGGGCGCGACGAGGGTGAAGGCGGGATCGGTGGCGGAAAACGGATCGAACGAGAGGGTCACGGCCTGTCGGTTCGCGATCGCGAAGGCGATGCCCACGACGGCGATCGGCACGAGGACGATCGCTTTGAAAAAGGTCTTCATCCGCTCGCCGCTCCGCCCAGCGCGTCCTCGCCTTCGGCGAAAGCGCTTCGGCCTAAGATAACCGCGCATCCTATCGGTCGAAGGATCGTCGCGCGATGCTGTTCGAAACCGATGCCGCTCCCGTGCCCGCCGAGGGCGATCGGGTGAAGGACCGCGTCACCCGATGCCCGCTTCCCCTGCCCGCCCCCGAACGGGTTCGCGTGAACGCTGGCGTCGGCAGCCATCCCCCTACCGATCCCTCGTGTCGGGTCGAATCCCGGGCTCGCGGGTCGAGCCTCGGATCCGGGACGCGCGTCATGGACCCTGATTGAGCCGATCGCGCATTTCCTTGCCGGTCTTGAAGAACGGTACCGCCTTCTCGTCCACGTCGACATGCGCACCGGTGCGCGGGTTGCGCCCCAGGCGCGCGTCGCGACGCTTCACCGAGAAGGCGCCGAAGCCGCGCAACTCGACCCGGTCCCCCCGCACCAGCGCCTCGGCGATCTCGTTCAAGATGGCGTTAACGATCTTCTCGATATCGCGTTGATACAGGTGCGGATTCTTTTCCGCTACTCGCCCGACGAGTTCAGATTTGATCAAGATCGTCCCCGCGGCGCTCAAACCAATACTCGCGCGATCCGCGCGCATCGACGGGACTACTATTGGTCGACAGCGTCACCCTGCCAAACCGAGAGGAGACCGTCAAGGTGAGGGACGTCGGCCGCGTGCGTCACCACGCGGACAAAATGACCGAAGGATGGCCAGCCCATGGTCTCCGCAAGTCCCGCCACCGAGCGGAACAGGTCGAGCCGACCGAACCCTTCCCGGGGCTTGTAGTCGCGGATCGGCAGGCCCTTCGTGATCTTCTTCTCCTGTTCGAGCCAGGCGACGGCGTCGGTCTCGGTACCGATCTGGTCGATCAGCTTCAAGGGCAACCCCTGCCGCCCGGTGAAGACCCGCCCGTCGGCGACCACGGCGAGTTCCGCGTCGCTCAAGGCCCGGCGCTCCTTCACGAGGCCCTTGAACCAGGTGAAGCTGTCGTCCACCAACGACGCCAGGGCGGCGCGGGCGGCCTCGCTCGTCGGCTCGAAGCCGCTCGGCGCCGCCTTCAGCGGCGAGGATTTCACGGATTCCACCTGCACGCCGATCTTGTCGAGCAGGTTCGTGAAGTTTGGGAACTGGAACAGCACGCCGATCGAACCCACGAGCGAGTTGCCGTAGGCGACGATGTGGTCCGAGCCCAGCGCCGCGATATAGGCGCCCGAAGCCGCCAGCGTGTCGACGACCGCCACCACGGGCTTCCCCTTGGCGGCGACCCGGCGGATGCCGTCGTAGATCCGTTCGGAACCGACCGTCGTGCCGCCGGGGCTCTCGATCTCGAGGATCAAGGCCGATGCCCTCGACTCTTCCACGTCCTTCAGAAGCCGCAACGTGGCCTCGTCCCCCGTGATCAGGCCCCTGATCTTCACCCGCGCGATATGCGGCGTGAGCTCGTTGGCGAGCCGGGCGCGGCCGCCGATGCCGAGGCCGACGATGGCCACGGCCGCGGTGAGAACGGCCAGAAACCGCCAGAACGTCACCTTGCGGCGCAGCCTTCGACGGTCGACGAGATAGTCTGCAGGCGTGCCGGGGGACAATGACATGAGGAGCCTTGACCTCGGGGGAGCATCCGCGGGTGGACGAACCTAAAGCGCCCGCGCGCGGGGCGCAACCGCGTGGCCGGGCTCGAGACCGATGAGACACCCTGGCTTTAGAGGGATGCGTCGAGCGAGGGCTGCGGCCCTGCCCGCGCCCGGTCGGCCGCGTAGAGCGCGAGGCCCGAGGCCACCGATTGCAGGGGGTGGGCGGCGTGGAGCCGCGCCTCGCCGAAGCGGTCGACGAACAGGCGCCGCACGGCCGGCACCTGCGAGGTGCCGCCGGTCGTGAACACCGCGTCGATGTCGGCGGTTCCCAATCCGGCGCGGGCGAGCGTGTCGTCGGCGGCCTGCCCGATGCGCGCGAGGTCGGGCGCGATCAGGTCCTCGAAGGCCCGGCGCGTGATCGCGGCGCGCAACGTGATGCCGGCGCTCTCGAAGTCGAGCGTCGCTTCGTCGGCTTCCGACAAGGTCGCCTTGGCGGCGTTGACGGCAGCGTAGAGCTCGAAGCCGAGGTCGAGTTCGATGAACGCGATCAAAGCGGCAAGCGCCTCGGGCGCGTCGCTCGCCGCCGCGAGCCTGCGCAGTTCGGCCATGGTCTTCGGTGCCTTCAGCCAGGACAGCTGGTGCCATTGCGCGAAGGCGGCGTGGACGTAGGCGGGGATCGGCAAAAGCTTGTCGAAGCTTCGATAATGCGCGTTCTTGCCGAGCTGGGGCGCGACGTAGCGCTCGATCAGCCGGTAGTCGAAGGTGTCGCCCGCGATGCCGACGCCCCCGTGCCCGAGCGGCGTCCCCGCGAGGCGGCCGTCGCGCGGCTCGAAACGGATCACGGAAAAGTCGCTGGTGCCGCCGCCGAAATCGGCCACGAGCACGGTTTCCGCGCGCCCGAGATCGCGCGCGTACCAGTAGGCCGCGCCGAGCGGCTCGTAGGCGAGATCCACCTCGCCGAACCCCGCCTGTCCGAAGGCGTCGCGCAGGCGGCGGGTGGCGAGGTCGTCGTCGGGCTTGTCGCCCGCGAACACGACCGGGCGGCCGACCGCGACGCGGTCGGCTCCGTCGAGCAAAGCGGCGCGGTCGGGCACGAGATGGCCGAGGAAGGTCGCGACCAGCGCTTCGATCGACAAGGTCTTGCCGAAGAGCCGCGTGTCCGTGAAGGAACGGCTGCCGAGGTAGGTCTTCAACGACTGGATGAAGCGCCCGCCCGATCCGTCGAGCGCCCGTTCCAGCGCCCGCGGGCCACCGGCGTGGCGCAGCGTCGCGCGCGGTGTCCGGCCCTCGCTCCAGAAGGCCAGCGCCGTCCGGAACACGCCGACGGACCCCTGGGCCGAGGGCCAGGACCGCGCCTCGACGCTCCCGTCCCCATGCGCGATGGCCACGGTGCTGTTGGTCGTGCCGAAGTCGATGCCGATGGCGCGGCCCACCATTGAGCGTCCCGATTGCGTTGGCGCCGAGCCGTACGGCGTCGTCGTTGCGAGCGCGGCGAAGCCGTCCCGGATTCGGCGGCGCCGCACGCTCGCGCGCACGGCGCGCGCAGTCGATCCGCCGTTGCGAGCGCGGCGAAGCCAATCCAGGGGCGCCGCCCGGCGAGGCTGGATCGCTTCGCCTTCGGCTCGCAGGGACGGGCTGTCGAGGACATCATTTGCGGAGCCCGCGCGGAAGGATCCGCGCGGGGGTGCGACCGGGGAAGGCCCGAGACTTACGACGGCGCCTTGTCGTTGCGGGCCTTCAACGCCGCGCCGAGGATGTCGCCCAGGGAGGCGCCGGAGTCGGCCGACCCGTATTGGGCGATCGCCTCCTTCTCCTCGGCCACTTCGAGCGCCTTGATCGAGACCGCGACCTTGCGCGCCTTGCGGTCGAACAGCGTTATCCGGGCGTCGACCTTCTCGCCGACCGCGAACCGCTCGGGGCGCTGGTCGTTGCGGTCGCGCGCCAGTTCGTTGCGCTTGACGAAGGCGACGAAGTCGGTGCCGACGATCTTCACGTCGATACCGCCGTCCTTCACCTCGACGACCTCGCAGGTCACGACGGCACCCTTGCGCAGGTCGCCGGCCGCGGCCGGCTCCTCGCCGGCCTTCGTGACGAAGGGGTCCCCGGCGAGCTGTTTGATGCCGAGTGAAATCCGCTCCTTTTCCACGTCGACGTCGAGGACCTGCGCCTTGACGACGTCGCCCTTCTTGAAATCGTCGATCACCTGCTCGCCGGGACGGTTCCAGTCGAGGTCGCTCAGGTGGACCATGCCGTCGACATCGCCGTCGAGGCCGATGAACAGGCCGAATTCGGTCTTGTTCTTGACCTCGCCTTCCACCACGGCCCCGATGGGATAGCGTTCGGCGAAGCTTTCCCATGGGTTGGCGAGGGTCTGCTTCAGGCCGAGCGAGATGCGGCGCTTGACCGAGTCGACCTCGAGAACCTGAACGTCCACCTCCTGGCTCGTGGCGACGATCTTCCCCGGATGGACGTTCTTCTTGGTCCACGACATTTCGGACACGTGGATCAGGCCCTCGATGCCGGGCTCCAATTCCACGAAGGCGCCGTAGTCGGTGATGTTGGTGACCCGGCCCTGCAGCTTCATGGCGACCGGGTATTTGGCCTCGATGCCCTGCCAGGGGTCGTCGAGCAACTGCTTCATGCCGAGCGAAATGCGGTGCGTGTCGTGGTTGATCTTGATGATCTTGACCTTGACGGTCTGGCCTATGTTCAACACCTCGGTCGGGTGGTTGACGCGGCGCCAGGCGATGTCGGTGACGTGCAGCAGGCCGTCGATGCCGCCGAGGTCCACGAAGGCGCCGTAATCCGTGATGTTCTTCACCGTGCCGTCGATGATCTGGCCTTCCTCGAGGTTCGCGACGATCTCGTGGCGCTGCTCGGCGCGGGACTCTTCGAGGACCGTGCGGCGCGAGACGACGATGTTGCCCCGGCGGCGATCCATCTTGAGAATCTGGAACGGCTGCGGAACACCCATGAGGGGCGCCACGTCGCGCACGGGCCGGATGTCGACCTGGGAGCGCGGCAGGAACGCCATGGCGCCGTCGAGGTCGACCGTGAAGCCACCCTTCACCTGGTTGAAGATGATGCCTTCGACCTTTTCCTGGCCCTCGAAGGCCTTTTCGAGCTTGACCCAGCTTTCCTCGCGCCGGGCCTTGTCGCGCGAGATGACGGCCTCGCCCAGCGCGTTCTCGATGCGCTCCAGGTAGACCTCGACCTCGTCGCCGACGACGAGCGGCTCTTCGCGGCCGCCGCCGGTGAACTCCTTCATGGCCACGCGGCCCTCGGTCTTGAGACCGAGGTCGATCACGGCTACGTCCTTCTCGATGGCGACGATGATCCCCTTGACCACCGTGCCTTCCAGGGCTTCGTTCTTGCCGTAGCTCTCGTCGAGGAGGGCGGCGAAATCATCGCGCGAGGGCGCGCCGGATGAAACGACTGCGGACATTTATTCTCCTGAAAAGCCCAGGGTCTGCCTGGGCGCGCCGGCGGTTCGTGTGGACGGGCGCTTCCTCGACGCCGACGGTCCCCGTCGAGCGGGGACCCGCCGCCCGATCGGGCGGGCCGGCGCACGGGCCGGCGTGGGGAAGCATGAGGGTATCGATCGCGTCGCGTCCCGGTGCTCGATGATGCGCCGAGCGGCTCCGCAACCGAGCGCCGCATAGCAGATGGCGGCAACAGGGGCAAGCGCCCCGTTCAGGCGAACAGGGCTTCGAATCCGGGTTAACGGCATTGAGGTGTGATGATGGTGTTGAGATAG
>CAXTIC010000023.1:0-57213 GCA_964244255.1 uncultured Lichenihabitans sp. | reverse complement strand
AATCGGGGTCGGCCATGATGGCCTGGCGGCCGACCTCGTGGAAGGCGATGTTCTGGGACGAATGGCGCGCCCCGGTGGCGATCGGCATGGCGGCGAACACGCGATCCGGATAGAGCGCCGCCCATTGCAGCACCTGCATGCCGCCCATCGAGCCGCCGGCGACGCAGAACAGCGTGTCGATCCCGAGATGGTCGAGCAGCATGGCCTGTGCCCGCACCATGTCGCGGATCGTCACCACCGGCAGGTCGAGCCCATAGGCTTTTCCGGTCGCCGGATTGAGCGACGTCGGACCGGTCGTGCCGAGGCAGCCGCCGACCACGTTGGAACAGATCACGAAGAAGCGCCGCGTGTCGATCGGCTTGCCTTCGCCGACCATGGTGTCCCACCAGCCGGGCTTGCCCGTCATCGGATGGACGTTGGCGACGTGCTGGTCGCCCGTGAGAGCGTGGCACACGAGGACCGCGTTCGTCCTCTCCGGGTTCAGGACCCCGTAGGTTTGATAGGCGATCGAGAGTGGCGTGAGACGCCCACCGGCGTCGAGACTGAGCGGGTTCTCGGCCGGAAAGGTCGCGACGCCGCTCGTGGGCTGATCGGTTTCCGCCGTGCGCGCGCGAAGGGAAGCGAACGATGCCACGATGATCCCCGACCTGCCCGTTCTCCAGACCGAACGCATCGTTCGCTCTTTAGGATCGTGGCCCGAAGCGTGTCAAGGCCGCGCGTCCGGGGGCGGGCGATGCGCGCGCGACACGCCGGCTGTTTCCTCGCCGGATCGGGTTGGCAGCGCCGGAGGCTTCACGTAGCCTTCATCGTCGTAGAAACCGCGCGCTCCGAAGATCGAGCGTGGCGGGCGTCCACAGGCGAGGGAACACGTGCCGAACCTCAAGAGCCTTGCCCTCGCGGCCGTCCTCGCGGCGGCGACCGCCCCCATGGCCCGCGCCGACGACGCCTATTACCGGCAGGTCGCGCAGCAGGTGTGCATGAGCGACGTGCTGACGCTCTGCGCCGCCTACGTTCCCGACGAGTCCAGCATCATGGCTTGCATGGCGCAGCGGCGAAGGGACCTCAGCGCGTCTTGCCGCAAGGCGTTCGACACCGGCATGCGGGCGCGTCGCGCCAACCGGTGAGCCGACAGGACCCGGAGTGTTCCGCCTGGCTCGACGCGAACATCGGCGGCAGTCGGCACATCCCGAAGGGCGATGTGCGATTCGGTGTTCCACCCTCGTCCCGAGCCTGGCTTGAAAGGGCCGAGTCGAAGCACCGGTGCTTCGATTCAGACCTTGGGCGGTTCATCGATCGCGATCCTGTCGACATGGCCGAGATCGCGATCGGGGGCGATGCGGTCGCGCACGCGCCCCTTCAGGGTCTTCACGTCGGGAAAGCCGCCGTCGCGCTTGCGCTCCCAGATGAGGTCGCCGTCGACCTCGATGCGGAACGCGCCACCGGTGGCGGGCACGAGCGCGACCTCGCCGAGGTCCGCGGCGAAAGTCGACAGGAGTTCCTGCGCCATCCACCCGGCGCGCAGCAGCCAGTGGCATTGCGTGCAATAGGTGATGACGACGCGCGGCTTGCGGGGGTCGTCCATCGCACCTGCCTCTTCGATCGGGCCGCTCAACGGATCGCCGCGGCCCATCGGTCGCGACGCGGCGCTCCGAAGCGCCGCCGGCGCCGCCCGGGTACGGCTCTGGCCATCCCCCGAGCACGCAAACGCGACGTGGCGCGCGGCACCACCCTCGCCATATAGTCGAGCGGCAACGAAGCGGGGAGGGTTCGGTGGATCGGTTCGCAGGTCAGGTTGCGGTTGTGACCGGGGGGGCGCAGGGCATCGGCCTCGCGGTCGCCGAGCGGCTCGTCCGCGAGGGCGCGGTCGTGTGGCTGTGGGACATGAACCCGGACGCGCTCGCCGAAGCCAAGGCGAAACTGCCCGGCGGGAGCGTCGAAACCGCGACCGTCGAGATCACCGACCACGCGGCGGTGGAAGCCGCGGCGGCGCGCACCGAGGCTGATGCCGGCCGCATCGACGTGCTGGTTCATTCGGCCGGGATTTCCGGGCCCACGATGCCGCTCGCCGACTATCCCCCGGCCGAGTGGAAGCGCATCGTCGACATCGACCTTTACGGCGCCTTCGCGGTCAACCAGGCGGTCGTCAAACGGATGATTCCGCGCGGCTTCGGGCGCATCGTCAACATCGCCTCGGTGGCCGGCAAGGAGGGCAACCCGAACGCGTCCGCCTACAGCGCCGCCAAGGCGGGTCTCGTGGCCATGACGAAAAGCCTCGGCAAGGAACTCGCGAACCTCGACATCGCCGTGAACGTCATCACGCCGGCCGCGGCAAAAACAAGAATACTCGAACAGATCACCCAAGCGCATATCGACTACATGCTCTCGAAAATCCCGCGCGGCCGCTTCGTCACGGTCGAGGAAATCGCCTCGCTCGTGTGCTGGCTGGCGTCGAAGGAGAACTCGTTCACCACGGGCGCGGTCTTCGACATATCCGGCGGCCGTGCCACCTATTGACGGCCGCAGACGCGAGCCGCTCGCCGGGTTCGCCGCCGACGCGCCATCTCGTCCTGCCGCATGGGCATGGCGTCGATCAGCGGGAACAGATCGTCGGGTCCGACCGGTCTGTCGGCGCCGAGCTTTTCGCCGCCGTCCTTGCCGACCAGGACGGCCCTGAAGCGGCCGTCGAAGCCGAACCGGCCCCGCAGCGCCCGGGCCTCGGGCGTGTCGCCCGTGGCTTCGAGAAGAACGAGGTCGCGTTCGCGGGCGCCCGGCCCGATCGTTGCGAAGATGCGCCGCTGTTCCGCCGCCATCGGGTCGGCGGGGGACGACGCGAGCGAAACCACCACGCGGTGTTTCCACCGATGGGCCGAGAGCGGGTCGGGCGACGCCCGGGCCGGGATGAGGGTCGCGGCCAAGATCGCCGTCAGGGTCGCGACGAGGGCTGGTGCGCCCATGGAGGTCTCCTTCGCGTGAACGCCGCCGATCATGTGCCCGTCAACGCGCCGGGGCGTCCGCCGGTCGATCGCGCGCGCCCCGTCGCTCCGCTCGGGTTCTGGTCGAGGCCTCGTCGATGAGCCGCGCGCCCGCGCCCTATCCCGTATCCGACCATTGCGACGGACGACGCTTCTTCAATCCCGGGGTGGATACCGACAAGAGCCTCGCGGATCTTCTGCGCTGGCGCCGGAGCCCGCGACCGGCCGCGTGGCCGCGGACACCCGCCACCGTGTCGGGCGCGGCCGCCCCCGCGGCGCCCGGCCCCGGCGACATCGCCGTGACGCTGGTCGGGCAGGCGACGGTGCTGATCCAGGTCGCAGGCCTGAACATCCTCACCGACCCCATCTTTTCCGATCGCGCGAGCCCGCTCCCCTTCGCGGGTCCGAGGCGTGTGCGCCCGCCGGCGCCGGCGATCCGCGACCTGCCGCCGATCCACCTCGTCCTGCTCAGTCACAATCACTACGACCATCTGGACGTGGCGAGCCTGCGAACGCTCGGCGCGCGTTTCGCGCCGAAAATCCTGACGGGTCTCGGCAACGCGGCTTTCCTCGGTCGACGCGGCATCGGCGGCGTCCGCGACCTCGACTGGTGGGAGCAGGCCGACGTCGGCGCGGGGGCGACCGCGACCTTCGTCCCGGCGCAGCATTGGTCGAGCCGCACCTTGCGCGACCGCCGCACGACGCTGTGGGGCGGCTTCGTCCTGCGGACCCCGTCGGGCACGATCTATTTCGCCGGCGACACCGGCTACGCGGCGCTGTTCGGCGACATCGCGCGTCGGATGGGACCGCCCGATGTGGCGCTGCTGCCGATCGGCGCCTACGAGCCGCGCTGGTTCATGGCCCTGCAACACATGAACCCCGACGACGCCGTGCGGGCGCATCGCGACCTCGGCGCCGCGCTGAGCCTCGGGGTGCACTGGGGCACCTTCCAGCTCACCGACGAGGCGATCGACGCTCCCTTGCGCGCGCTCGAAGCGGCCAGGACGGCGCACGGCATCGCGGCCGACGCGTTCATCGCCCCGGCGTTCGGGCGGCCCGTGCTGTGGCGGCGCGACGTCGCGGAACCCCCGCGCCGGCCCTGACGGTCCCGGAATGTGTTTTGCGGGAAATATCAGGCCATCAGGCGTCCCGCAGCCGGCCTCCTCGCCATGGTCATCCCCGTCGCGGTCGCCCACGCGCAGCAGGTCGCCGCCGGCGCGTCGGCGACGGCGGAGCCGGCGACACCGCCCGCCAAGGGTTCCGGGTGCGGCACCGCCCCGGGCGGATCGGGCCCGACCGGCCGGAGCGGCGGCACCGGGGGCGCGCTTGTCGGCATCACCTCGGCCGGAGCGAGCCGTTCTCGCCGACCCTTCAGCCCGCGACGGCGCGCGGACTCGACCCGATCGAAGGCATGCCGGCCGCCGCCGAATGCTGACGGGAACCGGACATCAACCCGCCGGCTGCGGAACGAGCCCGCCTTTGGTGGTGATGAAGTCGATCACGACGTCCATGCCGTCGCCGAGCTTGAGGTTCGTGAACACGTAGGGCTTTCCCCGCCGCATGCGCCGCGTATCGTGTTCCATGACGGCCAGCGAGGCGCCGACGTGCGGCGCGAGATCGACCTTGTTGATGACGAGGAGGTCCGATCGCGTGATGCCGGGGCCGCCTTTCCGCGGGATCTTCTCGCCCCCCGCGACATCGATCACGTAGATCGTGAGATCGGCCAGTTCGGGCGAGAAGGTCGCGGCCAAGTTGTCGCCGCCCGACTCGATCAGGATCAGGTCGAGGTCCGGGAATCGCCCGTTCATCGCGTCGATCGCGGCGAGATTGATCGACGCATCCTCCCGGATGGCCGTGTGCGGGCACCCCCCCGTCTCGACCCCCATGATCCGCTCGAGCGGCAGGGCTTCGGCGCGGGCCAGGATCTCGGCGTCCTCCTTCGTGTAGATATCGTTGGTGATGGCGGCGATTTCGTAGCTGCCGCGCATGCGTTTGCAGAGCTGCTCCATCAGCGCCGTCTTGCCCGAGCCGACCGGCCCTCCGATACCGACCCGCAGGGGGCCGTTGTGCGATGTCATGAGCGGAACAGCCTCGAATAGAGCGTTTCATGGCGCAGGGCGGCGATGTCCGAGCGGAACGCGCAGGCTCCGAGATCGTCGAGCGTGGTCTTGCTGGCCCACGCCGCAAGGTCGCGCGCCGGCGAAACCAGGCCCGCGATGACGCGCTGCGCATCGGTCTGGCCGATCGGGCCGAGCCGCACCACGGCGGACACGAGGTTCGCCGCGAAGGCGAGCGCGTAGGCTTCGAGGGCCGCGCGCGGATCCATGCCATGCGTGGCGCAGGCCGCCCCGAAGGCGACCGGGTAGGCGATATCGCCCGTCGGGGGCAGGAGGCGGCACGCCGCGTCGGGCCACGCGGCCGCGATCGCGTCCGTGAAGGCGCGCCCCATGCCGCCCGTTTCGAGCCGCCGCTCGCGCGAGGCGCTCAGCGCCAGCGCGAGGTCGTTGATTCCGTCGAGCGCTCCCGCGTCGTCATCCCGCGCCGCGCGAAACGAGGCGGCGGCGAGGACGGCGTCGGCACGGCACGATCCGCGGGCGATGAGGTCGCCGATCCAGGCGGCGCAACTTCGCGCATCGGCGATCGCTCCCTCGTCCACCGCCGCCTCGACCCCGTGCGAATACGCGAAGGCGCCGACGGGAAAGCCGGGGGACAACCAGGCGAACAGCGGCAGTCCGCTGGCGGGCGGGGCAGCGACACGCACCGCGCCGTCAGTGATCGTGGCCGTGGTGGCCGTGGTGGCCATGGTGACCGTCGTGCCCATGGTCGTGCTTATGGCCATCACCGTGGTCGTGTCCATGGTCATGCGCGTGGCCGGCGCCGTGTCCGCGACCGGCGTCCCGCGATTCGCGGGTGGGTGTCGCGTAGGCCCCGCCTTCCGGGTCGAACGGCGCCTCGATGTCGACGATCTTGGCACCGAGACCGCGCAGCATGTCGGCGATCACGGGATCGCGGCGGATGCGGATCGCGCGCCCCGTGAGCTGCGCCGGGAGGTGACGGTTGCCGATGTGCCAGGCGAGGCGGACGAGGCTGGCGGCGTCCGCCCCGCGCACCTCGCAGAGCGGCTCCGGCGCCGCCACCACCTCGACCAAACGCCCGTCCTCGAGCGCGAGCGCGTCGCCGCCGCGCAGCGCCAGGGCTTCGGGCAGGTCGAGCAGGAACGCCAGCCCGCGGACGCCCGTCATGGCGATGCGGCGTCGATGGCGCTCGTCGAAGTCGAGCACGACGGTGTCGGCCACGACGGTGCCGGTTCCCTCGGTCCAGGTGTCCTTGGCGCGGACGCTCGTTGCGCGGATCACGGCATTCCTCCGAATTGATCGTAGATGGCGGGCTCCTGGGCAAGAACCCGCTGTCGGGCAGCTGTTCGACCGTGAACGGCGGCGCTTGGGGCAAGCGTGTGACGTCGATGCCGGGTTCCTCGGACGCCAGCAGGCGAGCGGACGGATCGCTCTCCGTCATGGCTCGCGACGGGAGACGACGCAAGCTCGGGCCATCCTCGACGATGGTGCCCAAAGGTCGGCGCCGTTGGGCGATCGCGCCGGCCAGGCGGGCGACCGCCGCCCCGCTCGATAGTTCCATTCCAGCACGTCGGCCAGGAGAACGGAAAGGCGCGACCAGATGGTCCAAGTCGAGCTCCCCGAAGCGTCGCTCGCGCAAGAGACGCGCCTGTTCCTGGGTCCACAGGAAGAAATCATCGTCATGGGGGCTGGGCGCCCGGGGAGGCGCCATGGCGCGCGACATGGCATCATCTCAGGACGGGCGGGCCGGGCGGAGTGTGCCACGCCTTCTCCCGGCAGGCCGGCGGCTACAGCACCTCGACAGTTTCCGGGTGGATCACCTCGACCGTGACACTCTCGACGAACTCGGCCGAGACCCGCGTCCACTCGGTCAGGTGCGGCGTTGCGAAATGGGCGGTGAGCGCGTCGCGAGACTCCCAACGTTCGACGAAGATGAACTCGTTCGGCTCGGTGATGCTGCTCGTAAGGTCGTAGGTCCGGCAGCCGCGCTCCTTGTGGGTCGCGGCGATCACGGTGCGCGCGTTTTCGAGGAAATCGGCGCGCTTTTCCGGACGGACGATCACGGTGGCGATCACGTAAATCATGGCGGAACCGTCCTGGCGTGGGATGACAGGTCGTCGAGCGCGCGATCCGTCGTCGGGGTCGCTCGCCGTTCGTCGCGCATTATCGCGCGGTGGCCCGCATCGGCGCAACCATCCCCTGGCGCGGCGCTTCCCGCTCGGGCGCGGGGCGTTGACTTCCCGCGCCGCCTTCCCTCCTACAGTCGGCGTCGAAGGGAGACCCTTCAAGCGTGAGGACAGAAGCCGCCTTGGTCCCGCCCCCCGGGAGCCTCGTCACCGCGCCCGCGCGGCGGTCGTTCGCGCGAGTCGGGTCGCTGATCGCCGTGGTGTTGTTCCTGGCCGCCGTCTGCGCGGCCTTCACGCTGCGCCCGTTCTCCCCGGGGATGGCGGGCGCCGACCTCGACGCGTCATGGGTGACGGTTCTGGGCGAGTTGGCCGCGAAACACGCGCGCTGGGGCGTCGACGTGGCCTTCACCTACGGCCCGGCGTCGCCGCTGGTGACCGGCTATTTCAACGATCAGTATTTTTCCCTGACGCTGCCGATCCTGCTCGCCTTGAGCGTGATCCAGGCCGCGTGCGTCGCCTGCCTGCTGGCGCTGAGCCTGCGCAACCTGGGTCTCGTTTTCGTCGGCGCCGTGCTCTACGCGACGGCCCTCGTGAGCAACGTCGGCTTCGTTCCCGACCCGGTGTTCTTCTGCGTCGCGCTCCTGGTGTTCCTGCTCGATCTCGGATCCGAGGGCGCCGGGCCGATCCCGCGCGCGGTGGTGCTCGCCGCCGCCGCGGCGGTGGGCGTCTTGGCGCTCTCCAAGATGACCTACCTGCTCGCCGGCCTGTCGCTGTCCGTCATCGCCGACGCGCGTTCGCTGTCGCGCCGGCGCTTGCCGCTGGTGTCCGCGACGATCCTCGCGGCCTTCCTGGCGACGTTCTTCATCTACGGGCAACGGCTCGGCGATCTGGCGAACTTCGTCCGGGTGCAAGGGGATATCATCGCCGGGTACAGCGAGGCGATGGCCTCGGTCGGCAACCGCCGGGAACTGGCCTTGTTCGTGACGGCGGCGACGGCACTCCTCATCGCCGTCGCGGCGACCGAGTCCCGCTCCCGTGCCCCGTGGCGCGCGCCGGTCGCGGTGTCCCTGGGGTTGGCCGCGTTCCTGCTCCTCACCTTCAAGGCGGGGTTCGTTCGGCAGGACATGCACACGCAGATCGCCTGGGTTTCGCTCGGGCTCGCGGCGTTGGTGCTCGGCCTGGCCCGGGTGCTGCCGCGTTCGCGGCTCGGCGGCACCGTCATGCTGGGCACGGCCCTCGCGGTCCTGCTCGTCGTCGGCCCGCATTTCCGCACGGCGGGCGATCCCCCGCGGCGCGTCCCGCTGGGCACGCTCTACGCGAGCTGGTTCGCGAGCGTGCCGACGGAACTCGCCAACGCCGCCGCCTTCCTGCGCAGCCCTTCGACCTTCGCTCAAGACCTCGCGCGCCGGAAGGAGGAGGGCTGGGCGGCCGTGCGAGCCGCCGTCCCCTTGCCGGCGCTCGAGGGCGGGGTCGACACGATCCCCTCGATCCAGAGCGCGGTCCTGGCCGCGGGCCTCGACTATCGGCCGCGCCCGAGCTTCCAGGAATACAACACCATCACGGCCGCGCTCGTCGCGGCGAACCGGGCGTTCTACGCGGGCGACCGCGCGCCGGACTGGGTTTTGTTTTCGCCGGACACGATCGACAACCGCTACCCGGCTTCGGCCGAAGGCGCGCTGTGGCCCGAGCTCTGGCGCGGCTACGAGCCGGCGCGACTGTTCGGCAGCTACCTGATCCTCCACAAGCGTGCGGCGCCCTTGGGGGAGAACCTCGCCGACCCGACCCGATCGAGCGCGCATCTCGGCGAGGCGGTGCCGGTCGGCATGGACGGACCCGTGTTCGCGCGCATCGACGTGCAGCCGAACATGCTCGGCCGGCTGGCGGGCGTCCTGTTCCGCCCGCCCCTCCTCGACATGACGGTTCGCCTTCGCAACGGCCAAAGCGTGTCGTTCCGGTTCATCGCGGAACAAGCGCGCGAAGGCTTCCTGTTGTCGCCGGAGATCGAGGACGCCGAGGGCTTCGCCGCCGTTGCTTTCGGCCAAGCCGACGGCCTGGCCGACCGCGATGTGGTCGACGTGACGATCGACGCGACCCCGTCGAGCCGCCGCTTCCTCGCCTCGTCGATCGCCGTCGAACTGAGGCCCGTGCGCCTCGGCCACGCGCCGCCGGGTCCCCTCGCGGCCGGCCTCTACGCGGACCTCGAACGGCGCCGCGCCTGGCGCCGAACGATCATCGATCGGGGCTTGGCGAAGGATCTTTCCCGAGGCCGCCTCGCGGCGCAGCCGCCCAGACGCGTGACCGTGCCGGTAGCGGGAGCCCGCGCCGTAACGGCGACGTTCGGCATCGAGGACGGGGCCTGGACATCGGGCCATACCGAAGGCGTCTGCTTCGCGGTCGCGGACGAGCACGCGCCGGGGGCCGCGCTGTGGCGCCGCTGCCTCGACCCGGGCGGGGTGGAAACCGACCGCGGCGAACAATCGGCGCGCATCGAGCTGCCGTCCGGCACCCGAACCCTCGTGCTCGACACCACCTGTCCCCGAAGCTGCGACTGGGGCTGGTCGTACTGGAGCGGCCTCGCGCCGGAGCCCGCCGCCGCGGCGTCGCCTGCGCCCTGACGCCGTCACAGGGCGGTTGGGTCGAGGCAACGTCGTGAGGGGGTCCCCGGCATCGCCTCGACGCCGACACCGGGCCGAACGCGCCCGCCGTCGTGCCGGGGTCGGGCTCCCGGAACGATGGGGCCTTCATGGGAGCGGCCGTTCACCCCGATCACGTCCCGTGGCCGATGCCTGTCGGGCGTGTCGCATCGGCCTATACGGGCCGGGGCGCGTTCGTTAGATAGCGGACGCGCTTGCGACAAGGACGACACGCCATGGCCGGCAACGATCTCGCGACGAGGGGCATCGCCACCGTGTTCGGCGGTTCTGGCTTCCTCGGACGGAGCGTGATCGCGGCGCTCGCGGGGCGCGGCTGGCGCATCCGCGCCGGGTCGCGCCGGCCCGACCTCGGCAATTACCTTCAGCCCCTGGGGCGCGTCGGCCAGATCCAGCCGGTCCAGGCCAACCTGCGCTTCCCCGCCTCGCTCGCGCCCGTGCTGCGCGACGCGAATGTCGCCGTCAACCTCGTCGGCATTCTCGGCGAAAGCGGGCGGCAGACCTTTGAGGCGGTGCATGCCGCGGGCGCTCGGGCGGCCGCGACGGCCGCCAAGGAGGCCGGGGTCGAACGCTTCGTGCACGTGTCCGCGATCGGGGCCGACGCGCGATCGGCGTCGGCCTACGCCCGCACCAAGGCGCGCGCCGAGGCCGCGGTGCGCGACGTCTATCCCGACGCCGTGATCTTGCGCCCCTCGATCCTGTTCGGACCGGAAGACGATTTCTTCAATCGTTTCGCCGCCTTGGCCCGCATGGCGCCGGTGTTGCCGTTGATCGGCGGCGGGCACACGCGGTTTCAGCCGGCCTACGTCGGCGATGTCGGCGAAGCGGTGGCGATCGCGGCCGACGGGGGCGCCAAGCCCGGCGCCACTTACGAACTCGGCGGCCCCGAGGTGAAGACCTTCAAGGAATTGCTCGCCTACATCTGCGCCGTGACGGGGCGCCATCGCCCGCTGGTGCCGGTCCCGTTCGCGCTGTTGCGCGGCCCAGCCGCCGCGACCGAACTGCTCGACGGGCTCCTGCTCGGGCTGTTTCCGAAGATGCTGGTACTGACGCGCGATCAACTGACCCAGCTCCGCCACGACAACGTCGTGTCCGCCGAGTCCGTCGCGGCGGGCTTGACGCTGCCCGGGCTCGGCATCGAACCGCGGGCCATCGCGTCGATCGTGCCGACCTACCTCTACCGCTTTCGCAAGGCGGGGCAGTTCGACCGCGACCGGAGCGCGTCCTGATCACCGCCGCGGATCGGCCGGGCGGGGCAGGCGCTTGAACACGCGCACCATCAGCGCCGTCCCGAACATGGGCGTCAGCAGGTTCAGGAGCGGCAAAGCGACGAAACCGGCGATGAACAGGCCGGCGGCGAAGATGCGGGGGCCGTGTTGCCGACGAAGCGCCTGGGCCTCCGCCCCGGACAGGTGCCGCAGCGCCACGAATTCGAAATACTGGCGGCCGAGCAGGTAGGCGTTGGCGCCCACGAACGCGACCGCGTTCACGCCCGGCACGAGGAGCAGCGCCAGCGCCAGGAGCAGAACCGCGAGCGACAGGAGCGTGAAGCGGATCGCGAGTGCGAGCGCCCCCGCGAAGGGCAGCGGGCGGCCCGGCGCCGCGCCGGGATCGATGGCGCGCTCGACAGTGGCCGCGAGGTCGTCGACGAAGAAGCCCGCGACCAGCGTCGAAACGGGCGCGACGAGGAACACCGATCCCACCACGAGCCCCAGGCCCGCCAGCACGGAGACGAGCGCCCCGAGCCACGGGTAGGGCAGGGCGACGAGGCCCACCAGCGCGCGGTGCAGCGCCCCTATGCCGACCGCGAGCAGCACGAGCGTGAGGGCCAGGATCCTCACGAGCGCGGCGCGGAACGGCGGCGTGAAGATTTCGAGCGCGGCCGCGAGGGCGTCGGCGATCATGGGGTGTCCCGGGAGGGCGGAAGGCCCCTGCCGCAACGTGGTGACGGGAGGCGACGCGGGGAAGATCGGCGCGCGAAGCCGGAGGGCACAGGCGGCTCCGATCGCGAGCCGCGCGTGCTATGGTTCGATCTCACCTCGAGGCGGAGGCAGGGAATGGTCTACGGTGTGATCGGCGTCGGTGCCATCGCCGCCGCGATCGTCACGGGTTTGTGCGAGGACGTCGAGCGGCCGCCCCCGATCCTGCTGTCGCCGCGCAATGCCGGCATCGCGGCCGATCTGGCGAGCCGCCACCCGACGGTCAGCGTCTGCGCGGACAACCAGGCCGTCGTCGAAGGCGCGTCGGTCGTGATCCTCTGCGTGCGGCCCCAGGATGCGCAAGCCGCGCTCGGAGGTCTGGCCTTCTCGGCCAACCACGCGATCGTCAGCGCGATGGCCGGCGTTTCGGCGGAGGCGCTCGCCCGGCTGGTCGCGCCGGCGCGGGACATCGCGCGCGCTATTCCGCTTCCATCGGTGGCCAGGCGGGAGGGCGTCACGCCGATCTGCCCGCCGAACGAGGCGGCCAGGAGCCTCTTCGACCGGCTCGGCGGCGGCCTCGAGCTGTCGGACGCGAACGCCTTCGACGCGCTCTCCGCGTCGTCCGCCACCATCGCGGCGCATTTCACCTATCTCAGCGCGATCAGCCGCTGGTTGGTGTCACGCGGCCTCTCGGAAGAAGCGGCCGCAGGCTACGTCGCATCGACATTCGCGGGACTCGCCGCGTCCCTGCGTGGCGGCCGGGACTTCGGGCATCTCGCCCGCGACCACGCGACGCCCGAGGGGAACAACGAGCTTTTCCTGAGGATCCTGAACGAGGCGGGCACGTTCGAGGTCGTCGAACGCGGGCTCCAGCGGGTGTTCGAGCGACTGACGTCGCGATCGCCGGATGCGTGGGGTCGATAGCGCTCCAGCGCGGCGCGAAGGTCGCGCCCGTCACGACATCGTGAGATCGCTCGAGGAACACCGCCCCCGCCCGCGGCGTTCACCGGCGCGACGAAAAACGCCGCGGTGCCAGACCCACCCCGCCGCTCAAGCGGCCAGTTCGTCCGGGGGCGGCTTCATCGCGCCGGTCATGATGGCGACGGCGTCGGACATCGTGTGCTGCGAAGGCCGGATGACGCACGCGCGCTTCCCCAGCCGGTGGATGTGGATGCGGTCCGCGACTTCGAAGACGTGCGGCATGTTGTGGCTGATCAGGACGATGGGCAGCCCCTTGGCGCGAACGTCGAGGATCAGTTCCAGGACCTTGCGGGATTCCTTCACGCCGAGCGCCGCCGTCGGCTCGTCCATGATGATCACGCGACTGCCGAACGCCGCGGCCCGCGCCACGGCGACGCCCTGCCGTTGGCCGCCGGAGAGGGTCTCGACCGTCTGGTTGATGTTCTGGATCGTCATGAGTCCGAGGGCGTTCAAGTGCCGGCGGGCGTCCTTGCGCATCGCGGCCCGATCGAGCATCCGCAAGGCCCAGCCTGCGAATCCCGCCCGGTGCCGCTCGCGTCCGAGGAACATGTTGTCGGCGATGGTCAGCGCCGGCGACAGCGCGAGGTTCTGATACACGGTTTCGATGCCGGCGTTGCGCGCCTCGATCGGGGAGCGGAAGTTGACCACCTGATCGTTGAGCCGGATTTCCCCGGAATCGGGGACGACCGCTCCCGCGAGCGCCTTGATCAGGGTGGATTTCCCGGCCCCGTTGTCGCCGATCACGGCCAGGATTTCCCCCGGCAGGAGATCGAAATCGGCGTGGTCGAGGGCCGTGACGCGGCCATAGCGCTTGACGAGGCCGCTGGCCCGGAGGACGGGAGCCACGCTCATGCCGACACCTTGCGGATCCATTGGTCGAGCGCGACGGCGACGATGATGAGGACACCGACCGCGAACTGCTGCCAAAGCACGTCGAGCCCCGCGAGCGATACGCTCGAACGGAACACGCCGACGATCAGGGCGCCGATCAAGGTCCCGACGATCGAACCGCGCCCGCCGAAGAGGCTCGTGCCCCCGATGACGACGGCCGTGATGCTGTCGAGATTCGCGTCCTGGCCGCTCGTGGGGCTGATGGCGCCGACGCGCCCGATCAGGACCCAGCCGGCGACGGCCGAAATGAAGCCCGCCATCATGTAGACGCTCAACAGCGTCCGCTGGCTGTCTATGCCCGCCAGGCGCGCCGCCTCCGGATCGTCGCCGACGGCGTAGACGTGCCGGCCGAACGCCGTCCAGTTGAGCACGTACCAGACCACGGCCGCGATCACGAGCATGAGCACCGAGCCGTAGATGATCCGGGCGGTGCCGATCTGAATCGGCTCCCCCATGGCGAGGAGCAGGGGGGTCTTGTCCCGGAGGTCGACGTTGCGGATCGATTCCGATTGGGAATACCAGGTGTTCAGGGCGGTGAAGATGGACAGCGTGCCGAGGGTCACGATGAACGGCGGCATCCGCAGCCGGGTGACAAGGGTGCCGTTGATCAGACCGCACATGGTCCCCACGAGAATGCCGATCGGGAACCCGATCGCGACCGGCAAACCCAGGAGCACCGTGAGCCGCCCCATGACGATCGAGGACAGCACCATGACGATGCCGACCGAAAGGTCGATGCCCGCGGTCAGGATGATCAAGGTTTGCGCGATGCCCAGGATGCCGATGATCGTGACCTGCAGCAGGATCGTCGACAGGTTCGAGCCCGTGGTGAAGCGGGTCCAGTTCACCGACGCTCCGAGCGTCAACCCCATGAGCAGCACGACGAAGGGCACCACCGTCGGATACGCATGGAGGAAGCGCTGGACCCGCTTGAGGGCCGTCCGGTCTTCCTCTTCGAACACCGCGGGGCCGGTCGGAGAGGCCGGCGACACTTTTTCGAAGTCGTCGGCGCGCCGCGTGTCCCCTGCCTCAGACATGATCCTATCCCGGTGCGCCGCGAAGGGGGCGCCCGGCACCGGCGGGGGCGAACGAGCCCACACCGGCGCGTCGGCGCCGCGGAAGATCCGCCGGGGTCAGCCCCAGCAAAGCTTCTGGCCCTCGGCGCTGGTGATCGACGGCACGCCCGCGACCGGCTTGTCGGTGATCAGCGTCGCACCGGTGTCGGTGAAATCGAGACCGGGGGTTTTCGCCGGCTTCTTGCCGGTCTTCACGAACTCCGTGATGGCCTCGAGACCTTTCGAGGCCATCAGCAGCGGATATTGCTGGGAGGTCGCGCCGAGGATACCCGCGGCGACGTTCTTCACGCCGGGGCAGCCGCCGTCGATCGCGACGAAGAGCACGGCCTTTTCCTTGCCGGCGGTCCTCATGGCCTCGTATCCGCCCGCCGCCGCCGGCTCGTTGATGCCGTAGACGACGTTGATGTCGTCGGCCTTCTGGAGGATGTTCTCCATGGCCTTGCGCCCTCCTTCCTCGGTGCCCAAGGTGACGTCGCCGCCGACGATGCGCGGGTCGTCGGAGCTGCCGTAGTGCTTCGGGTTCTTCACGGCGATGCCGAGGCCTTGCAGGAACCCGTTGTGGCGCAGGTAGTCCACCGTCGGTTCGTTCGCGGCGAGGTCGAGCGTGGCGATCTTCGCCGACTTGACGCCCGCCTCGCCGAGGATTCCCTTGGCCCAGCGGCCGATCAGTTGGCCGGCCTTGAAGTTGTCCGTGGCGAAGGTCGCGTCGGCGGCGTCGATCGGGTCGAGCGGCGTGTCGAGCACGATCACGAGGAGGCCGGCGTCCCGGGCCTTCTTTATGGTGGGTACGATCGCGGTCGAGTCGCTCGGCACGATCATGAAGCCCTTGGCGCCCGCCGCCATCAAGGCCTCGATCGCCTGCACCTGGCCATCGTTGTCGCCATCCGCCTTGCCGGCATAGGCCTGCAGCGTCACGCCGAGTTCCTTGGCCTTCGCCTCGGCGCCCTCCTTCATCTTGACGAAGAAGGGGTTCGTGTTGGTTTTGGTTATCAAGCCGATGATCTCGCCGGCCGCGAAGGCCGGGAGCGTCATCGCCGCGAGGACGGTCCCGGCGAGCAGGATCTTCTTAATCATGTCTTTCCTCCCTGATCATCTTGTTGTTTGTCGCCGCCCGGATCGAGCAGCGTCCGCGCGACACGTTTCCGGACTCTCCGGATCGTTTTCGTTCCGCCGGCGTTCGTCGCCGGCATGGTTGACGACACTCTCACCGGCCGGCGCGACGCCCGTCAAGGCCGCGGCGATCGACCGACGGGCAAAACACCGCGCGGCGATCGAATTTGCGGCGGCCGAGGGCGCTCCATCCGGTTCGGCGGTCCGGTTCGCGCCCGGCGTCGCCACGGCCGGCCTCAGGATGCGCCGACATCGCTGACGTCCGCCCGCACGGGCACCTCCCGCCCGCCCCGCCGCACGGTCAGCGCCACCGCGTGCCCGATGCCGGCGGCTTCGAGCGCGGCCGTCAGGTCGTTCAGGCGCCTCACCGGGTGGTTGTCGGCCGCCACGATGACGTCGCCGATCGCGCCCGTGGCCAGGTCGACGCCGCGCAGGCCCGCGCGCTCGGCGGCGGAGCCGGGCCGGGTTCGGACCACGATCACGCCCTCGACGCCGAGGCGGGCCGCGCTCGCCTCGTCGGCCGCGACGATGCCGATGCCGGGCGTCGGTACACGGCCGCTGCGAATGAGCTCCGGGACCACGCGGTTGACGACGTCGACGGGGATGGCGAAGCCGATACCGGCATTGGCGCCGGAGGGTGAATAGATGGCGGTGTTGACGCCGATCAGCCGCCCGGCCGAATCGAGCAGCGGTCCCCCCGAATTGCCGGGGTTGATGGCGGCGTCCGTCTGTATCGCGTCGGGGATTTCCCGCCCTCCGCTCGTGGGCAGCCGCCGCTTCAGCGCGCTGATGACGCCCGTCGTCAGAGACTGGTCGAGCCCGAACGGGTTGCCGATCGCGAACGCGCTCTGGCCCACCTCGAGATCCGCCGAGCGGCCGACGGCGAGCGGGGGCGGCAGAGGGCGCTTTCCCTCGATCCGCAACACCGCGAGGTCGTAGGCGGGCGTCGCGCCGAGCAGCCGGGCGCTCACCAGTTCGCCCGAAGCGAGGCGCACCGCGAGGGTGGCCGTGTTCTCCACCACATGGTTGTTGGTCACGACATGGCCCGCCGTGTCCCAGAAGAAGCCCGTGCCCGACTTGACCTGGCCGGCCCCCTCGCGTTCGTCGCTCGACATCGTGTCCGAGCCGGCCGAACCGACCACCTGCACCACCGAGGGGGCCGCTCGCCGGAACAGCGCGACCGTCGAGCGTTCGGCTTCGCTGAGGCTGCCGCGCGGCTCGACGAGCCGTGGCGCCGGCGGCGCCAGGACGGTCCGCTCGAGATAGGGCTCCGCCACATAGGCACCGAACACCAGCAGCGCGAGCAACAGGACGACCTGGTTGAAACGGCCTTGCATGGTTCCGCGCCCCCGCGCGATCCGGACGATCGTTCCCCTATGAGCGCAAGCCGCCCGAACGAAGTTCCCGTCCGGACCGGGGACGCACCGGGGGCGACCGCTTCAGCCCCGTCGGCCGAAGGCCTTCGCGACGTCGAGCCCGCGGCGGGCGTCCGCGATGGGGAACGCCAGGCCGACCGCCTGCCGCGCCCGAGCGAGCGCCATCGCGGGCTCAGACTGCGCCGGGAAAGGATCCGCGTCCGCCAACCGGCCGTCGAGCCCGCCGAGTTCGGCCGCGGCGCCGCCCCCGTCGAGCGCGAGCGCCCAGGCGAGGCCGCCGAGTTCGGCCGGCGTCGCGTCCTCGAGGCGCGGGTCGGCGCGGGCCACCCGGTAGGTGTTCACGAAGCGCTTGACCGCGCGCGGCGTGGTGCCGGCGAAAGGCGCGAGATCGCGCACGAGGCGTCTCTCGATGTCGCGCCAGGGCGCGTCGAGCGCGGAAGCGCGCACGTCGTTTCGGGGCGTCTCCGCGGCGGCGGGCGCGTTCCCCATCAGGCGCTGCGCGTAATCGCCCGGCGCGGTCACGTCCGACCCCAGCGTGTAGGATAGCTGGATCACGCGGTCGAGCCGGGACGCCGCCAGCGCCGGGTCGGCGTCGGCCATCCCGGCCGCCGCGTGTTCCCGTTCGACGGCCGCGATCGTGACGAACCCCGGGCGCCCGAACAGGCGATGGGCGGCGTCGAGATAGGCCGCCGCCTGCGCGGCCGATAGCGTGTCGAGTTCGTCGATCGCCACCACGATGCGGCGCAACGGCGTCCGCGCGGCGCCCCCGGCGGCGGGGGCCGCCACCGTCGCCATGGCGGCCGACAGCGCCGCGAACACGGCGTCGACCGGCGTCGCCCCGATGGCGTCCGCCATGCCGGCCTGGCGGGGCGCCCCGCCATCGGCCGCCCGCCGGTCGGCCGCCTCGGCCGCCTTCGTGGCCGCGTCCACGTCGCCCGTGAGCTGGTCGACCCGCCGCGTTTGATGCGCCAGCAGCCCGTCGAGATCCCGGCGCCGTCCGTCGAGGTCCGCGCGGAGCATGCGGGCGCCCATGAACACCGGCTGCACGAAGCGTACCGCGCGGACCAGGTTGATCGCGAGGCACGCGGCCGCAAGGGCGAAGAAGGCGCGGGCCAGCGTCGGCAGCCAGTCGAGGTGCGCGCGTGCCCAGGCCGTCAGGGCCGCGAAATGGTCGCCGGCGCCTTGCAGCCACGCCTCGACCCCGGCGGGGTTCGCGGCGAGACCGGCCGCCGCCAGGCCGAGCAGGAGGAAGAAGATCATGAAGCCGAGCAGCGTGCCCTGGCCCTTGTAGCCCGACAGGGCGCGCATCGCGAAGCCGAAGCGCGACGTCCCGCCCGGCGCCTCGGCGACGTCGCGGACGAGCTCCTTGTAGCGCGCGACCGGATCGGCCGCTGCAAGCCCGAAGTCGCGCAAGCGGGGCTCGATGCGCGTCCGGTTGGCGCGTGCGTAAGCCTCGATCCGCGAGCCCGGCGTGTCGAACAACACGGCGTCCGTCAGCCGCGCCCGCCGCCCGCCGATCTCGTCCAACGCCTGCCGCTCGCCGTCCAGCGACCGGCGCAGGTCGTTGACGCGCTCGCCCGCGGCGCGGGCCGCCGCCACCGGATCGCTCCCCGCTATGGTGGCTTCTTCGGCGAGGGCCGCGTCGGCGGCGCGCACCGCCGGCAGCACGGCCTCCAGCATGACCTCCGCGGGGTCGCGCGTCCCCGACGCCTCGACCCTGGCGGTGACGATCCCGGGCAGGAACGGCCCGTCCGGGCCCGCGCCGGCGGCAGCCGTGCTGAAAGCGCGGACCGATTCGAGCAACTGGGTGAGAAACGTGCTGCGGCCGGAGCCGGACGGCCCGAACAGCGCGATGAGGAACGGCGTTCCGGCGTGCCGGTGCGCCGCGAGTTCGGCCAGCAAGCCCGCGGCCGGCGCCAGTCTCAGCCGATCGTCCCCGCCGCGATCGGGCGAGAAGAGCGGCGCGTTCGACCCCCCCGGCGCGGGACGGGTCACGGTTTCCGAAGACTGCGGGCTCGCGCCGTCGTCGGCGCCGGGTGCGGTCTTCGGGCGGAACGAGGTGATCACGGTCGAACTCACGAGGCTTCTCCACGCTCCGGGATCGCCGAGGGTCCGGGACGGCCTCGGCCGGGCGGCTCCGCGCCCGCGGCATCAATCCCCCGTCCTTGTCGTTTTTGAGATCGGCGCGCGGGCGCCGCCCCTCGCCGGGGCTTTACCCGATCGCGCGACCGCCGTCCCGCGCTTTTCGCGAATCGGCCCGCGCTTGAACCGCCCCGAACCGCCTGCTAGGGCTGCGCTCGCCCACATCATCGTTCCCGCGAGCCACACGGTTCCACGCCATGGCCACCCCTCAATTCGTCTATCACATGCGCGGCCTCACCAAGGCCTATCCCGGCGGCAAGAAGGTCTTGGACAACGTCCACCTGTCCTTCTACCCGACGGCCAAGATCGGCGTGCTCGGCGTCAACGGCTCGGGCAAGTCGACGCTGCTGCGCATCATGGCCGGGATCGACGTCGATTATTCGGGGGACGGCTATGTGGCCGACGGCACGCGCGTCGGGTACCTGCCGCAGGAGCCGCAGCTCGACGAGATGCTGAACGTGCGCGGCAACGTCATGCAGGGCGTCGCCGCCAAACAGGCGATCCTCGACCGCTACAACGATCTCGCGATGAACTATTCGGAGGAGACCGCGGACGAGATGACGCGCCTCCAGGACGAGATCGAGGCCCAGGGCCTGTGGGACCTCGACGCCCAGGTCGACCAGGCGATGGAAGCGCTGGGCTGCCCGCCGGACGATTGGGACGTGTCGAAACTGTCGGGCGGCGAACGCCGCCGCGTGGCCCTGTGCAAGCTGCTGCTCGAAAAACCCGAGATGCTGCTGCTCGACGAGCCCACCAACCACCTCGACGCCGAGACGGTGTCCTGGCTCGAGGGCCATCTGCGCGCCTACCCGGGCGCGATCCTGATCGTCACCCACGACCGCTACTTCCTGGATAACGTGACCGGCTGGATCCTCGAGCTCGATCGCGGGCGTGGCATCCCCTACGAGGGCAATTATTCGACCTGGCTGAAGCAGAAGCAGAAGCGCCTGACGCAGGAGGGTCGCGAGGACGAGGCCCGCATGCGCCAGATCGAGGCCGAGAGCGCGTGGATCGCCGCCTCGCCCAAGGCGCGGCAGGCCAAGTCCAAGGCCCGCATCCAGCGCTATGACGATCTGCTGGCGAAGAGTGCCGAACGCGCGCCCTCGACCGCCCAGATCGTCATCCCGGTGTCCGAGCGCCTCGGCAACAACGTCGTCGACTTCGAGAACCTGAGGAAGGGTTTCGCCGACAAGCTGCTGATCGACGAACTGTCGTTCAAGCTGCCGCCGGGCGGGATCGTCGGCGTGATCGGGCCGAACGGCGCCGGCAAGACGACGCTGTTCCGCATGCTGACCGGGCAGGACGCCCCCGACGCCGGCACGATCCGCATCGGCGAATCGGTGCACCTCGGCTACGTCGACCAGTCGCGCGACTCGCTCGACGGCCGCAAGACCGTGTGGGAGGAAGTCTCGGGCGGCAACGAGGTGATCTACGTCGGCAAGCGCGAGATCCCCTCTCGCGCCTATTGCGCGGCCTTCAACTTCAAGGGCTCCGACCAGCAGAAGAAGGTGGGCATGCTGTCGGGCGGCGAGCGCAACCGCGTCCATCTGGCCAAGATGCTGAAGTCGGGCGCCAACGTGCTGCTGCTCGACGAGCCGACCAACGACCTCGACGTCGACACGCTGCGCGCGCTCGAGGACGCGCTCGAAGCCTTCGCGGGCTGCGCCGTGATCATCAGCCACGACCGCTTCTTCCTGGACCGCATCGCCACCCACATGCTGGCCTTCGAGGGCGACAGCCATGTCGAGTGGTTCGAGGGCAATTTCGCCGATTACGAGGAAGACAAGAAACGGCGGCTCGGCATCGACAGCATCATTCCGCACCGGTTGAAGTACAAGAAATTCTCGCGTTGAGCGAAAGCGGGTCGCGAGGTAAGTGCGACGCCTCGATCCGATGATGCTTCGTGAGTGCAGGTATTCATCGATCCGAATTGTTCGCGTGCCCCGCTTGGCGCGACGCCCATAGCGAGGTGTCCGCGAAGCATGGCCACCGCGCGGGCGCACGGGTGCCATCCGCCGAGACCCGTGCCTTCGACGTCGCATCTCGGGACGAGGTCGCGGAACGCCTTGCGCCACGGCCGCTCCGTGGGGTCGCGTCGCGCGTAGCTGACCGGCCAGTCCAGCGCCTCAGGCGGGTGTTAACCTCTATTTTACCTTAGACTGCAACTCTGGATTTAATTTTCATCATTCACTGCAACCTGAACCTTCGGTGAAGGTCGCCCCTCCAAGTTGCGCCCATGGATGGCGGCGCAACCGATGGTTACGAACACGGCGCGGCACGCGGACGCGTCGATGCGTTCGTCACCCGCTGGCAGGGGCGCGAAGGCGGGCAGGAGCGCGCCAACTACGCCCTGTTCCTGAGCGAGCTCTGCGACGTTCTCGGCGTGCCGCGCCCGGACCCGGCCGCGGCCGGCGCGGCGATCAACGACTACGTGTTCGAGCGGGTGGTGAAGGACCCGGCGCGCGACGGCGCGGCCTCTTCGCGCCGCATCGACCTCTACAAGCGCGGCTGTTTCATCCTGGAGGCGAAGCAGTCGCGCCAGACCGGGACCGAAAAGGAGGTCTTGGGCCAGGCGAGCCTGCCGACGATCGAGGCCGTCTCGCCCGGCCGGCGCGGCGCCCATAAATCCTGGGACGTGCTGATGCTCAACGCGCGTCAGCAGGCCGAGAACTACGTCCGGCTGCTGCCCGCGGACCACGAGTCACCACCCTTCGTCGTCGTCTGCGACGTCGGGCATTGCTTCGAAATCTACGCCAATTTCCGCCGCGACGGCAAAGTCTACGACCAGTTCCCCGACCGCCGATCCTTCCGCGTCTTCCTCGAAGACCTGCGCGATCCCGCCGCCTACGCCCGCCTGCGGCGCCTTTGGACGGACCCCGCCTCGCTCGATCCCGCCCGCAACGCGGCCCGCGTCACCCGTGCCATCGCGGAGCGTCTGGCGGCGGTCTCGAAATCGCTCGAACGCCGGACATACCCCGCCGAGGAGGTCGCCCTGTTCCTCATGCGCTGCCTTTTCACCATGTTCGCCGAGGATGTCGGCCTGCTGCCGAAGGCCTCGTTCAAGCAGGTCTTGGAGCGCTGCGAGGCGGAGCCGAAACGATTCGTGCCTATGGTCGGCCAGCTCTGGGAGGCCATGGACACGGGCGACTTCGCCTTCGCGCTCGAAACCAAGGTGCGCCAGTTCAACGGCGCCTTCTTCAAGTCCCGCAAGGTGCTGCCGCTCGGGCGCGAGGAGATCGGCGAATTGCGCCGCGCCGCCGCGCACGATTGGCGCGACGTCGACCCCTCGATCTTCGGCACCCTGCTGGAACAGGCGCTCGACCCCAAGGAGCGCCGGCGTCTCGGCGCCCATTACACGCCCCGCGCCTATGTGGAGCGGCTGGTCGTCGCCACGATCATCGCGCCCCTGCGGGCCGACTGGGCGGGCGTGCTGGCGACCGCCGAACGGCAGAAATCGGAAGGGCGCCCCGGGGCCGCGGCCGGCACCATCGCCCGTTTTCACGAGACCCTGTGCGGGACGCGCGTCCTCGATCCCGCCTGCGGCACCGGCAATTTCCTTTACGTGTCGCTGGAATTGCTGAAGCGGCTCGAAGGCGAGGTGCTCGAGGCCCTGAGCGGCCTCGGCGGCCAGGAATCCTTGTCGGGTCTCGAAGGTCACGAGGTCGATCCGCACCAGTTCCTCGGGCTGGAGATCAATCCCCGCGCCGCCGCCATCGCCGAACTGGTGCTGTGGATCGGCCATCTGCAATGGCACGTCCGCACCAAGGGCGGCATGCCGAACGAGCCGATCCTGAAGGCGTTCAACAACATCGAGCCCCGGGACGCGGTGCTGCACGCCCGCAAGTCGCTGGCCAAGGATGACGCCGGGCGCCCCATCACCCGGCCGGGACCCGACGGCGCGCGCGTCGAGGTCTACGCCTACACCGACCCGCGCCGGCCCGAATGGCCGCAAGCCGAGTTCATCGTCGGCAACCCGCCGTTCATCGGCGGTAAGGATCTGCGGGCGCGGCTCGGGGACGGCTACGCCGAGGCGCTGTGGGCCGCCAATACGAGCATCAACGAAAGTGCCGACTTCGTCATGCATTGGTGGGACCGGGCGGCGGACCTGCTGACCCGCGAAGGCACGACGCTGCGCCGCTTCGGACTCGTGACCACCAACTCGATCAGCCAAGTTTTCCAGCGCCGCGTGACGGAACGGCACCTGAAGGCCCAGGTGCCGATCGCCCTCGTCATGGCCATCCCCGACCATCCCTGGACCAAGGATGCGCCCGATGCCGCCGCGGTCCGCATCGCCATGACGGTGGCGGAAGCCGGCACGGCCCAGGGCGTGCTGCGCGAGGTGGAGCGTGAGGTCGGGCTCGATACCGATACCCCGGTGATCGAATTCGTGGATCGAACGGGGACGATCAACGCGGATCTGACGGTCGGAACCGATCTTTCGGACCTGACGGAGATGCTGGCGAACGCGGCGATGAGTTCGCGCGGCGTTTCATTGCACGGCGCCGGCTTCATCGTCACGCCGGACGGTGCCGCCCACCTCGGGCTGGGAAAGCGCGCGGGCCTGGAGCGCCACATCCGCCCTTATCGGAACGGTCGAGATCTCGCCTCCCGACCGCGCGGCGTCATGGTCATCGACCTCTTCGGACTTGAGGCCGAGGCGGTACGACAACGGTTTCCGGAAGTCTACCAGCACATTCTGTCGGCAGTTAAGCCCGAGCGCGACGCCAACAACCGAGACAGTTACCGGTTGGCTTGGTGGGTGTTCGGCGAGCCGAGGCGCGAACTCCGTCCCGCCCTTGCCGGACTTCGACGCTACATCGTCACGGTCGAGACGACCAAGCACCGGGTATTTCAGTTCCTCGAAGCCTCGGTTATTCCGGACAACATGCTTGTAGCGATCGCGTCCGACGACGCCCACGATCTCGGCATATTGTCTTCTCGCTTCCATACGACCTGGGCGCTTCGTGCCGGGGGCTGGCTCGGGATCGGCAACGACCCCCGCTACGCCAAAACCCGCTGTTTCGACCCTTTCCCGTTCCCCGCCGCCGATGATCTGCAGAAGCAGCGCATCCGCGTCATCGCCGAAGAGCTCGAAGCCCACCGCAAGCGCGTGCTGGCCGCGCACGACCACCTGACCCTGACGGGGCTCTACAACGTGCTCGAAAAGGTGCGGGCGCCCTCGTCCGTCGCCTCGCCGCCTTCGGCGGCGGCTGAGGCCGAGGAGGCCGGCACGGCCCGGCGTCGCGAGGCACGAGGGTCCGGCGCGGCCGCCCTCACCCCTGCCGAGCGCCGCGTGTTCGACGACGGGTTGGTGCTGATCCTGAAGGAGCTGCACGACACGCTCGATGCGGCCGTGGCCGAGGCCTACGGCTGGCCGGCCGACCTCGCCGAGGACGCGATGCTGGCCCACCTCGCTGATCTCAACAAGGAGCGGGCCGCCGAGGAAGCGCGCGGTGTCGTGCGCTGGCTGCGGCCCGATTACCAGATCCCGCGCTTCGGCTCGCTCAAGGAAAAGGCCGAACTCGACCTCGCCGGGGGCACCATGCGGGCCGTCGCCGCCGCGGCTGGCCCAAGGCCGGCCTTCCCGACCGACGAAGTCGCCCAAACGGCGGTCGTCATGGCGGCGCTGGCCCGCGCCCCGGGTCCGCTCGACGCCGCCGCCGTCGCTCTCGGCTTCAAGCAAGGCCGCCGCCTCGCCCCCACGGTCACCGCCGTCCTGGCGGCGCTGACCCGCATGGGCACGATCGGCACCGCCGACGGCGGCAGGACGTTCCATTTCCGGCGGGTTGCCTGAACGCCCGGGCAACCGGGGCGCGGTGGCCCCGCGTCATTCCGCCTTGAGCACCAGGGGCAGGCCCGCCGCGACCAGCACCACGCGGGCGCAGGCGGCGGCCATTTGCTGGTTCAACCGGCCTTGCGCGTCGCGGAACGCGCGGGCCAGCGCGTTCTCCGGGACGATACCCCAGCCGACCTCGTTCGACACGAAGACGACCGGCCCGGCGAAAGAGGGTAGGGCGGCCCCGAGCCGGGCGCACGCCGCCTCCGCGTCGGCCCCGCCGAGCATGGTGTTGGCGAGCCACAGCGTGAGGCAGTCGACCAGCACGACCGTGCCCGGCGCGGTTTCGCGGGCGAGCGTTTCGACGAGCGCCAGCGGCTCCTCGATCGTGCGCCAGCCTTGGCCCGCGCGGTCCGCCTTGTGTCGCCCGATGCGCGCGCGCATCTCGTCGTCCCACGCGGCGGCGGTGGCGAGGTAGACGCGGGCGAGTCCGGTCGTCGCCGCGAGGCCTTCCGCGTGGCGGCTCTTGCCCGAGCGCGCCCCGCCGAGCACGAGGGTCGAGGACGGGTGGGCGCTCACCCCCGGAGTGCCCCGCCGCGCCCGGCGTTCGGACCCCCGAAACGCCAGCCCGGCTTTGAAAATCCACCCATCGCGCCGGGCCCCCAGGACGAACCAGCTTGCGGACGAAGCGATCGCCAGACATCGCGCCATGCCGGACGCCGACCGGGATCGCGTGGAAGACGGTCTTCGAATGATCGGCAGCGTCCCGTCCGCCTATCGGTGGACGCTCGACCGGATGGAAGAGATCGCAACCCGTCGGCGCTTGCTCGACGGGTCGATGACCTTGGCGAGCGAGGAAGATGTTGCCGCTTTGTGACTGTCCCGCAGCCTTCGAGGCTTCGGCTTGCTTCCGCCGCCGTCGAAGATCCTCGACGCATCTTCACGTTCATCGAACAACCGAATCCGATCGCCGCGACCGATGGGCTTCGCCGCATCGGCGGCGCCCTCCATCCCTTGGTTGCGTTTCCCGCATCGGACATCGAGGTTCGACCCTAGGCGCACTGGAATGGTTGTGCGGGGCTCACCCTATATCATCGTCCACAGGGTTGACGCGGAAGCGGGCGCGCTGATCATTGTCGCCGTCCTTCAAGCGTCCGACGTGGCCAGATCGCTTGCCCGCATGAACCCCGTCTTCGCCGACCTGCCGACCTCCGTGTTCGAGCGCATGTCGCGGCTCGCGCGCGAGCACGACGCGCTCAACCTCGGCCAGGGCTTTCCCGACGATTCCGGCCCGCTCGACATCCGGCGCCGCGCCGCCGAAGCCGTGGTCGACGGCTCGAACCAGTATCCGCCCATGATGGGTACGCCGGACCTTCGCGCGGCGGTCGCGGCCCATTACCGCCATCACCAAGCCCTGCCGATCGACCCGGACGACGTGATGATCACGTCGGGCGCGACGGAGGCCCTGGCGGGCGCCTTGTTGGCGCTGATCGAACCCGGCGACGAGGTCGTGCTGTTCCAGCCGATGTACGACGCCTACCTGCCACTTGTGCGCCGGGCCGGCGGCGTGCCGCGCTTCGTCACCCTGCGCCCGCCCGATTGGCTGTTCACGGACGCGGATCTGGCCCGCGCGTTCACGCCGCGCACCAAGCTCGTCCTGTTCAACAACCCCTTGAACCCGACGGGAACCGTGTTCGGTCCCGAGGCGCTGTCGCGCCTCGCCGCGGCCTGCGTCGCGCACGACGCGATCGCGATCTGCGACGAGGTGTGGGAGCACGTGGTGTTCGACGATCGCCGCCACATCCCCCTGATGCGCCTGCCCGGCATGGCGGAGCGGACCGTCAAGATCGGCTCGGCCGGCAAGATCTTCTCGCTCACCGGTTGGAAGGTGGGCTTCGTGGTCGCGGCCCCGCCCTTGCTGCGCGTGCTCGCCAAGGCGCACCAGTTCCTCACCTTCACGACGCCCCCGAACCTCCAGGCGGCGGTGGCCTACGGCCTCGCCAAGGACGACGGCTATTTCGCCGCCATGCGGGCCGGCCTGCAGGCATCGCGCGACGCCTTCGCGGCGGGTCTCGACACGCAAGGCTTTCGCGTCCTGCCATGCCAGGGCACGTATTTCCTCAACGTCGACCTCGCCGAGATGGGCGTCGACGACGATGTCGCGTTCTGCGAGACGCTCGTCGTCGCCCATGGCGTCGCGGCGGTTCCCGTGTCGGCCTTCTACGCCGGGGAACCGGTCCGCGGCGTGATCCGCTTCTGCTTCGCCAAGCACGACGCGACGCTGCGGGCGGCGCTCCTGCGATTGCGGGGGTCGCGCGAGGCTGCCATTCGCGCCCTGCCGAGGTCATGCTAACATCGCCCTCATGAGACCGGTCGGGGGTCCCTTCAGCGATGTCGGCGCGGTCGGCGCGGTCGGCGCCGCGCCGTTCCACGTGCCGCGCGACGCGTGCGTGGACGCGCTGCTGGCGGCGCTCGGCCATCGTCCGATCGTTCTGGTCGGCATGATGGGCGCGGGCAAGACCGTGATGGGCCGGCGTCTCGCGGCCCATCTCGGGCTCGCCTTCGTCGACAGCGACTGCGAGATCGAGACGGCTGCCGGCATGACCATACCGGAAATCTTCGCGCGCCATGGCGAGCCTTATTTCCGCGACGGCGAGCACCGCGTGGTCGAGCGGCTGATCCGGGGTGGCCCCCGGGTGGTCGCGACCGGCGGCGGCGCCTTCATCCATGCCGAAACCCGCGCCGCCGTGCTGGCCGGCGCCGTGTCCATCTGGATCAAGGCCGAGTTCGACGTGCTGATGCGACGCGTTCGCAAGCGCGCGAACCGCCCGCTGCTGAAGACCCCCGACCCCGAGGGCACCTTGCGGCGCTTGATGGCCGAGCGCTATCCCATCTACGCGGAAGCCGACGCGACGGTCGTATCGCGCGACGGGCCGCACGATGTGCTCCTCGGCGAACTGGTCGCGACGCTGGCAGCCCACCTCGCGCCGCACCGCGACCCGCCCCGCCCGCCCGCGCACCCCGTCGAGTGATCCGGCCAATGCCGCAAAGCCCCGCTTCCCCCCTGGTCGTCGCGGTCGACCTCGGCGGCCGGTCCTACGACATCCTGATCGGCCGGGGCCTGATCGCTGACGCCGGCGCGCGCATCGCGAGCCTCGCACCCGATGCCGCCTGCGCGGTGGTGACGGACACCAACGTCGCGACCCATGTGCTGCCGCGACTGACGGAAAGCCTCGATCGCGCCGGCATCCGCCATGCCGTCGTCACGGTCGCCCCGGGCGAAGGCTCGAAGTCCTACGCCGCCTATGCCGCCGTTTGCGACACCGTCCTAAGCCGGCGGCTTGAACGCCGAGACCTCGTGGTGGCGCTCGGCGGGGGCGTGGTGGGCGATCTCGCCGGGTTCGCGGCCGCGACGGTGAAGCGCGGCATGCGCTTCGTGCAGATCCCGACGAGCCTGCTGGCCCAGGTCGACAGTTCCGTCGGCGGCAAGACCGGGATCAATTCCCCGCACGGCAAGAACCTCGTGGGCGCCTTCCACCAGCCGAGCCTCGTGCTCTGCGACACGCTGGCGCTCGACACCCTGCCGCCGCGCGAGTTCCGGGCCGGCTACGCCGAGCTCGTGAAATACGGGTTGATCGACGACGAGCCCTTCTTCGCACGCCTGGAACGGACGCGGTCGGAGGTTTTCTCGGGCGGCCCGGCCCGGGTCGAGGCCATCGCGCGAAGCTGCCGCGCCAAGGCGGCCGTGGTGTCGCGCGACGAGCGGGAGGAGGGCGATCGCGCGCTCCTCAACCTCGGGCACACGTTCGGCCACGCGCTCGAACGGCTCGCCGGCTACGACGGAACCCGCCTCGTGCATGGCGAGGCTGTGGCGATCGGGCTATGTCTCGCGTTCCGGTTCTCGGCCGCCCGGGGCTTGTGCCCGCCCGCCGATGCGGACAGGGTCGCGGCGCATCTCGCCGCGGCCGGCCTGCCGACCCGCGTCGGCGACATACCGGGCTGGACGGACGGCAGCGGCGCCGTGCTCGAGGCCATGCTGGGGGACAAGAAAGTGACGGGGGGCCGTCTGAACCTCATCCTCGCCCACGGTGTCGGCCGGAGCTTCATCGCCGCCGATGTCCCGCTCGACGCCGTTCGGGCCTTTCTCGACGGTGCGGTGGCGGGGATCTGACCCATGTCGGAGGGCGGGATAGGCTTGGAGTTCTGGATCGATCTTGCCGCGGTGGTCCTGTGCATCGCGTTTTCGGCTTTCTTTTCCTCGGCCGAGACGGCCTTCACGGCGACGTCGCGGGCGCGGATTCGTGGACTCGGGAAGGGCGACGCGCGCGCCGACATCGTGACCCGCCTGCTTGACACGCGCGAGCGCTTCATCGGCGCCATGTTGCTCGGCAACAACGTCGCCAATGTCAGCGCGTCGGCGCTGACCACGAGCCTGCTGCTGACGTTCGTGGGCGAGCGCGGCGTCCTTTATGCGACGGTCATCATGACCGTGTTGCTGCTCGTGTTCGCGGAAGTGCTGCCGAAAACCGTCGCGATCAACTATCCCGAGCGGGTGTCGCTGGTCCAGGCCCGCCTGGTGTCCTTCTTCGTGTACGTGTTCGGACCGGTGCTGAAGGCGGTCGAGATCGTCGTTCAGGCGATCCTGCGCCTGTTCGGGGTCAAGCTCGGCGAACAGCGCTCGATGCTGACCGGGGTGGAGGAGCTCAAGAGCACGGTCGACCTCATGCACCAGGACGGCGAGGTCGAGCGCGCGGATCGCGACATGGTCGGCGGCCTGCTCGATCTGCATGAACTCGTCGTTGCCGACGTGATGGTACACCGCACCAAGATGCGGGCCATCAACGCCGACCTTCCGCCGTCCGAAGTGGTGCGCGAGGTCCTGGCCTCGCCCTACACCCGCCATCCTTTGTGGCGCGGCACGCCCGACAACATCATCGGAATCCTCCACGCGAAGGAACTCCTGCGCGCCCTCAACGCGGCGGGCGGGGTCGCGAAGCGCCTCGACATCGGGCAGATCGCGTTCGAGCCCTGGTTCGTGCCCGCCACCACGGGACTGCAGGAGCAACTGGCCGAGTTCCTGCGGCGCAAGCAACACTTTACGCTGGTGGTCGACGAATACGGCGAGGTCATGGGTCTGGTCACGCTGGAGGACATCCTCGAGGAGATCGTCGGCGACATCCACGACGAGCACGACGTGACCTTGCAGGGCGTCAAATTGGGTGGCGACGGCAGCGTGACGGTCGACGGTTCCGTCCCCATCCGCGATGTGAACCGGGTCATGAACTGGGATCTGCCCGACGAGGAGGCCAACACGGTGGCCGGGCTCGTGATCCACGAAGCGCAAACGATCCCGGACGTGGGCCAGGTCTTCGCGTTCCACGGCTTTCGCTTCGAAGTGCTGCGCCGCGCGCGAAACCAGCTTGCCTCGATCCGCGTGTCGCCACATGCATGATCGGCGGATGCCGATCGAAGGGCGGGAAACGGGATGCGGACGATCGTGTGCTTCGGGGATTCGAACACCTACGGCACCCCGCCGATGCCGCACCCGGATTCCTGGGGCCGGTTCGGACCGGACGAACGCTGGCCGGGCGTCATGCGCGCCGGGCTCGGCGCCGGGTGGACGGTGATCGAGGAAGCGCTGCCGGGCCGCACCACCGTGCACGACGACCCGATCGAGGGGGCGGACCGGAACGGTCTCAGGGCCCTGCCGATCGTCCTCGGCAGCCATCGCCCGATCGACCTCCTCATCATCAACCTCGGCACGAACGATTTGAAGGCTCGTTTCTCGGTTGCGCCCGAAGACGTGGCCGCCTCCGTCGGCGTGCTCGTCCGCACCGCCCAGGCGAGTCCCGCGGGGCCGGACGGGCGGGCGCCGAGCGTCCTCGTCGTGGCGCCGCCCGTGGTGGCCGAGAGCGGCTTTTTCGCCGGTCCGTTCAAGGGTGCGGGGGAAAAATCCACGCATTTTGCCCGCTGCTATGCGGCGGTTGCCGCGCGTTTCGGCACGGCCTTCCTCGATGCCGCACCCCTCGTCGCCTCCGACCCGCTCGACGGCATCCATTGGCGCGCGGACGGGCACGGCAGCCTCGGGCGTGCGGTCGCCCAGAAAGTGCGGGAGATGTTCGGCGGGTGATGCCCGGCGCGGCACACGCCGGACCCCGTCACCACACAAGGGCGACCCGCCGTGACCCCGGTGAGGTCAGCCGAACAGCAGGTTCGTCGGCCGGATCGCGAAGCGCAGGTCCCGGCGGGAGCCGCCGTCCTTGTCGGCCCCGTAGAGTTCCGCCATCTCGGACACCAGTTGGCCGCGGTTCTTCGAAGCCGCAAGCACCTCGAAGAAGGGTGAAACCTGCGCCAAGACCCAGACGATGGGCGTCGGGGTCGCCGCGGTGACGATTTCGGGCTTGGGTTGCTTCGCGCGCTGCATGACGGAGGAACCATCTGCAAAAAGTGGGCCAGCGATCGAGGCTGCGCCGACAAGGTTAACGACACGTGAACCGCAGCGTGCGGTCCGAGAGACGTTCGGGCGCATCCGGGATCGACGGGCGCCGGAGCTTTGTTTCGCCATGCCGAACGGCTACGCGCCCTTGCCCTCCCACCGGCACAGGTCGGACACGACGCAGGTGGGGCAGAGCGGCTTCCTCGCCGTGCAGGTGTAGCGGCCGTGCAGGATCAGCCAATGGTGAGCGTTCACCCTGAACGCGTCCGGCACGACCCGTTCGAGGCCGAGTTCGACGGCGAGCGGCGTCGCGCCTTCCGCGAGGGGAATGCGGTTCGATACCCGGAACACGTGCGTGTCGACCGCGATGACGGGGTCGCGGTACACGGTGTTCAGCACAACGTTGGCCGTCTTGCGCCCGACGCCGGGCAGGGTTTCGAGGACATCGCGCGCGCGGGGCACCCGCCCGCCGTGCTGGCGCACCAACGTCTCGCACAGCGCGAGGACGTTCTTCGCCTTGGTATTGTAGAGCCCGATCGTCCTGATGGCGTCGCGGAAGCGCTCCTCCCCCATGGCGATGATCGCCTCGGGCGTATCGGCCATGGCGAAAACGGGCGCCGTCGCCTTGTTGACGCTCGTGTCCGTCGCCTGGGCGGACAGCACGACGGCGACCAGCAGCGTGAACGGGTTCTTGTATTCGAGTTCCGTCCGCGGCTCGGGATCGGCGTCGCGCAGCCGCTCGAACACGGTCCGGATCCGGGCCGCGTTCGCTTCGCGCGATGGGGCGGCGGGAGCCGCCGCGGCGATCGGCGACTTGTTCGACGGCTGACGGGTTCCGCTCTGTTTCACGGGCATCGGCACCCTATAATGGGTTTCGAGGCCCTCGCCCATCGTGAGGTGAACAGTTTGTCCGAAACCGACCCAATGGATGGCGTGCTGTTTGCCGCGCGCCTGCGTCCGCACCGATCCATGACCGTCCGGCAGGTCCGTTTCCTGCTGCTGGGCGTCGGTGCCGCCAGCTTCGTCGTCACCCTGCCCTTCGTCATCATGGGGGCCTGGCCCGTGGCGGGCTTCATGGGCCTCGACGTCCTCGCGGTCTACGCGGCCTTCAAGGCGAGCTTCCGTGCCGCGCGCGCCTATGAGGACGTGCGCGTGAGCGTGCTCGAAGTGCTGCTCGCCAAGGTCAGTCCGCGCGGCAAGCGGGCGGAATGGCGGTTCAACCCCTCCTGGGTGAGACTGGAGAAGATAGAGCACGAGGCGTTCGGCACCCAGCGTCTCGACCTTGTGTCGCGGGGCGATCGCGTCGAGGTCGCGGGCTTCCTCGGGCCGGATGCGAAGGCCACCTTCGCCGGCCGGCTGTCGCGGGCGCTCGCCGAAGCGCGGCGCGGCGTCCGGTATTCGTGACGGAGTCCGCTTCCGCCCCGCCATGACCGCGTTCGCGGCGCCGTTCGTGCAGATGCGGCGGAACTCGGACGGGGCACCGACGTCGCGCCGCACGTTCGCGGGGATGCTCGTGGCAAGCAGGGGCGGAGGCGATGAAATCTTTCTGCCCGCCGCCCGTCATCGCCGGCTTCGAAAGGCCCGAAACGCGATCCGGTCCCGCCGGCGTTCCCGTCAGGCCAGCACTTCGACGATGTCGCCGACGGCGATGCGGCCGCGGCTCGCCGGGATCAGGTTCTGGCCGAAGGTGATCCGACCGTCGGCTTGGCGGCGAAAGCGCCCCAACGTGCGCAGCGGCTCGTTGCTCTCGGCCTTGACGCCCGTGTCCTGATCGACCGTCGGCACGGCGCACCGGGCGCAGTCCTTGGGCGCGGAAAACGCCACCGCGCCGATCCGGAGCCTGTGCCAATGGTCCTCGCCCCAAGCGGCGCCGGGGCCGCCCACCACGACGTTCGGCCGGAACCGGTCCATCGGAACGGCCTCGGCCAGCCTTCGGTTCAGGTCGGCCAGCGAGGCGGTCGCGGTCAGCAGCAACGGGAAGCCGTCGGCGAAACTCACCCGATCGTCGGGCGACGCGTACGCGGGATCGACCGGGCGGGCGATGGCGGGGTCGGCCAGAAAAACGAGGTGGCAAGCGACGCCGAGCGCCCGCGTCAGCCAGACGTCGGCCGAGGGGTCCGCCCGCACCGCGCGAACGCGGTCCTTGAAGATCGTGGTCTCGACCGTGTCGGCACCCGGGCTCGGCATCGGCACCGAGAGCACGCCGAGGCCCCCGGCCGAAAGTTCCAGACCATGCGCGTCGAGAGCCGCGCGCACGATGGCCATTTTCGGCAGTTCGCGCTGCGTCAGAAAGCGCCCCGCCGCGTCCACGACCATCCACCGGCGGTCGCCGCCCAAGCCCCAAGGCTCGACATCCGCCGACGGCACCGACACGCCGCGCATCGCCTTGACCGGGTAGATCCGGATCTCGGCGACCGTCAACACCTCGATCAACGGTCGACGAACGCCTTCTCGACCACGAACTGACCCGGCTCGCCGTGACTGCCCTCGATGAAGCCGCGGTCGAGCAGAAGCGCCTTGCAGTCCGCCAGCATGGCGGGACTGCCGCACATCATCACGCGGTCCCGCGCGGCCTCGAGGCCGGCGAGGCCGAGGTCGTCGGTGATTCTGCCGGACGCGAGGAGATCGGTGATGCGGCCGGTGTTGCGGAACGGTTCGCGCGTGACGGTCGGATAGTACACGAGCTGCGCGCGGATCATCTCGCCGATCAGTTCGTCGTCGGGCAGGGTTTCGGCGATCGTGTCCCCGTAGGCCAGCTCGTCCACCTGCCGGACGCCGTGCACGAGCACGACCTTGTCGAACTTCGCGTAGGTTTCCGGGTCCTTGATGACGCTGAGGAACGGCGCGAGCCCCGTCCCCGTGCCGAGCAGGTACAGGTTGCGGCCGGCCAGCAGGTTGTCGATCACGAGCGTGCCGGTGGCCTTGCGGCCGACCATGACGGGATCGCCCACCTTGAGGTGCTGGAGGCGCGACGTCAGCGGGCCGTCCGACACCTTGATCGAGAAGAACTCGAGCCGCTCCTCGTAGTTCGCGCTGGCGACGCTGTAGGCCCGCAGCAGCGGCTTGCCCTCGACCTCGAGACCGATCATCGTGAACTCGCCGTTGCGGAAGCGAAACGACGGATCGCGGGTGGTGGTGAAGCTGAACAACGCGTCGGTCCAGTGACGGACGGACAGCACGGTCTCCTCGAACAGATTGCTCACGATGCCAACACCTTTCGCCGAAGGCCAGCGTTCTCGACCGCTACGTCGATAGATGATCGTTAGGTAGGGCGCGCCGCCGCGTCAAGGAAGAGGGCGGCCCGCAAGGCACCGATGCCGCCGGCGTGGCCGAACGGGAACAGGGTGCCCCGAACAGGCGCGCGCCGCCAGCGCTTCCTTGACGGCCGGCTGCACAAGATCGAAAGTCACGGCACCGGTCCGGGCTCGGCCGAGCGGGGTTCCCGGGGGGACGCGATGCGGCTTTCGATGGCGATCGTTTTTGGTGCGCTTGTGACGGCGGACCTGCTGGCCGGCGCGCGGGCCTCGGCCGAGGAGCGCATCGGCAACACCGCGATTTCGCGCAATGTCGTGCAGCGCCTGTCGAGCGCCACGGCTTCCCCCATCAAGACAGGCGACGACGTCTTCGCCAACGAGAGCGTCAAGACGGGGGTCGAGAGCGCCGCGAAATTCGTGTTCTCGGACGAGACCAACCTCGCCATGGGGGCGGCATCGACGGTCAAGCTCGACCGGTTCGTGTACCGGGGCGACACCACCTATTCCAAGGCGGCGGTGAACTTCGCCGCCGGCGCGTTCCGGTTCACGACCGGCGGTTCCGACAAGCGCGCCTACGAACTCAAGACCAACACGGCGACGATCGGCGTGCGCGGTACGGTGTTCGACGTGCGCGTCGCGGGCGGCCAGACCACGGTGACGCTCGTCGAGGGCGATATCGTCCTCTGCCCGCGCGGCCGTTTCGACGGGGATCCGCGCACCCTCAGCGCGGCCCAGCAGAAGCGTTACGATTGCAAGGAGCTGAAACAGCCCGGCGACACCGCCACCGTGCAGTCGCGGAGCGCCAAGCTCGGCGGACCGCCCGTGGATTTCGCCGCCGGCAATTGCTCGGGCGACGGCGGCCTGTGCACGGCCTCGACCTACGCGGTGAACGAGAACAGCCCCGGTCTGTGCTACTTGAAGCCCGACGCCGAATAGCGCGGCCGAGCGGCGCGGTGTGAGCGGAGGCGCGGGGCCGGCCGGCGCCGAACGGCGCCGCTCGCCCCTCCTCTCGGTGATCGTCTGCACGTACGACCGCTACGAGGACCTCGCCGCCGCGCTCGTCTCGATCGAGCGGCAGGACCTCGCCGCCGAGGCTTTCGAGCTCATCGTCGTCGACAACGGCTCCGACACCCTCGCGCGGGAGGATTTCCGCGCCGCCTCGGCCGGCGGCCGCGCGCGGTTCCTGGTCGAAGACCGCCCCGGCCTGTCGCGCGCCCGAAACATCGGCGTCCGCCACGCACTCGGCCGGTACGTCGCCTTCATGGACGACGACGCCGTCGCCGACACCGGTTGGGCGCGCGCCATCGTCGAGCGGTTCGCGCGGGAACCGGGCATCGGCGTCCTCGGCGGACCCGTCAGCCCCCTCTGGCCGTCCGCGCGGCCGGCCTGGCTCCACGACGCCATGCTGGGGTACCTGCCGTGCGTCGACCATGGGTCGAGCGCGCGTGCCCTTCACCCGCAAGAATGGCTGGCCGGAACCAACATCGCTTACCGGCGCGAGCCGCTGCTCGCGGCCGGAGGTTTCGACGAGACCCTCGGGCGGACCGGCCGCAACCTGCTGTCCAACGAGGAGATCGCACTGACGGATTCGCTCCGCCGGGCAGGCGCCGTCGTCTTCTACGAGCCCGCGATGCGGGTCCGCCATCGCGTGCGCCCCGAGCGCCTGTCGCAGAGGTGGATGCGCGAGCGCGCCGCCTGGCAGATCGTCTCGAACATGCTGGCTTTTCCGGACGAGAGCCCCCCGGACCGGGCACGCGAGATCGCGACGATCCGCGCCTTCCTCGACGCTTCGCCTTCAGGCGCACGCGGGCCGCAGCACCTGTTCGCCGACCTGTCGCGGCCCGACGCGGCGCTCCATCAGATCGCGGCCGTCGAGGCGCTGCTGCGGCTCCTGCTCGGCAACGCCGCCGACTGGCGCACGATCGTCGACGTCGGCGACGGATAGGGGTGAGGCCGAATCGTGGCGGAATCGACACAGGGGCGACGTAAGAAGGCCGCGATCCCCGAGAGCCGGGTACGGGGCGCCGACAAGTCAATATGGTTCCAACGCGAGGAGTTCGCGCCGCCTCGGTGATGGTCGGCGCGCCTTCGGGTCGCGTCGCGGTCGCGTATGCCGCACGACGGGAGTGACTCCGTGACTTTGCCGTTTCTTTCCGCCCGTACCTTCGACCGGCCCTTCCCCGCCGGTCCCGTCTATCTGTTCGACCTCGTGCGCGATTGCCCCGAGATCGGCGGTGTGCCGGAGTTCACGGCAAGGCTTGCCGACGAACTGGCGCGGCGGATCGGAGCCCGGTTCGTGTCGGTGCGCTCGATCGCGGACGCGCTCGGATGCGGCGACCCGACCGAGTCCTACCTCGACCGGGAGCGGCGCGCGATCACCCGCCTGGCCGACATCGCGGACCCGGACAGCACGTTCCTCATCCCGAATTTCCAGTCGCCGCTGCCGCGACGCGCGGGCGTCCCCCGCCCGAGGATCGTCAACGTCGTGCACGACGTGCAGTTCGCGGCTCTGCCGGACCTGTTCACGCCGGCGCAGCGGCGCTGGCTGCACGCCGCCTTCGAGGCAACGCGCGCCAACGCCGACCAGGTCGTGTTCATCAGCGCCGCGACGCGGGACGCCTTCCTGCGGTGTTTTGGCGCGCCGAGGCGCCACACCGTGATCGCGTCGCCGATCCGGGCGGTGCGCAAGGACGCGGCGGGCGCGACGGCGCGGGCGCCCTACCTGCTCGCCGTGCAGCATGCCTCCTGCCATCCGCACAAGAACGTCGCCGGCCTCCTCGACCTGTTCGCCGCGCTGGCGGCGCGAACCGACAGCCTCGATCTGCGCGTCGCCGGGCAGGGGCGGGAGGCGTTCGAGGCCGAAGCCGCGCGGCTTCCCGCGGCCTTGCGGGCGCGGGTGCGCCACCACGGCTTCGTGCCGCGCGACGAACTCGACGGGCTCTACACGCAGGCGCGCGCCTTCGCGTCGATGTCGCGCCACGAGGGCTTCAACATGGCGGCGGCGGAAGCCGCCTGCCACGGCATCCCGCTGCTGCTGTCGGACCTGCCCGCGCACCGCGAACTGTTCGGCGAGGTCGCGTGCCTGCTCGACCCCGCGCGGCCATCGGTCGACGACGCGCTCGCCTTCCTGGCGGCGCGGGATGCCCTGACCGTGCCTCCCGATTGGACGCACGAGGCGCTTTGCGGCGCCGAGGCGGTGGGACGTGCCTACGGGCGGGTGATCGCGAGCCTCGAACAGGCCGTCGACGGGCCGCCCCGGTCTGCGCCGCGGACCTTCGCCCGCCGGTCGCAACAGGATGCTCGGGACCTCCGGCGGCCGAGACCCGACGCGGGGTCGCCGGCCCTCCGGCGCGGCCGGCTCGCCCGCGCGCTGCTCGCCGGGACGATGCTGTCCGCCGTCGGATGCCTCCTCGTGGCGATGGCGCCAGAACGCGCGCTTGCCGTGGTAGTCACTCCAGTTCCCCCCGTCGGCCAGCCCGGCAACGGCGGCGACGGCGGCAGGGGCACCAACAACGGCTTGGGAGGGGTAGGCGGCGCCATCGACGGAGCCGACGGTGGCGCCAGCTTCGGACAGGCCCCTCCGGTCAACGGTTCCTCCTATTTCGGGGGCGGCGGCGGGGGCGCCGGCCAGGGGACCGCCGGGCTCCTTGTTCCCCCCGGACCCGGCGGAGGCGGCGGAACGGGCGGCGGCGGCGGCGTGGCCGGCGGCACGTCCCCTGGACAGGCCGGCATCGTCGGTACAGCCGGGTCTCACAATGGCGCCAATTATTACGGCGGCGGCGGCGGCGGCGGCGGCGCGAACGGTGACGGAACGGTCGCGGGCGGCGCGGGCGGCAATGGCGGCAACAGCACACAGACCAACCTGGGCGCGGGCGGCGGCGGCGGCGGCGGCGGCGGTGCCGGATTGATCGTGACGGGCGATTACACCACCATCGGGGCAATAGCCGGCGGCGCCGGCGGCTCCGGCGGCTCGGGCTATTTCGGCGGCGATGGCAACGGGGGTTCGGGCGGCATCGGCGTCAATGTCGTCGGCAACAGCGCCCTCGTAACCGTGACGAACGGCTTTGCGATCACCGGCGGCAACGGCGGCAACGGCGGCGGGACGACCGGCGCTCCGGGCGTCGGCGGCGACGGCATCGTCGGCGCCAATTTGCGGATCATCAATGTCGACGCTGTCAGCGGGGCCGTCGGCTCCATCACCGGGGGCACCGACGGGGGCGGCTCGACGCGGGCCAACGCCATCAACTTCACCGGCGGCGCCAACTTTCTCCGGCTGCAGAACGACCCCCTTTCGGGCAGCCCGAACATCAGCGGCAATATCAACATCGGCTCGCCGCTCGCGACCGTCACCTTCGAGCAGCCAGGCCCGGTTTCAATCTTCAACGGCAGCCCGATCACCGGCGCCGGTTCCGTCATCCAGAGCGGCCCCGGCCTGCTGACGCTGTCCGGCAACAACACCTATACCGGCGGCACCACGCTGAACGTCGGCACGACGACACAGGTCACGCCATTCGACGGCACTCTCATCACGGCGCTCGGCACGGGTGCGGTGACGTTCAACGGGGGTGTCCTGAAGGTCCTGAACAACTTCGACCCGATCCTGGCCAACGCCATCGTGCTGAATGCGGCGGGCGGCACCGTCGACGTCGACGGCGCAAGCCCGCTCCAGCTCACGGGCGTCATCAGCAACGGGGTGGGGGCGGGCGCCTTGACCCTCGTCGACAGCACCGGCAACGGCGGTACGGTGGTGATCGGCAACCCCGGCAATGCCCCGAACACCTATTCGGGCGGCACCATCCTCGGCGACGCCGTCTCGCCCGAGTCGGTCATCGTCCAACTGGCCGCGACGAACGCGCTCGGCACGGGCGGTCTGACCTTCCTGGGAACCGGCAGCACGCTCGACCTCGGCGGCTTCGACCAGGCGCTCACGCAACTGACCGGCGCCGCCGGCACCATCACCAACACCGGGACGCGCGACCCGAACAACGTCGTCCAGAACACCCTGAGGGTCGCGAGCGGCAATTTCGGCGGCACCATCGCCGATGGCATCGTGGCGACCGGCGACGACCGAATCCTCCGGACCGTCGGCACCATCGCGCTCGTCAAGGTCTCGCCCGGAACGCTGGTGCTGGCCGGCGCCAACCCCTATTCCGGCGGCACCACGATCAACGCCGGCACGCTCGCCATCCTGCATGCGGACGGCACGGGCGCCTACGACGCCGCCGGCACGGCCGAGATCGCGCTGAACGGCGGTGCGCTGGCCTTCGGCCTCACCGGGACGCTGAACAACCCGCTGACGGTGTTCGCCGGCGCGACCGCCGCGACCCGCGCCGTCCCCGGCGCCCTCGCCACGATCGCCGGCCCCTTGACGATCGGCGCGAACGCCACGCTGATCGTCGGCGGACCCCTCGACACGGGCACCATCGTGCTCGCCGGCGGCACGCCGACGCTCGGCGCCAACGCGGGCCTGACCGTCAACGGCGGCACGCTGCAGGCCGGCGCGGGCAACGCCGGGCTCGGCTTCATCACCGCCAACGCGGCCACGACCCGCGTCAACCGCGGAACGCTCGACTTCAACGGCAACAGCGCCACCATCGCCAACCTGCAAGGCACGGGCGGCACCGTCACCAACGCGGCGGGCGCGACGACCACGATCAACGCCGGGTCCTATGGGGGCGGCATCGCGGGCGGGGGCGCGGTGGTGACCACCGGCGTGGTGCTGCTGACCGGCACGAGCCCCTTCACCGGCCCGACGACGGTCGCCTCGGGCATTCTCGAGGTCGGCGGCGGCGGCGCCGTGACGGCGAGCGGCTCGCTCGCCAACGCCGGCATCTTCCAGGTCGACGCCGGCGGATCGGCGGCGTTCGGCACGATCGGCAACACCGGCGTCCTGGCGACGGCGGGCAGCTTGACGGCGGGCAGCCTCGTCGACTCCGGCACCGTCAACGTTTCGGGCGCGCTGAGCCTCGGCTCGGTGACCAACACGGGCGCGTTCAACGTTCTGGGGCCGGTCGCGGGCGGGGTCGGCTCCTTCAACCAGTCGCAGGGCGTGCTCGGCCTCGGCGGGCAGTCTTTCCGCGTCGACAGCCTCAACCTGTCGGGCGGCACCGTGGCGAACGGAACGCTGATCGCCGCTTCCGCCTTCAACATATCCGGCGGCCTGGTCACCGCGACGCTTGCCGGGACCGGCACGCTGACGAAGTCCGGGCCCGGCACGTTGCTGCTCTCGAACGCCAACAGCTTCACTGGCGGCACGGTGCTCAACGCCGGCACGATCGCGATCGGCAACAACAATGCCCTGGGAACCGGGGGGCTCGCGTTCAACGGCGGCGCCCTGCAGGCCGGCGCCGCCGGCTTGACGCTCAGCAATCCCGCGTCGCTCGGGCGCGGCGGCGGCACGATCGACACGCAAAGCTTCGGCTTCACCGACGCGGGCGCGATTTCCGGGGCCGGCGCGCTGACCAAGCTCGGCGCGGGCACGCTCCTGTTGTCGAACGCGAACAGCTTCGGCGGGGGCACGTCGCTCAACGCCGGCACGATCGCGGTCGGCAACAACAACGCGCTCGGGACCGGGGGGCTCACCTTCAACGGCGGCGCCCTGCAGGCCGGCGCCGACGGCCTGACGCTCAGCAATCCGGCGTCTCTCGCGAGCAACGGCACGATCGACACGCAAGGATTCTCGCTGACCTACGCGGGCGCGATCTCGGGCGCCGGATCGCTGTCGAAGCAGGGGACCGGCACGCTGGTCCTGCCGAACGGCAGCGGCTTCGGCGGCGGCACGTTCCTCAACGCCGGCACGATCGCGGTCGGCAACAACAATGCCCTGGGAACCGGGGGGCTGACCGTCAACGGAGGCACGCTCCAGGCCGCCGCCGACGGCTTGACGCTCGACAATCCCGCGACGCTGGCAGCCAGCGGCACGATCGACACGCAAGGCTTCGCTTTGACCTACGCGGGCACGATCTCGGGGTCCGGCGCGCTCGGCAAACAGGGTGCCGGCACGCTGCTGCTGCCGGGCGCCAACAGCTTCGGCGGCGGCACGTTCCTGAACGCCGGCACGATCGCGGTCGGCAACAGCGGTTCCCTTGGAGCCGGCGGGCTGACCTTCAACGGCGGCACCCTCCAGGCGGCGGCCGACGGGCTGACGCTCAACACCGCCGCAGCCCTTCTCAAGGCCGGCACGATCGACACGCAGGCGTTCAACCTCACCTACGCGGGCGCGATCTCGGGCGCCGGCGCCCTTGCCAAGGTCGGCGGCGGCACGCTCCTCCTTCCCGACGCCAACGGCTACACCGGCGGGACCCTGCTGCGCGCCGGCACGCTGGCGGTCGGCAACACCGATGCGCTCGGGACCGGCGCGTTGCGCATGGACGACAACACGACCCTCGCCTTCACGGCGAACCTGACATTGCCGAACGCCATCGTGTTCACGGGCGTCCAGGACCCGACGATCGACACCGGGGCGAACACGGACATCGTCGCCGGGCCGATCTCCGGGGGCGGTGCCCTGACGAAGTCCGGCGGCGGCACGCTGATCCTCACCGCGAACAATCCCTACACGGGCCCGACGACGGTCCAGGCCGGCACCCTCGCGGTGAATGGCGCGGACCCGAACTCGACGGTGCTCGTCGCCAACGGCGCGACGCTCGGCGGCACCGGCACGGTGGGGTCCACGACGGTGAACGGCGGCGGGACGCTGGCCCCGGGCGTGCTCAGCCCGTACGGCACGTTGAACGTGTCCGGAAACCTCGCCTTCCAGCCTAACGCGACCTTTCGCGTGAACCTGAACGGTTCGGGCGCGGACGGAAGGGTGTCGAGCGCGGGCGCGGCCACGATCGGCGGCGGCACGCTCGATGTCGTCCTGGCGTCCGGAGGCTTCAACCCGGCGGCGCAATACGCCGTGCTGTCGGCCGCCGGCGGGCTCACGGGACGCTTCGCTAACGTCACCAACAACAGCAACCTCGCGTTCCTGAACGTGGCGTTGATCTATGAGCCCAACGCCTTGATCGTCGGGTTCAACGGCAACGGCGCCACGTTCCCGAGCGTGGCGGGGTCGCCGAACCAGGCCGCCGTGGCGGCGGCCATCCAGGGCCTCGGCCCCTCGAACCCGCTGTACGACGCCATCCTGGGGCAGACGGCGGCGGGGGCACGCCAGGCCTTCGACGCGGCGTCGGGCGAGGTGCACGCGAGCGCCACGACGGCGGCCGTGCAGGACGCCCGAATCGTGAGCACCTTCCTGTTCGACAGGTTGTGGAACGTGGTCGGCAGCGGCCTCGACGCGCGGCAATTGCTCGACAAGCTCGGCCCCCAACTGGCGGTTCCGATCAACTGCTACGCGCCCATCCCCGGTTCGGCGCCGGTGGTGCCGCTCGGTTATACGGCCTGGGGGGAAGCGTTCGGCAATTTCGGCGGCACGCGGGGCAACGGCAACGCGGCATCCCTCGAACGTTCGCTCGGCGGCTTCGTGCTCGGCGTCGACACGCAACTGTCGACCCCCGGCACGCCGTGGCGGGTGGGCGTGGCCGGCGGCTACACCAGCGATGCCTATGGCGTGAAGGACCGCAGCAGCAGCGGCACGTTCGAGAGCATCTTCGGGTCGGTCTACGGTGGCGCGCGGTATGGCGCGGTCGACATACGGCTCGGCGCGGCGTTCGGCGGCAACACGACGGACGACCGGCGCACGGTGGCCTTTCCCGGCTTCGCGGAAAGCGAGCACGCCCGTTACGGCGGCGGCACGATCCAGGGCTTCGGCGAGCTCGGCTACCGCTTCCAGTTCCCGCGCGCGGTGCTGGAGCCGGTCGTCGGCGCCGCCACCGTCCACGTCCACCAGGACGGGTTCCGCGAAACCGGCGGCATCGCGGCGCTCGCCGGAACCGGACGCGACACCGACGTCCAGGCGACCACCCTCGGCGTCAGGGCCGAGGCGGCGCCGTTCAAGGATCTGCCCTTGGTCGCACGGGCCTTCCTGGGCTGGCGTCACGCGTTCGGGGACCTCGACCCGAAATCCGTGCTCGCGTTCGAGGCCGGGGGAAACAATTTCTCGACGTCGGGCGTGCCGATCGATCGGGACGCGCTCGCGGCGGAAGCCGGGTTCGAATACCGGGCGTCCGCGAACGTCACGCTCGGCCTCGCCTATATCGGGCAGGTCGGAAAGAACGCCTCCGACAATTCCGTCAAGGGGCGGGCGGAATACAGGTTCTGAGCGCGCCGCGGGGGCGGTTTCAGGCCGCTGCCGGTTCACAAGGCGCGAAATGAGGGGGCGTTGCCGGCGCGAGGCATGTTCCCCGCAACGCCCGCGACTGGATCGGCTTCGGGAAACCTCCCGATTCCGGGGGGCCTGGGTCCCCGTGGCGTGGGAACCGGTCGAGACGCTGACCTCGCCGAGGCCGATGGGCCGCCCCGCGGGCGGCGCCCCACCCGTCCCCTCACTCGGAATTCAGCCATTCGGTCGCGCCCGAAAACCCCGGCATCCTGCTGCCCACGGGCAGGGGGCTGTCGCCGGAGGCGACGTGCACGACCGTGGGCACGTCGGCATCGGCGGTCTCGAACACGGCCGGGTCCGCGGCGCGCGCGGGCGAAACGCGGGGGCGTCCGCCCCCGACTCGTGCCCGCCGCCGCCTCTCGCTCGGCCTGGAGGTAACGGGCGACGTCGGCCGCACGTAGAACGATCGGGCGCGCCGAGCCATGCCCGGCCCGGCCGCAGGACGTCTCGACGCCCGCGCCGGGGCCGGCTATTCCAAGCGGATGAGGTGTTCACCGGCCCCTGATCCGACCACCGTCCGGACCGGGCCGACCTCGGGCGGGGCGACCTCGGCCGGGCCGGCATGAGGGGCGGGGCCGCATCGGGGGCCGGGGATGCCGACCGCCTGATGTCGGCCTTGATGGCGGCCGCCCAGGGCGGGGACCGCGGCGCCTACGAGGCTTTGCTCAGGGTCTGCGTCCCCCTGGTCAAGCGCGTGGCGCGGCGCACCGGCGTCACCGACCACCGGGTCGACGATGTCGTCCAGGATGTCCTGATGACCGTGCATCGCGCGCGGCAAACCTACGACCCGGAGAGGAGTTTCACGGCGTGGCTCAGCGTGATCGCGCAACGGCGGGCGATCGACCTGTTGCGCCAGGGCGGGCGCCAGGCCGACAGGGAGGTTTTCGCGCCCTTGTCCTACGAGGCCCATCCCGATCACGGGCCGAACCCCGAGGAGGCGTGGACCGCCGATGAGCGCACCAGGATCGTCGGGGAAGCGGTGGCGGGCTTGCCGCCCGCGCAGCGCGAGGCGGTGGAGGCGATCGTGCTCCGCCAGCTTTCGTTGACCGAGGCCGCGGAGGCGACCGGCAAAACCAAGGGCGCGCTGAAGGTCAACCTGCATCGCGCGCTGAAGGCCTTGCGCGCCCGGTTCGGGGAAGGGACGTGACCGCCGTGCCGACGTCCAGGCCCTTGGACGCCCTCATCGGGGACCTCGGCGCCGATCTCACGCCGGTGCGGCGCTTGTCGCCCCCCCTTGTCCGGGCGGGCCTGTTCGTCGCCGCGATCGTCCTCCTCGCCGCCGCGCTCGCGAGCTGCGCCGACCTCGCGGCCGTCGCCCGGCGTCTGCGCACCGTGCCCGACATGTGGCTCGCCGTCGTGGGCTCGACGCTCACCGCCGTGCTCGGCGCGGTCGCGGCCTTCGAACTGAGCTGTCCCGACCGCGGCCGAGCCTGGTCGTTGCTTCCCCTTCCCGCCCTGGCGCTGTGGGTCGGCGCCAGCGGCATGGGCTGCCTGCGGGGTTGGACGGTGCCGGGCACCCACGACGCCTCGATGCACGAATCGATGGTCTGCGTCGCCTTCATCGTCGGCCTGTCGCTGCCGCTGTCGGCACTGATGATCGCGATGGTGCGTCGCGCCTGCCCCTTGATGCCCGCGCTGACGGCCGCGGTCGGCGGTCTCGCGGTGGCGGGGGCGGCGGCGACGCTGCTGAACCTCTTTCACCCCTACGATGCCGCCGTGTCCGATCTGCTGACGCACGTCTTCGCGGTGGCGCTCGTGATCGGCGCCAACCAGGCGCTGGGCGGGCGGCTGCTGAGCGTGGCCGGACTGGCGGGAAAGTGACGCTGCCCCCCAGCGGCCGGTTTGCGCGCGCGTTTTCCGCCCGGTAGACGGTAGCGGCGCACAAGCGAACCGGCGCGACCGCGAGAACCCGTCATGGCCGTAGCGAACACCGCCGCAGATCCCTTCGACAAGCCCGCGCGCGAGGCCATGGCGTTCGACGTGGTCGTGGTCGGCGCCGGTCCGGCCGGGCTGGCCGCGGCCATCCGGTTGAAGCAGGTCGCGCCGGACATGTCCGTGGTGGTCATCGAGAAGGGTTCGGAGGTCGGTGCCCACATCTTGTCGGGCGCCGTGGTCGACCCCCGGGGCCTCGACGCGCTCGTGCCTGGCTGGCGGGACGAAGCCGACCGGCCGCTCACGGTCGCGGTGAGCGAGGACCGTTTCTACTTCCTGGGGCCGGCGGGGGGCGCGCGCATCCCGAACGCGCTGATGCCGAAGGTCATGAGCAACCACGGCAATTTCGTCGGCTCGCTCGCCAGCGTGGCGCGCTTCCTCGGCCGCAAGGCCGAGGCGCTCGGCGTCGACATCTATCCCGGCTTCGCGGCCGTCGAGGTGCTTTACGGCGACGGCGGCGAGGTGGCGGGCGTCGCCTCCGGCGACATGGGGGTCGGGCGCGACGGCGCGATCACGGCGGGTTACACGCGCGGCATGGAGCTCCGGGCGAAATACGTGCTCGTCGCCGAGGGCGCGCGGGGCTCGCTCGCCAAGGAACTGATCCGCCGGTTCGAACTCGACCGGGGTCGCGACCCGCAGAAATACGGCATCGGCCTCAAGGAACTCTGGCAGGTGCCGGCCGAACGGCATCGCCCCGGCCTCGTGCAGCATTCGTTCGGCTGGCCGCTCGGCAACGCGACCGGGGGCGGCTCGTTCCTCTACGGGATGGAGGACAACATTCTCTCGGTCGGCTTCGTGGTCCACCTCAACTACACGAACCCGACGTTGTCGCCCTTCGACGAGTTCCAACGCTTCAAGACGCACCCGATGATCGCGCCGATGTTCGAGGGCGCCACCCGCATCGCCTACGGCGCCCGCGCCATCACGGAGGGCGGCTGGCAGTCGGTGCCGAAACTCACCTTTCCGGGCGGCGCGCTGGTCGGCTGCGCGGCGGGCTTCGTCAACGTGCCGCGCATAAAGGGATCGCACAACGCGATCCTGTCGGGGATGATGGCGGCCGAGCACGCCGCCGCGGCGCTCGCGGCCGGCCGCGCCGGGGACGAACTCAGCGGCTACGAGACCGCGTGGCGCGCTTCCGCCATCGGCCGGGACCTCAGGCCCGTGCGCAACGTGAAGCCGTTGTGGTCGCGCTTCGGCACCGCGGTCGGCGTGCCGCTCGGGGCGCTCGACATGTGGTCCCACCAGATGTTCGGCGGCTCGCCCTTCGGCACGCTGAAACACGGCAAGCCGGATCACGCGACATTGCGGCCGCTCGCCGAGGTGAAGCCGATCGCCTATCCGAAGCCCGACGGCACCGTGAGCTTCGACAAGCTGTCGTCGGTGTTCCTGTCGAACACGGCGCACGAGGAGAACCAGCCCGCCCACCTCGTTCTCGCCGACCCCGGCGTGCCGGTTCGCGAGAACCTGCCCCGCTACGGCGAGCCGGCGCGGCTCTACTGCCCGGCGGGGGTCTACGAGGTCGTCTATGCCGACGAGGCCGCGAAACGCGACCCGCGTTTCGTCATCAATGCCGGCAATTGCGTGCACTGCAAGACCTGCGACATCAAGGACCCGGCCCAGAACATCACCTGGGTGCCGCCCGAGGGCGGCGGCGGGCCGAATTATCCGAACATGTGATCGGTGCCGCCTGCGGTTCGTGATCGCTTACATCCGAGAGGTCATTGGCGCCCCCGCCGTCATCCCGGGGATCGGCGCAGCCGGGAGCCCGGGACCCAGGACGGCCGATCGAAGCTCGCGGGATGGGCGGCAAGGGTCAACCTTGCGCTGGGTTCCGGCCCGTCGCGCGCGGACACGCGCGCCGGCCGGAATGACGGAGGGCTTCGATGCCGCGTCCCGGATCGACCTCCGTCGCGCGTGGCCCTACCCCGGCAGCGCCGCCAGGACCATGATCAGGCCGGCGGCAGCCGCGACCCACACGAGCGAACGCACGAAGGGCACGCCGAAGGCGTAGAGCGGCAAATAGACGACCCTGGCCCAGAAATAGAGGGCCGCGCCCCAGGCCGCCAGCGCGCCGTCGCGGCCCGCGACGTGGGCGATCAGCACGGCCGCGGCGAACAGCGGCAGGGTCTCGAACAGGTTGCCTTGCGCCCGCTGCAGGCGCGCGGTGATCTTGCCGATCGGCGGACCCGGCTCGTCCCGCGCGCCCGCGTTGTAGCCCGTGCCGGTCTCCGCGGTGCGCATGATGGCCGGCAGGCCGATCTGCACGAGGGCAAGGACGAGCGTCCAGGCGAGGTAGGTCAGTTCGGTCGTCATGGGGCCTCCTTCGCGGGGGTTCGGCCGGTGTGCGGCTCGCGTCACCCGGTACCGCAGGTGAGCGCAGCTTTTCGGGCGGGCGGCAAGGCCCCCGCCTCGACCCAACGGCAGACCGCCCGCCCGTTCCGCGCGTGGCGCGGCCGCCCAAAATATCAGCAACTGCTTCGGTTGACGCGATTTCATGCGCGCTCTACTGCCCTGGCGACGTTGGCGCCGACAGGGGGCCGGCTCCCTTCGCTTTTTTCGACCTTCGGGAGTTCGCGATGCCGATCCGCGCCGCGATCCACCACGTTACGGATTACCGCTACGACCGGCCGATCACGCTCGGCGCGCAGGTCGTGCGCCTGCGTCCGGCCCCGCATTGCCGCACGCCGGTGCCGGGCTACTCCCTGAAGGTGTCGCCCGCCGAGCACTTCATCAATTGGCAGCAGGACCCGCACGGCAATTGGCTCGCCCGCCTGGTCTTCCCTGAAAAGACCGACCATTTCCGGGTGGAGGTCGACCTCACGGCCGACTTGGCCGTCATCAATCCGTTCGATTTCTTCGTCGAGCCTTCGGCCGAAACCTTTCCGTTCGCCTACGACGCGGAAACCAAGGCGGAACTCGCCCCCTATCTCGAAACCCAGCCGGCGGGTCCGAAACTGACGGCGTTCCTCGCCGGCATCCCGCGTACCCCGGAGCGGACGGTCGACTTCCTCGTCGGGTTGAACGGCCGCCTCGCGCGCGAGATCGGCTACGTCATCCGCCTCGAGCCCGGCGTGCAGACGCCCGAGGATACGCTGACGCTGAACTCGGGGTCGTGCCGGGATTCAGGGTGGCTGCTCGTGCAGGTGCTGCGCCACCTCGGCCTCGCGGCGCGCTTCGTGTCGGGCTACCTGATCCAGCTCAAGGCCGACGTCGACCCGATCGAGGGGCCGCTCGGGACGCGGCAGGACTTTACGGACCTCCACGCCTGGGCGGAAGCCTACGTGCCGGGCGCGGGCTGGATCGGGCTCGACGCGACCTCCGGGCTGCTGTGCGCCGAAGGCCACCTGCCGCTCGCCGCCACCCCGCATTACGGTGCCGCCGCGCCGATTTCAGGGCTCATCGACCCTTGCGAGATCGAGTTCCATCACGTGATGGAGGTGTCGCGGGTCGCGGAAGCGCCCCGCATCACGTTGCCGTTCGCGGATGAAGCCTGGGCGGCGCTCGACGCGCTCGGCCGCGCCGTCGACGCGGACCTCGTCGCGCAAGACGTGCGGCTCACGACCGGGGGCGAGCCGACCTTCGTGTCGATCGACGATTTCGAGGCACCCGAATGGAACGCGGAGGCGCTCGGTCCCACCAAGCGGGGCCTCGCCGACGACCTGATCCGCCGCCTGCGCGACCGTTTCGCGCCCGGCGGATTCCTGCATTTCGCGCAGGGCAAGTGGTATCCCGGCGAAAGCCTGCCGCGCTGGGCGTTCGCACTCTACTGGCGGGTCGACGGCAAGCCGATCTGGCGTGACCCGGACCTCATCGCCCGCGAAAACGGGCCGCGCACGGCGACGACCGACGACGCGCGGCGGCTGATCGACGCCATCGCGGGCCGTCTCGGCCTCGCGCCCGATTGCGCGCAGCCGGCCTACGAAGACCCGGCGCATTGGATCTTGAAGGAAGCGTCGCTGCCGCGCGAGGTCGACGCCCTCGCGGCGCCCGTCGGCACGCCCGAGGCCCGCGCCCGGATCGCGCGGGTGTTCGCCCGCGGGCTCGACGCGCCGGCCGGCTTCGCGCTGCCGGTCAAGCGTTTCGGCGACGATTGGGCGAGCGAGCACTGGAGGACCCGCCGCGGGCACCTGTTCCTGGTGCCAGGCGACAGCCCGCTCGGCTTTCGCCTGCCGCTCGACGCCCTCGACGTCATCCCGCCGTCGAGCTTCCCCTACGCGGCGCCGCAGGACCCGACCGAGGCGCGCCAACCCTTGCCCGAACCCGACGGACTCGCCGCCTCGACGAAAGAGCGCGCCAGCGGTGCCGCGCCACCCCTCGGCGAAAAGGCTTTGCTCCGCGACGAGAAAGTCCGCACCGCGCTCGCGGTCGAGCCGCGCGGCGGCCTGCTCTGCGTGTTCATGCCCCCGGTCGACAAACTGGAGGATTATCTCGAACTCCTGGCCGCGGTCGAAGGTGCCGCCGCCGAGGGCGGGCATGCCGTCCACATCGAGGGCTATGGGCCGCCCTACGATCCCCGCCTCGACGTCGTCAAGGTCACGCCCGACCCCGGCGTCATCGAGGTCAACGTCCAGCCCGCCCGAACCTGGGACGACGCCGTCGCGGTCACGCGCGGGGTCTACGAGGACGCGCGCGCCGTTCGGCTCGGCGCCGACAAGTTCCTCGTCGACGGCCGCCATACGGGCACCGGCGGCGGCAACCACGTGGTGCTGGGCGGTGCCGCGCCGAACGATTCCCCCTTCGTGCGCCGGCCGGATCTCCTGAAGAGCATCATCCTCTATTGGCAGCGCCATCCGTCGCTGTCGTATCTGTTCTCGGGGCAATATATCGGGCCGACCAGCCAAGCGCCGCGCATCGACGAGGCGCGCCACGACGGACTGTACGAGCTCGAGATCGCGCTGTCCCAGGTACCGGGGCCGCACGCGCCCAACATCCGGCCGTGGACCGTCGACCGGCTGTTCCGGAACCTGCTCGTCGACGTCACCGGCAACACCCACCGCGCCGAAATCTGCATCGACAAGCTGTGGTCGCCCGATACGGCCACCGGCCGCCTCGGCCTCGTCGAGTTCCGGGGTTTCGAAATGCCGCCCGATGCGCGCATGAGCCTCGCGCAGCAATTGCTGCTGCGCGCGCTGGTCGCCTGGTTCTGGCGCGAGCCGCAGGGCGGGGCGCTCGCCCGTTGGGGCACGACGCTGCACGACCGTTTCATGCTGCCGCATTTCGTGTGGGCCGATTTCGCCGATGTCCTGCGCGATCTCGGCGAGGCGAACTACGCCTTCGACGCGGCGTGGTTCACCGCGCAGCACGAGTTCCGGTTCCCCCTCTACGGGTCGATCGTGCGGGACGGGGTGTCGCTCGAGATCCGGCAGGCGCTGGAGCCCTGGCACGTGCTCGGCGAGGAGGGCGCGATCGGGGGCACGGCGCGCTACGTCGATTCCTCGGTCGAGCGCGTGCAGGTCAAGTTGTCCGGCGCGACGCCAGACCGCCACGCGGTGCTGTGCAACGGCCGGCCCGTGCCGCTCGCGCCGACCGGGGTCGCCGGCGAGGCGGTCGCGGGGGTGCGGTTCAAGGCCTGGCAGCCGGCCCGCTCCATGCAGCCGCTCGCGCCTGTCGACGCGCCGCTCACGTTCGAACTGGTCGATCGCTGGGCCCGGCGCTCGATGGGCGGCTGCGTCTACGGGGTGAGCCATCCGGGCGGTCGCAACTACGCGACGTTCCCGGTCAACGGCTACGAGGCCGAGGCGCGCCGCCGCGCCCGGTTCCAGCCGTTCGGGCATACCGGCGGACGGATCGATGTTCCGGCCGAGGAACGGCCCGGCGAATTCCCGCTGACGCTCGACCTGCGCCGGCCGGCGTGGCTGTGAGGTAGGCTGAAGCCCGGTCAGCCTCGCCCGAGCACGGTGTCGACCTCCCGCCGTGTCGGCGGGTCGGCGCCCTTGCGGGTACAGGTGATCGCGGAGGCCGCGATGGCGAACATGAGCCAATCCGCGACCTCGGCCTCGCTCGGCGGGTGTGCGGCGCTCGGCCCGAGCGCGCCGCCCCCCGCCATGGCGCAGAGCAGCGCCGCCATGAAGCTGTCGCCGGCCCCGACGGTGTCGACCACCTCGACCGGCGGCGCGACTTGCACCAGGCGCTCGCCCCGGAAGTGCACTTCGGCGCCCGAGCCGCCGCGCGTGACGATGACCAGCTTCGGCCCGAGACCCGCCCAGCGCGCGGCCGCCTCGCTCGGCGGGGTGTCGGGATAGAGCCAGGCGAAGTCTTCCTCGCTGGCCTTGACGAGCGTCGACAGGCGCACGCGCGCCTCGACCAGCGGCACGGTTTCGGCCCGCGACGGCAGCACGAAAGGTCGGATGTTCGGGTCGTAGCTCGTCGTGGCGCGGCTTCCCGCCGCGGCGAGCGCCCGCAACGCCGCCTCGCCGAGCGCGCCGACGGTCGCGGAAAACGAGCCGATGTGCAGGTGGGTGGCGTGTTCGGGCCAGTCGACCGGCAGGGTCGAGGGCGTGTCGAACGCCGTGGCCGTGAGATAGAAGCTGTACCGAGCGCCCGCCGCGGCCGTTCCTCGCGTGACGAAGGCCAAGGGGGACGGCTCGGGGGTGCGAAGCACGAAACGGCCGTCGACGCCGCTATCGCCCAGTCGCGCCCAGAAGGCGTCGCCCATCGTGTCGTTCGACAACCGCCCCGTCATCCGGGTCGGGACGCCCAAGCGGGCGAGACCGATCGCGGTGTTGAACGGAGAGCCGCCGAGCACCGCCTCGTAAGTCGTCTCGTCGCGGGGGATCAGGTCGACGAGCGTCTCATGCCCGAACACGAGGACGGTACATTGCGGTTCGGTCATGGCTTTTCCGCGCCTGAGTTGAGCCAAGCGCAGGGGCGTCAAGGTCCCGAGCGCTCCAGCGTCCGCCCCGAACGAGGGCGGCACCGCGAACGACGGCGGCGCCGCGAGCGGGAACTATCGAGCGTCGATCCCCGAAACGCAACGAGCATCGTCGCCGCTGCCGAAGGAAACCGGCGCCGAGCGGCCGTTGCGAGCGGAGCGAAGCAATCGGGCCGAGCCTCACAGGGCAATACCCTTTACCCGATCGCCTTGTCGCGGCCGCCCGGCGTCGCGCGAAGCCCGCCCGCCCTCCCCGACCGGGGTCTTCACCGCCCGGCCCTGGCGGCGCTCATCGCGTCGTTGAACGTCTTGAAGAAGCCGTCGTACCCGCCGCCCGCCGCGGCGAAGCGCAGCGGCTTCACCCTTTCGACGCGGATCTCGGTCGCGTCGGGCGAGGCCTTGAGGATGTCCATGGTCTCGGCGATGAAGTCCTTGAGCGGCATGGCGGCGGGATCGCTGGCCTGCCTTTCCCCCGTCAGTCCCGTCTGCACGTAAGGCGGCACGAGTTCGAGCACCTGCACGGACGTGTCCTTCAGCTGGTAGCGCAACGATTCCGTATAGGAATGGATCGCCGCCTTGGTGGCGCAATAGGTCGGGTTCATCGCGAGCGGCACGAAGGCCAGACCCGACGAAACCGTCATGATCGCGGCCCTTGGCTGCGTCAGCAGGTGCGGCAGCAGGGCCGCGGTGAGCCGGATCGGCCCGAGCAGGTTGATCGCCACGGTCGCCTCCGCGTTGGCGAGCGCGCCATCCCGTAGCTCCTCCGTTTTCATGATACCGGCATTCTGGATGACGACGTTCAGGGCCGGGTGCTCGGCCTTGATTCGTTCCGCGAAGCTCCGGATCGACTCGGCGTTGCCGATGTCGAGCACCGCCGCCTTCAGGCCGGGGTTCGCGGCCGTCGCATCGTCGAGCAGCGCCTTGCGGCGGCCCGCGATGACGACCTCGTTCCCCTCCGCCAGGAAGGCTTCCGCGAGCGCACGGCCGATGCCGGAGCCGCCGCCGGTGATCAGGATGGTGTTGCCGCTCATGTGCATGATGTTTCTCCTCGTCCCGAAGATAGATGGTCGCGGGCGAAGGGGAAGGAGGCACCTGAAAGCGCGATACTTACCGCACGGAAAGCGACGGTCATGTCCGGCGCGATCGAGAACCGCGTCGCTTCATCCGAGGACGTGTACCCGGCCGCCTTGGCGGGCGATCCCGGAGCGAAGGCCGGCGTCCGAGGGATCGTCGCCCGCGTAGAGGCGGTCCATGCCCGACCCGGGGGTTCGCCGGCGCGGAAGACGGCCCTGCGAAGCGCCGCCGCCGTCCCGTCCGGGTCCTTGTCGAGGGCTCCGGACGTGTCCCAGCCGGCGCTTCCGGGCCGGCATTCGCCCGCGTTCGATCGTGCGGGCGACGGGGCCGAGCGTGCTTCGGCGACGCTGTCTCAGGGCAGCGTGTAGGCCGTCTTGACAGTCGTATAGAACTCCGCCGCGTAGCGCCCCTGTTCGCGCGGGCCGTAGCTCGATCCCTTCCGGCCGCCGAACGGCACGTGGTAGTCGACCCCCGCCGTCGGCAGGTTCACCATCACCATGCCGGCCTCGGCGTTGCGCTTGAAATGGCTCGCGTATTTGAGGCTCGTGGTGCAGATGCCGGACGACAGGCCGAACTCGGTGTCGTTGGCGGTCGCCAGCGCCTCCTCGTAGTCCTTGACCCGGATCACCGCCGCGAGCGGGCCGAAAATCTCCTCGCGCGAAATGCGCATCGCGAGCGTCGCTTCGGTGAACAGCGCGGGCGTGAGATAGAAGCCCGGCTTGTCGCGCCGCACGCGCTCGCCGCCGGCAACCAGCTTGGCGCCCTCGCGCTTGCCGATCGCGATATAGTCGAGGTCCTTGTCGAGCTGGCCCTGGTCGACCACGGGACCGATCTGCGTGCCGGCTTTCAGCGCGTCGTCGACGACGAGGCCGCGCGTGCGCTCCGCCAGTGCCTCGACGAAGCGGTCGTGGATGCCCTCGGTCACGATGATGCGGGACGCGGCGGTGCACCGCTGACCCGTGGAATAATACGCCCCCTGGATGACGACCTCGACCGCGGTCTTGAGGTCGGCGTCGTCGAGCACGATGTGCGGGTTCTTGCCGCTCAGTTCGAGCTGGAACTTCGCCAGCCGGCCGATGCACGCCTGCGCGACCGTGCGACCCGTGGCGGCCGACCCGGTGAAGGTGATGGCCGCCACGTCCTTGTGGTGGAGCATCGCCTCGCCGACGATCGAGCCGCGCCCCATGACGAGGTTGAACACGCCCGCGGGCAAGCCGGCGCGGCCGATGATCTCGGATAAGGCGTGCGCCGAGCCCGGCACGAGCTCGGCCGGCTTGAAGACGGCGCAATTGCCGTAGCACAGCGCCGGCGCGATCTTCCAGGCGGGGATCGCGATGGGGAAGTTCCAGGGCGTGATCATGCCGACGACGCCGATCGGATCGCGCGTGACCTCGACCTCCACGCCGGGCCGCACCGACGCCAGCTTGTCGCCGGTGAGCCGCAGCGCCTCGCCCGCGAAAAAGTCGAAGATCTGTCCGGCCCGCGTGACCTCGCCGACGCCTTCGGGGAGCGTCTTGCCTTCCTCCCGCGCCAGCAGGCGGCCAAGCTCCTCCTTGCGGGCGAGGATTTCCGTCGAGATCTTCAGCAGCGCGTCGTGGCGCACCTGCGGCGTCGAACGCGACCAGGCCGGAAAGGCCGCCTTCGCGGCCGCGATCGCCTCCAGGGCCTGTCCGGCGCTGGCGCGCACATATTCGCCGATGACGTCGCCCGTGTCGGACGGGTTGATGTTCGGGGCCAAGCCCACGCCGTCGGCCCAGTCCCCGGCGATGAAATTCTTGAAGTGAGCGGTCATGGTGAAACTCCGAAACTCCCGCCCCGCCCCGCGACCCGGCGGGTGCCGCGCCGGATCGGCATAAGGGCTCGCTTGCGTTCGACATCGCCCCGCCCCCGCCCTGAGCGAAGCCCGCGCGGAGCGAAGCCCTGCGGAGCGGTCGCCAAGCGGCGAGGCGATCGACAGGCGAGGATGGACGCCGACGCTATCCTTTTACAACACACCGCGGCGCGCGAGGTGGCGCATGAGGTGGCTCGCGCCGTAGTGCCACGGGGCGCAAGCGGCGCAAAGCCGCATACGGTTGGCGAGCGCGCCGAGTTCAGGCGCCGATATCGTGACGATGTCGCCGACTTTGTGGGTGAACCCCTGTCCCGGGGCGTCGCGGTCCTCCACCGGCGCGAACAGCGTCCCGAGAAAGAGGACGGCCCCGTCGGGGTAGCCGTGGTTCGGCCCGATCATCTGGCCCACGAGGTCGGCCGGGTCGCGGCTGATCTTTCGCAGAGAACTCGCGCCTTCGAGCCTGTATCCGTCCTCGCCCGCGACGGTCAGTCTGATCTCCATGCCGCGCACGTCGTCGAGCGAGAAGGTCGCGTCGAACAGGCGGAGGAAGGGTCCCAGGGCGCAACTCGCGTTGTTGTCCTTGGCCTTGCCGAGCAGGAGGGCCGAGCGGCCCTCGATGTCGCGCAAATTGACGTCGTTGCCGAGCGTGGCGCCGACGATGCGCCCGTTCGACGCCACCGCCAGCACGGCTTCGGGCTCGGGATTGTTCCACGAGGAACCCGGGTGCAGCCCGGCGTCGGCGCCGGTGCCGATGGCCGACATCGGCTGCGCCTTGGTGAAGATCTCCGCATCGGGGCCGATCCCGACCTCGAGATATTGTGACCACGCTCCCTGCGCGACAAGCACGGACTTGAGGTGGGCGGCTTCGGGCGAGCCGGGCCTCAACTTGGAAAAGTCCTCGCCGACAAGCCGTGTGATCTCGGCGCGGATGCCTGCCGCGGCCCCGGCGTCGCCGCGCGCCCGCTCCTCGATGACGCGCTCCAGCATCGAGGTCGCGAAGGTGACGCCCGCCGCCTTCACGGCCTGCAGGTCGACGGGCGCCAGCAGCCAGGGTTTCGCGGGGTCGCGCGCGCCCTCGATCGTGTTGCCGAGGATCGCGTCGAGCGCGCCGATGCGCTCGCCGCGCGCCGCGAAAAGCGCTTCCGCGGGCTGTGGGCCTTCGCAGAGATCGCGCACGGTGGGGAACGCGGGCGTGATGTCGAAGACGCCCGCCTCGCGGACGGCGACGACCGCGGGGCCGCCGAGATCGGGGCGCCACACACGCCCGACCAGCGCGCCGTCGGTCCCGTCGCGCGGCAGGGTCGTCGAGGCGTCGAGGGAAAAGGGCATATCGCGCGAGCGTCCGGGGAAACGGCGGGGATATGCCGAAGCCGACGCACGGGCAAGCGGACAATCGACGAAATCAGGGCTTCGAATCCGGGTTAACGGCATTGAGGTGTGATGATGGTGTTGAGATAG